>CAYMGE010000133.1:0-13901 GCA_964389925.1 uncultured Ardenticatenaceae bacterium
CGTGGTGCGTGGTGCGTGATGCGTATTTGGTCACGTACCACGTACCACGTACTACGTTTAATTTTTTAATGCTCAACAATTCCCGAAACAACCACCCCGAAGCATGGATTCCTGCATACGCTGGAATGTTTTCCATAGTCTTTTGAACCCTATAACGAGGTTGAGTTTGGCGAAAAAAGAGAGGAGGTTGAAGAAAAGAGAAAAAGATTTATTGAGCCAACGGCCATGTTTTGGGGCAAAATTGAGTTTCCGGAGACATGTTTTTCATACCTTTTGTGTGCTTACAAAGTTGTATGTTACATGTCTCTTTTTTTCTCGTTTTC
This sequence comes from uncultured Ardenticatenaceae bacterium, assembly GCA_964389925.1. Classification (GTDB taxonomy): domain Bacteria; phylum Chloroflexota; class Anaerolineae; order Promineifilales; family Promineifilaceae; genus CALECP01. Next base: position 324 of record CAYMGE010000133.1, read on the forward strand.
CCCCAAACACACTTAAGCCTAGTTCTACCGGGTGCTACCTGTGTTGGCTGTTAGCCACCTTTTTCAACGATAATCTCATCTGGGTCAAAACCATTCGGGGTTGGGACATAATCCTCTTCTGGCATGACTATCCACAAAATGATGTAAGCCAAAACACCCGGAAATGATGTTATGAGGGATGCCACGAAGATGAGACGCACAAGCGTCGTATCAATACCGAAATAGTTTGCCAATCCCGCGGCAACACCAGCAACTTGACGATTTTCTTTGGGGCGAACGAGTTGTTTAGAAGCCATGATATTTTTCCTTTGGCGGTAAATCCGCTTTGTTTGTCATTTTTGAAATCTAATTACTTTACGCCGAGTTTCACAGAAAGTTGCGAAGCACTGTGTATGAATTTCATAAGTTGTTGTCGTGTTAGATATTTATTGAGGATTCGGCAAAGATGAATGACAATTTGGGGAATTAGGGTATTGTGGAAAGATGATGTGGCATATTCGTTTCAAACTCGGCCGAAAACTCCTCCTAATTCTCACCCTCTGCCTACTCTTAACACCCACTGCCTTTGCCCAAGACAGTGACGAAGAAGACGCTGGCTTCTTCACATCTCTATTACAACGGTTGGGAATTGGCGAGCAAGAATTAGAAGAGGGAGAGGAAGCCCCTCCCCTGATCGACCCGCAGTTCATTCCGCCAATCGTTGCGGGCATCGCGCTCGGTGTCGCTGGAACGCTGATTTTTCTCGGTTATCAGGCTCCGCCACCCAAGCGCGACCCGTTTAATCGCCGTCTATGATGGTCTGAAATGCCCTGACGTTTTCGGTAATGTTTTTGCCGTCGAAGACGGCACTCCCCGCGACTAAGACATTGCCACCAGCAGCCAACACATCGGCCGCATTCCCCAGCTTAACTCCTCCATCTACAACGACAAATGGCGTGTTGTCCAACCCCGCTAAAGAGGTATGCAGCCGTCGCAACTTATTATAGATTGAAGGGATAAATGACTGACCGCCAAAGCCAGGGTTGACCGACATGACAACGATCTGATCGACAATTGGCAATACTTCTTCAAGCATGACGAGGGGCGTGTGCGGGTTGATGGCAACGCCGGCCTTTGCGCCGCTCTCCTTGATCTGCTGAATAGCACGATGAAGATGCGCGGTGGCCTCCACATGAACTGAAATAAAGTCTGCACCACTTTTTGCAAATTGATCGACATACTTTTCAGGTTCAACGATCATCAGATGCACGTCACAGGTGGCGTTGTACTGAGCGGCAATCGGCCGAATTGCCTCTAAAACGGGAAACCCAAACGAGATGTTTGGCACAAATCGGCCGTCCATTACGTCGATGTGTAGGCGTGTTGCGCCCGCATCAAGGGCAGCGTGCAGGTCTTGGGCGAGATGGGAGAAGTCGGCCGATAAGACAGAAGGAGCTAGGATTGGCATAGACACTTGCTAACTCAAATTGCTACTGTGTCCCGCTTGTGCCTGAAGACACAGGCTACAGAGAGAAAAGTAGGGTTGGTAACAACTTGGGTTACTAAATCGTAAATTGTTTATTGGTAACTGCTCACTTTTTGCTTGAGCGTTTCCATCAGTTCATCAAACGACGCAGCGAATTTGTCCACACCCTCATCTTGCAGCTCTTCAGTTGCCTGTTTGAGCGAAATGCCGATCTCTTCCAGCTCATCTAGCTGTGAACTGGCTTCATCAACGTTTTTTGTCAACGTAACTGAAGTTGTGCCGTGGTCGCGGAATGCGTCGATTGTTTTTGGCGGCATCGTGTTGACGGTGTCTGCGCCGATCAGTTCGTCAATGTAGAGAGTGTCGGGATAGGCTGGGTCTTTTGTGCTGGTGGAAGCCCATAGAACGCGCTGAGGAGCGGCTCCCACTTCTGCCAAATTCGCAAACTGCTCGCCACCAAATATCTCCTGATAACGTTGATAAACGACCTTGCCATTGGCGATGGCGATTTTGCCTTTAAGTGAGTCATTGCCCGCTTCGTCGAGCAGCTTGTCGATCTTTGAATCAACGCGGCTGATGAAGAACGAGGCGACAGATGCGACTTTTGAGATGTCTCCACCGTTGTCAAGCAGTTGGTGCAACCCCGCGATGTACGCTTGCGCGACCGCTTCATAATGATCCATGTTGAACATGAGCGTGACGTTGACGTTGATGCCTGCGCTAATTGCCTGTTCGATGGCGGGGATGCCGGCCTGCGTGGCGGGGATTTTGATCATGAGATTCGGCCGATCGACCGCCTCGAACAGCCGTCGCGCATCGCGCAACGTTCCCTCCGTGTCCCGCGCCAAATGTGGTGACACCTCAAGGCTCACAAAGCCATCACCACCGCTTGACTCTTCATACAGGTTGGCAAACATGTCACACGCAATCTGAATATCACGAATGACCAACGCCTCATAAACTGCATCCGTATCTTTGCCATCAGCGACGAGTTGCGCGATATGCCCGTCGTAATCATCACTGTCGCCAATCGCCTTCTCAAAAATCGAGGGATTGGAGGTCACACCACGCAATCCATCATTTACGATCAGGTTATAAAGCGTTCCATCAAATAGAAATTGACGGCGCATGTTGTCGTACCAAAAGCTCTGTCCATGTTGATGTAGTTCAACTAGAGGATTCATCTATACTCCTTATGTAAGGGTTTCAAATGCTATTTTCATTGTCGTATAATCCTAGACGATTCACAAGCGGTAATTCTTTCGATCATAGATGGAATTTACAGCATAAATTAAAATCGTTTGGAACAAATATGAACATAGTCATTGGAGCCGATCACGCAGGGTTTTCCCTCAAAGAAACGTTAAAAGCCAAGTTGCAAGCGGCCGGTCACAACATAATCGACGTAGGCGCACACGAGTACATCAAAACAGATGATTATCCCGACAGCGCAGCCGCCGTCGCCCGTGCCGTCGTTGCAGGCGATGCGCCTAAAGGGATTTTGATCTGTGGAAGCGGTGTTGGCGCAAGCATCGCTGCCAACAAAATCGCCGGCGCACGCGCCTGTCTCTGCCATGATATTTACTCGGCCGCTCAAGGTGTCGAACACGATAACATGAATATTCTCTGTCTCGGCGGCACTATCGTGGGTGAAAATTTGGCACTTAAGTTGGTCGAGGGGTTTTTAGCGGCCGATTTTCTCCCCCACCCGCGCTATCAACGCCGCCTTGATAAAGTCATCGCTTTAGAGTCAGTGGCGTAAGTTCCTGATGATGTCTTGCGTGTTCAGTTTACGCAATACGGTTCATTGTCTCGTTCTACCAACTTAGCTCATCTATTATGTCACAACCCACACTATTTGATCCCACGCCGACCGAGCGCATCGCCCAACTGCGCGACACGCTCAACTACCACATCTATCGCTACTACGTGCTAGAAGACCCACAAGTGACAGATGCAGAGTACGATGCGCTATTTGACGAGTTGGGTGCGCTTGAACAGGCGAACCCCGAACTGATCACGCCAGACTCGCCGACACAGCGGGTTGGCGGTATGGTGCAGGAGAAGTTTGAGAAGGTGCAGCACGTCACGCGCATGTTGAGTTTGGCGAAGGCGTTATCGGCCGAAGAGCTACAAGCATGGCATACGCGCACGCTCAAACTCCTGCCGGACAGCACCGCGCTCGATTTTACAGTCGAGCCAAAAATCGACGGTTTGACCATCGTTTTGACATATGAAGATGGTGCATTCACGCTGGGCGCGACGCGCGGCAATGGCGAAATTGGCGAAAAGATCACGCCCAATTTGCGAACGCTCAATCAGTTGCCACAACGAATTCCTGTCAACCCTGAAAGTAATGCCATCGTGCCTAGCCGTCTCGTTGTGCGCGGTGAGGCGTTCTTTCCGCTCGACAAATGGGAAGAATTTAACAGTGGTCTCGCTGATGCAGGTGAACGAACGTACATGAATCCACGTAATGCTGCGTCGGGTGCATTGCGCCAGCTCGATTCCAGCGTGACGGCTGCCCGGCCGCTCTCTGCCTATATTTACGATATTGTCTTGGCAGACGGCATCGAACTCCCCGCGCTGCAAACACAGCGGCTCGTTCTGTTGCGCGAGTGGGGTTTTCCCGTTCCAGATGATGACCGTCATGCTGCGTCCGTCGAAGAGATATTGAGCATTTACGAGGACTGGCTGGCACTGCGTGAAAAGATCAACTATGAGGTTGATGGGTTGGTGATTAAGATCAATGATCGACCGCTAGCCGACGCGCTCGGCTTCACTGGCAAAGACCCCCGTGGCTCGATTGCGATGAAATTTCCCGCGCAGGAGCGCACGACGAAGCTGCTTGATGTGCAGGTCAACGTCGGCCGAACGGGAATCCTCGCGCCGCTCGCCAACCTTGCGCCCGTCGAGGTGGGCGGGGTCGTCGTCCGCAATGCGACGCTACACAACTTTGACGAAATTGCCCGCAAGAATATTCGCATTGGCGATACGGTCGTCATCAAACGAGCCGGTGACGTGATTCCGTATATCATCGGCCCCGTTGAGAGCTTGCGCGATGGCAGCGAACGGCTCATTGAACCACCAACCGTTTGCCCAGCCTGTGGTGAGCCAACCGTGCAGCCCGTCGATGAAGTGGCGATATATTGCGAAAACAGCGCGTGTCCCGCTCAGTTGGTGCGGCGCGTCGAGTATTTCGTCGGCCGATCCGCCCTCGACATCCGCAACTTCGGCTCAAAGACGGGCGCACAGCTAGCTGAAAATGGTCTCATCCATGACATCGCCGACATCTACTATCTCGACCGCGATGACCTGCTAGCGTTGGAGGGTTTCAAAGAAAAGAAGGTCGATAATCTTCTGACCGGTGTTGAACTGAGCAAGCAGCAGCCGGCCGAGCGTGTCTTAACGGCAATTGGCATTCGCTTTGTCGGCAGCACGGTTGCAGGCTTGCTACTCGATGAAGTGGGCAGCATTGATGCGCTGGCAGAGGCAAATGAGGAGCAGCTAACCGCCATTGAGGGGGTCGGCCCTCGTATTGCTGCGTCCGTTATCGCATGGTTCCAAAGCGAACACAACCAAAAAGTTTTACAGAAATTGCGTGAGGCTGGGTTGCAGTTCGTCGTTGAACGCGTTGAAGCGGCCGACTCTCAGCCATTTGAAGGCAAGACATTTGTCATCACCGGCACACTCCCGACGCTCAAGCGCAATGAGGCAAAAGCGATTATCGAGGCGGCCGGCGGCAAAGTGTCGGGGTCTATCAGCAAAAAAACGGACTATTTGCTGGCAGGCGCAAAAGCGGGGAGCAAGCTGACAAAAGCGGAAAAGTTGGGCGTTACCGTCGTGGATGAAGCGTGGCTGACGGCTCAAGGCGAGTAAAATGAGACAGAGAAAAAGACCCCAACTTACTCTGTACGCCTTTGCCAAAATACTCAAATACTTTTGTTTGGGTGCATAGTCTAATTTTGAGGGGTTGGTAATAACGCTTTTAGGCGGTTTTCTGCCTGTTAAAGCGACCACGACGAACCGTTACCCCCTCAAATTCATAAATTTACGGTTAGAAACTGCCCCTGTTTGGTAAGTTGTGACTGATGGTTTTAGGCGAAAACGAAGGGGTTTTCGGCCGATTTCCGCGCCTCGCTAGCTTCCTGCCGCACAAACACAATCTCATCATTTTGCTCATCGACCAAGATGATGTCACCCTTCTCGACTTCGCCCTTGAGCATTTTGACAGAAAGTGGGCTTTCGACATAGCGTTGCAGAGCGCGACGCAGAGGACGTGCGCCAAAGTCTTTGTCATATCCCTCACGCGCCATCCACTCTTTCGCGGCCTGCGTCAGCTCGATTGCGAGTTCGTACTCAGCCAAGCGCGTTTGAATCTCCTTCAACTGCAAATCGACAATCTCGATCACCTGCTCCTCAGTGAGCTGCTCAAAGATGATAATTTCGTCGATGCGATTGATAAATTCTGGGCGGAATGTGCGTTTCAACGCCTCGTCAATCTTTTTGTGTGAGCGTGCCGTGTCGTTATCGCGGCTGTGCATTCCCGCGAAGCCAACGGCACCAGCACCCTTGATGTAGCTCGTGCCAACGTTGCTGGTCATCACGATGACGGCGTTGCGGAAGTTGACAACGCGCCCTTGACCATCGGTCAAACGTCCATCATCTAACACTTGCAAAAGTGTATTCCAAACATCGGGATGCGCCTTTTCGATTTCGTCAAATAGCACGACGCTGTACGGTTTGCGGCGTACCTGCTCCGTTAGCTGACCACCTTGATCGTAGCCGACGTAGCCGGGAGGCGACCCAAACAGACGGCTAACGGTGTGTGCCTCGCGGTACTCACTCATGTCAATGCGAACGAGTGCGTCCTCATCTTCAAACAGAAATTCAGCCAACGCTTTGGCGAGTTCTGTCTTACCGACACCGGAACTGCCCAAAAAGATGAAGGAGCCAATCGGCCGACGTGGGTCAGACAACCCGCTACGACTGCGCCGTATCGCATCCGACAACGCCTCAATCGCTTTTTCCTGACCAACGAGCCGCTCGTGGAGACGCTCTTCCATATTTATCAGTTTTTCTGCTTCCGTCTCTTTCATCTGCTTAACAGGAATGCCTGTCCACATCGCAATCACATCGGCGATGTCATCATAATCGACCACCTCATCTAGCCCTTTCTCTGCCTGCCATGCGTCATACTGCATCTGGAATTCATTTTCCAAGCGCAAACGCTCGGCGCGTTTTGTCGCTGCACGCTCATAGTCGCGGACGGTATGCGCTTCTTCCTCTTCTAGCTTAATCTGATCGACGGCGTTTTTGGCCTTTTTCAATTCGGCCGGCAGCGTATGTAGCGCAACGCGCAATTTGGCAGCGGCTTCATCGATTAGGTCGATTGCCTTATCGGGCAACCGTCGTTCTGTTACATAGCGGTGAGATAGTTTGGCGGCCGCTTCTAACGCCTGCTCGGTGTAAGTCACGCCGTGATGGGCTTCATAACGCCCGCGCAGACCGTGCAGCATCAAAATTGTGTCGTCCACGCTTGGCTCATCGACATGAACGGGGGCAAAACGACGTTCGAGCGCGGCATCTTTTTCAATATATTGGCGGAACTCATCCAGCGTTGTCGCACCGACAGCTTGCAACTCTCCGCGTGCGAGCGCGGGCTTCATCATGTTGCTAGCATCCATTGCGCCCTGCGCCGCACCAGCTCCAACGACGGTGTGTAGCTCGTCAATGAAGAGGATAATTTCACCCTGCGCCTCTTTGATCTCTTCCATCGCGCTTTTGAGGCGTTCCTCAAACTCACCACGAAAGCGACTGCCGGCGATCATCGCGCCCAAATCGAGCGATACGACGCGCTTATTGAGCAGATTTTCAGGAACGTCGTTGTCGTTGATCTTTTGGGCGAGTCCTTCAACGATGGCTGTTTTACCAACGCCAGCTTCACCGATCAGGACAGGATTGTTCTTCGTGCGACGCGAGAGAACTTGGATGACGCGCAGGATTTCTTGTGATCGGCCGATGACCGGATCTAACTTTCCTTGCTCTGCTAACTGTGTCAAATCACGCGAGAACTTGTCGAGCGTGCGATAGCGCGACTCCGCACCGCGATCTGTCACACGCTTGCCGCCGCGAATCTGGCGCACGCTGTCCAACACCTTATCCCGCGAAATGCCATGCTCGCTCAAAATACGCGCTGTTGGCGTGTTGCGTTCTGCCAACATCGCCAAAAAAATATGTTCAGTTGAAATATATTCGTCTTTGAGATTATTTGCTTCGCGCTGTGCAAGCTCCAGCACGGTGCGAATGCGTGGTGTGTAGAAGATTTGCCCAACGCCCCCACCATAAACGGAAACTTTCGGGCTGTTTTTCATTTCCCGTTCGACGCGATCACGCATCGCGGTGTTATCGACGTTCAACATCTCCAAAATCTGGGGAATTGCGCCGTCTGTCTGTTCTAAAAGGGCAAGGAGAAGGTGTTCGGTGTCAACTTGGGTGTGACTAAACCGCTGCACAATCTCGTAAGCACGCGCGGCAGCATCTTGCGCCCGCTCCGTAAATTTGTCAAATCGCATGGGTTTCCCTCAATGAATAGGCTACGCCTCAATAAAAATCGCCGCCCATGTTTGGATGGCATTGGTACTAATGTCTAATAACGACTTTCTGATATTTAGTTATCAATAGGTAGAATTATAGGCAAAAAAGGTAGGATGCGAGTAAGATGAATGTTATTTTGCATTGGAACCAAGTTAAATATCGTGATTTTTAGCACTCTCATTATTCGATTGCTAAAAATGAATTGCTAGAACAATGACAAAGGGATTATCAGACCAATAAACAGAAAGACGGCAGATGCAATTGCAGTGGCTCTCGCAGCCCGATCTGTGACCGGATCATAGCGTAAGGCTAGATTTTGGATAAACAGCGTAGCTAATCCAAAGCCAACCGCGGCACCGCCGATGTCGGCAAAGAGATTTGAGATGGAGCCGAGCAGATCGAATAGCAACAGGATGACAGCTAGCATGATGCCTTGTCGAACAAGCTGATCGCCAACAGAATCGTGCATATTTCGGCCGAAAACAATTAACCCCGCAAATAGTCCAAACAGAGCCGGTGAGCCAGCCGTCATCACGCCTGCACCAAATAACGTTCCCACAATGCCGCCCACAATGCCACTTGCAGCATAGAGCAAAAATGTCTGTGCGCCGCCAAAAAAGCGTTCGACTAGCCGACCAATTGAAAATAGCCACAGCACGTTAATGCCGGCATCGAGTAAATTTGTCGAGAGATACGGGGCTGTCAAAAATGACCAAACGCGCCCAAACATCAACGGAATGCGTCCTGTTGCACCAAGCCGAATGACGGCATCTGCACTCGGCACAAGAAGACTCAACCCACCTGCATGGAGTGAGATATTGCCTAAATCTATTAACAGTGCCAACAGATATAACACGACCGTCACAGCCATGAGCATATTTGAGATGGCAAATGCACCTTTGAAAAGATAGCGATATTGGTCAAGGGAGGTAGGAAATTCAAAAGAGGCAGTTGCTTTACCCCGTTTGCGCTGCTGCTGACGATACTCGACGTATTTTCGGCCGAGAAAATTGTTCGCCAGCCGACCCGGGTCTTCCTTACCACAAATCATACACTCTGCCAGATTAGGCAGCACGGGCGCACCACAGCGCGAACATGGGACAAATTTTGTTTTGGTTTCTTCGCTCATCGAGAGAATTCTACAATACGCATCTCTCTTTGGGTCATTGCCACGTGGAAACCTTATTTAATGCGGCTTTTTGTTCGGCCGAAAGCTGCACCGCGCCCCCCTTGACCGTATCTTCTAACTGCTGCCGTGAGTTTGCCCCAATAATTGCGCTCGATACGGCGGGGTTAGCGATCACCCACGCGATTGCCGTCTGTGCAATCGTTGCGTCATGTTCGTTGCCAACCTCTTTCAACTTGTCGATGATGGCAAACCCTTGCGCGTTCATGTAGCGGTCTTTGATGCGCTGCGCTCGCGTTGAATCTGGTAAATCGCTGTCACGTCGATACTTGCCTGTCAAGAAGCCACCCCCAAGCGGACTGTAAGGGATGACACCAATCCCTTGATCGAGGCAAACGTCTTGCAACTCGCGCTCGAACTCGGCCCGGTTAACTAAGCTGTAATGAGGCTGTAGGCTGTCATAGCGCACGATATTTTTCACATCGCTGATCCAGAGCGACTTCATCAGCTTCCATGCAGAGTAGTTAGAACATCCCACATAGCGCACCTTTCCCGACCGCACCATATCTTCTAACGCACGCAACGTCTCATCGAGCGGTGTTTCATCATCGGGGGCGTGCGTCTGATACAGGTCGATGTAATCTGTTTGTAGACGGCGCAAACTCGCATCGACAGCGTTCATCAGATGCCCGCGTGACAGCCCGCTGTCATTGGGGCCATCTCCCATCGGCCCTCGCGCCTTTGTCGCCAACACAAGCTGGTCGCGCTGCACGCCACCGTTTGCCAACCAGTTGCCGATGATCGTCTCGCTCACGCCGCCATCATTGCCCTCTGCCCAGCGTGAATAAATATCGGCCGTATCAATAAAGTTGCAACCCAACGCCATTGCATGTGAGAGCAAGTCGTGAGAAGTGGCTTCATCGGCCGACCAGCCAAACTGCATCGTGCCTAAACAGATGTTTGATACTTTGAGGCCTGTGCGGCCTAACTTTACAAATTTCATTTTGCTCCTTGTCTCCCATCTCGCTTCGAGGCATTTATGGGTCTGTCAATTCCCAAACACGCAGTACTTCCGCGACACTCCATGCTTGGGCGAAGCAGGCACGCGACGTGAACGGCGCATTGCCATCAAAGCATTCGCTGATCTGCCCGACGCACGCATCTTTGAGGTGGCGTAATAGTGGAAGCAAGAAAGAACGTGCGGCGACAGGATCGTTATAGACGCGCATGTGGGCGGCAATGAAAGGCCCAATCAGCCAGCCCCAGACCGTTCCCTGATGATAGGCTGCATCCCGCTTGTGTCGGTCGCCACCGTATTCTCCGACGTACTCTGGATCGCTGGGGGAGAGTGAACGCAAACCGTGCGGGGTGTAGAGATGTTGAGCGCAGATTTCGACGACAGAACGCTGTTGCTCGGCCGACAACGGCGAATGATGCAATGAAACGGCGAACAGTTGATTCGGCCGAATTTTCGTATCCCCACCACGCGCCCCATTGACGACATCGTAAAGATACCCACCCGCCTGATACCAGAATTTGCTAAACCCAGTCTTGACACAGCCTGCTTCCTTTGCATAGACATCAGACGGTTCGCCAATAAGTTGGGCAAAGTCTGCCATCGAACGCAGCGCGTTGTACCAGAGCGCATTGATCTCAACCGGCTTGCCGATGCGTGGCGTGACAACCCATCCATCTACTTTGGCATCCATCCACGTTAGCTGCACCCCATCTTCTCCTGCGTGCAGCAGGCCATCATCATGACTTTTGCGAATGTTGTAGCGCGTGCCGTTTTGATGCTGTTCGATGATCTCCTGCAAAATGGGGAATAGTTCAACGATCAGCGAATCATCCCCTGTCGCGGCGTGATAGGCGCGGATCGCTTCAAAATACCAAAGGGTGGCATCAACCGTGTTATATTCGGTTTCCCCATTTTCATCAGGGAAACGATTGGGCAACATGCCACGATCAACAAATTGAGCAAATGTTTTGAGGATATTGCGGGCGATAGTCGGCCGATTAGTCGTCAACGTCAAGCCCGGCAGTGCTATCATCGTATCGCGTCCCCAATCACCAAACCATGGATATCCCGCAATCACCGTGCGCCCGTCTGGATTTTCGTTCGTGGTTCGTGCCACAATAAACTGATCTGCGCTTAAGACCAAATGACGAATGCGGTTTAGCACCTCTGGCAGCGTATCGTTCATGGCATAGTTGGCGACATAGCTTTCACGCTTGATGAAATCAGCACTTTTTTTGGCTGGAATGACTGGATCAAACGACCATTTTTCATTGACGTTCAGCAGTAGTTGTGCCTCATGCTCCTTTTGACTTGCATAAGACCGGGAGCTGTCAAGCTCGATATTCTCTTCTGTGGTGCAGACAAAACAAACAGATTCATTTGGTTCGAGCGTGGCTGAAAAATCGGCCGCGAACAGATTATCTTCCCGTTCAACATATCCGCGATAGACCTCAATCGCGTGATAGTAGTTCCGATACCAGCTATGTTGAGGTTTGCTTGTGGCACGGTCGCTCAAAATATAAAAAGGCACGGCATCTGCATTCGCTATCACTTTTACACCGCGTTCGACGGCCGAAACATCCATTTGGAAACCGCCGCGTGTTGTGCTGTGGTAGCTGCGATAGTTAACCATTGCCTTGACACTCAATGTTAACGGCACACGCCCACGCAAAAGATCATAACGAATATAGGTTGTATTTTCGCCTTGAGCCATCCAGATACGTTTCTCCAAGAGTGCATCTCCCAGCGCGTAGCTCCAGACGGGTGTTGTTCCCTCCAGACGAAAGCTGTCGAGATAGATAAAGCCGTTTTTGAAAACGGTGTTGGGCGACCAACTATTGGCAAAGAGCGTATAGCTTTTACCATCATACTGAACGGTGTCATCAAACTTTGCGACAAGCAAATTTCGCTTGGCAGGCGGCTCGATGGCGGCGACTAGTAAACCATGATAGCGACGGGTTAGCACACCCGCAACGGTCCCGCTCGCATAGCCACCAATGCCATTAGTGACGAGCCATTCATGATCGAGAGCAGATTGTTGAGAATTAATGGTTGCGCGTTCAAGGGTCAACATGAGACGATTTCCTGGTACGATGCTACACTTCAACTGTTCTGACGCGCATAAAGCGCAAGCGGCTAGCGAAAAAACGTATGAGTTGCCCCCTTTTCTTCTAGCAACTAGCCGCTCAAATCCTTTTCTTCTGCGGGGATTTGACTGTTCGTGCTATTGTAACCACTTTTGAGTGGAGATTCAGGAACAAAACATACAAAAAACAGTCTATTTTCTGGACATAATGGTAGATCGCTTAAGTTTGAGAAGATGAAAGGGTTTCGAGGAGGCCGGGTTGCATGACACCATTGCTGGCATATTCATAGAGCATGTCGGCGATCTGCTCGGCCGAATACTTCCCTGTTGGCTGAAACCATGTGACCACCAGATTGATCGCGCCAAAGGTTAGCAAGCGCAAAAGGCGCACATCGACGTGCGGCTTATAAACCCCCACTTTTTGTGCTTCGATAAACCAGTCTGTCCATAATGCCTCATACGCATCTCGTTTGGCGACAACCCGCCCGCGTGCGTCTGGGCTAAGATGACGAATCTCCTGCAACAGTACAATGGCAAAATTTTGATATTCGGTGCTGATCCGCAGGTGCGCTCGCATCGCTTGACGAATGTTGAGGGCGGGGTGATTGTCGGCCGATGTCGCCTCCTCAATCGCCCCGCGCAACCTGTCCAGCGCAAGTTCCATGACTGCCTCCAGCAGTTCATCCTTGTTCTTGAAATGATAGTAGAGGGCCGCGGAAGTGATGTCGAGCGCATCGCCGATGTCTCGAATGGAGGTGGCGAGAAAGCCCTTGCGGCGAAAGAGGCGAGCGGATTCAACGAGAATGTTTTGATAACGATTTGTATTGCGTGCCATGTGTGGGCGGCATTATAGAGCGTTCATTGGGGGTGTCAAACCTTGCCTGTGCTTTGACACCCTTTTAGGTTAAAGTTTACGGATGATGCTAGAAACATTTTTTCAACTCGCATGTGAAAAGCACGCTCTGACTGGGTTAGGCGTGTCAATCATACATGGAGATAAACCTTGGGCGACGGGGTTTGATTGGGCTGATAAAGCAGCGCGACAGTTCGTTTCGGCTGGAGGCAGCGATTATGGATTTACTTCATATTTGATGATTGTGCCAGATCGCCAAATTGGTCTTGCTTGTCTTTGCAATGATGGAATGCAACATGCCGTCATGCAAGCGTTACCACATGCGGCATTGCGGAAGCTGCTATAAGCGTTACACAATCATTGACCGAAGTGATTACGTACTCACCGTTCGCGTAAAAATTGCAAAAAAGAGAAGATTGAAATAACGTAGAAG
>CAYMGE010000134.1:0-13790 GCA_964389925.1 uncultured Ardenticatenaceae bacterium
GTAAGACCGCTTGCGGCGACGGTGGATGAAGCAGGTACTTATCGCGTGTTGCACATTTTTGCACACGTTTAAGGTAGCAGCATAACAAGATGACCTCATGACAGCTATAATGCGGTGAGGTCTTTTTTTATGGGAGAAGCTATTGTGCGGTTTGGTTTGATTTTCTGGTTGTTCTCAACGCTTATTTTGCTGACGGGGTGTTCACTGATCTTTCCTCAACCTGCCCCAACGATCCCGCCAATTGACATCACAGCCATCCCAGTTGGCACACGCATTGCCGATATTGGAAATACAAATAACAATTTTACCGCGATTGTTAGCGAAGATGTTATCTTGCCGAGTCGGGACAGTGACATCGCAGCGTTGCTGAATGATGTCTCTGACCAACAGCTAAAAGCATACTTACAGCAATTGGAATCATTTGGAACACGCAATAGTTTTAGTGAAACGCAACGTGACGATTTTGGCATTGGGGCAACACGGCGTTGGATTTTTAGCGAATTTGAGCGAGTTGGACTAGGTCGCTTAAATGTTGAGTTTCAGAACTTCCCGCTGCTTTTTAGTGGATTGACCGCCAATCAGCAGAATATCGTCGCTACATTGCCGGGCAGGGGCAACTATCCCGGCGTAGTCGTTGTGGGCGCACACTATGACTCTCGGGTAGGTGAGGGAGATGCGACAAATGCGACGAGTCTTGCTCCCGCCGCCAACGATAACGGCTCCGGCATTGCCATGTTGCTTGAGTTAGCGCGATTATTGAGTACGCGCACATGGAATCAAACGATTGTTTTTGTGGCGTTTGCGGCCGAAGAGCAAGGCACACAAGGCAGCAAACACTTTGTCAATACAGCCATTCGCAACAACGTGCAGATTGACTTCATGCTAAACAACGACGGCATCGGCGGTCGGCCGGGCATCCCCCAATCGATCCGCATGTTTGCCCCGAATATCGAATCTTCCCCCTCTGGACATGCCGCACGCTACGCCGAATATATCAACCGAATTTACCAACCTGAGCATCCCATCATCGTGCAGAATGCGTTTGATCGGGAGGGACGTTACGGAGATCAGCGCGAATTTCAGAATGCGGGCATTTCGGCCGTTCGTTTCATCGAATCGCAGGAAGACCCTAACATCTTGAACTGTCCCTGTGACCGTTGGGACAGGATCGACTTTCAATACTTTGTCAAGAATGTGCGTGTCAACTTAGCGATTGTGGCGACTTGGGCAGGTGCGCCACCGCCACCAGCGCGTCCCTCTGTCACGCCGACAGGGGATGCGGGCAGCTATTTGGTGGCGTGGACTCCCGATCCGTCTGCACTGAGCTACGCGATCTCATTTCGGCGGCTCGATGAGCTGGGCTATCCGGAGTTTCGCTATGTGTCGGCCGTCGAAGCCGGCCAGTTTGTCGTCAATGGTCTCGAACCGAGTGTGACCTACGGTGTGAGCATTGCCCCGATTGGCATTGGCGGCCGATTAGGTGGGTTTTCTCAAGAACAAATCGTGCCATAAGGAAGTGAACAGTGAGTAGTGAACAGAGTTTGCGTGAGTACCTAGACTTTGCGACGCAAGTCGCGTATGAGGCCGGACGGTTGACGTTGGGCTATTTTCAACGTTCGATTGACACAACGTGGAAGGCGGACGACACCCCCGTGACCATTGCGGACAGAGAGGCAGAAGCCTTTATCCGCGAGCAGATCACGACACATTTCCCTACTCATGCAATTGTGGGTGAGGAATTTGGCAGCAGTGGCGATGCGGAGGCGACACACCGCTGGTTTATCGATCCAATTGATGGCACAAAATCATTTATTTGCGGCGTGCCGTTGTATAGCGTCTTGATTGGATTAGAGATCGATGGTCGCATTGAGGTTGGCGTTGCGAATTTTCCCGCGTTGAATGAGATGATTTCGGCCGCGACTGGGCAAGGATGCTGGTGGAATGGACGACCCGCACATGTCTCACAGCAGGCTGACCTATCGCGCAGCTTTGTCGCCCATATCGACACAGCCTCCTTTGAGCGCGTCAGCCCAGCAAAAGGGGAGGCATGGGGACGGCTGCAAAGGGCGAGTTACTACAATGCGGGCTGGTGTGATGCGTATGGCTATTTATTGGTAGCGACAGGGCGTGTTGACGTGATGCTTGACCCGATTATGGGCGTACATGATTGTGCGCCATTTCCTGTGATTTTGCGGGAAGCGGGGGGATTTTTTGGCGATTGGCAGGGGAATGAGACGATCTATGCGGAGGAGGCATTGGCGACAAATTTACAGCTTTTGCCAGAGATTGTCACGCTGTTGTCAACGACGAACGAGGTTCCCTAGAGAAACCTCGTTCGCGGCTAAGTTAAATAAAGTCACCGTCGTTGATATCTTCCGGCGATTTCTCAAAGTCAATTTTTGCGGCGAGGCCAGTCATTTGGCGGTAGGCAAGCGTAAAACCGGCCGATTGAAAGGTTGTCAGGACCGAACTGAGCAGCGCGGCAAATACTGTAAACAGCAAGCCACCGATAGCTAGGCCGAACGCGGCCGATGCAGACATTGACCCCGTCGTAAACAAATCCATCATCGGGTTTGCCGCTAAAAATGCGAACGGTGCAAGCACAGCCACAATCGCTACGCCGGCCGCACCGCTAATCACGCCGTAAATCAAGCCGAGAATCAGACTGTCGCCCATATTCGCACGGAACAGTTGCCAACCATGTTTAATGCTGTCCATAATCCCCATTTCACGCAACACTAGGCCACGAAACGCATACGCATCGGTGAACATAAGCGGAAAGATGACGAGAACAATGCCACATGCTAATCCACAGGCTAAGATACCTATACCAGCTATTGCCGCATCATTGCCGTTGGCGGATATGGTCGCAAATGCACCTATGCCTCCGCCAATGACCAGCATGATTAGGACAAAACTACCCCAGAGAACGAGCTTCAACCCCAAAATCCGCCAAATGTATTGCCAGCCCGTGCGGAATGCCTCGCTGAAATTTGATTTGTAACCTTCATCTAATCCATTCACACTGGTGATTAACCCCGCACGGGCGGCATTACCAACAAACCAGAGAACGAGGCCAATAATCATTAAGAGACAAATGACGACTAAGGCCACACCTGCTATTCTGGTCAATGCAGCAGGATCAGTGAATATGTCCTGCATAAAGGGTGGCAATTCGCCTGTCTCAGGATCAAAGTTAAAGTTATTGCTATTAACGTTGCCACCGCCGCCGCCTCCTCCGCCAGCGAGGGCAGCGAGAAAGCCAAGTCCCCATAGCCATTTGTGATTCCAAGTGATATTCCATGCGTTCGTAACAATTTTGCCGTGATCCATGCGTGATCTCCTATTTGAAGTTTTGGGAATAGTTGCTAGCCACTTTCCATCTATACGCGCATACTACCCTATTTGTTGCATTTGTCACAAAGAAAAAGTTGTCAGAGAGTTTGAAAAAAGGCAAGTGAAACACAAATAGCAGAATAACGGACAGAAGAAATCACAACATGCATAAAACGCTGTTGCCTCTCCTTACTGCCCAAAAATGGGGCATCTAGGGCAATCGCATCTAAAAAAACCAAACACTATGTAGAATACCTTTTACCATTGCCCCAAAACTTTTTCCTGACTACTTACGCTAGGAGTCACAAATCCCTATGACAAAAAATGCCCCAACCGACAACCGGCGTGATCGCAAACGCTTTGATCGCAATTTACTCATCCTCGTCGTTCTGACCTTCTTGTTCTTGGGCGGCGGTCTCATCACGCTAATTTATGGTGTGTCGGGTCTTCTCGGCGCGTTGCCTTGTCTGTTGGGAGGCATCTTTGTACTATTGATGCTTTGGGGGTTTTTCACAATTAGCGAGTGGCTTACAGATCGATTTGACGTGTAAATCACGCGAATGGTTAATCACAAGAGAAGAGCAATGAACTTAAACTTAAACGACGAACAGCGAATGATAGTTGAGACGGTACGTGCCTTTGTTGAGAAGGAACTCATGCCGCATGAGGAAATTGTCGAGCGGACAAATAGTGTGCCGATTGAACTGCGTGAGCAAATTCAGGCAAAGGCCATTCAGCATGGACTTTACGCCGCGAACATGCCAGAGGAGTATGGCGGAGCCGATTTAGACACGGTGTCGCTGGCATTGATGGAGCGAGAATTGGGGCGTGTCAACTATGCGCTGCAACATTTTGTGACTCGGCCGAGCAACATCCTGCGAGCTTGCAAAGGCGACCAGATCGAACGCTATCTCATTCCAACGATTGAGGGGAAGCGACACGACTGCTTGGCAATGTCAGAACCGAACGCGGGGTCAGACTTACGTGGAATGCAGTGTCGCGCCGTGCGTGATGGCGACGATTACATCATCAACGGCACAAAACATTTTATCAGCCACGCTGACTTTGCCGATTATGTCATTTTGTTTGCCGCGACGGGCGAGATCGACACATCGCGCGGCAAGCGCAAGCTAATCACGTCATTTCTGGTTGATTTTGACATGGAGGGAGTCACTCTTGAGCGTGGTTACGACGTTGTTTCACATCGCGGTTATGCGAACTGCATCATCAATTTTGACAATGCACGTGTGCCGGCCGCGAACATTTTGGGCGAGGAACACAAGGGCTTTGATGTGGCAGGTGTTTGGTTGGGGTCAACGCGCTTGGCAGTGGCGGCGACCTGCGTC
The DNA here is from genome assembly GCA_964389925.1 of uncultured Ardenticatenaceae bacterium. Lineage (GTDB taxonomy): Bacteria > Chloroflexota > Anaerolineae > Promineifilales > Promineifilaceae > CALECP01. The sequence goes on from CAYMGE010000134.1 coordinate 4,683, forward strand.
GGCCGCGCCCAACGCGCCTTAGAGCTATGCCAAGAGTGGGCGGCGACGCGGGTACAGTTCAACAAACCCATTGGCAAAAATCAGGGTGTTTCTTTTAAGCTAGCAGATATGGCGACGCAGATTCGGGCGGCCGAGTGGCTGCTGCTTGACGCAGCGTGGCGCACCGATCAAGGCACAGCTAAAGATGAAGATTATGCGATGGCAAAGCTCTATGCGACAGAGATGTTAGCGTTTGTCGCCGATGAAGCTGTGCAAATTTTTGGTGGCATGGGGCTGGCGGAAGAAAATCCGATTGTGCGTATCTGGCGTGATGCCCGCGTTGAGCGTATTTGGGACGGCACGAGCGAGATTCAGCGGCACATCATTTCGCGGGCGCTGTTGCGGCCTTATGAACGCTAGAGGTGGTCGGTATTCAGTAACCGAATACCGACCGACTGAATATCTCTACCCTACTACGTCGTTTGCAACTTTCGCACCGATAAATCCCAAGAGCGCAACGCCTTGATCCCATTCACGGCCGCCTGTGCTGCTGAAAGGGTTGTCAGCAGCGGAACGTTGTGACGGATGGCGGCTTGGCGCATAGCGGCCGAATCGTCATGTGACTTCTGCCCAAATGGGGTATTGATGATTAACTGGAGTTGGCCTTGCTCGACCATTCGGCCGATATGCTGCCCGCCTTCACGCACTTTAGGCGCAATCGTGACGGGCAACCCCACCCGCTCAAGCGTTGCCGCTGTGCCGGTCGTCGCATACAACATGAACCCCATACGATGCAGGTCACGTGCTAGCTTGAGCGCGGGCGACTTATCATAGTCGTTGACCGTAATCAACACCGCGCCCTCCGTTGGTAGCGGCGTTCCCGCTGCGATTTGCGATTTGGCAAAAGCGTGTCCAAAGCGGTCGGCATGTCCCATCACCTCACCCGTGCTACGCATTTCTGGGCTGAGAACAGGATCGACACCGGGCAGCTTGTTGAATGGCAACACGGCCTCTTTGACATAAAAGCCCTTGATCGATGGCATCTGTTCAAATCCAAGCTGTGGTAACGTGCAGCCCGATTGTGCTTTGGCAGCAATTTTGGTGATAGGAACACCTGTCGCCTTGCTGACAAATGGCGCGGTGCGGCTCGCACGCGGGTTTACCTCGATGACATACACGACATCATCCTTAATCGCAAACTGTACGTTCATCAGGCCGCAAACACCGAGCGCGTTGCCTAGTTTCACCGTGTAATCGCGGATGATAGAGAGGTGATATTGGCTGATTTTGTAGGGCGGCAGGACACACGCGCTGTCCCCTGAATGCACACCCGCCTCCTCGATATGTTGCATAATGCCTGCGAGAACAACGCGCTCTCCGTCGCCAACCGCATCGACATCGACCTCGATAGCGTCTTCGATAAACTGATCGATCAGAACGGGATTGCGCTCGCTGCCGCTGGCGTAGGCTGCTTCCTCAAGGAAGTGCAACATTGACTGGTCGTCGTAAGCGATTGACATCGCACGACCGCCCAGCACGAACGAGGGGCGCACAAGGACAGGATAGCTGATGCGCTGCGTGATGGCGAGGGCTTCTTCGGCCGATTCCGCAATTCCCCAATCTGGATGATCGATCTCCAACGTCTGCAAAAGCTCACCAAATCGGCCACGATCTTCTGCCAGCGCAATCGCGTCGGCCGATGTTCCCCAAATTGGCACGCCCGCCTCTGCTAGCCCGGCCGCCAAGTTGATCGGCGTTTGTCCACCAAACTGGACGATCACGCCGACGGGCTGCTCCATGTCGATCACGTTGAGGACATCTTCAAGCGTCAGTGGCTCAAAGTAGAGACGGTCGGCCGTGTCATAGTCGGTGCTGACCGTCTCAGGGTTGCAGTTGACCATGATCGTCTCATAGCCTAACTCGCGCAACGCCCAGCACGCCTGCACACAGCAATAATCGAACTCGATCCCCTGACCGATACGGTTGGGGCCGCTGCCGAGAATGACGACAGAGGGGCGATCTGTTGGATTTGACTCATCGTCTCGCTCATACGTCGAATAGAAGTAGGGCGTGTGTGCCTCAAACTCGGCCGCGCACGTATCGACGCGATAGAAAACAGGCGTAACCCCATTTTGCTGACGATGAGCGCGAACCTCATGCTCGGTTGCACCAACCGCTGCCGCGATCACCTCATCGGCAAATCCCATGCGCTTGGCGCGACGCAATAGCGAAGCTGGCAGCGTCGCCAACGTATGCTCATATAACTCGTCTTCCAATTGCAGAATAGACTGTAGCTGTGCCATGAACCATGGGTCATAGCCTGCTTCGGCGATGATGGAATCGGCCGATTGCCCCTGCTTCAGCGCATGGGCGATGTGAAACAGCCGTTGCGCCGTCGGCACAGTTAGCGAGACATCTTGACCATGCTCGGCGCTGAGGAGACGGCTAAAGCCCGGCGTGCCGATGTCGAGACCGCGAATCGCTTTGTTGAGAGCTTCGGGGAATGTGCGGCCGATTGCCATCACCTCCCCAACGCTTTTCATCTGAGGCCCCAACGTCGGATCACTTGTTGGGAATTTCTCAAAGCTCCAGCGCGGAATTTTGACGACGCAGTAGTCGATGCTCGGCTCGAAGCTGGCTGGCGTGACTTTTGTGATGTCGTTTGGAATTTGGTCGAGTGTATAACCAACCGCCAACAGCGCGGCGATTTTGGCAATCGGAAAGCCCGTCGCTTTACTCGCCAAGGCCGACGAACGCGAGACACGTGGATTCATCTCGATCACGAGCGTTTCGCCTGTCTCCGCATTGACGGCAAACTGCACGTTGCTGCCGCCGACCTCAACGCCGACGGTCTGCATGACGCGCTTGGCGAGGTCGCGCAGGTGCTGATATTCACGCTCACTCAACGTCAGGGCGGGGGCAACCGTGATACTATCACCCGTATGCACGCCCATCGGATCGACATTTTCAATTGAGCAGACAACGACAAAATTATCAGCCCGGTCACGCATCACCTCAAGCTCGTACTCTTTCCAACCAACCAAATTGCGCTCGATCAAAATTTCGCTGATCGGACTGGCACGCAACCCGTGTTCGGCGACGGCGGTAAACGTCTCCAAATCATCGGCCGTCCCACTCCCATAGCCTCCCAGTGTAAATGAGGCACGCACAAGCACGGGAAACCCGATCTCCTCAATAATCGCTTGCGCCTCTTCCATCGTGTGGGCGTAATAGCTGGTGGGGACGGGAATATCGGCCGCAATCATCGCCTTGTGAAACTTCTGGCGATCTTCGGCAATTTCAATCGCTTCCAAGTTTGCCCCGATCAGGCGCACGTCATGCTTTTCCAAAATACCTTGTTTGACCAAATCGACAGCTAAGTTCAGCCCCGTCTGCCCACCGACCGTCGGTAGAATCGCGTCGGGCTTCTCGATTTGAATGATCTTCTCGGCAAATTCGGGCGTGAGTGGCTCGACGTAGGTCGCATCTGCCAACGTTGGGTCGGTCATGATGGTTGCGGGGTTTGAGTTGACCAAGATGATGCGATACCCTTTCTCGCGCAACACCTTACACGCCTGCACGCCGGAATAATCAAATTCGCACGCCTGACCGATGACGATGGGGCCAGAGCCTATAATCATAATTGAGTGAATGTCGTTCATGTTTGTGACTCCATCATGTCGATAAACTGATCAAACAGTTCGTCCGAATCGTGTGGGCCGGGTGCGCTTTCGGGATGGTACTGCACGGAGAAGGCGCGATGGGCGGGGGCTGCAATTCCTTCACAGCAGTTGTCGTTTAGATTGACGTGTGAAACGGTCACATCGGCCGGCAACGTCGCTGGATCGACCGCAAAGCCGTGATTGTGTGAGGAGATGTGAACGGCGCCTGAGTCGGTCAGTTGAACCGGCTGATTGCCTCCATGATGTCCAAACTTGAGCTTATAGGTGGTTGCGCCCAGCGCAAGTGCCAAAATTTGGTGACCGAGACAGATGCCGAAGAGCGGCTTTTTGCCCAGCAGATCGCGCACGGTGGCGACTGCGTCCGTTGCGGCGGCGGGGTCGCCGGGGCCATTGGAGAGGAAGATGCCGTCGGGGTTGAGGTTGAGGATGGTGTCGGCCGATGTGTCCGCCGGCACAACCGTCATACGACATCCTCTTGAGGCTAACAACCGCAAAATGTTGCGCTTGATGCCAAAGTCGAGGGCGACGACGTGGTAGAGGTTGTCACTGGGCAAACTGCGCTCAGTTTGTGGTGTCCACCAATCGTGTCCTTCTGTCCAGCCATACGGCTCGGCACACGATACCTCACCCACCAAATTGAGACCGCTCATCTTGCGCGACTGTTGTGCGAGCGCAATGAGCCGATCTGGGTCTGGATCACTTGTCGAGAGCGCAGAACGCATCACGCCGTGTGTGCGAATGTGACGCACAAGCGCACGAGTATCGACATCAGAAATAGCGATAACGCCGTTCTCTTTCAAATAATCGGGTAATGTTTGACGCGCCCGCCAATTGCTGGCGACAAGGCTCATGTCACGCACGACCAGCCCGGCCGCCCAGATGCGATGGCTTTCATCATCTTCTGGGATCACGCCGTAGTTGCCGATGTGCGTCATCGTCATTGTCACGATTTGACCGTGATAGGAAGGGTCAGTGACGATCTCTTGGTAGCCCGTCAGGCTAGTGTTAAAGACGATCTCACCCGTCGTATCGCCAATTGCGCCGACGGCTTGCCCTGGCCACAGGGTTCCATCCTCCAACGCGAGAAGTGCAGGTTGATAGCTCATAAGATTCAATTCTCCAGTTGTCAATAGGTGTGGGACAAAAAGGTGGCAGCGGGATATCGAGGGATATTTTACCCGTTTGCGTCAATTTAGATTTGGTTTGATCGTCTTTCTTTACAATATCTATGAAAGAACGTTAGTCTCATTCGTTACTGTAAAGCGTTCAACGTATCTTTGACATCGGGCGCTGGGAATAGAGAGTTTGAGCTATTGCTGTTGTTGTTGAGCCTGCCACATTGAATTAGTGCGGGGTGGCGTTGGTTGCCATTCGAGCGCGGGCAGCAATTCGGCCGATTCCAACTCATCAACCTGCTCCAATTCAACCTCACGAATCTGCACACCCACCGATAACTCTGTCTCCGCCGCGCCGATAAAAACGCCACGTGTCGGCGGCACATCGTCATAATCGCGGCCGACGGCGACGCGCACGTGCCGATTGCACGCAACGAGGTTATTGGTCGGGTCAAAGCCGACCCAGCCTAGCTCCGGCAGCCACGCCTCAACCCAAGCATGGGACTCATCCTCGACGGAGCGTTCGCCCGATTCGGCCGAAAAATCGCGCACCAAATAGCCGCTGACATAGCGGCACGGAATACCCAACGCGCGCACCAGCGCCAGCATCACGTGTGAGAAATCTTGGCACACGCCGCGCCGTTCTTTAAGCGCAACGTCGATTGGCGAGTCAACTTCTGTGTGCGCCTGATCGTAGCTAAAGTGGTTGTAAAGAGATGAGTTGATGTTAGGGCAATCGCATCTAAATTGGTCAGTCCCCCGCCACATATGGGTCTCAGAAGTCAACAACTTCTGTATATATGGGTGCAGATTTTACCAGTGGTCAACATCACATATCCCTTTTTGCATTACACCCCATATATGGGGGCTACAAATGGTGACCACCCTATATGCTGTGTAAATTAGATGCGATTGCCCTAGAGTTGATGTAGCGTAGGGTTGTCAACGGATCGCGGGCGCGGCCGAGGTGCAGTTCAGCCGCTAACGCCTGCAACAGTTCCGTCTGCTGTACAAAATGGCTGTCATGCGTAAAATGCCAAAAGTCGCGGTTAGCAACGGCATCAATCGCGTCCCATGCGTCCAGCCCCAGCCGCTCAGGCAATTCAGCCCGATCTTCAATCTGAACAATCGTCTCTGTCTTGATTTCCAAGCGGCTGTGCTGTTGCGGGATGTTAAAGTGATGCACTGTATTGCCCCACGCATCGACATATTGAAACGTCTTTGCCTCTGGCGTGATGACGAGCTGAAACGACAGGCAGCGGTATTGGCTATCATCGAGTGGATGCAGCCAAACGGTCATGATATTCTCCTCAATTGGCGCAGAGTAGATGAAGCGCGTCAGGTGATTTATCTGAATGTGCTTTGTTGACATTACAATTTTTAACTGTGGGATGGTAGTTTCTCTTCGATAGGATAGCCGATATAGGTATCGTGAACCAGTGCATTGATTGTGTTTGTTGCCCGACGAACATCGTCTAAACAGATGTGTAGGCCATCATCAAAAATCTCATCAATGTCTGCATAGCGCAGTCTGGCTGATAGCCGCCCAGTTCTGCGGTAAAGTGGATTGCTGCGGGTTGTGCCAGCTTTATCAGCAATATCATCTAGTGCAGTTTGGACAGATAGCACAGCGAACTGTACAGCATGGGGAAACTCCGAGTTGAGTAGGAGGAATTCGACAATTTGCGGGAAGCGTAAATCGGCCGAATACACCTTGCAATACGCCTCAAATGCGGTGCAGTCACGCAACAGCATCACCCAGTTAAGATATTGCTGTGGCGATGCCGGTGTTTCTTGCCAATCTTTGGCATAAAAATCAAGCAGCGTGACCGTATTGTTGATGCGCTCAATTAATCGGCCGATGCGTAAAAATTGCCACCCTTCACCGTGGCTGAGCGTTGAGTTGGTAATGCCTTCAAACGTGTGCAACTCACGCAACATGAGCTGGAAAAATTCAAAAACGTTAGTGTCCCACTCCTTTTCAAAATCACTTTCCGATAGGTTGAGAAATAGGCGGTTGAGCTGCTCCCACATTTCAGTGCTTATCTGCTCGCGCACCTGCCGCGCATTGTCACGCGCCATGCGGATTTGGTACAGCACCGACGCATGATGATCCGCGTCCAGCACAATCGAGCGCACCTGTTCATAATCGTTGGTCACGTCTGAATCCGGTAGCTGTAAGCTGTGCGCCAGCCGTCGCCAGCCCCAGCCAACATCGGTCGTTTGCAGATCGTGCTGCATGTCGAGACCCACTTTCAGTAACCGCACCGTGTGTTCAGCCCGTTCCAGATAGCGACCTAGCCAAAATAGATTGTCAGCAACTCTTGATAACATCATAGTTTTGAGCCATTCGTGATTAGCTGTTAGCAATTAGCCAGCAGAATCGACATCAGCCGTTCTCTGCTAAAAGCGAATAACTAAACGCTAATCGCTATTACGCGAGTACCCACGTATCCTTGCTGCCACCGCCCTGCGACGAGTTGACCACGAGCGATCCCTTCTTCAGCGCGACGCGGGTCAGACCACCCGGCATCGTGACAGAGCCATCTGCACCAGTCAATACATAGGGGCGTAGATCAATGTGGCGTGATTCAAAATGGTTTTCGACAAAACAGGGTGCTTGCGACAACGATAAGGTCGGCTGTGCAATGTAGTTGCGGGGGTTTGCTTGGATGAGGTCGGCAAATGTAGTTTGTTCAGCTTTTGTGCTGTGCGGCCCGATCAACATCCCGTAACCGCCAGCTTCACCGACCGCTTTGACGACAAGCTTATCGAGATTTGCCAGCACGTGGTCGCGTTGTGTTTTGTCCTCAAGCAGAAATGTCTGCACATTCTCGATAATCGGTTCTTCATTAAGATAGTAGCGGATCATCGCTGGCACATAAGCGTAGATCGCCTTGTCGTCGGCTACGCCTGTCCCAATCGCGTTCGCCAGCACGACGTTACCAGCGTGATAAGCATGGAACACGCCTGCCACACCCAGCGTTGAATCGGGGCGGAACATCAGCGGATCGATGTAATCATCATCAATACGGCGGTAGATGATGTCAACTTTACGCAGCCCGGCAACGGTACGCATATAGACAACGTTGTTGTGGGTGATGAGGTCGTGCCCTTCGACAAGGGGAATCCCCATCTGGCGTGCCAGCAGCGTATGTTCGTAATAGGCTGAGTTGAAGACACCGGGGGTGAGCAGTACGATGGTCGGATCGCTGATGCCATCGGGAGCGAGAGAGCGGAGGGTGTTGAGCAGCGAAGTGCCGTAATGAGAAATCGGCCGAACCCCATACTTTGCAAACAGGCCGGGAAACACACGTTGCGTCACCTGTCGATTGGCCAACATGTACGAGACACCGCTCGGCACACGCAAATTGTCTTCCAACACGCGATACGTCCCGTCCTCATCGCGCACCAAGTCGATGCCAGCAATGCTGACATAAATGTTGTGCGGTACGGTCAGCCCGCACATCTCGGTGCGATAGTGGCGGCTGCTATAGACGAGGTCACGCGGCACAACGTTATCATTGAGGATGCGGCCTTTATGATAAATGTCGTGCAAAAACTTGTTGAGTGCAGCGAGCCGCTGCGCCAAGCCGCGCTCTAAACACTCCCATTCACTTTTAGAAATAATGCGTGGAATTAGGTCAAAAGGAAAGACGCGGTCGATGCCTTGTTTCTTTTCGCCATAAACGGTGAAAGTGATGCCTTGATAGAGGAAGGAGAGATTGGCGGCGCTTTGACGACGGCGCAGCTCTTCGGCCGAAAGCGAGTTCAGCCGTTGGAACAATTGCCCATAGTGCTTGCGCGGGGTGGCGGCATCTTCAAATAACTCATCATATGTACGTTCGGTCAACGAATAATTGTCAAACATGCACCTCTTTCCTACCTATATTTTAAGGTAACTGTTTAAGTAGCACACCTAATATATCCTGAGCCTATAAGTGCGTCAATTGGGCAATAGTTACTGATTTAAGCAAGTAACTGTGGTTTGAATTGGGTCAACCCTTACACCTATACCAATTTATCATACTCTTTTGACGGACTCAGACTGACTTGTGTTGAGCCAAATCGCCCAACTGTTTCAGAAGGCAGAGCTCTCCGATCTAAACTTTGCCTAAACTGCGATACCCTTTTGAGCTGAAATGCACTCAAATGAATAATTCATTTGGGTGTGTTTCAAATACTTTGAGGGTGTCATTCCAGCGTATGCAGGAATCCATTCTTCGGGGTGGTTGTTTCGGGAATTGTTGAACATTAAAAAATTAAACGGGTAAATGTAGTACGTGGTACGTGACCAAATACGCATCACGCACCACGCACCACGCAATGAT
>CAYMGE010000135.1:0-13728 GCA_964389925.1 uncultured Ardenticatenaceae bacterium
GAGGGCGATTGCACGCTCGTAATCAGCCAACGCCTCCTCATACCGCTTTTGGTCGTAATACGTGAGTCCGCGATTGTTATACGCCGTCGCGTAGTTGGGGTTGAGGGCGATTGCAAGGTCGTAATCAGCCAACGCCTCCTCATACCGCTTTTGGTCGTAATACGTGTTGCCGCGATTGTTGTACGCTGCCGCTTCGTTGGGGTTGAGTTTTAGAAGATAAGAGTATACTGTGGCGGCTTGTTGATGGTGCTTGTGTTCGACTTGGGTGAGATAGGCCACGCGAAAGACAGTGCGTTTTAATGGCTCCAGCGAGCTAAATTGTCGCCGTTGACGCGGCTTTATCGCTAAGACGAACTCACTGAGCAGGTCTAGGGTATTTTCAGCACGACAAATGCGCTCAACGGCCGCATCTTCAAACGTATAGCTGTCAGCCGCTACGTTGACATCGATTGTTGCGGCCGCATGGCGCAACTGGGCATTGTGTCGCTTGCGCCACCAGAGCGGTTGCCAACCCCCTTGCTGCTGCCATGCCCAATGCTCGACCAGCGGCGCGGCGGCATCGATCCCCAGCGAATGAAAACAGCACAGCGCGTGGCGCAGTTCGCGCAGTGGCAAGTTGAGATGGCTGTCACATAGGTCGCGCCACGTGCGCTCCCACACCTCACCACTGGTGCGCTTGCTCAAGGCTGCGACATCGGCCGCCGTCTCTATCACGTGCTGCTCATCTCGCCACAGCCGCACCCCATCCACAATATGCTGTGGTCGGCCGTCGCTGTGCTGCAAAAATGCCTCGATCATCTCGCGTGGACGATTTGACAGCCCCACTCCATCCAACGCCTCACGCAAAATTTTCTCCTTTTGCTCATCGTTCAACAAGGGCAGCGTCACTGCCTCGGCCGCGATGCGCTCAAACCATGCGTCGTGCAGGTCGGGCTTGACGTGATCTTCGCGTGCCGTCACGATCAGATAGAAGTCACGACATGTCTTATCTAGCCATTCGATGATCGCGGCACTAAAGTCGAGCCATTCGGCCGTGTTGTAATAGAGCGGCAGATCATCGATCAGCAGACACAGGCGCGTCGTGCGCGTCGGGTCAATCTCATCTGGTAATCGCTCACGCACCTGCTGTTCGCTCGTCAAGCGCAGCAACGCATCGCGGTTGATCTCAAAGACAGTCTCGGCTGGAATCAATTCATCCGCCTGCATCCGCTCAACCAGCTTGAGCGCCTCGCGCGTCTTGCCAATCCCACCGACACCGCGCAACAGCACCCTGCGCCTGCCCGCGATTTGGCTAGGGCTGGTCTCATGTCGATTGATCCACGTCGTGCGCTTCTGCGTCGGCAATCGTTTGTAGAGATCGGCCAACGTCGTGCGCCGCAACAACGTCGGCTCGGCGCGTGGCTCCGCGTCTGGCTGCCTCAACCATTGCCAAATACGTGGCCCAAAAGCCAATACCGCGATAATCGCCGTCGTGATGCCGATCAAGTTGCCAATTGAATCAATGAGCGTGCTGTTGGTGTCATCTGTGAGCCATGCTACCACGTCGGGGAACAGCGGCAGCCAGCGACTGCGCGTGGCGATCAACAGCCAACTCACAATAGCTAACGCAAACAGAAAAATGAAAAGGAACCCTTTTGCAAAACGGCGCATGATGCTGGCTATTATAATCGCATTGCCCCGAATCGCATCACGTCCAAGCAAAACGCCCTCCACACATTTCCCATTCCCCATTCCCCGTTCTCCATTCCCCATTCTCCATTCCCCATTCCCCATTTTCCCCCTCACATAAATACCATGCAGTGTGTACGCGAGTTGACAACAGACAATGGGAAATAAAAACAAGAGACCCAGATTGGGCGTTCGTTCTAACAGAAGTCGAACCGCCTGTAAGACGACACGCAAGCTATAATTCGTATCATGATAGATATAAATTTCTTCGATGATCCACTAGAAGGACCCCGTGCGCGTGAGGACGTGCGCTTCAATCAGCTTGGGTTGTACGTACATCCAGATGGTCGTCGCATCGCGGTTGGCTTTGACATCACGCCGTTTCGAGAACGCCCTTCAATCGAGGTACAGTTGTTTAACCTCTTGGGCGAGCCGGCTGGGTCGCTGACGGTCATTGAAACGCTAGAGAGTAACTTTTACTTAACAATGCACCTTCGGGACAGGAACCGGACAAGCGAGTACACGTTGCGAGCAACATTGTACTATGCTACGCCAGAAGATGGACGCACAGACGTTCACACCCTGTCAGGAACCGTCGATGTCACCCAGCCGGGTGAACACGTCATCGAGGGGGACTGAGTTCAATCGGCCGAAGCGTGCGTCCAAGACAGTATGATTGACGCGCTCATCGGCAAATCCGTCAACGGATACACAATCCTAGAACGCATCGGACATGGCGGCATGTCTGAGGTGTTTTTGGCACAACGGGTAGACAGCGATGAACCAATCGCGCTCAAGCTGCTGCACGCCTTCCACGCCGACGATCCCAGCTTTCTCTACAGATTTAACCGCGAAGCAGAGGCGATGATCGCGCTCGATCATCCCAACATTGTGCGCGTCTTTGACTTCGACACGCAGGGCAACACGCCCTATATCGCCATGCAGTATTGGGATGGTGGGACGCTGAAAGACAAGTTTCGGCAGATGCGCGATCTCGGCCGAATTCTCTCCTTTGACAAATCATTTCGCATTGTGCTAGAGATGGCGGACGCGCTGGCGTACGCGCACAGCCGCAGCATGATCCACCGCGACATCAAGCCAGCCAACATTCTGTTTGCCCCAGATGGTCGTGCCATTTTGACCGACTTTGGCATCGTCAAAACGCTTAACGCCTCGACCCATCACACCCAAACGGGCGCCATGATCGGCACACCTGCCTATATGTCACCAGAACAGGGACTCGGCCGCCCCGGTGATGCCCGCAGCGACGTGTATGCGCTGGGCGTGCTGTTTTTCCAGATGGTGACGGGCAAACTGCCATACGATGCAGACAAGCCGCTCGCCGTCGTTCTCAAACATATCAACGAGCCGATCCCGTTTCCAACCGCGGTCAATCCCAACATTCCCGCGCCAATCGAGTTGATCATCATGAAGGCATTGGCAAAGAATCCGCTGGATCGCTTTCAGACGGCCGATGATATGGGCAACGCGCTGCGACTCGTCGTGCGGCGCAGCGATGACGCATGGGCAAAAGCGATTCCCGCTAAGGTTCTCGTCGATAAAATACAAAAGCCGCTGCCACCGCCTATCCCACTCTTCCAAGAGCAGTCATCAACCCGCCCCCGACTTGCAGAGCCAACGCGCATTCGCCACCCAAAGGCAAAGCCGAAAAAACGCGGCAAGCGGCTGACGCAACGTCCAGAACCAACCCATCTTACGCCTGCGCCAGCCATGACGTTGCCGGTTCCCGTCCCCGTCGCTACTGCCAGCAACAGCGGCCGATTGCGGCTCACACTGTTTTTAACCCTGCTTACGGTTGTGCTGGTCATGGTCGTTTCGATGATCAATTCTAATGAGGAAATTCTCAGACGGCTAGACGGCATTTTTAGATCAGGTGGGGCGACAGCGACTGTTGAGGTAACGCCGGATGTACCAGGGACGGCAACGGCTGAATCAGCCGCTGCGACGGCAACGGCTGAATCAATCGCTGCAACAGAAACAGCCAAACCAATCGCTGCGACGGCAACAGCCGCATATCAGGCAGGTTGTTATCGAGTGCAGTTGGTCAGACATTACACCTATGATGACCACACAAATCTCGCGGACGCGGGACAAACTTTCTCGATCACGTGGGTGTTGCGAAATGATGGTAGTTGTCCTATTGAGGAAGGCGCACGCTTTGTCTTTTTGAGCGGGGCAGAGTTTAGCCATCCGGGCTCAATCGCCCTGCGCGATACATTGCAGCCAAATGCTGAAACGACGGTCACGGCGACGTTCCATGCCCCGTCAAGTGGCGGTATCTACACCAGCATTTGGCAGGTGATCGATGCTGACGGGCAGCCGGTTGGGTCGCCCGTCGCATTTTCGGTGATGATTCTGGAGCCGACACAATCGGCCGAGTTCATCCCACCAACACCCAAACCAACCACAACCCCACATGTCGTCGTGGCGACCAATACGCCCACGCCGCCCCCTACCAACACGCCCGAACCGATCGTTGCGACGCGCACCCCTGAGCCAATATCAGAGGTTACAGACTCGCTCGACTTTAACGCCTTTGTGCAAAGCTGTGAGTATGCCAATACTGATTGGCGTTGCCAACTGCTGATCGCGCCAGACGGTGGCAGCGAAGGCCCCTATACGATCACGATCTACAGAGATGATAAACTGATAGATGAATTCCCGCTCGTCTACAGTCAAACTTATCTGGCAACCGCCGCACGCTGCGACGCATGGACACATGAGGTGCGCGTTCTCGACACTGTGACACAGCAGGAGCGCAGCAAGTTTCTCTATCTCGACCCCAATACTGCCCCGATCATTGATTACTTAGGCGGACAATGCACGATTGCAGAATAGCGTATAATTGTTAATGGACTTCCGCCTGTTCGTCCAAAAACAATATGATGCTATTCTTAACCCACCTCCAAAAAACCTGTCAAACGCAAGCAAATAAAGTGGCTGTTGAACTGTCGGCCGAAACACTCACCTTTGCCGAACTCGACTCCCTCATCCGGCGAACGATCACGTACCTAGAAGCACAGGGCGTAGAAGCGGGGGATCGCGTGGCGATTCAGTTGCCAAAGTGCCTGCCATTTATTCTGCTGCATCTTGCAACGATGCGACTTGGCGCAATCTCGTTGCCGCTCAACCCAGCTTATCCAGCACGCGAAACGGAATACTTTCTGTCTGATGCGGATGTCAAGCTGCATGTGACCGATGGCGAGACGGGTCTCGCTTTTCCAACGCTTCTGTTGGGCGACGGCTTAGATGACTTCTGCGAAAAGGTTGAAGCGTTGCCACCGTCACAGACTGCGTTGCCGACTGATCCCGACCAGACAGCGTTGATGATCTACACGAGTGGGACGACGGGTCGGCCGAAAGGCGCACAGATCACGCACGGCAATTTAACCGCCAACATCACGGCCTTACACAGCGCGTGGGGCTGGCGCGAAGATGACATTCTGCTGCATGTCCTGCCTATCTTTCATGTGCATGGTCTCGTGGTTGCCCTGCATGGCGCACTGCACGCGGGGGCGACGGCGATTTTGCTGCCAAAATTTGCGCCCAAACTTGCGCTCGACACGATGGTAGCGCGTCGCTGCACCGTTTTTATGGCCGTTCCGACGATTCATAAGCGGCTGGCGGGGTTTGTGGGGGCGGCCGACTATGATCTGAGCCACATGCGCCTGCTCACTTCTGGCTCGGATCGTCTGCCCGATGACCTGTTCACACGCTGTCAAACGCTTTTTGGACACACACTGCTTGAACGCTACGGCATGACAGAGACAGGCATGAATCTATCAAACCCGCTCAACGGCGAGCGGCGGGTTGGCTCGGTTGGACTACCGTTGCCCGGCGTGCAGGCACGAATTGTCGATCCTAAGACAGATGAAGAGCTGCCTGATGGCGAGGTCGGCGAGGTGCAGATTCGCGGAGCGCACGTCTTTAAGGGGTATTGGCGGATGGCGGAGAAGACGGCCGAAGCGTTTACACAAGATGGCTGGCTACGCACGGGCGATCTGGGAATGCGTGAGCCAGATGGCTACTTTACGCTCAAAGGTCGTTCCAAAGATTTGATTATCACAGGCGGTCTCAACGTCTATCCACCAGAGGTTGAACTCGTGCTGTCGGAGCTTTCGGCCGTTGCTGCCAGCGCAGTCATCGGCTGTCCCGATGCAGAGTGGGGGGAACAAATTACGGCGGTCATCGTTACAAAGGTAGGACATACGCTGACGGAATCGGCCGTCATCACACATTGCCGTGCAAAACTGGCACATTACAAAGCCCCACGCCGCGTCATCTTTGCCGATGCACTGCCACGAAATGCGCTGGGCAAAGTGCAGAAGGCAAAATTGCGCGAAGCGGTTTGTTAAGCACTGTGTGATGTTGCAACTTTCATTATGCCGCTTCCGTATGGGTGATTGGACAGTCGAGAAGATCAATGGGCTTCGGCCCACCATATATGGAGTTTTATGACTATGAATAGACAAGAACAAGCAGAACAAATTATCAACAACTCAATGCTCTGGTCGGCCGGTGGGGGCATGCTTCCTATTCCGCTGGCAGACATTGCGGCCGTCGCTGCCTTGCAGGTAGACATGCTTTCAAAACTCGCCAAAGTGTATGACACGGACATCTCGGAAGATCGCGCAAAGGCGTTCATCGCCTCCGTGGCTGGCACGACGCTTGTGCGCTACGCCATCAGCGCGATCAAGATCATTCCCGGACTCGGTTCCGCGACGGGCGCGATTGCCGGCGCAGCAACAGGAGCTGCCTCCACCTTTGCACTTGGGCATGTCGCAATCGGCTACTTTGACAAAGATGGTTCATTAGATGACATTGACGTTGATGAGGCACGCGCTGCCTACAAAGAGGCGTATGCGGAAGGTGAAGAACGCGCCAAAGAGATGAACGAGACAGAGACGGCCTAGTTACTCTTTGCAAATTTGACGTTTACGAAAAGGCTAAACGTATTGCGTAAACTGGACACGTTCTACGCAATACGCTTTATGCTGGCAAATCCCGAAACATCTACTTCAACTGCGTAACGCATAAGTTTTTTGAAAGTTGGCAATTTTTGATTATACTGTAGATAACAATTGAACTCGCGGGAGCTGAGGCAACTTGGCTGAGAGTGCTGCACAACGCGCAGCAGACCGTTACACCTGATCCAGATAATGCTGGCGTAGGAATGCGAAGAAATGTACGCGCAAGCCTCCTGAGATCAGGGGGCTTTTTTGATCTAAGGAACTTTGTTCGTCATAAGGATATAAATGAAAAATTTGATAGTTGTTCTACTATGTTTACTTGTTGTGGCCTGTCAATCTGTGCAGGAAGAGGCGGAGACGGAGCCTGTGACGTTGCGCTTGGTGACGCATGATAGCTTTGAGATTAGCGAGGCAACGATTGCAGCGTTTGAGGAGGAAACGGGACATACGGTTGAGATTGTTAAGTCAGGTGATGCGGGACAGGTGGTCAACCAGTCAGTTTTGTCAAAGAATAACCCACTGGGTGATGTGATTTATGGACTTGACAACACGTTTTTAAGCCGTGCGCTAGAGGGAGACATTTTGTTGCCCTATGAGTCGCCGCTGTTGGCAGAGATTCCAGATGGGTTGGAACTGGACAGTGAGAATCGTGCGCTGCCCGTCAACTATGGAGATGTTTGCCTGAACTATGACAAAGCGTGGTTTGCGGATGCGGGGCTAGAACCACCCACTAATTTAGATAGCCTAGTTCAAGATAACTATCGTGGCCTGACGGTGGTCGAAAATCCGGCAACGAGCAGCCCCGGCCTAGCATTTTTGCTGGCGACGATTGCGGCTTATGGGGATGATGAGTTTGTCGATTACTGGGACGCACTGCGGGCAAATGATGTCTATGTGACAAGCGGTTGGGAAGAGGCGTATTACGGGGCATTTACGGTGTATGGGGGCGATCGGCCGATTGTCGTCTCTTATGCTAGCAGCCCACCGGCCGAAGTGATCTTTGCCGAAACCCCACTCGACGATGCACCAACCGCCTCAGTCATCGGCGCAAATAGCTGTTTCCGCCAAGTTGAATTTGTCGGCATCTTGGCTGGCACAGAACACGAAGCGGCCGCCCAGCAGTTAGTCGATTTTATGTTGGGAACGACATTTCAAGAGGATATTCCGATGAACATGTTTGTTTTCCCCGCCAATGAGAACGCGGAGTTACCAGCTGAGTTTGTGCAGTACGCGGCGATTCCGGAGGAGCCGGCGTTTGTCGATTCGGCCGATATTGCCGCCAATCGTGAAACGTGGATCGAACGCTGGACGGACACCGTCATACGTTAAGCACATGACATGACTTAGCGAATTAATCAAACTGCCAGCCCTTTTGAAAAGCCTCAAGCGCTGCACGCAACTGGGCTGGCACAGGTAATGATTAAATCAAAGCGCAAGTGATAGCCTGTTCACATTGGTCGCGGGTGCGCCCACCAAGTGGACGGCCGATGACACTTTCGGCAAATTTTACCACGCCGAGCAGTTGACCCAAATCGACCCCCGTTTCAAATCCCATTTTGTGTGCGAGAAAGACCAAATCTTCGGTGGCGAGGTTGCCCTTTGCGCCGCGTGCAAACGGGCAGCCACCTAATCCGCCAAAACTCGCGTCGAGCGTGCGAACGCCGCTGTCAATCGCGGCGTAGGCATTGGCGAGACCGAGCGCTTGCGTGTCGTGGAAATGTGCGCTGATGCGCTGCACGTCGATCCGGTGGGCGATGAGATCGATCAGGTTGGCAACTTGTAAGGGATGCGCGTGTCCGATAGTGTCAGAGAGAATGAGTTCGGCCGAGTCCAAATCGATCAGCTTCTCCGCCACGCGCAACACCCGCTCAGACGCAATCTGCCCCTCGTAAGGGCAAACCCACGCCGTTGAAATATAGGTGCGGATGCGTACCCCATCTCGCGCAGCACGCACCGCCACACGCTGTGCCGTCTGGATCGATTTGGCGACAGACATACCGCTGTTGCGCTGGCTCATCGTTTCGCTGACCATCACGACGTTTGCCATCGAGCGCGATCCCGCAGCATAGGCACGGTCGTACCCTTTTTCATTGATGATGAGGGAGATGTTGTTGATGGGATAGTGCAGGGATTGGGCGAGGATGTCGGCCGAGTCCGCCATTTGCGGAACTAGATCCGGCCGCACAAAGCTGCCTGTCTCGATTGCATTGAAGCCAGCATCAACTAGCATCGCCAATAGTTGTAGCTTATCGGCCGTTGCAACAAGCGTTGGCTCGTTCTGAAACCCATCGCGCAAGCCAACCTCAACAACGTGAATCGTATCAGGAAATGAATAAGACATGCGTCGATTATACACCAATTACGCTAAAAAAGTGTCTATTAAAGGCTGGGATTGCCAAATAAGAGTTCATGGCAACGTTGCCCCAACAGCGGTGCAAACGCCTTCTACAAATCGTTTACGCGAGATTTCACCCCGTAGAAATTGCTCAATATAGTGCTGGGATGCGCTATCCACAGCCGCAAACTCTGCGTTCCAGAGCGGGGCTTCAACGACGGCATTCTCTAGGCCGGCGAGGAAGGCCACATTGTTTGTTGGGGGAATGGAGTCGAGAAATGTTTGGATGTACTCGGTTCCGACGCGGCTGGGGAGATTGATGCCGGCGGCGGTAATGTATTGTTGAATCTCGGCCGAACTCAACGCCCACACCAAATCCCACGCCTCTTCAGGATGTTTTGTCTCAGCATTGACCACATACGCGCCCCAAAATAGCCAGTTGAAGGCCCCTGCTTGACCCTCTGGCAGTGCGACCACATCCCAGTCAAAATCAGCCTCTTCGCGCATTGTCGAGGTGAACCAGCGACCATCCAGATAGAGACCGACGTTGCCATTGAGAAATTCGCCGACAGCCGCATCGCCCAGCGGAACGGCGACGCGCAAATCATCATAAAGCGTGCGCTCGAAGTCGAGGCCGGCGAGCGACTCGGCCGAGTCCAATAAGCAACCACTCCGCGCCGTATTCAGGTAGCTGCCCCCCGCGCCAAAAATCCACGCCCCATGTGTCCCCCACCAACTCTTTTGCCCATACCCAGCTGCGCCCATGCGTGCATCGGTGACCTGCTGCGATACGCTCCGCAACGCTTCCCAATTCCATTGACCATCAACCGCTAAGGCACGTGGATCGGGTGCATCTGCCTCTGCTAACAGATCGAGGTTGAGATAGAGTGCAAGTGTGCTGACAGAGCGGGGCAGCCCCCACAGAGGCCGCTTGTCTTTCTGGCTAGTGGATGCAAATGTCAGATGAAACATTGGCCCCGAATAGAAGAGATCGTCATCATATTCACTTGTTGTATTCGCATAGTCGCGCAAGTCGAGCAAGTGACCCGACCGAACAAAGTCGGATAGCTTGGTTGCGGGCAGCCAGAACAGATCGGGGGCTGTCCCTGCATTTAGCTCCGCCCACAGCGTACTGTAGTAGTCGTCGGTATCTACTTCAAAGGTGAGATCAAATTGCGGGTGAGCTGATTCAATTTGGTGGGCGACGTTGGTGAAGATGGTGGCCTCGGCCGAATGACTGCTCAGAATCCGCAGGTGCAAGGGCGTGATGACAGAGGGCGCAGTAGGAAGAGCTGTTGGCACAATCGCCATTGTTTTTGTCGGTATGCGTGTAACGCTCGTGCTGGTTGGAGTAGGGGCAACATCCGCACACGCGACAACCAACACCATACCCATCCAAAGTAACAGCCTTCGGACAAAACCCATACACGTTGGATGGTACGTGACTGTTAGTTTAGAGACAATCTAATTTGTGGTGAAAATTTAGCCGAAGCGAGAGGTAACGCGAGCGAGGATTTTATCGGCCGCAACAATGCCAAACTTGCGGCTATCTTCACTTTCTAAACGATTGTCGCCAACGAGAAAGCAACTGCCGTCGGCATCGACAAAGGCGACGCGCTTGACGATTTTTAGATCGGCCGAGCGTGGATGCCACGCCACAACGATCTCGCCAACCTGTGGATCTGTTTTGCGATAAGCACGCGGGTCGGTTAGCACCTCATCTCCCTGCTTAAGTAGAGGAGCCATTGAGTTGCCGACAACTCGCTGCCGTTTGCGTCGGCCGACAAACAAAAACAGCAACTCCGAGAAGCTGCTGTTCGGTAATAAGTTACTCATAAGGAACAAAGGTTCCTGTGAGGTCGTTCGTTCCTAGCTAGCACGCACAAATGCGACATCGCGGCCTTTGGCCTGCCAGAACATATTGTGAATTTTTTCAACAGCATCCATCAGGGCGTTGGCATTGTCTTCGCTAACAGATGTTTTGCACGCGCTACAAAGTTTGGTCGCTTGCCAGAAAGTATCGTGCAGGTCGGGGAATTGCTCAAGGTGAGCTGGTTTGAAGAAGTCTGTCCAGAGAACGAGTAGGTCAGTTTTGGTCGCGTGCGCTTCTTCTTCTTTGATCGCTACATAGCGAATGTAGGTGTTGTGTGCGCCGGGTGCGCTTAAGTCGAGAGCGTTCAGTTTCTTCGTCATCGAGAGAACCGCTTCTGCATGAACTCGTGCCTGTGCAGGATCATAAACACCACAAGGGCCGTCGCAATGTGCGTGTACTTCTTCAGCAGGGAACAGATTTTTGACCAAATCGATCATTTTATTCAACATAGTATGCCATCCTTTGTCTAAAAGTGGGTTGTTTGTAAAAAAGTATAGCCATTGTAGAGAGGCGCGAAATGAATGTCAAAGCGATTTTGAGGCTAGTTATGTTGTTCAGATTCAATTCAAATATGTTGCCGCTATCATTAGCACTTGTCGGGCGAGTGTGCTAATACAACCCTTATTCCTTGCCAATTTCATTCTTACGTTAATCACTTAAATTAAGTATGTGGTAAAAATCAGATAGTAATTAAAAATTTTAAGTTGCTAGTCGCCAGTTGTTCGTTGGTCGTGAGAAATTTCTTACGAGCAACTAGCCTCTAGCTCTTTTTTTGGAGCAAAACAAGATGAGCAAAATTGTAGGTATCGACTTAGGAACAACAAACTCAGTGGTCGCAGTGATGGAGGGCGGCGAGCCAACCGTTATTGCTAGCGCAGAGGGTGGACGCACCGTTCCGTCGATGGTTGCTTTTGCAAAGGACGGTGAGCGGCTGATTGGACAGACCGCCAAGCGTCAGGCAACCATCAATCCAGACAACACGATCTTTTCGGTCAAGCGTTTTATCGGCCGAAAATTCGACGACCCAGAAACGCAGCAGGAAAAAGCCAACACCCCCTATACGCTACAGCGCGGCCCAGTTGGCGATGTTCGCATCAAAGTTCCCGTCAAGAACCGCGAATATACGCCGCAGGAAATTTCGGCAATGGTGTTGAGCAAGCTGAAACGCGATGCGGAGGCGTATCTCGGCGAAGATGTGACCAAAGCGGTTATCACCGTTCCCGCCTATTTCAACGACAGCCAGCGTCAGGCAACCAAGGATGCGGGCAAAATCGCGGGACTTGAGGTGTTGCGTATTATCAATGAGCCGACGGCGGCCGCGCTCGCTTATGGCGTGGACAAAAAGGGCGAGCAGACGATTCTCGTTTTTGACTTGGGCGGTGGCACGTTTGATGTATCAGTGCTTGAGGTCAGCGAGGGCGTGATCGAAGTGTTGGCGACAAATGGCGACACCCACCTCGGCGGCGACGATTGGGATCAGACGGTTGCAAGCTGGATAATCACCGAATATAAGAAAGATCAGGGCATTGACCTCAGCAAAGATCGTCAAGCGTTGCAGCGTGTGCGTGAGGCATCGGAGAAGGCAAAAGTTGAGCTTTCATCGACGATGCAGACGGACATCAACCTGCCTTTTATTACGGCCGATGCAACCGGGCCAAAGCACTTGCAAATGACGTTGAGCCGCTCAAAATTTGAGCAGTTGACGGAAGATTTGCTAAAGCGCGTTGAGGCACCGATCAAGAACGCATTGAAGGATTCGGGTGTCGCTTCTTCTGACCTACACGCGGTGGTGCTTGTTGGTGGCTCAACTCGTATGCCAATGGTTCAGGATATTGTCAAGAAGCTGACGGGCAAAGAGCCAAACAAGAGCGTGAATCCCGACGAGGTCGTTGCACTTGGTGCGGCACTACAGGGCGGCGTATTGGCAGGCGATGTCAAAGACGTTCTGCTGCTCGACGTGACCCCGCTCTCGCTTGGCTTGGAGACGCTCGGTGGCGTGATGACGACGCTAATTCCGCGCAACACGACGATTCCGACGCGCAAGGCTGAGACGTTTAGCACGGCCGAAGATGGTCAGACCGCTGTAGATGTCAAAGTGTTGCAGGGCGAGCGTTCGATGGCAGACGACAACACAGTACTCGGCGTGTTCCGCCTAGATGGTATTCCCGCCGCGCCGCGTGGTGTCCCGCAAGTTGAAGTGACGTTTGACATTGATGCAAATGGCATTCTCAACGTGAGTGCGAAGGACAAGGCAACTGGCCGTGAGCAGTCTGTCACCATTCAGGCCAGCACTAACTTGAGCCAAAGCGACATCGACCGCATGGTGGATGATGCAGAGCGCAATGCCAATGAAGATGCGAAACGTCGTGAGGCGATTGAGGTGCGAAATCAAGCTGATCAAATGGTTTACCAGACGGAAAAGAGCTTGAAAGAGGCCGAGAATGTTCCCGATGACGTAAAGAGCAACGTGCAGAATCGCGTTGATGCCCTGAAAGAGGCGATGAACAATGACGACATCGAGCAGATGAAGACATTGATGGGCGAGGTTCAGGCCGCGAGCATGGCGATGGGTCAGTCGATGTATCAGGATGGGGCGGCTCCAGATGGGGCAGCTGGTGGTGATGCGAGATCGGCCGATGATGACATCGTTGAAGGCGAATTTGAGTAAGCCTCAAATTAGGTAACATCTAAGCACGCTGAAAAGCCAGCCCGAAGGGGCTGGCTTTTTTTAGTACATTTCAAATCGGTAAGAGTTGCCTTGGTCTTTCAAAAACCATAGGCCGATCACGACGGTTGCCCTCCAATTTACTGCTACCTTAAACGTGTGCAAAAGTGTGCAACACGCGATAAGTACCTGCTTC
>CAYMGE010000136.1:0-13690 GCA_964389925.1 uncultured Ardenticatenaceae bacterium
CATCAACTGCAACATCAAACGTAAAAACCCCGCATCACCCGTCACAAGCGCGTGATGATACGCCGGACGTGTCACAAAATCATACGACAAATCAGCTCCGCCCTTTGCCATCGCCGCCATATCTTCCAACGTCAAGTTGAGTTCCTGAAAGCTGAAACCGCCCACTTTGCGAATCATGCTGGCGATCAACTGGTTGCTTGTGACGGCGAGGGAATGCCCTTCGGAGATGACCGTGCCATCGGCAGATCTTTCTACGCCCAAAAAGCCATTCGCGTCCAGCCGCACCATCCCGATGCCCAATGTCTTTAGCGCGTGCAGTACGTCTCCGATAATCAAGCGTTGGGCTGCAAAGGTTTGGTCAAGCCAGTTAAAAACGGGTTGTCCCTGCTTGAAGTAATGTAGATAGACCCAGCGGCGCGTTTTGCCATCGCCACCAATGACAGGGGCAGTTGCACTCCAGTTACTTTCTTTGACGTTGGGTTCGTAGAAGATGACGCGAGGGAGTCGGCCGATGATATACCCTCTCTCTGCCAACTGATCGACCACCTCTGGCTTGAGATTGACCGAATCTTCCCCATCCATAACGTTGGGCAGCAGTGACCAATCTACCTTATCGATCTCGACCATGTGATACAAGCCGGGATAATCACCAACGGCTCGCTCTGCCAATCGCCAATCAGCCCCTTTTCCGCTATGCAACGGCACGACATCCCCAATGATGGTGGCTCCATGCGCGGCCGCATTGGAAACCATCTGCGTATATTCTTCGAGCGTGCCAAATTGTGGGTCAATTTCCGTGCTGATGCGATCAAAGTTGCCATCAATTGTCGGCGTATACTCATAATCCGTGATGCCGCCAGAGCGTTTCATCGGCCCCGTGTGCATTCCCGAAATCCCAATCTCGCTGAATACTGCCCATAAATCAGGGTCAGCCAGCGTTTTCAGCACCGATTCCCCACCTTGCGTTACGATTGAGCTTGGGTATGCTGTGAACCAAACAGAGGCTTTTGTGGCGGCGGCCTCCGGTTGGGTGTCTGCATAAGGCCGCTGCCATTGCGCCCCTTTACCAGAGTAGTTGGCCGTGGTGTTTTTTGCCTGCTCTAGCATGGAACGCGCCAAGAGCCATTGGATGTATTCTGAATTATTCATAGCAATTCCACGTTGCCTGTCGCTACATCAAACATACCGCCAACGATCTCAATCTGACCCTCGTCTTCAAGGGCTGCTAAGATAGGACTACGCTCCCGAATTGCATCAATGGTCAGTCGTACATTTTGGCGGGAGATTTCGTCAAGGTCATCATTTGCAGCACCGTCGGTGAGGCGCACCCACTCAACGGCTGGCTTGATTTTGCCGACCAAGCCAGTCAAATGACCTAACTCCACGTTGTTATACGCGCCTTTGACTGCCCCACAGCGCGTATGTCCCAAAACGAGAATGAGCTTGCTGCCCACAATCTTACACGCAAACTCCATGCTGCCTAAGATGTCATCGTTGACAAAGTTGCCAGCGATGCGAATGCCAAATATGTCGCCAATTCCTAAGTCAAAAACAAGCTCTAGTGGTACTCGGCTATCAATGCAGCCGAGTACCACGGCATAGGGATATTGTCCATCGGCCGTCTCATGCGTTTGCGCCATCAGGTCACGGCTCTCGTGACGGCTGGTGACATAGCGAGTATTTCCCGCCATCAAGGTTTCGAGTGCGGTGGCTGGCGACATTGCTGCCAGCATGTCTGCGGTCATTGTTTTACTCATGTTAGTTATGTTCCTTAGGATTGATATTTTTAGCCGCTCTAGCGTGGAACGGCCGAGAGTCACGAGATGGACTCTTTCTCGTTCATGATAAATATACTATGCAAAGATGCCAACTAATTGTTCAACCGAGTAGCCACGCTCCAGCAAAAAAGAGTCTAGTTGGCCAAGCATTGGGAATTCTTGAACAAACTCTGCGGCAAGAAAGGTTAGCAAAGAACTGCCCATCGTTGTGGCATAGCGAGTTTGGCAAAGTGTATACCAGTTTTCTAAATCATCTTGGGTAACAATTCCGCGAATACCTAAGCCTATCTGATTGAGCAATGAATGGATTACGTCCGCTTCGGCCGTTTTACAGACGATAACTATATCCTGAACTGAGACATTATCTGTGATGTTTTCTGCAAGTGTTGCATCCAAGCGTAGATGCTTGACCTGAACAGCCGGGCCGTAATTCGTAATAATGTCTAAACCGCTATCGGCGGCATTTGCAACGCCACCACGATACATAGACGCTGGAATTGTGACAGAATATGTGTTTTTGTCTAAACCAAGTACATATTCAACAAACCGGCCGAAGTCCGCAATAATCTGAGGCTCAGGGTTCGATAGAGTTACTGAGACTTGCGCTTGTAACGTTGTCACCAAAGTGCTGAACAGCGCATACACGACAATTTCGAATGCCTTGTCAACACTACGTTTTAGCCCATGAATTTGCTCAAATTGATGAAGAAAGTGGCTTAATGAAAAAGTCTCCACGTTGGTTTTTGTTAAATATGTATAAGCATCAATGACAGCTTGCAATCTTTCCTTGAACTGATGATAAATGTAACTCTCTACCATCCCATCGTTTTCGCGGTTAATCAGAGCAAGTTCTACCAGCAAACGTGGTGGCATTGCATTCTCATCGAATATATTGTCCTGATATTTTTGGCTTGAAGAGCTCACTCGCCCGACAAGGCGTAATGAGACATTATCTCTCCATTGTTTGCTGATATTACGATAGGTTTCCTTATTGCTAACGTCAAATTGAAATAAGTTAAGCCTATCGTAGTAGAGAATTTCTGCAATTTGGAAAGGCTTATAAAAGTGGACACGCGCCTTACGAATAATCTTGTCAAGAGCTTTTTTTGCTTCAAGTGACATATTCTTCCTTTTTCTCTAACAATCTCAACTGGACTGATTTAGTTCTGGTAAACGTAGGCAAGATAACTTGCTTGTTCAAAGAGTTCACAATTTGGCTAGCAATCGCCATTACAACAGGCACAGGCACGCTATTGCCCGTTTGTTTACGGATTTGTGTTTCTGTTCCTTCAATTTGAAACCATTCGGGAAAGCCTTGTAATCGTAATTGTTCACGTGGGGTCAAACGACGTATCCCGTTGACGAGTAAATAGTTGAATGATGCACCGGCTCGTAATGCACAGGAGAAATGATTGATGCCTATGTTCCCACCTTTATTCTCATGCCAGATCGAGGGATAGAAAATATGCTTTTCTCGCACAGATTCTTGACGTTTTTGGCGAATATAATCCGAGGCGATGTAGCGCGAGGTGATTTTCTCATCTTGCTCCAAAATATCTGCAAGTGTTTTGTAATCACTATTTATAGGCATAGAGGGAAAATGAAAGGGGACATTCTCACGAAAACCGACGAGGAAAGTTCGTTCACGTTTTTGTGGCAGCCCAAAATCAAGTGCATTCAATACGGTTGAGTGTACAAAGTAGCCTAATTCTTGCAAATGATGAACAATGGTTGAAAACGTTCGTCCCTTGTCATGGGTCTTTAAACGTTTGACATTTTCGAGGAGGAATGCACGCGGGCGTTTATCGGCAAGAATACGCTCGATCTCAAAAAAGAGGGTGCCACGTGTATCGGCGAAGCCTTGCCCCTGTCCGATGATGCTAAAGGGCTGGCATGGAAAGCCAGCGGTGAGGATATCGTGGTCGGGAATGTCGGCCGAATCAATCCCACAAATATCCCCCACAGGCATATCGCCAAAATTAGCTCCATAAGTCTTCTGAGCCTTCACATCCCATTCAGACGCAAAAATACACTTACAGCCAACTCCTTCAAATGCTAAACGGATGCCACCGATGCCTGCAAATAGATCAATAAACGTCATCATCACATTGTATCACGTGCTTTACGCCGTTGAACCAACCCTCGAACTTTCTCCAACAATGCCACATCGCCAGCCTCTCCCCAACGCATCGGCACACGATTAAGATGCAATCCTTCTTGACCGTTATTTTCCTGTGTCAATCCGATTTCTGTCCCATAATAGATGACGGGCGGATTAGGCAATTCGAGCAATGCCTCCAATGCTGCAAGTAGCGCATCGCCGTCGTTGTCGGCAATCGTCATAAAGCGGTTCATGTCGTGGTTATCGATGAAGGCGGGCATGACAAACTGACTTGGGAAATGTTGCCAATGGGTGGCGACAAAATCAGCATATTCAGTGCGAGTTTGGGATTGCCAACCGAATGTCTTTCGCAGAGCGTCGTTGAGCTGGAAGTCGAGCAGGCCGTCTAATCGGCCGATATACCCCCCAATCTGATCCGGCGCATCGATCACCTCGCCGAAACACCAACAATCAGGTTTGGCTTGCTTGCACGCCCAATTAAAATGCGCCCAAAAACTGGGAGTAGGCCCATTTGCATAGTCGAGTCGATAGCCATCAACATCAAATTCGCGCAGCCAGTAAAGCGCGTTTTCAATCATCCAGTCGCGTGCCGCAGGATTCGCTAGATTAACCTCTGGCATGTCGGCGACGTTAAAAAAGGCACGATACCCCAATGCCGAATCATCAAAGGTGAACCAATCGCGGTAAGGGCTATTTTCATCATTGAGCGCATCCAGAAAAATTGGATGCTCGCAATAGAGATGATTGCATGCCAGATCGAACAGTACGCGCATCCCGCGCTCGTGCATCGCCGTGATTAGGTCACGCAAATCCTGTTCTGTACCGAGACGCGGCTCAACGCTGCGATAGTCGGTTGCATCATAGCCATGATGGGATGGAGATGGAAAAATGGGACTGAGCCAAATTGTATTTGCGCCCAAATCCGCAATGTAATCGAGTTTGTCCTGCACCCCGCGCAATGTCCCGCCATAGATACCCAACAGATCATCAGGCTGGTGCCACGTTTTGCCATCACCGGGATAGAAGCGATCAACGAAGACGTGATAGATAATTGCGTCGTGCGCCCACTTTGGTGTCGATGGGAGGCCGATTGGCAAGGTGAACGTGGTGGCATCGGCCGGGTCACCAACACTTTTCTCAAATTCGGGTGATGATTGTGCCATAAAGTGGCGCAGGGCGGCCGCCTCACTGCTCGCCTTGATGTCGGGGAAATCGGCCCAGATTCGTTTACCATTGCGTCCTTTTGCAACAATTTGGTAATTTAGTGATGTGCCAGTTGTATAACCCGGCAGCGTCGCTTGCCAATGGGTGATATAACCCCACGCGATAGTGTCCCATTCTGTGTTGACTTTTTCAAAAGGAATCGTGGTGTTATCGTTGAGAATGTGGGCTGTGATGCTCTCGGCCGAAAAATCCACCCCCGTTCTTACCTTCAACGTAATTGGCTGATTCGGCATTGGAATACGTGGCTCGATCTCATGCGCGTGTTGCACGCCACGCCGTTGCAGGAGATGACGATACCGTTTTAACTCGACAGTCGAAAGTGTTCCAAAAATATAATCCATTTAGTTTACTTCTCCATACGACGTAATCTCAAAACATGCCACAGATCAAATAAAAAGAGAAATGCGCCTTGAATCAAAATGCCTAGCCCCGTTCCTTGTTTTGCTTTGTCCTCTTTGGCTAATAGCCGACCAGCCCCCAACATGTAGCCTATATCTAGCCCCGTGTTGAGCCAGAGGATGCGGCGCAGTTTGCGCGTCTCTTGTGTGGGGTCGGCCGAAGACTGCCGTTTCTCGGCCGAACGCCACCCAAACAGCGCAATCAGCGCGTCAATCGCCCCCCATGCTAAAAATTGAGTGCCGATGTTTTTTATCGGCCGATGTGTGTCCAACCACAGTGGAACACCTGCCAATAAACTCAAAATCGACCAGCCTAACAGTCGTCGCGTCAACATTTTTTGAAAATCCCAAATCGTCATCCTGCCATTGTACACATCTCACCTACGATGTGTAGAGTGATTTACAAAATCTGTGTAATGTAGAGAGGTTGTCAGCAGGTCATAAAATTAGTACCCTACTCCTAATGGATTGACCGGCAGCTCAGGTTAATTGACAAGCGTTCATAATTTATTCCGTCATGTTTTCCTCCGCGAAAGTGACGACTAAGTAACAACTAAATTTCAGGAGATTTCTAATGCTCAACTTTAAGAAATGGTTTCAGTTTTTAGCCCCAAAAGACTCAAGTAAAGGTGGTGGCAACAGCACAGAGAATCAGTGGGATGATCCCGAAGGCGCAGGCACCGATGGTGGTGGTAACAGCACAGAGAATCAGTGGGATGATCCGGAAACAACAGAGGACAGCTAAAGCACAGTACTTAGCTCGAAATTCTCGTTTAATTAATCATAGAGGTTAACGCCTCAATCCCTAATTGCACCACTTTGTTTAACAAGTGGTGCAATTTGCATTATGGTTAATTTGGATTGTCGTGATTCGATGAGGGGCAGAATGGCTGCATAAGCATCAGCGCGATGTTCATAGCGGCTTTGCTTCATTAACTGCTCAACAGCCCTCTGTATTTGCTTGTTTTGGTCAGACTGGCTTCCTGAGAGAAGTGCTTTTTCTAGCAGTAGCGAGCCAAGAAATTCCGGTGCCAAGTGCGCGATTGCAATGCCATTTGTCACCTCTTGCAAAGCGCGTGCTGTATGCCCCATCTGTCGTGCGGCTTTTGCGCCATAAAGATGCAGTCTCGTTAACCACTGCCGGTTTGCATTTGTATTAATCAACTTCATCGCCGCTTCAAAAGAGCGTGTCGCTTCCTCATATTTTTGTTTGTGTAGCGCAATACAGCCCATCGCCAAATACCAGCGCACGATGCTCTCTCCCTCAAGGCGCGATTGTTCTTTAATGATTTTATCGGCCTTCTCTAAACATTGCTCGGCTTCATGTAGCTGATTGAGAGCAAGGTACAGCATCTCAATCATCAGCAAGTAGACATCAAGCAAACGATTTGCATCGTTCATGCTGATCAGCAGTTGAGTTGCTTTTAGGAAGGCCGTCTCTGCAATGTGATAATTGCCCAAACAGGCTTGAATTGTTCCATGTCTACTTAATGCGCTTGCGTAGAGACGCGGCGATGCCGTTTGTGCAAGTGACAGCGACTCAACGATAATATCGTTTGATGCCGCATATTGACCATTGGCACAGTAGATCAACGCGAGATTGTTTAGGAGCGCGACGAATTCGTTGTCACGCACATTGGAGCGTGCGACAGAGACAGCGCGTTGTAGCGTATCGGCCGCCTTAGGCAAATTGTGCTGTAGAAAGTAGCAGTGCGCCATTGAATCTAGCACGAACGCAAATCTGCGATCATCGTTGAGCCTGCCACACAACTGTTCTGCTTCATGCAAGTGTTGTAGTGCCTCATCATACAAATGGAGCGCACTTAACGCTTTGGCAGTGCGTGAATAGCCGATGATGAGTGCTTCAACATCCTCCCACCCTTTGCTTTGCAGATAATCTAATAGCCGTTTCGCTTGCTGGAGAGATTGTTCATACTGTCCTTGTTGAAACGCGATCATGCTCAACCGTGCATATCCCTGATAGATGAGTGCGGGGGGGATGCCTTCATCGAGCGCAATCGCCTCTTCGGCCGACTCCGCCGCGCCCGCAAAATCGCCTAGCAGCAGTTGCGTGTACGCCTTAAGCAGTAATATCTCTGTCCAGAGAACAAACTCATCACGAACGTGGTCGAGGCACAAATTGCACAGCCGCAACGCATCCCGATTTGCATAGAGTTCAAACGCATCTTGCGCGGCAATTTTGCCAAACTGCACCGCTTTCTGATGATGATCTGCATAGGCATGGTGACGAGCGAGATCGGCCGAAATTTCGCGTTCTCTTCCCGCATATTTTGTCTCCAGTGCCTCAGCGACCTTTGCGTGCAGTGCCTTACGCTCTCCGAAAGGCAGCGTCTCATAAGCCGCCTCGCGCGTCATGCCGTGCTGAAAAAGATAGGTGTCGTTGCCGATGGGACGAATGAACTCGGCCGACTGCAATTTCACTAATGAGCGGTCGATGCTGTTCTTTGCGAACGGGGCGACGTTGTGCAGAATCGACCCTTCAAATTGTGGGCCGATGACGGCGGCAAAATTCAGGGCATTGCGATAAATATGCGGCAGTTTGTCGATACGTGCCAAGATCAGCGCATGAACGTTGTTCGGCAGCGATAGCTGCGTGAGTCGCTCCTCATCAACGCACAATAGTCCATCAATGCGAGACAAAACCTCGTTTGCCCACATCGCACGCACCACCTCTTCTAAAAAGAGCGGCGTTGCAGAGATTTGATGGCTGCCCGTGCGCGTGAAGTAGGAGATAAGCGGCTCAGGTAACGGTTGCGTTTTAAGTTGTAAGAGTTCACAGACAAAGGCAATCGTTTCTGAAGGTGCAAGTCGCTGTAATCGTAAGGCATCTTTATCATTGGGGCGCTCATCACTCGTCGTCACAAGAAGTGTGAGCTGCAAATCGGCCGCGTCGATCAAAAAGTTGATTAGATCAAGTGAGGCGCGGTCAGCATAGTGAATATCTTCAAAGATAAAAAGATGCGGTTGAATGCCAGTGAGAAGGCGTAAGCTGTGGTGGATAAATGTAAACAGACGGGCTTGCTTGGTTTTTGCGTTTAACTTTGCCAGAGAATCGGGTAGTTGAGCGGGTAACCCCATTGCCTCAAATAGCAGCGGCAGGTCGTCTATGAGCTGTTTCGTCTGGTCATTGCTGGGCAGATCGGCATAGAGTGCTTGAAACTGCTGCATCTGCTTAGTTGGTGAGGCTGTGGGCGGGAGATCGATGAGGGCGCGAGCGATAGCGATCCATGGCGTGTAGGGGGACTCGGCCGATTCTGGCGCACACGCCGCCACAAAACCCCCATTGCCTTGTCTCAACCACTGTTCAGCCGCCGCGGCCACGATGCGCGATTTGCCGATCCCTGGCTCACCAATAATCGTAATGAGGCGCACCTGTGCCTGTAGCGCGTCGGTCAATGCTGCAAACATTTCGTTGTGAATATGCAACCGTCTGCCAAATAATCCACCATAACGAGCCTCAAGCTGGGCGGGATTTGCTCTACTTCTGACGAGTCGCATCGGGGTGATTGGCGATTGTATCCCCTTCAACTTGAGAGGCTCCAACCGTTCAAATTGCAGTGACTGCTCGGTGAGTTGGGCTGTGTAAGGATCACAAATGATCTCATTCGGCGCACTCGCCGCGCATAATCGCGCCGACAGGTTGACAACTTTGCCGATGATGGTGTACTCATGGCGGCGGTCAGAGCCGAGTGGCACAGCGAACGCCCGCCCGCAGGCTACGCCGATTTTTTGACTGTTGATAAAGGCAGGTTTCTCACGTTGTAGCGCGAGCGCAAGGCGCAACGCTTGGGCAGGCGCGTGAGGAGCGGTGGGGGCACCCAAAATGATATGCAGTTGATTCCCCTTGTCACCGGTGAGAATGCGATTGACGCGCCCATTTCCTTTTGCATAGCGATTGACAAGCTCGACAGCCCAATCAAAATAGTGGCATAACTGCTGGCTAAATGTATCGCCTTCGGCCGACAATCCCTCAAAAGAGACGAACATGGAGGTAATCGGCCGATGTTCAGCCAATGTCATCTGCTCTGTTGTCGATAGACGCTCAACAATCGCGGCGGGGACAAACTCCGCCAGCCATGTCGGAAATTGTTGTGGAACAGGCGTTGGTTGCCTGCTGACGATGCGTCGTTTCTTCAAAAATGTTGCGGCTCGTTCGCCCACCTCAATTTGATGATTGCCGACTTTTTCGGCCGCTGTCGCCTCCTCCACACTACTGCCTGCCAGCACAAATTCACGCTGTCCGCCGGCCGATACAACCAGCGACCGTAATCCGCCAAAACCGACACCACACTTTAATGAAAATTGAAACGCATTCCCTTCAATTGTAAGCGTCTCAAAAGACTGCATGATCGTTTGTAAGGTAGCGGCACAGTGAAAGGCTTGCGGAACAGTTATTGCCCCCTCACCAAAAAAATAGACGAGCATTGCATCGCCATAAAAGTGGCTGATCGTGCCGCCATGTGCGTGAATTGCGTCAATTAACGGGGTAAAAATTTTACGCAGCGTTTGGCTTAATACCTCTGCACCTCTAGCACCGAGTTGTGCAAGTCTCTCAGTAAGGCGGGTGAAGCCGCTTAAATCGGTGAACAACGCTGCACCAATCGACAGAGATATTTCACCGACAGGTGGGGCATCGGTGAGCAAAATAGTTGGTACAAACGCAGCTAATTGTTGTTCGATAGTTTGGTGCATCAAAGAAGAGCTTACTTCACTCGCCGCTCTGTTTCCTTATGTACTTAGCACATGCGACACCATTCAGTCAATCGAGGGCACACAGACAAAGACAATGGCAAAACCCAACACATTGAAAATACTGCTAAAGCCGCTAGTCAGAACAATTGTACAAAAAATGAGTCGTGTGTGGAGGATGGCGTGGCGGGAAGATAGTGTCGGTTTGAAAATCCCGCCTAGTGTAGAAGACAGTAAAATCAGCCGCATTCGCGTTACGGCTGATCTCTTGCATTATTCATCTTCTGAGGGTAGCAGTTCTTTAAGCGTAATACGCCGATAGCGTTCCGCGTGTTTGAAGCCAACTTTTCGGCCGATTTCCTGCGCCCACTCCTTCATTCGAGCGGTGGGATCCCAATCTCCCAACTGACTCTTGTGTAGCCTCAACGCCTCGATTTTGAGGTCAATCGTTTCGCTAATATCCACATAGCAGTTCGCACCGTCAGAAGGATGTGAGATGTAGACGTAGTTGATGTCGTGCGGCATAAAACCTTCATGAACCAGTTCGGGGAAAATGAGCGGTGAATTAGGGGCGGGGAAGCACGCTTCGACAGCGGCAGTCGCAGCGGCGCGATGGTC
This sequence comes from uncultured Ardenticatenaceae bacterium, assembly GCA_964389925.1. Classification (GTDB taxonomy): domain Bacteria; phylum Chloroflexota; class Anaerolineae; order Promineifilales; family Promineifilaceae; genus CALECP01. Next base: position 10,851 of record CAYMGE010000136.1, read on the forward strand.
AGGGTGATTGATGTACGAGTCACGCGGGAAGAAGGTGCGCGGATCGCCACAAACGACGACATTCGGCCGATGCTCCCGAATCTCACGCACGAGATCACGTCGTAAGTCAAGCGTTGGCTGTAAAATGCCGTCGTCATAGCCTAAAAATTTGACCGTCGCACCGACGTGTTCGGCCGCTGCCGTCTGCTCTGAGCGTCGAATTTCAGCCAGCTTCTGTGTCGTCATCCCTTCTTCGTGACTACCGATATTGCCGTCCGTGATAACAACGTATTTGACTGAACAGCCATGTTTTGCCCACAGTGCTGCTGTGCCTGCAACACCAAACTCAATGTCATCAGGATGTGCATAGATAAAAAGGGCGCGGTCAGGAATATATGTTGAACTCATTTCTTGCTCCAAAGTTGCTAGTTACTACTGCTGCAACTGTAACATAAGCTGTGACAGCTCACCCTAAGACGTGAGCAGGTCATACAAATGTTTGATTTCGGCCGAAATGTTCGTGAAACGCTTCGATACTGCTATGATTGTTCAAAATTTATCTCGCTTATCAACAATTTTTTCATGGCAAACTATCCCAACAACGCAACGATTGACCGACAGGTGCTAGATAACGGCATCATCTTGCTAACTTATCAAAATCCTTACGCCAAAACGATTGTGTTAGAGGGCGGTATTTGGACAGGGGCGGCAAATGAGACGCGCCAAAATGCTGGCATTTCCAACATGGCGGCGAGTACGTTGATGCGTGGAACAGAGACGCGCTCATTTGAGGAGATTTACGATCAATTGGAGTCAGTTGGGGCGAGTTTGAGCTATGGCAGTGGTTATGAGATTACGGAATTTTCGGCCGAATCACTCCCCGAAGATTTTGATCACTTGCTCGACTTAATCAGCGACACGCTCCGCAACCCGACGTTTCCGGCCGAGCAAGTTGAGCAAATCCGCGCCGAAGTGTTGACACGCATTGCCATGCGCCAAAATGATACGCGCAGCATGGCCTCGCTCAACTTCCGCGCTGCCCTTTATCCCAACCATCCTTATGGCCGGAGCGTAACAGGTTATGTTGATACGGTTCCGGCGATTACACGCGATGATTTATTGGCATTTCATGCAGCAACCTATGCCCCAAATGAGATGATTTTGACGGTGGTGAGCGCGTTTTCGGCCGATGAAATTCGCTCTAAAATCGAAGCCGCGCTTGGTGATTGGTCAAACTCCACCTACGAGCGCAGTGCGGGGATTGCGGGTGTAGCTCGCCCAAGTGGAATCGAGCGTATTAACTTTCCGATGGCTGACAAAACGCAGGCGGACATCGTGCTGGGGCTGCCCGGCCCGTTGCGCTCGGCTCCCGATTACATGGCGGCGAAGGTTGCCAACACTGTGCTGGGCGTATTTGGCATGATGGGACGCTTGGGCAAAAACGTGCGCGAAAAGCAGGGGTTAGCCTACTATGCTCGCAGCGTCTTGCAAGGGAGCATCGGCCCCGCTCCATGGTATGTCAGCACGGGTGTTGCGCCTGAAAATGTGGACAAAGCGATTGCCAGCATTCAGGATGAAGTTCGTCGCATTCAGACTGAGCTTGTGCCAGCCACAGAACTCGCAGACACAAAAGCCTATCTGACGGGATCGTTGCCCCTTTCGCTGGAAACGACGGGCGGACAGGCCAACATCATATACACGATGGAGATGTTTGGTCTCGACCGCGACTATCTGATGACGTATGGGGATGTGATCAATGGGATTTCGGCCGAGCGGCTTCAGTCGGCCGCTCAAAAATACTTTAGCGCAGATGATATCGTTATCTCTGTCGCTGGTGCATAATCTGTCTCTCCATCGTGACGTTTCCGTAACGCTGGCGTGCTACAATTTGCGCCGAGATTATGGAAAAAACCACCCGCCCATTCAAACAGGCCCGCCAGCGTGCGCTCAATCTCATGATGTTGCCGTTTCTATTCGGCTCCATCTTGCTCGTTCTTCTGCCCGCACTAGTGACGTTTTTTCTCAGCTTCACAAAATACAACGCCGTTGCGCCCCCTGAATTTGTCGGGATTGATAATTACAAAAAGCTCTTCACAACCTCTTTATCTATCCTAACCTTCCAAAACACGCTGATCTATCTCGGCCTCGCTGTGCCAATTCGGCTGGTCGCAGCGTTTAGCCTTGCATTGCTATTGCAAAAAAAAGGGCGGCTGTTTGGCTGGGTACGCGCCGCCGTCTACACGCCGACGATTATTCCGGGGGCGGCGTATGCTCTAATTTGGCTGTGGCTATTCAATCCTGTCTATGGCTCGGTGAGCTGGATGTTGGAGGCAGTTGGGTTGCCCTCCCCTGCGTGGTTGATTAGTGAGGGATCAGCGCGGATTGCAATCGTGATTTTGGTTAGTTTTCAGATGGGCGAGGGGTTTATTGTTTTGCTCGCGGGATTGCAGAATATCGGCCGACACACCTACGAAGCCGCCCGCGTCGATGGCGCAAATCAGTGGCAACAATTTCTCTATATCACGCTGCCGCTCATGGCTCCATGGCTGTTGTTACTAACCTTCCGCGATCTACTGGTTACATTGCAAGCCTCGTTCACACCCACATTTATCCTCACCTACGGCGGCCCTTACTACGCAACCACATTTGTCCCACTGCTAATTTACGAATTTGCCTTTGACTTCTTTGACTTCGGAACGGCCGCTGCCCTGCTAACGGTGACGCTTGCACTGATGGGTATTTTGATTTTAGGGGTTGTCAACCTTGTCGAAATACAAAGTGAAAGGTAACACTATGAAAAAACTCGAGTAACTATACAGGTGTAGAAAGTGTGGTATAAACAGGGGATATGGAAGAGTGGC
>CAYMGE010000137.1:0-13320 GCA_964389925.1 uncultured Ardenticatenaceae bacterium
TACATCACGCCCGAAATGAAGGAGTACGAAACGCTGATCCTCAATGCAGAGGAGCGTATTTTGGCGTTGGAACAGCGACTCTTTGCGGGTGTCTGTGAACAGGTTGGACAGTATCGGGAGCGATTGACGTGTACGGCGAAGACGTTGGCACAGTTGGATGTGGCGGCGGCATTGGCGGAGGTGGCGGTCAATCGGGGGTATGTTCGGCCGATTCTCTCCCTAGACCTGCCACTCGCTATTGTCAACGGCCGACATCCCGTCGTCGAGCAGTCGCTTGAGCTGACGCGCTTCGTGCCAAACGATTTATCTATTGGCAAAGATGATCGTATCCACATCATCACTGGCCCAAACATGAGCGGAAAATCGGTATTCTTAAAACAAGCGGCCTTAATCACGCTCATGGCGCAAGTCGGCGCGTTTGTGCCGGCCGATGCGGCGACAGTCGGCTTGGCAGATCGGATTTTTACGCGCATAGGGGCGCATGATGAGCTTCATGCGGGGCGAAGTACGTTTATGGTGGAGATGGTGGAATCGGCCGAAATCCTCAACCACGCCACCCGCCGCTCCCTGCTCATCCTCGATGAAATCGGGCGCGGAACCAGCACCTACGATGGCCTCAGCATCGCATGGGCAATGCTCGAACACCTGCACAACCATCCCCGTCTCAAACCGCGCACGCTGTTCGCCACTCACTACCACGAACTCGTCACCCTTGCAGACACGCTGCCACTGATCTCAAATTACAATGTGGCGGTTGCGGATGATGGGGAGAATGTGGCGTTTTTGCATCAGATTGTGGCGGGATCGGCCGATCGTTCCTATGGCATCCACGTCGCCCAACTCGCTGGAATGCCCCGCGATGTCATCAACCGCGCCAACGAGATTCTCGCTGAACTCGAATCACACGCCCCGACACACAGCGTCGAACCCTCCGCGCTCAACGCCCCCACGCAAGTCACGCTCTTCCCCGAAACATCACCGCTGATGGACGAACTCAAAGCAATGGATGTGCTTTCGATGACTCCTTTGGAGGCTCTTAATCGTTTGTATGAATGGAAGCGGAAGTTTGTTGACTAATTGAACGACGCGACGGCAAACTCAACACATACCGAAAAGAGCGGCCTTGCAACTCTCGCTCACGCTTTTTTTCGACAAGTCACCACGACACAACGTTATGGGATTGAGGCGATTGTTTGTATTTCGCTTATAATTTCTACTTTGAAGGAATCAAAACCAAATGTCTGATTTACTCGTCAAACTCTACGATCTTCCGTCGCTCGACCCAGCGATTGAAAAACAATCAGCACAAGGCATTCGTATTATTCGCGCCATGTCGCCGAACAAGCGGCAGGTCGTCGCGTGGGTTGCGACCCATTTTGGGGAGTACTGGGCGAGCGAGGTGGATGTCGCGTTTAGCCGCTCGCCGATTGGCTGTTTTGTCGCAGCGGAAGGGGATAAAATTGTGGGGTTTGCGTGTCATGATGCGACATACAAGAATTTTTTTGGGCCGACGGCTGTCCATTCTGATTATCGCAAGCGGTCAATCGGAACAGCGTTGCTACTAGCGTGTCTCCATGCGATGCGCGATCGGGGGTATGCGTATGCGATTATCGGGGATGCGAGTTCGGCCGAGTATTACGAGAAAACGGTTGGCGCGATTGTCATTCCTGAGTCATCGCCCAGCATTTACCGCGATCTGCTCCCACTCTAACCTGTCCTTTTCACTGATATGGGTGAACGTTTGTCGGAACATTTCTTATGCTTCGGTTTTTGATTTTACTGATTTTTCTTACGGGTTGTGCGTTGCAATCTGTGACAGAGCCGCGACGGTTTGACCCTGCGCTGGAGCCAACGCTGTTGCCTGCGCGGGTTTCGGCCGATAAACCGACCTACTCCGTTGCGCGAGGCACGGTTGCGGAGGTGATTATCCTGCAAGGGCGCGTCGGATCAGCGATGGAAATTTCTGTAGAGGCAGAGCGCGAGGGGCGGGTTTCGGCAGTGCTGGTGCAGAGCGGCGCGGCAGTTGTGGTGGGAGATGTGTTGGCGTTGTTGGATACAGGAGAGGTGGATACAACGTTGGCGGAGATAGAGAGTAGGCTGGAATCGGTCGAAGTCCAGCTTGGGTCACGACGCGAATCACTCACGCTCCAACGCGACATTGCCACCCTCAATCTCGAACGTGCCAACTTGCAGCTAGCCATTGCCCAAGAACGCGGCACGACGGAGGCAGAACTGCGCGTTTTGCAAATCGACGTTGACCTCGCGCAAATCGCGCTTGACCAAATAGAGGAAAATCCCAACCCTGAATTACAGCAAGAGATAAATGCGCTAGGCCAGCAGATCGTTGCGTTGGAAGCGGAGAAGGCACGGGCGCGGCTGGTGGTTTCGGCCGATGGCGATCTCATCAACTTCAACCTGCTGGAAGGCACACGGGTGCGCGAAGGGCAAGCCATTGGCACGCTGGTCAATCTCGATCAGCGCGTCCTTTGGGCCGACGCAAATGAAGGCACGCTGGCGCAGTTAGAAGAGGGGATGAGCGTCCAGCTATCTTTGCCGAACAGCGAAGAGACATTTGAGGGCGTAATTGAGCAATTGCCATTTCCGCGCGGGATTGGCGGCGGGCGCGAGGGGGAAATCGGGATCGTTGCTGATAATCTTCCCCCACTCGCCAGTCGTGTCATCGTGACTATTACGCTTGCTGCCAGCAACGACACACTCTGGTTGCCGCCGGCCGCGCTGCGCGAATTTGCAGGGCAGCCATTTGTGATTGTGCAAAATGGGGAAAGTGAGCAGCGGGTTGATGTGAAAGTTGGCCTAACCAGCATTGGGCGCGTTGAGATTTTGGACGGGTTGCGTGAAGGAGATGTCGTTGTTGCACCATAGTCAGATATTTAGGAAATTCGTTAGCACGCCGGCTGGTGTGGTCAGCCGATATTCAGCCAGCTATCTTGACGATGAACGACTTTATCCGCTCGCTTGAAGCGGAAGATGTGATTATTTTTGATAGTTTCGGATTGCTATCGGCCGATGACGGATATGGACATCCCGCCTACTATCGTGATGAACTTCACCTTTCTGTCAGAGGATACAGTATTCTCAACCACCACCTAGAACCACTTTTGCAAACGCTTACCGATTGAAAATGATAGGATAAACAATGCAATATAATGAGTTAAAACAGATTATTGCGCGTAACGGAGAGTTGCGTGGCTGGGATTTTTCTCACATGAAGACAATGCGCGACCCTGTGCTGTGGGATTATGTGGAGGTAGTGCGGCAATATCTCAAGCCGACGGATCGCGTGTTGGATGTTGGGACAGGCGGATGTGAGATATTTTCGTCGCTGTCACCTTATTTCGCAGAGGGAATCGGCGTTGACCAGCAGGCTGTCATGATTGAGACGGCACGGGAGAATTTGGCGGCACAGTCGATTGACAATATCTCGCTCATGCAGATGGAGGCGGCCGATCTACAGTTCAAGCCAAACAGCTTTGATGTCGTGTTAGTCAAACACCTACGCGTCTACGTCGATGAGGTATTGCGCGTGTTGCGCCCCGGTGGCATCTTCATCACGCAGCTTGTTGGGCAGCGCACGGGGCTGAACATTCTGGAAGCATTTGGCTGGACACCCGCGAGTTTTGGGGATGATTGGTGGCAGACGGCGGCCGAACTAGCCCACCAATTCCGTCAACACAACTGCCATATCCTCGCTGAAGCAGAATACGACGTGCCATACTGGTTTCTCGATGTCGAGTCACTCTTATTTTACGTAATGTCAATCCCGCTGCCTGAAAAAATCGAGCTTGAGAAACATTGGCAGATGATCGCAAATTTTTTGAAACGTTGGCATGGTGACAGTGGGATAGAGAGTAATGAGCATTGTGGGCTACTGATCGTGCAGAAACTGTAGCCGAGGATTTCATCCTCGTTACCAAAGGCAAGATGGCATGCTCGGCTACGTTCATTGTTTCATCTAGCCTACAGCCGCCTGACGCACCGCCTCCATCATCGCATCTGTTGCCGCTTGCTCAGAGGCTTCATGTTCGCTCGCGCTTTTTAGGCACTTTACCACATGATTGCGGGCTTCCTCTGGCGAGTCGGTGACAAAAATTAGATCGAGATCACTGGGGGAGATTTTGCCCTCGACCGCCATCGTGTTTTTGAGCCAGTCCACCAACCCACCCCAATACGCAGAGTCGAATAGAACGACCGGGAACCTACGTAGCTTGCCCGTCTGAATTAAGGTGAGTGACTCGAAAAGCTCATCCATCGTGCCATATCCACCGGGAAAGATGACATAGCCACTGGCATAGCGCACCAACATCGTCTTGCGACTAAAGAAAAAGCGAAAGTCCATCTCCAGATCAACATAGGGATTAACATGCTGCTCAAATGGCAATTCAATGTTAAGGCCAACCGACATCGTGCCAGCTTTGCGTGCGCCTTCATTACCCGCCTGCATCATGCCGGGGCCGCCGCCCGTGATGATGGCAAAACCAGCTTCGCCGAGTAGTCGTGCCGTTTCAACGGCCGCAAGATATTGGGGATGATCCGGTTTGGTGCGTGCGGAGCCATACAGCGTGATGGCTGGGCCAAGACCTTCGAGCAGGTCAAAACCTTCGACAAATTCGCTCATGATGCGAAAAACGCGCCATGATTCTGGAACGTTATGTTCGTGGCTGGGTGGGGCAAAGATGGCTGCATCTTGCATCGGCCGATTCATCATTTTTTTGTGTTGTGTTTTCATAGCCTTACTGTATTGATTGTCCTTTGACCAAACTGTAGCGATGTTTACATTTAAATGGAAGGGCGGGAATAAAAATTGCCCACATAATTTATGAACGTCATTTTGTCCTCCAGATGCAAACGCTATAATCGCCATTCAGAGGATTTTAGATTTTAGATTTTGGATTTTTCGTCAAATTCTTATCCAAAACGCAAACCTTCATGGCAAACGAACAACTCACCGACATTTTTAACCGTCTCAACTGGATGGATGAAGAGCGGCGCAAAAGCAATCGCCGCATGACTGAGCTAGAGCAGCGTATTACATTACAACAGCGCGAGATTGATGCACGTGATAAACGTATCCAAAAGCTGGAGGAGCGGTTAGCAAGCACGCGCCATAAGCTCAACACGTTGGAAGATGTCGAGGCGCGTATCCGGCAGTTACGCAGCGATATGTTGAGCGCGGTGAAAGATGTCAACGATAAGCGCAAGGAGGCAAGCGGTGAGATCGAGCGGTTGCGTTCAGTTGAGCGACAGATCACCAATCGAGAATTTGCGGAGATTCGCAAAGAGTTGCCAGCCATCGGCCGATTGCGCGATCAGGTTGAACATAGCAAAACGGAAGATGCACGTTTGTTACAGATGATCGGCAATTTGCAGAATCGCTTCCCACACTATGACACACGCATCGACGCGCTGACGAGCGGCAATAGCTATGTGGAGGAGTCAGTCAAGCAGGTGCAGCGGCAACTGTCACAAATGGAAGTCAAAGTGTTGGAAAACGGGCAGCGAGCGCAGACGAATCACGAGCGGCTTGACAGTATCAATCTCAAGCAAACCCGTTTTGAGACGATGCTACACGACACTCTTCGCAGCAAGGATGGCAATGATCGTCAAATTCGACAGTGGTTAGAGCAGGCGAAGGCGGCCGATTTGGGACGACAGCAACAAATCAACACGTGGAATGCCCAATTTGACACCTATTCGGTCGAGATGCAACGCTTCCATCAGGAGTTTTTGCGGCTTGCGGACCAAGCAAAAGAGTCGCGTGCCATCACCCATTCATTGGCTGACTGGCGCAAAGGGGTCGAACGGCAGCAGCGCGAACAATCGGAACTCGTGCGCGTTGAGAACAACCGCATGGCAAATCGCTGGGAGGAGTTTCTCAACAACAATGATAAATTTACCAAGCAGCTTGAGATTCAGACCCAGCAGCAACAACAACAGACTGACCGTCGCCAAACGCAGATGCTGACCCAAATCCATGATTTGAGCGAAAAAATCGCTGAGCTGCGTACCGAAAAAGAGCTAATAGATCGTGTGCAGGCAGCTCAATCGGCCGCTATCAAAAAATTCCCAACCGTTTGGCTTGAAGAGGTTGAAAAGGCGATTGCAAATGACCCCAATCGTCGGCGACAGCCCACCATGTCCCCGACTCCGGAAGATTTTTAGCACTATGTTTGTAATCGGCACAGCAGGACACGTTGACCATGGCAAATCGACGCTAGTTCAGGCGTTGACAGGCATTGATCCAGATCGGCTGCTCGAAGAAAAGGCGCGAGCGATGACCATTGATCTTGGCTTTGCATGGTTGCACTTGGCTGGCATTGATGACGAAATTGGTGTGGTTGACGTGCCGGGGCATCGGGATTTTATCGAGAATATGCTGGCAGGGGTTGGCGGGATCGATGTAGCACTGTTTGTGATTGCGGCCGATGAAGGCGTGATGCCACAAACACGCGAACATCTCGCCATTTTAGATTTGTTACAAGTAGATGGGGGGATCATTGCCATTACAAAAGCGGATTTGATCGACGATGACGAGTGGCTTGAACTGGTCATGCTCGATGTCGCTGAGGCAGTTGAGGGAACTGTTTTGGAGGATGCGCCGATGATTCCCGTATCGGCATTTTCAGGACAGGGGATGGAAACGCTGAAGGAAACGCTGGTTGAGCGACTGCAATCGGCCGAAGATCGCCCCGACACTAATCGACCGCGCCTTCCCATAGATCGCGTCTTCTCGATTAACGGCTTTGGCACGATTGTGACGGGAACGCTGATCGGGGGATCGCTCGACGTAGGTGATGAAATTATGCTGCAACCGAGCGGCAGAATGGGTCGCGTGCGCGGTTTGCAAACCCATAAAACAAAACGCGAAACGGCACAGCCGGGCAGTCGTGTCGCCGTCAATATCAGTGGCATCGACAAATCAGATGTAGCGCGTGGGGAGATTTTGACCAAGCCAGATGTGATAACGCCAACGCGCCTGATTGACACAGCCTATCGTCAGTTGGTAGATGCGGACGTGCCGTTGAAGCACAATCAGGCAGTCAAGCTGTTTGTGGGAGCGGCCGAAATCAACGCCCGCACTCGCCTAATTGGGTCTGAACAGATCGCCGCCGGTGAAGAAGGTTTTGTTCAACTTGCCCTACATGATTCGGCGGCCGTTGTGCGCGGTGACCGCTTCATTTTGCGCCGCCCTTCCCCACCCGCGACAATCGGCGGTGGTCATATTCTCGACCCGCAGCCCGGTCGTCAGCATCGTCGTTTTCGCCCAGAGACGGTTGAACGGCTGGCAACGCTGGCACAAGGCACACCGGCCGAGTTGCTGCTGCAATCACTGGCACGCACTGAGCCGCTAACGCGAACAGCTTGGCAAAAAAATGCGGGGCTAGACGCGACCACCTTCGACCACGCGCTGGCTGACCTCAAAACGACAGAGCAGATTGTCCAGCTTGGCAAATATCTCGTGACTACCGCGACGCGCAACCGTTGGGCGACGCTGCTACAACGCCTTGTCGCTGAATTTCACCAAACAAATCCGCTTCGTCTAGGGATGGCACGTGAAGAGATTCGCAGTCGCTTGGGGCTAAAGGCCAATCTGTTCAACCCTTTGGTCACACAAATCGTGGCAGATGGAAAAATTGTCGAGGCGGGATCGCTCTTAAAAATATCGGGGCATGAGGTCGTTTTTTCGGCCGAGCAACAAACCGCCATCACCGCCATCATCGCTCAGTTTAACGCGGCCGGCATCAATGCACCCAACGTCAAAGAGGCCAAGAAAACGGTTGGGGAAAATGTCTATTTGGCATTGTTAGAGACGGGGCGATTTGTGCAGGTGAATGAGAGTGTGGTGTTTGCGGCCGAGACCTACAGCAACATCATCCAACGCATTATTTCACATCTTTGCGTTCATCGAACAATCACAGTGGGCGATTTGCGCGACATCTTCCAGACGAGTCGCAAATATGCCATTGCCCTCCTCGAACACCTCGACAGCCAGCGCGTGACGCGGCGCGTTGGCGATGCGCGTGAATTGGTCAAACCATCAGCACACTGCGGAGAAACGAATGCCTAATCAATCGAGAAGACGACGCAACCGTCGCCCCTCTACACCTGCACGAAATAAGCCAAAGCCGCCCGTGCGAACAGTTTATCAACGTATCGCGCAAAATTTTGTGGCGTGCCATCGTTGCGACCACTTTCTGAGCGGCTATTGCGCTCATGTGGGGAGAACGACGTTGAATGAGCAGATTGATGCACAGCGCAATAATTGGTTAACGCTTTCGCTGGATGAGAATGTGCGGCGGCGCGTATCGGGAGCGTATGGGGTTGATGTCTCGGCCGATACTGTCCATTTTGAGGGGCGTTGCGGCGTTTGCGGCCGACTATTTGTATTGGAGATGGATGGTGAAAACCTACTCTATATCCAAGCAACCCCCAAAATTATCTAGCGTCAGCCCGTCGCATTTGACCACTACATTGCGGCTGCTAATGCGCCCAGCGGCACAATAAGCCCACCCAGACAGTACGCGATTCAACGCCTTCCTTGCGGGTTTAGCAACAGTTCTGCCTCGCTTTACGAATCATCCGTCGCCTCGCTTGTGACCCCCAATACGCCCACCTGAATCAAGCAACTCCCCACCTCACTATTTGCAGAGTCAACGACGGTCAGGCGTAGCTGATAGATGCCCGTTTCCCATGTGGAGAGGTCACCACCACCGAGATAGGCGTTGTTGACCGGCTCGGCCGAAATCGCGCCGGACAAAAATTGCCATTGGTCAAATGTGTGAGGGCCGATGATTTCCAGCTTATAGTAGTTGAAATCGGCCGTGTCGGCCGTCCCAAACAGCGACACACCACCAACCACCGTATCCCCGGCCTGTGGTTCTGTCACGTAGATGCCGCCTGTGCAGCCCTCGGTCAGTGGCTCTACCTCCAACAGGGGAGAAGGGGTGGGTGACACTTGAACGGGCGCAATATCGGCCGTGCTGGGGTCACGCAACGTCGCCGTGGGGGCAACGAGTGGAGTTGCCGTTGGGAATTGCGCGATGGGTGTCACTTGCTGCACCGTTTCAGGGGTGGCGAGGCGCGTTGCAATCATGTCCGGCGTTGGTGTGGGTGGCTCCAGATAAACCGCAGGAATATCCTCGCGCAAATTTGTGTTGACAAAGATCACGCCCCCCGCAATCCCAATAAATAAGAAAAGATAAACTATCGCCGTTCCTCGGTCACCTGCTGCGCGGTCGCGCTCCATATAGAACATCGACTGCGACAACTGGCGTTGACTCCGCAAAAACTGCGCGAGATACCAAACAATCGCAAGGATACATAAGAAGAGTATCCACACGTCGTTTAGAACAATAAAGGCGAGAAAACGGTATAGCATTTTGGATTCACGATTTTGGATTTGCGATTTACGAAACTGCTCTCATCAATCGCAAATCATAAATCTAAAATCGTTTGAGGATGCCGCGTAGCAGTTTGGTCAGTTTGGGGACGACGATTTTACCCGTTTCGATCACCTCATCATGCGTGGTTTCGTGGTCTGGGCTGGGGTAATGGGGAGCAACGTTGGTGATGGTACTAATGCCGAGAACGCGCATGTCTGCGTGGCGTGCAACGAGGACAGATGGGACAGTAGACATGCCAACCGCGTCGGAGCCAAGACGATAGAACATGCGAATTTCGGCCGGTGTCTCAAAGTTAGGGCCGCTCAACCAAGTGTACACGCCCTCGCGCAGGTCAATTCCTTCTTCACGCGCCACGCTGTGTGCCAACTTTTGCAACGCACGGTCATAGGCGAAGGTCATATCGGGAAAACGCACCCCGAAGTTTTCATCATTTTGCCCCTTTAGCGGATTTAGACCGCTGGTTCCAACCCAACTGATGTGATCGGTAATCAGCATCAAATCACCAACCTGAAAGGCTGGATTGAGACCGCCAGCGGCATTGGTCAAAATAACGGTGTCGATGCCGAGCAGTTTCATGACGCGGATCGGGAATGTCACCTGTTGGGCGGAATACCCTTCATAGGTGTGAACGCGCCCCTGCATGATGAGGACAGCCTTGCCTTCTAGCTCGCCCAAGACGAGTCGGCCGCTATGTCCTTCAACCGTGCTACGTGGCCAGTTGGGAATGTCACCATAGTCGATGATGTCAGCATTGGGGATGGCATCGGCGAGGCTGCTGAGGCCAGAGCCGAGTACGAGGGCTGTCTTCGGCCGGAAAGTTGTGCGCTCACGAATGAGGTCGGCCGCTGCTTGATAATCAGATAGTTGATACATAATCGTCTAATTGTATGCCAATATCCTGTTTGATGGTCAAACCTTGCAAATGTTCTAAATTGCTCAATTTAACAATTTCAAGATCGAATAGCATTATGCAGGTTATTGACTAGAGTGGCGAGATCATGGAGTATATTGGAAAAATGTGCAAATATGTGCTAATATACACGCATGTACACTACTGGAGAATTTGCAAAGCTGTTGGGAGTCTCAATCAAGACGCTGCAACGGTGGGATCGAGAAGGTATTTTAACTGCACACAGGAGTCCGACAAATCGACGTATATATACGTTAGGTGTTTGGCGAGAAAAGAAACCGCAAGACGATAGTCTACTGCCGTGTGTCTAGCCCCGCCCAACGACCAGAATTACGGATGATATTAGCTCACAAAATCAGACTAAAGCCAAATCAAACGCAGCTCAACTATTTCGCACGTGCAGCAGGTGTTGCCCGTTTCACCTACAATTGGGCGTTAAGCGAGTGGAAACAGTGGTACGAATTGGGTGAAAAGCCATCGGCTTACAGTCTAAAAAAACAGTTCAATGCAATCAAGCATGAACAGTTTCCGTTTGTGGTGGAAGTGACTAAGTGCGCGGCAGAACAAGCGTTTGCCGATGTCGGAAAGGCATTTAGGAACTTCTTTCGTGGCTTGAAGAAAGGACAGAAGGTCGGATACCCTAAATTCAAGTCAAAGAAGCGCACGCGCCCGTCGTTTTATCTGTCTAACGATCAGTTCAGATTCGATGGGAAACGGGTTAAGATGCCCCATATCGGTTTAGTCAAGATGCGTGAAGCGTTGCGTTTTGACGGCAAGGTGATGTCGGCGCGGGTTGGCCGTGACGGAAACCACTGGTTTATCTCTGTTCAAGTCGAGATTGATGCACCATTGGTAGAAAACAATGGCGGGGCAGTCGGGATAGATTTAGGCATTAGCAAGCTGATGACGCTGAGTGATGGGACGGTAGTGGAAAACCAACGCTACACGCTCAAGAACGAAAAGCGTCTCCGCAAGCTAAACAAGAAACTATCACGACAGGTCAAAGGTTCAAGCAACTGGTGGAAAACCGTCTGCAAGTTGCGCCAACTGCACGCCAAAATTCGCAACTGTCGGCAGGATTGGATTCACAAAGTGACAAGTGCGATTTGTGCCAACAACCGCCTCGTCATCATTGAGGACTTAAACGCCAAAGGGATGATGGCAAACCATCGTCTCGCAAAGCACATAGCCGACACATCGTTTGGCGAAATTGCCCGACAACTGGCCTACAAGCAACATTTGTATGGGTCTGAACTGGTCAAGATTAGTCGCTGGTTTCCGTCCTCAAAGACATGTAGCGACTGTGGGCATATTCAAGATATGCCTCTGTCGGACAGGGTACATGTTTGCCGCGCATGTGGAACGACCAAAGACCGCGATCTAAATGCGGCAATCAATATCAAAAATGAAGGTTTGCGGTTGCGTGATGAAACCGCCGCCGCTGGGCTACAGCGGCGTAACGCCTGTGGACACCATATAAGACCGCTTGCGGCGACGGTGGATGAAGCAGGTACTTTTTTGCCTATTGATCACTTTTGATCACAAAAAAGATAGCAGATGAAGAAGCAACTCATACTACTACCTTGCTATATTTTTATTTTAAGTTTATTTGGAAACAGTGCCGTGACCGCAGCGAACCCGACGTGTCATGCAACAGCAAACGGAGGCGGACGGGTTTTTTCGGCCGATTCCACCTACGCCATTCAGCGTGCCATCGATCAAACATTTAATACAGATGGCATTGTGCGAATCGCGGGCTACTGTCCGGGCAACCTCTCGATCAACGGCAGGACGCTTGTTCTGCGTGGGGGCTACAGCCCAGACAATTGGACAGTCGCCGACCCTAAGCGGTATCCGACCATTTTAGAAAGCGCACAACAACTCAGCGTTGTGCGAGTCTCTGCATCAAATCACACACTTGTTTTCGAGAACATGACAATTACAGGTGGGACAGCGTTTCGTGGTGGGGGAATGCAGGTAAATGATGTTCTCTCACTCACACTGCGAAACGTCATCATGTACAACAATCATGCGATTGATTACGGTGGCGGCTTATTTGTTGGCGGCGGGGATGTACAGATTGAACATAGCCACATTTACGATAACAGTAGTGAGTTGTATGGTGGTGGCATTTATAACAATGAGGTGGTTGCCCTGATTAACAGTACCATTGCTGATAACCATGCTGATGAGTTTGGTGGTGGCATTTACAATAGTGGGAGTGGCAACTTCTTGATCGAAAATACAACTTTGGCACGTAATGAGGTTCAATCAGCGGTGAGCGGGGGTGGGGCTATTTTCAATCGCGGGCATTTGATGATGAAAAATAGTACGGTGAGCGGTAATTCGGCCGAATCCCAAACCCAACGTGTGACTGGCACAGGTGGTGGTGGTGGGCTCTGGAACAACGGCGGCACGGCAACCCTCATCCATACGACCTTTGCCGGCAACCGTGCCGACAACAACGGAGGCTACGAATTCGGCGGCGCACTGCTCAACAATAACAACGGCACGTTGCACCTCACGCGCAATCTCTTCGCCGATAATGTCGGGGGAGGCTGTATCAATCAGGCGACAATCGCTATGAATGCCAAAAACGCCGATGAAGATGGTAGTTGCGATGTTGCCATTGAAGGGGAGCTTGATTTACCAACATTGGCAGATAATGGGGGCGCGACACAAACACACGCCCTTACCCCAGCGCATACAGCGATTGATGTTGAAGGTGAAAATTGTTTGGCAACCGACCAACGGGGGGTTCAGCGCGAGAAAATCACCATGTGCGATCTTGGGGCATTTGAGCTAAATGAGACACCAACTGCCATCGCACTAAAAGATGTGTCAACTCGTTCGATGACTCTGTTGCCTTGGCTTGTGGTCGTCTTGGCTGCTATCTCGCTACCCGTGATGTTGTTTGCGCGGTTGCCAAAATAAAAAGGGTGTGTTTCAAATACTTTGAGGGTGTCATTCCAGCGTATGCAGGAATCC
>CAYMGE010000138.1:0-12813 GCA_964389925.1 uncultured Ardenticatenaceae bacterium
ACACTCTTTTAGGTTTGCAAAACGCCCATTTCCTGAAAAAAATACGCTGACCCCATTTTCATTCTCCTGTTCACGTTGGGAACGTTCGCTAATCCCCGTTAGATCACGCAAAGTAGCGCGACTGATTGGATTATCGCTTTTTCTGCTGGCGTGAAATGTAGCTTGTAGAGCTGTCCGCATTCGGGTTAATTTGCCCGTTAGGTCAGCAAGTGGAATGATGACGCGGTTGCCCTGCAAGCGTTCGATGTCCAGATGTTCCGCTACTTTCGTGATGCCAGTTAGCCACAATCGGCCGAAATCATCCCGCCGCCAGTAAATGCCCTCGCCGCGATTGAGCAAATCGCGTAGATGGCGTTGGCTGTATTGGGGGAAACTGTTTGTTAGGCATGTCCAAAGATTATCGGCCGAAACCATCCCACTTTGTCCCTCATTTGCAAAATACGCTCGCAGCACAAGCCAAAGTCGGCCGACAGTTCCCCCATCGTGCTTGAGAATGGCAGCGGTGATAGTTCCAAATGTCGTGACATGGGTTGGGGATGTTACCGCGTCAATGTCATCGTCGGATTGAACAATGTTGCTAATAGGATTTGAGATTGCTTCGTGTAGTGAAGATCGCCAGTTGCTTGGGTTTGGATGGGGTGGGGTGGGATGATCAAATGACCCGTTCAGATCGGCCGAACTTAGAGCAATTGCACCGTTTTCCACATGCTGGTGTATCTCTCCATTAGGTAAGGAGCCATTGCCCTGACTCGTTTGCCGTTCAGCACGCAACGCTTGCAAGCGAGCATTGGCAGCCAATAAAGAGCCACTAGCAGAATTGACAGAAGCGGAAAATGATGCTATCGTTCGCATAGTGAAATAACCTCAAATGAGCGGTGGATACAAAATCCCCCTCCCCAATAAAGAGGCTGTTTCTCACAAGGACACATCAAACGTTTGCGCGGTCGGATGTATCCAAATAAATGAAATTAGCGGAAGCTGTACTGCTCTGCAACAAACAACGGCAAAAGAGTTAAGTGGTGAGGTAAGTATGATACTTTTGTCACCACTTAAATTGGCTGGCGACGAGTATCAGCGTCGTTATTTGCCGCGCCGCTGTGCAATAATCGCACGCAAACGCGCACTCTCACGGGATTGCTCCAGCAATTGTTGCTGTAACTGCTCTATCAGACGCTCGTAACGAACTAGTTGCTGACGTTCTAAAATCATCCACTGTTGCTTCCGTCGCTTTTCAATCAGTTGCGGTCGGTTTAGGTGCAGCCAGGTGATATGGAACCAACCGCGTGGTGTTAAGCCGAACAGTTCGCCATGTTCCGTGAGGTCGATGTGTTCTTCGAGATTGTCATGACGCGGATGCAAGAGATAGTGGCTGTCAGGTGCGTTTGGTTTCGGCCAGTAGGCGGCTTTGAACAAATTGCAGCGTGAGCAACTGTAAACAAGGTTGTCGAGTGCGTCAGTGCCACCTTTGGACTTCGGCCGAAAATGCTCAACCTCTAACTCACCGCCCACGCTGACCTCATCCGTTCCGCAATAGCAGCAACGATAGTTGAATAGCTGTCGTACACGGTTGCGAATAGATGCCGTTTCCTCGCTCATGCAGCCAGTTGCTCCCCAGTCAAATGGGTATAGGTTTGATGAATACGATAGCTGCGTCGATCAAACTCCGCTAACCATGCAGTAGCATCGACCGTCAACTGCTCTTGTTGCAAAAGCAGTTGCGCCAACGCCTCGCTTTCTGCCTGACGAGCAATCAGCTTTTTGCGTAACGCAGATTGCTCGGTGTCAAGCCACGCTAACACCGGCTCAAAGAAATCATCCGACATCTGCAACCGCGTCGCCAGCATGTCGTTGAGTTCGGCTTGTTCGGATGCAAAGAGACCGTCGGCAAGCTTCTTTAAGCGTAACTCATTGAACCGTTCATCCGATGCGACCTGTTCCCTTGTCGTCGCTGTCATCTGGCGTTCCTCTTCCAAGTCAAATCGCTGTTGCAGGTGAGTCAGTTCACCCTGTTCGGCAGCGGTCAGGGAGTGATCAAACGCCTGCAAACGCAGTTCCGCAAAGCGTTCTGTATCAGTCTCTGTCCATCGTTGCTCATGATTCATTGTTTCACCCTATGTGCCACTGGTCGCAAAAATTTGCTCAACAACTTCGTTGATGTCAGATAACAGCTTCCCATTCGCATCATACATGAGATAGCCTAGAGCGTGTTCCATCCCGACTCCGTACAGGTCAACTTGCCAACCCACCCGATGGGGAACCGCCTTGACGGTGACACCATCTCCCAAATGCTTGAGCGTCACACGCAATGCTTGCTGCTCTATCAGTGCTGCGGGTAGCTGCATGGGTTTGAGACGAACCCGCCCAGCTTCAAATTCAACAATGACTTTTTCGCCCTGTACAAGGCCATACTGTTGGATTAGAGGCAGTGGAATCTGAAGACCGTTGGGGCCAATTGTTTGGTGAAGTCGTTGCATGATGATGTATCCTGTCAATAACGTTGTGAGAAGTATACAACTTTTATCAAGCAGAATGAGTCTATCGCGCTTATCATTCAAGAGATGCCTGAAATACGAGTCGTGTCTGCTCAATTAAGTCGGCAGATTCCCAATCTCAACCGCCAACTGCTCCTTGATGCATAGCTTGCCCAGAGGGTGTGCATCTAAAATGAGACATCAACTCGCAAGGCAACGCGTCCTCTTTCAGGTATGTGTTCCGTCTTGCGGACGGCTGCCTTGATCGGGGCGAGGTAGCGACCGTCTTTGGGAAAGAGCGAGGTTGGGGGTTTTGCACACCGCCTCGAAAGGGTTCAATCCAAAGCTGGAATAATCCCAATGGGGTGACGAGCCAGCTTCTCAACCAGTTCATCAATGTCAGGAGCCTGTGGGAGATCAAAGAACGTGTAGCGACCCTGAAAGTTGACATGCCGCCAAGCAACGGGTGACACACGTGCCAGCCGCTCAATTTGCACGTTGTCATCGACCTGCTGTTTGGCAGCCAGCAGACCCGACAAAATCAAAGCGTTATAGTGGATGATGCAGTTGCAATCAGACGAGCACACTCACTCCACAATTGTTGTTCATGTTCGGTTTTGAAACGCAGCAAGCCAAAGTTGGCATAGGAGATAGCCCGCTGTAGCTGATGATATGCTTCACCGCGCCCAAGGGCTCGCTGCACATTGCGGCGCAGCGAAAGCGAATTGACGTAGTCCAGCAGATAAAGCGGCCGAAAAATGTTGTCCATCTCCCAAAGCGCACGTTTGGTGCGGTTCTTGCGGGCGTAGGAGCTGAGTTTGCCAACAATAATCGCCTGTGTGGTTGTTTTGAGAGCGAGCGAGAGGACGATGCGCTGCATATGTCCCATTCGCGGGTGATGAGCCGCCGCGAAATTTTGCGGATGGGTTTGAGGACAAAGGCATCGTCATATTGAGTTGGGTGCTGAAATCCATAGAGCGAGCTGTTCACTTTGTCATGGAGATCGCGGTAGCGAGGCGCAAACTGGTAGCCAAACAGATGCAGTAGCGCAAAGTTGACATGATTGGCACCATGCGTGTCGGTGGAATGAGTCGTGGGTTTGACATGAGTGTTGTTGTTGACGAGCAGATCAAAAACATAATGGCTTTCAGATTCATGTGCGCCGATGACGTGTGCGTTGAGTGGCAGATGGTTGCCGACTAAGGTGTAAACAACAATCCCCTTGCCCAATCCAAAGTATTTGGAAGAATGACGAGCATGGATGGTGGGCAAGCGGGTTTCAAACTTCTGTCCATCACTGCTGGAGTGAACGCTGCCGCCAATGTCGTAAATTTGTGAGCAGTTTTTGCAGTGCTTCACGATCACTGGAGGTGAGGGCTTTTGAGATGAGACGACCAAGCCGTTGGTTTTCGGTCAGCAAGGTGTTGCTGATGAGGTCTTGTAAGCTGGTATAGCCAGGGGTGACGATGCGTTTGTCGGCGAGGAAATGTTGCAGTTGGCGCAGGATAAAGCGTGGCTTGCTCGAGCCGCACGACGTGCTAGGCGTGTTCTTGCAGCAGTTGCCGCTCATGAGTTGTGCAAAGGCGGTAGTTGTGCAGTTGGAGAATCTGCGTCTGATGTTTGAGGCGTGTCCCTTTGGCGACGAGCCTTGTTACTGATGGTTGGTCGGGGAAGTAGGCATGTTGTATCCACTGCACATCATCGGCGACATCGGTCAACTCGAAAGTGAAAAACTGCTGAGACGCATAGAAGTAGCCCAATTGCAAGATGAAGGTGATACGAGATGGAAAGGTGTGCCAATGAGCGAGCAGCGTTCGCTCCTCCGCCGACAGCGCGAAGAATTGGGTGCGTTCTTCGTCGCTGAAGAGGGGTCGGGCGTAGAGGGCGGCGATTTCATCGCTGTAAGAATGTAGAGCCGGCGCGACGGCCTTGGGGTGTCAGTAGTGGACATGAGGGGTTTTTGGGTCTGCTGCGAGGTGTGCAACAGCGGTGATAGACAGAGAATCTACTGTTTGATTCAGCGCAAAGATGATATAAATAGCACCAACAAGTATATCACTGACACAGACAAATAACTGCGAAATGCGGGATTGTCTATCATTGACTATTATGAGCCGAAAAGTAATTGGCTATGTGCGCGTCAGCACTGACCGTCAAGATTTGGACAAGCAGCGTCATCTGCTGCACGAATACGCTAACAAAGAACGCATCTTCATCGATGAATTTATCGAGGTGGAAGAATCTTCGCGCAAAAGTGCGACCGACCGTCGGATTGATGAACTGTTTGACAAGCTGACAGCAGGGGATTTGTTGCTGGTGGCTGAGTTGAGCCGTTTGGGACGAGAAATGTTGCAAGTGTTGAATCTCATCAATGAGCTGACTGAACGTGGCATCGAGATTGCGTTTGTCCGTCAACCTGAACTATCTACCTCTGGCGCACATGGCAAGTTGCTGCTGGCGATCTACAGCTATTTTGCCGAAACGGAACGTACTTTCATCTCAATGCGGGTCAAACAGGGGTTGGCTGCTGCCAGAGCCAAAGGGGTCAAACTCGGCCGACCCAAAGGCAGTCGCAACCGCGAGCGCGTGCTCGACCCCAAACGCGACCAAATTCTGCACTATCTCCAACTCGGTGTGAACCTCACCAGCATCCGCAAGCTCATCAATCCCGACCTTGCCAAGCCGATCTCCTACAACTCCTACAAGTATTTTGTCCAGCACGATGACGAACTTAACGCCGCTTGGCAGGCACAGCGAGGTAGCAAATGACTGAGCAGGAATGGCACAACCTATACGAGAATTTCGAGACGACTTGCATACTTGATGCTGTCGGTCACATCGACACCCTCCGCTCACATCTTTCCGACCGCGATTCAATTCGTCCGCCACAGATGCGTGATGACATGCTCCAGCTTCATCAGCTTGCAATGGATGTCGTCAACAATGGTTGGGATGGTCAGTTGCGGCGGATGGCTTTTTTAACTGTTTCCCTTGAAGACCAAGCGATGGCTGTGATGTTAGCGATTGAGACAATCCACAAGACATTGAGCCAGTTGTTGGCTCTGCTGCCCGAGTCGGCTTTCGAGTTTGAAACAACGATTTGCAAGGCAGCGATGACTCGTTTCTTGACTCTGAGTGAATCCTCTATTCGTTAACCCCTCGATTTAGTTCAACTTTGGATTGTGCCTTTTCGAGGCCATGTGCAAAAACCCCCATTTTGAGCAACCGTGGTTCAACCACCCTGCCGTTCAGCTGTGCATTCGCAGCACGAGCGTCAGTGACAAAATCGTAGACGAAAATGGCATCAACCACATTGTCGCTCCCATTGGTTTTGAACCACCGCGTCAATCTTTACCCATTGAGTTGGTACTCGCCAACCTGCAAACGATGATTGAGCAGCGCAAGGTAGACGCGATCTGGTTGCCTGTCTTGGCAACGGCGTATGAAATGCTGCAAGGAGCAAACGAATGTCCATTTTGACGACCGA
The DNA here is from genome assembly GCA_964389925.1 of uncultured Ardenticatenaceae bacterium. Taxonomy (GTDB): domain Bacteria; phylum Chloroflexota; class Anaerolineae; order Promineifilales; family Promineifilaceae; genus CALECP01. The sequence continues at coordinate 5,959 of CAYMGE010000138.1, forward strand.
ACAAGAGAATGCGCTCGGAGAGAGTTGGCAGCAAATGCTCCCTATCGCGGTAGGGGATGACCAATACATCTCCATCGCCACGCTGCACGGCGCGGTCGGCGCGGTGCTGTTTCCGAACGGTATTGCCGATGATGAGCAATACGAGCATGTCATCCAGACAGCGACCACGCTCGCATGTACACACGGCTACGTCGGTGAAACACAATTGCGACCGCCACAAGTTGCGTTCGACCAAATTGGCAGCTATCTACGTTACATGCCACCGTTGCAGCCTGATGTTGTGCGCCTTGAGACGTTAGGCAAACGCGATGAAGCCAGTCGCCTACTATAAGGTTCAGACCGTCCAGCGTCGGATTGCCCAAGCCGAACATGGCAAATCCCATCTGGCGGCAGATGCACAGGCGTTGTGGGAACAGCGAATCGACGCAGCGATGATCGCGCAAGGGTGGAAACGCACGGCTGGGACATGCCCGCGTTATGAAAAGCCACTTGTTCCCAAGTTGAACGGTCTCCATGCTGCATTGGTCACTTGGCTACAAACACAGCATCAGGCGGTGTATCACACAGAACTGATGCGACGGGCAACGACATATGCCTTCGACCGCGCATATGATGTTCCCCTGACAGCATCGGCCGAATACAAACAACCGTTCCAACCCATCCTCGACGCACTGCCAGACGCATTGCGTATCGTCAAATTTGAAACAACGGCGACAAATGGTGTGTATCCACCGCAACCGCTGGCGATTTCGGCCGCTATGATCCAGCAATCCTACGTCACACTGGACACACTCGCGCCCATTTCAACAAAACAAGGCGACGTGCTGCTGTACAACGACGTGCTGCGTGCGCTGGCGACAACGTTGGGCATACCGCAAAAAGAGTTGACAGACCTAAAGATGCAGCAGATTTGCAAGGTGCTGCTCAATCGCTGGCTACAGCGTAAGCGGTACGAAGTGAAGACACGTTTTATACACGGCCGCAACCTGCTCCCGCCACAGCGCAACGGATTCACCGCCTACTTTCCCATCTGCCAAGTCGTTCAGGACGTAAACCACCAAATCGCACTTGGCAGCGGTAAGGCAAAGGCGTTCCCCGTCCACGCCCCACTGTGCATCATCGACGAGAAGCGCAACGCCATCGTCTGCTTACAACTGATCGGCAACCCGCAGGCGGTCAAGGCGAACTGGGCGCGGCTGATGAGTGCGTATCAGTCACCTGTCGAGATAAACAATGTCTACATCCGTCAGCGTGGCATGAAGCGACATCTCGTCTTCAAGAAACCGCTGCCATTCGACCAAGTGGAATGTATACTACTGCACAAACAGGCCAGCTATGAAACGATGCAGCCTGATGAGCCATTCTACGTCTTAGATAATGAAGCGCGTGACTATCCCGCCGCATTTTTCCCCATGCTCGATGCCGCCCTTGCCATTCCCCTACAACCGCACTGGGCGAGCTATCTTTGGCAACAAGGTCTCGACCACAAGCTCATCCGCCCCGTCAGCGAGCGTGCCTACGGCAAAATGGCTTGGCACATCCACACGGCGGCTGAGACATGGGAGCAGATCATCCACGCAGGCTTTCAGAGCGGCGAGCTGGTCTTGCTGCACGCGGGCAATCCCGTTGAGCCAACTGAGAACGCTCTCATTGAAGAACCCAACGATACGGACGGAATGCCAGACCTCATCAGCACCTACACCACCGATGAGGCAGTTGAGGACGGTCTTATCTATAACGTGGATGACGACCTCAGTGCAACCCTTGCAGCAGCAGGGCTGGGAGACATGTTCCCCAAGCGCGACAGCTACAATATCATGCTCCCTCCTTCAACCCGCTTTCCACTCGGCCGCGTGGTCATCACACCCGGCGCATTGGAACTGGCTGAACAGGGCGTTAACCTCTCCGTCTCCTTACACCGCCACGCAAACGCAGATTGGGGCGAGATGCAACCGGAAGATTTACGCGCTAATGACCGTGCGCTCAGAAACGGCGATGCACGCCTCTTCTCCAGCTATGACCACACCCTCACGACATCCGACAGCGAACACATCGTCAAACTCTGGATCATTTCTGAATGGGATTACTCTGTGACAACGTTGCTACGCCCTGACGAATATTGAGCTTCAGCAACCGTGATAAATAGCGTATAATCCCCGCTTAGGAACACAGGAACAGATGAGCGACCCTATGTATGACGACAGCGTTTGGCTAGAGCAGATTGTCCAACACAATAAACTGGATGTGCGCTGGCTACTACCATTCGCCATCTATCGCTTTGAGGAGCAGACCGAGCGGCAACTGATCGATGTCACCGTCATTCTCCATGATGTTGATGACCAGACATTCCGTCGTCGACTACGGATACGCTGGCAGCCTGAGACACGCCGGTTTGAGCAACCACCTGTGCAAGGCAATATCATCACTGAGTTTGCTGCCTGTGCGCTCGCCTTTGCACTCATTCCACTGTATACACGCTTTTATGTGACTGCGGTGGCGGATGAGGCATCTCGCTTCGACTATTGGTTATATGACGGGGATAACAGAGTTGGACTGGAAGTTAGCGGGATGATTTCTGGCAACACGCAGGCGCGTCGTCAACAAAAGATTGAGCAGCTGTTGAGCAATCCGTTTGCATCGGATGGCTATGTTTGTGTGCTAAACTTCGCACAGATGGACGTGCATTTATCGTACCATTCTTGGAGAGCATCATGATGATCACACCAAAACAGGTCAATGGGATCGACACACGAGGGTTCCCCGAACGACTTCAACAGTTAGAGCAGCAACGTTCAACGCTCATTTTAGAGGGGCGTTTGCTACAAGCCCAGCAAGCATTTGCAGCCGCGATGGATAAATTTGCCCAAGCTGCTGAAATGGCAGAGCCGTTTATCGAATGGGCACAGGCCAACGACAAGCATACCTATGCGTTTATGCAGCGGCTGAATCAGTTAAGTCTCTGGGCAAAGGCAGGCAATCCACGCCGTGCGCTACAACTCGCTCGCACACTACAGACGGAACCAACCTTAACCCCGCAACAAAAAGCGCATGTTGACCAATATGCTTCCACGCTTGAAGCACAACTGACACATTGGCTGATGGCACATTTTCCACTGTCTGAGATGTCACCTGTGCCAGCATAAACGCTTGCACATTTGTAACCATCTAAACTCACAACAGTAACCCCCTCACGACAACAAAACAATAACACACTGCAAACGCCTCGACAATGAACGTCGGGGCGTTTTGCATGACAAGGAGCAACCGATGTCCACACAATTGTCCACACCTGTCTACAGTTATCAGCTATTCGATAAATCAGTCGTCTTAGAGCTGTATCGCTACAAACCGCAACTGCATCCAAATGCGTCCCTCGCCACCTTATTTAATGGAGAGCTGGAAGCGATTCGCGCAGCAGTTGCTGCCGGGTATCGCTGGATTCGCAGCGAAGGGGAAACCGCTGTTTTTGAGCAACAATGTCCATCAAGTGGCACACCCGTCATCCCCATTCCACGTCATATTGCTGCTGCGGTCGCCAATTTCAAGGAGGCTATCCCGTCATGAGTCGCCTCTCAGCCCAAGAGAAGGCTGGATATTACAAAATCGATCCAGCCGTCACGACCCAGATTGCAAAACACATCACCGCACCAGATGGCGGTCGCGTTTACGATCCGTGCTGCGGCAAAGGTGTTGCGCTGGTGCAACTGGCTTCCGCACTTTGTTTGGAACCATTCGGCAATGAACTGCAACGCTCGCGTGCAGAAGAATCACGCACCGCTGTAGAGCAATATCTCGCCCAACGTAACGGTTCCCCGCTTCGACATCGAGACAAACAGGCAACACGCATCTTTTGGTCGCCAATGCAGCAGATGAACTGGTCGCGCAATAGCTTCAACCTGCTGTATCTCAATCCGCCGTATGACCAAGATGAAACGGAAGGTCGCTTGGAGCGACTGTTTCTCAAGCAAACACGACCATCGCTCTGCGCCGACGGCGTGCTGGTGTGGGTTGTGCCGCAGATGGTGTTGTCATTTCGGGCTGTGGCAGAGTACATCGCTAGCCATTTTCATGATGTGCGTGTGGTGGCGCATTCGGCCGATCACCGCCACTTCAACGAGATCACGCTCTTTGGCATTCACAACAGCCGCGCCACCCAGCCAGATAGCACGACTGTAGATCATCTCCGCGCTATCGGCCGCAGCAAGGTAGAAATCCATCCGATTCACGACGTGGATGAGTTCACCTACACGCTACCAAAAGTCCCCGTCTCAGCGTCTGCATTTAAGTTTATGGCAGACCGCGTTTATATAGAAGACGTATTGCGCGAGACGCAGAAACATGGGGTGTTGTTTTCGGCCGAATTCCAACAGCACGTCGCACCACAACGGTCAAAGATGGCGCGTTTTCGGCCGATGACCCCTCTCCGTCGTGGTCACTTGGTCAACGTCATCGCCGCTGGAATGCTCAACAACCAACTCTTGACGCACGAAAATGGCGAGACGCTGTTCATCAAAGGGCAGACGTACAAGGCGATGCAGCGCAGTCACTATCGAGACTATGACAGGTACACCGAAGTCATAACCGAAACGGAACGCTTTGAGACGCGCATCGTCACGCTTGCGCCAGACATTCACGGATTGACCGTAGTTACTAACTCAAGCAGCGGCAAGTTTGCTACAAAATCATGTTGTGAGAGCCGCATACTAGAATCGTTCTGCAACTCTCTTCTTAAAAGTGTTGGTGTTACATCAACAAGTGCAATATCAAGTTCACTGGCTAGCCCATCAAAGTTACTTGCAGGAATTTGTCCAGCAATTCCTACCGCTCTCACAGGAATAGTCTCATTCACACCAAAGGGCATATAAGGATCATTTTGACTAAAACGGGATTGATCAACTCGCTGTGCAAGTGCTGCGTGGTCATACTCACTTACATGAATCGGCCATATTATACTATCGCCAAAGTGATTCTGTGATTGAACATACAGTATCTCAGCAGTCAAAAATCGTTCAGTCACTATATTTTGAGCCGTTATGAGCGGAATAGGCGTTTCAAACAGCAGTTGTACGTCAAGAGCAGATTCTAATCCAATCAATTGACGCGCAAGGGCTTCGTTTGCTTCTGCAAATCGCTCAAAGTTTTCAACGTTGATAGTGTCATCTGGATGAAAGGTAATAATACGACCGCCATTCTCTGGATGTTGAATTATCCGATAATTAAATGAAAATGGCTCGACAGCAAGACTATCTACTTCTTTTACGATGACTGTTTGCTCTGCATCGCTTCGCAAGGTTTTATAACGGTAAGGGGCGCGGAAATCGGTCAGTTGGATAGGTGGCAATTGGCAAATCGGCACGAATCCCGCCCGCTCATGAGACAATTGAATTTCACGCCAATGCCCATCAGTGTAGATCACCTCCACCGTTGCTCGTAGGTTGTAATCAGGCTCACGAAGGCGATTATCCACATATGCAGCACTGCTTGTTAATCGCCAATCGAGGACAGCTTCACTAGGGCTAACTACAGGGTAATCATCGCTGCCCATTGCGAATGAAATATGTGGAAGTCGAGGAAGCCCACCACGCTTCTGCAAGATTTCAACAATGATACCTTCCATCTCGGCTTCTATCCATTCGCTTGAGTCACAACCCCACTCTCTAAACAATAGAGGCTGAGACACGAAAAGGAAAAACATGACACCGACAATCAAGACGGTTGGCAATAAGAAACGTACTGGCCTGCCTTGCCTCAGAGAAGATAATTGCATTACACGACCCTATCAAGTACGGAAGAGAATGAGAAATGACAGAAGGTGCTGTCTGGCTTCTCATTCTCTCGATCTATATGTTTTGTTAGGCTTTGCGTCCCCGAAGCAAACCGATGGAAGTGATGAAAAGCATTGCTCCAACCAGCACAATCAATAAACTCAATGTGGGTGAGAACATTGTGGTTGCTAAGGCTGTATCTTTTAGCCCAACTGCTGTTGGTACTGAGCCAGTATCTTCATAAAGCATCCATGCTGGGTTTGGAACATACAAATCTTTCAAGGGGATATCAATGCTGATTTCTCGCGCCAATTTTGCTTTAGCTACATTAGCTGTTAGGTCAATCAATGCAACATCTGGGCGTTGATTTAATTCAGCAAGTTCTTTTGAATCTACAATTACCAACATAGTCATCAAACCATCAAATGTAATCAACTCTGCATCTGACCTAAGTTCCGACACCCAATCATGAACACGACCATCGTCTTGCATATAGTAAGATGATACAGTATTCCCCATTGCTGACTTACCAAATACCCCATACTGTAATACATTCAATTTATGAGTTGCTTGAAGTGACGATGCAAGCTGATAAGAAGCTGGTTGTGCAAATGTTATGGCCGCCATCATCTGGGCTGGAGAAGATGGTGAACTCGTTGCCTCATGCAAAAGAGCTTGGTTTTTCTCAATGAAATCATTTAATACTGTTTGTGTATCAAATCTCCAGTTTGCCGCCATTTCATACTCATTCTCTCCTACTTGATGAATGGTAAAACCGTAGCCATTTATGTCAGAATTTAATACCTGAACTGGCGTGAACGCTGCTTCGCTATCTAATCCTGAGTTGTTCATTTCTGGGCTGCGCGATGCTGTAGAAGTACAAGAGTCCGTAACATCTGACAGTTGACTTGGAAATGATGGGGCGTTTCTTATCTCGATGCCAATATCATGACTCGCTGTACGTAAGCAATCAAAAGAGGCTTTCATATAGTAAGTCCTCCAAGGGTTCTGATTTTCTTCAATGACAAGGTTGAACTGTATCTTCCCAAAAAATGGGGGTAGTCAAAGCGAGGGAAGTAGTCTACCATAG
>CAYMGE010000139.1:0-12149 GCA_964389925.1 uncultured Ardenticatenaceae bacterium
TGCGTCCCTTCAAGCGAATTCCACTGTTTCAACGCATCCGTGAGCGTTTCTTTGGTGACAAAATGAGCCATACGTCAAAAATAACATAAATGATAGCGGGGTGAAAGCGGGTGATAGGGATGTGATAGGAAGTTGAGAGGACAGATAGCAGAGAACGCGGTATCTTTATTTGCAGCGTGGCTTGTTTCTAACTTGAGGGTTCCTTCATGTGGGGCGATCTCATTGGGATCGCCTCACCCAAATTATGATACATGTACTGTTATTGACACAGTTTGATTTATTGGCGGTGGCACAGTTGGGATTGATTTGTCAGCGGGAGAAAGTGGGGATGCGGACGGTGGGGTTGGTGGATCGGCCGATTTCCGCCAACATCCCCCTCCGTGTCCAAACCGACACCACCACCGACCAGCTACAAGGCGATATCACCACCCTCTTCATTCCTGACTGCTCGGCAACGACCCAACTGCTAATCGAGCCACGCATTCATCGGCTCGTGCAGCGTGCCAAAGCGGTCTACGCGATGCCCACTGTGGCAGCGGCACTGGCGCGGGTTGGGCTGTTAAACGTACAGACGGCGCGAACTGTTCAGGAAATATCAATTGAGGATGTGGTTGATGGTGTTACAATCATGAACGCATCGTAAATAGGAGAGTTTGTGAATCCACAGCAGGAATTGGAAAATAGAAAAGTTGACCACTTGATTTTGTTGGTTGGTGGGAATCCGTTGCCGAACTTAGTCGTTGGCAAATTACCAATCGGAGGAGCATATCCGAGACTGATCTCTCTCATCCACTCTCCTACAACGCACGCCATTGCAGAACGCTTGCAGAAGATGCTGACAAGTTCGCAAAATGACGTACAGTTGTTTGGAGAGGATAAATCAACCCGATTAGAGTTTGAAACCGCTTTTGAGGCAACACCCCATAAAATTCGGCAGGCGATTCAAGCCGCTGTTTCTTATGGGCTTGAACAAGGGTATAAAAAAGTGTCGCTCAATTACACAGGTGGTACAAAGGCGATGGCCGTCCATGCGTACCGTGCGCTGTACGACAGTGGCATTGCATCAGTCACAACTTATTCCCCCTCATACCTTGACGCTCGCACGCACAACCTCATCTACGAAAACGGAGCAAATCAATTTGTCGGTGATGCGCTTGACGTATCGCTCGATAAGCTGATGACGCTCCACAATTGGCGACCTGAATCAAACTTACAGCGGTTAACAACCGCTTCACTTCTCAATGTCGCTGAGAAGCTCGTTGATGGCTATTGTGATTTGGAAGAGGAGTACAATTTACACTTTGCGACCGTTTGGCGCGACTGGCTGAAATTTCTGCAACACGGCAATCGCTATCATAGGCAACCCGCGCTGGGGCGCAATCACAGATGGAAGAGAGAAGATAAGCTGCGGGGCAAGTCGCTTCAATTGACGCTGCATCCCCGTCGCTTTGACAGTCGAAAAGCACCGCATGACATGGATGAGGCAATGTGGGATCAGCAAGAAACGGCGCGGGCGAACAAAATTGATCCCGTGTTTGCTGAATTTGGTGTAAGCGAGATTGAGCTCAACGATGTGATGCGTGCATACGGCTTTCCAAGCCGAGTTGACTTTTTGGAATGGTTGGATGGAAAGTGGCTGGAGCATTATGTCTTGAACTGCCTTTTACAGCTTGAGGAAGCATTAGAACTACATTCAGTCTATGCCAACGTGCGGGCATCACAGAATGATGTCGATTTTGAACTGGACGTGGTGGCGATGAGTGGTTATCAGCTATTTGTGCTGTCGTGTACAACGGCGAATCCGTTGGGTAGTCGAGCGAGCATGAAGAATAAGCTGTTTGAGGCACACCTGCGTGCTAGGCAGTTGGGAGGAGATGAAGCGCGGGCGGCCTTAGTCTGCTTCCACCGTGATCCAGAGAGATTAGAGAAGGAAGCATATCAAACGTTGCTTGGCGACCGTGTGCGCGTTTTCGGCCGATCGCATCTCCTGAACAATCAATTGATAGGCCAACTCTATGGCTGGATCGACAGCCAAAAGGGAGAAAAATAGCTATGGTTTTAGTGTTAGTGGCAACTGCCAAAATACAGCCGTACATTTTTGCTAGCAATAGACTACGCGAGAATATCGGCGCGTCATTTCTAGTCGATGCAGCGACGGGCAAGTGGGCGTTTGACAAGCTGGATAAAACAGTCTCAGGTGAACACAACTTGGTACAAAATCACAAGAGCGGCGAGTGGGAAATTGTGAGCAAAGACCCCAGCGCGTTAAGAGCTGAGGTGCTGTATGCGGGTGGTGGTAATGTGCCGATTTTATTCAAGAGCGCGACAGATGCACGAACGTTTACCCGCTCACTCTCGCGCTACGTTCTGAATCACGCGCCGCGTTTGCTATTTTATATTCTGCATTCACAGTCGTTCGATTTGGGAGAGGGCAAACTGTTTGAGCATTTGAGTGACCTGTTCGCACAGTTGGAACGGGAAAAGCTGGCGCAGACGCGCCCCGATCCGCTATATGGCTTGGGTGTGACGGTGATGTGTCAATCGACTGGATTGCCAGCCGTTGGCATGACGGCTCCAATCAACGACGACGCAACCTCCGTTTACCCTGCATCGGCCGAAATTCTAGCCAAGCGCAACCACGTCTCGAACGCCAATAAGCGTCTCAATCGACTTCTGCCAATTGAGGGATATGACTGTCAATACCCAACCGACTTTGAGCATTTGGGCGGTAGCAGGGACGAACACAGCTACATCGCGGTCGTTCATGCAGACGGGGACGGCATCGGCCGACGCTTGCTGGACATCGGCGAATTCTATCGGCATGATGACCGTGTTTATATTGAAAAGGTGCGCGATTTCTCTTTTCAGCTAAACCGTGCGGCGTTGAACGCGCTTGAGGCGACGCTAGACGCATTGCTAAGAACATTTTACGACGACGCGCAGCCCAAAGAGCGCGGCAAGATTGTTCATCGCAGTCTTGATGAAGCGGAAACGGTGATTGCAGAAATTAATTTGTCATACGATAAGGTGACGAAGAATTTGTATTTGCCGTTTCGGCCGATAGTCTACGGCGGTGATGATGTCACATTCGTTTGTGACGGGCGGTTAGGTCTCGCACTCGTCACAGAGTATCAGAAACAGTTTAGCTTGCAGACAGTCAATCTCCCCATCATTGATAAAGAGAAAAACGTCGCAACGGTTGAAGGTGGCACGGCAAGTGCAGGAGTCGCCATTGTGAAAACGCACTACCCCTTTATGCGTGCGTATGATTTGGCTGACCAACTGGCAAGATCAGCCAAGAAGTTCCGTCTGCATATCGCTGGCAAACCAGCCTGTCTGGATTGGCACTTCGCCTTGTCGGGGTTGTTTGGTTCGCTCCAAGAGATCCGTGACCGCGAATACGAAGCGCGTGACGGACAAAAACTATATCTACGTCCCGTCACGCTCGACATCAACGAGACTGCCACGCATCGTGCGTGGCCTATTGTTGAAGCGGCGATTAAAGCGTTTCAGGCACGCGGCGCTGACCCAAAAGCATGGGCGGGGCGGCGCAATAAGCAAAAGCAGTTGCGCGACGTGTTACGTGACGGCGGACACGCAACGACCGCCTTCATCACAAATTTCAACGCAGGAAAACCGTTACCTGTGATTCTTGACAATGAGACGGGGAAGAATTGGGCGCAATCAGGCTGGAGTTCTGCCAAGTGGGAATCGGCCGAAAGCGGCGATGAGATTGAAGAAACCCGCAGCGGCTATCACGACGCATTGGAGCTAGTCGATTGGTTTGTTCCGCTTACGGGAGGTGCTGAATGAAATTGCAAATTGAGCTACTCAGCGACGGCACATTTAGTCGCGGGGACGGCGTGGCGGGGCTCGTCGATACCGAGACGGCTTACGACGAAGTGACTGGCTTGCCGTTGATTCATGGACGAACGTTGAAAGGGTTATTGGTCGAGGCGTGCGCGGACGTTCTGTTTGCCTTGGGCAGTCGCGCCAAACAGTTCAACGAGAGTGCGCTGTTCCTTTTCGGCCGACCAGGTAGCAGTGCGGCAGACAGAGCCAAAATGCACATCGGTCACGCACACTTGCCCGAATCATTTTGCAACGCGGTCAAAGACAGTTTTGCAGACAACAAAAACGATTTGACAAAAAGTGACGTGCTGGGTGCGTTGACGACGATTCGTCGCCAGACGGCGGTTGACGCGGAGAGCGGTGCACCAGACGACGGGTCGCTAAGGGCGGTTCGCGTTGTCCTACGCGAAACGGCGTTTTTTGCCCCGCTGCATTTTCGTGAAAAACCGACCGATCAGGCATGGGCGTTGTTGGCTGCATCTGTTGCGGCTGTGCGGCGCGGCGGTCTCAATCGCAATCGCGGTAGCGGAAAGCTGACAATGATGTTGCTCAACGACGATGATCAAGATGTGACTGATTCATATCTAGGCCAATTTGCAACGATTGTGGAGGGCAAGTGATGAATGTTTTGACCTACCAAATCACATTGCGAGAACCTGTGTTGGCGACACAGCTCAATGGAGACCCCAACAGCGCGGTTTCGTATCCTTACCTGCCCGGCTCTGTTTTGCGCGGCATGGTCATTGGGTTGCATATTGCAAAACATGGTGCGATTGATGCGGCCGATCCCGCGATACAGTCCCGTTTCTTCAACGGCAAAACACGCTATCTCAACGCCTATCCCTATCTCGACCAGCCAACCCATCCCACTCCTGCTAGCTGGCGACATCCTAAAAACGATCCAGAGCAGGTCAGCGATCACGCACTTGTCGAAGTGGATAAGAAGACGCAGTGGAAATCAGTCGGCGCACCGTTTTGGCTACGCCAGACAGTGACAAAAACAGTCACGCCAGACACGAAGATCGCCATACATACGGCACGCAATCGCCGCATGGGGCGGGCGACCGACGCAAGTCACACCGTCGGCAACGAGCAGGCAGGAGCCGTCTATCGCTATGAATCGCTGGCAGAAGGACAGCGGTTTCGAGCGCAAATCCTCTTTGAAGAGGGCGCAGATTTTGCGGCGGTCAAGGCATTATTGGTGAACGGCTCCCGCTGGCAGTTGGGCGGTTCTAGCAGTGCGGGATACGGCACGGTTGAAATTAGCGACGTGACTGCATCGACAGGGTGGACACCGCGCACTCAGTCACGGAGTGATGACAAGCTGATTGTAACATTGCAGAGCGATTTAATCATGCGTGATGAAGTGGGACGCTACGTCGTCGGCAGGGCGGCGGTTGTCAGCGGATTGCAACAACTCGCCCAGCGTCTCAACCTCGCGCAGCCGATTGAGGCGACTGACCAGCAGTTTGTCAAAAAGACAATTGTCGGGGGATTTAATCGTAAGTGGGGATTGCCGCTGCCGCAAGTTCCCGCGACAGAGATGGGCAGCGTGTTTGTGCTTGAGGCACGCGATTGGAAAGCGCGGGATTTACAGACATTATTGGCGCATGGTTTGGGCGAACGTCAGGCAGAGGGTTTCGGCCGATTTGCCTTCAACCAAAACGGGCTAGACCACTTTGGGATTGAGCAGCACAAGCCGACCGCGTTGCGAAACATTGAAACGTTCAAGGCGAATTCGCTTGCGGTGAAAACGGCCGAACGATTCTGGAAACAACTGCTGCGCCAACAGCTAGAGCGACAGCTAACAGAGAAGATCGCGGTCACAGAGGTCGATTTTGCGAGCGCACGTCGTTTGTCGAATAGTCAAATCGGCCGATTACGCAGCATCATTCAGACGGCTTTGTGGAGTGATCGGCCGAATCGTCAACTGGTGACAAACTATCTCGCACAGCTCAATGACCGACAGGTAACGCGACGACAGTTTGAGCGCGTTAAGCTGTCCAACGGACAATCACTTTTAGCGTGGCTCAAGGCGAACAACGTCACTTGGGATTTCACTGTTCCGAAATTGAGCATCAACAAGAGCAATTTTTCCGACCAGCTAAAAGAGAAAATGCGCTATGAGTTTGACCTGCGCCTGATGGATGGGGTTCTGGCGCGACTTGTCAAGGAAAAACAGCAGAAGGAGGCGTATCAATGACACGTAACTGGTGGTCTGGCACAACCTCACGGAAAATAAAGCGGCGTATCGTGGTTGACACGACGCTCGTTTTGCAAACCCCCGCCCATTTTGGCAATGGCGACGGCGATATTGCGATTGACATGCCGTTGTTGACGGACGCGGTTGATCCAATGCGTCCGCTTCTGCTGGGAACGTCGATTGCGGGCGCGTTGCGCGGACATCTCTTGGCCGTCACCGCGGGGTATCGCGTGGCGGAAAGCAATGGGAAAACAGCCGTCTCGCTGCTGTTTGGTGGCGCGAAAGGGGATGATAACGGGGAGCAAAGCCCTTTGATCGTTGAAAGTGCGCTGGGTGTTTTGCCGACGAGCGGCACGGTTGAAACGCGCACGGGTGTGCGGATCGATGGTGCAACGCGCACGGCTGACGGTGGCGCACTGTTCAACATGCAGTTTTGGCCTGCTGGCACGTCGTTTAACCTGCGATTTGAACTGATTGTCAGAGAGCAGGATGATCTGGATGAACTGCAAAAAGTGTTGGTGACGACGCTGCGTGGCTTGGGTTCGGCCGATCAAGACGGCGACATCACGCTAGGGGCGAGAAAGCAACGGGGATTCGGCCGAATTCGTGCCGAGAAGTGGCGCGTGCGCGTCTATGAGATGGAAAACGATCTTGTCGAATGGCTCAAGCGTGGACACGCCGCACTGACGACTGACTCACATGACAGCATTGAGGCTGCGCTCAAGGTTGACTTGCTGGACGACAAGCGCAGCGTCTTCACCGTCGATGCGATGTTTGCCCTCACTGGCTCACTGTTGATTCGAGACGGCGCACCCGCTCTTTTGCAAGACGAGAACAACTATCCCATTCTCGGCCCCGACGACACACATCAACACAGTTTTTCACCCGACAAAAATGCACCCGCACCTGTCTTGTCTGGCACAAGCGTGGCGGGTGTCTTGCGTCACCAAGCTGAAAGAATCGCCTATCTCATTGCCAATGGACGGGATGAAAAAGCAAAGACAGTAGTTGAAGGGCTATTCGGTCCGATGATTCGGCAGGGCGTTTCGCCGCGTGCCAGCAACCTGCGTGTCTTTGAAACATTCTTGAAACAAGAGCATCTCACCGACAACCTCGTGCAGAATCGTGTCAAAATTGACCGCTTCACGGGGGGCGCGTTCGATTCTGCGCTGTTTAATCAGCAACCTGTGTGGGGGCATCTTGGACAACCTGCCCTGCAAATTCGACTGCGACTCCAGCGTGACAACTCTGAAAAAGATGCCGACTCGCTGTACAAAGCGCAAGTTGGTCTGCTGCTTCTGCTGCTGAAAGATTTGTGGACGGGCAATCTCGCGCTAGGTGGGGAGAGTAGCATTGGGCGTGGGCGAGTTGCAGGAATCAAGGCATGTCTAGCAGACAGTGCAGATGCGCGTCAATACAAAATAGAGGGCAGCACGGCTGGCTCAAACAACGTCACCGTGAAGCTGCAAGCAGGGGAAGCGGTGGACAACCCTTATCAATCGCTTGAAAAATATGTTCAAGCCCTACATACATTCTTGAAAAAGGAGGCGCAAAATGGGTAAAAAATCTGGCGCAAGTGTTCAATCTGGCTTGGTCGAACAGGAGATCGTCGCGTGGCTGACGCAAGCCGCTGCTGATTACGATTATCTGTTGGCGCACGCCGATGATGGGGTCATTTGGGGTAAGGTGATAAAAGAGGGCAAGTTGGTCACGGCGAATGATGCCGCAAGAGATTATACGAACGCGGATGAAGTGAAAACGGTGCGCGTGGCGCTACGTGCGTCAACGTTGCAGCAGGCGCGGCTGTTTGGGAAATCGGCCGAATGTCGTGTCTGGCAAGTTAATGACAAATGGCAATACGCCATCATCAGCGACCAAGACCCCGACCTTTTCTCAGACACCCACTACCTTCTTTGGGGAACAGGCAGCAGAGCGGGAACCCGTGAGCTACAGCACGGATTCACGCTCATGGTTGACGGTGAGCAAGGGCTGCATCATGCTGTGCCGCTGCCCGACGTAAATGAAACCCAACATACACAACTCCTCGTCCGCCATTATTGGCAAGAAGATTCAGACACAGGCTTCACGACTCACGCGATTAGTCGGCTGTGTGGATTGGAGACAACAGCATGAGTCAGCAACTTCCAACACATATTGTGCGACCAATGCAAACGGCTAAAGCTCCATATAATTTTGTACCACTGCCAGAGAATGTTCTTGAGGTCGCACCAGAGTCACTACCTGACCACAATCGTATCAGCGGTCATTCAGGTCATTTTCTCGTGCGTTTGACAACGCAATCTCCGCTCTACATTCGTGGTCTTTTGGAAGAGCGCGATTTTCATAATCAGCAAGCAGAAAGGGATATTAAGGGCAAACCAACTTTTCGCATGGATGGTGGAAAGAAGGTGCCAATCGACGTGCCTTTCCGCGACGTAGTAAGAAACAAGCCAGATTTCTTCAATGTGATGGGAGAGCAGCAGCCGTTGATTCCAGGCAGCAGCTTGCGCGGCATGATTCGGACACTGTATGAAATCGTCACTTACAGCAAAGTTCAACCCGTTTCCAATGCTGAAAAGATGTTTTTTCGCGTCGTAGCAGACAACTCAGATCCGCTCGGCAAAAAATATAAACGGCTGCTCGGTAATAATGCCTCTAATGTATCTGTCGGCTACCTCGAGCGAAATGGAGGGCAATGGTTTATTCGCCCTGCACGTTCCGCTGGTGAAATAGACAGCAGATTGCGAAACGATCCATTCATTAAAGTGCGAAAAGATGCGATCAAGAATGGTTCTATTCAGATTGAAATCAACGGGTTTATGGGGCTAGATACACCAGGCAATCGCTATCGACCACAATATTATAATGTTCATTTCGATGTCGGCCGAATTGAGTATTGGACAGAACCAAAAAAGAATAAGCCTTCAGAAAAACGAACACCAGACAGTGCGAATGTTATCAGTGAGCGGAACCGTTCTTTGCCTTATCAAGGAACACTTGTTGCAACTGGAAATATGCTGGAAACAAATGACGGCAAGTCAGATTCGTTGCGTATGAACATGTATCTCATACCAGAACCGTCAGCTAGGGCGTTGATTCCAATTCGCACACAGGCCATAGATGACTATCTGGCGGCTCTGACCCCCTTTCAGACCAAACCGCCGTTTGATAGCGAGAATGGTTTTCTAAAACATGGTCGCCCAGTCTTCTATTTGCCTGCCAAACATGGAGAAGTACAGCACTTTGGTCATACGCCGAACTTTAGAGTAGCGCACGTCAAAAATTTCGCCAACGTTTTACGTGCAACAACACCGGCGGATTTTGTGCCTAACCGATTAAAAGATGAAGCCAAAATTGACTTTGCAGAGGCTGTGTTTGGATTTATACGCTCTAAGGAATTCCGCGACAAACAGGAACTCAAACAAGGCA
The DNA here is from genome assembly GCA_964389925.1 of uncultured Ardenticatenaceae bacterium. Classification (GTDB taxonomy): domain Bacteria; phylum Chloroflexota; class Anaerolineae; order Promineifilales; family Promineifilaceae; genus CALECP01. The sequence continues at coordinate 9,485 of CAYMGE010000139.1, forward strand.
ACAAACGAGCGGGATACGCGAGTCGTGTCTTTGTAACCGATGCACAAATGCTAGACGGACAGAGAAACATTTACTTCGTGCAAAATGGCAACCATACCATTGTGCCGAAGATTCTTGCTTCCCCCAAGCCAACCGCATTTCAGTTGTACTTGACTCAACAAGACGAACAAAAGTCACGTCTCAAACATTACGGCAGCAAATCGCCACAGGAAACAGTTATCCGTGGTCACAAGCTATATTGGCACAAGGGAGCCGTTGAGCAGAAAGATATAGAACCAGTGCCAAACAGCCCCAACATGCAGGGTGACGGCTTAGATGTTCACAGCACGCAGCACACCCAAATTAAGCCCCTACGACCTGACCTAACATTTGAATTTAAGGTGTACTTCAACAACCTGTCCAAGAGCGAGCTAGGTGCTTTGGCGTGGGTGTTGAAGCTACCCGCTAACCACTGTCACAAAATTGGAATGGGCAAAGGATTGGGGCTGGGGTCTGTTCTTCTACATGACATTGAACTACATGTCGATAATTGTCAACAACGATACGAATGTTTATTTAGCGGCAAAACATGGGGGCAGCCCACATTAGACAAGTCAATTGAGGAATATAAGCAAGTTTTTGAATCTTACGTGCTGAACTCTCCCATTGTTGACGCGACGAGTTATCTCAAGCTATCACGAATTGAAGCCTTGTTGAGAATGCTGCATTGGTGGAAACGGGACGATAGTTGGCTAGAAACAATACGTTATATGGAAATTGAGCATCCTCAAAATGGCGATGAGTATGCGGCTCGAACGATTCTTCCTACCCCGCAGGATGTTGTAACAACCTCTAAACCCGTTCTAGGCAAGTTACAACATCCGTCGTCACAGCGATTTGAGAAACGCGAGGGCACTCCGGCAACTGGCACAGTTGAGTTTTTTAGGAAGACCGCGGGACAAATTCTAGTTGACGATAAAGATATCGTGATACGCGTACACCGAAGAGATTTGAAAGTGTCAAAGGACAAGTTGTCAAAGGGTGTGCGGGTAAAGTTTAAGATAGGAGAGAAGGACGGCAAACTTTTCGCTTTCGACGTTGAATTGCTCACCTAAAATATGGGCGTGTACTGAGGAAGGTGGTGTATGCACCTACATCAAATAGCAATACAAATCGGTAGTCAGCGCGAGACGCTGAATGCGCGGGAGGTGACTCCAGCGGGATTGCACGGCGTATTCTACGATGTCGTGAAGCGAGTTGACCCATCGGCCGCCACATGGCTGCATGAACACCGCGCACCAAAGCCGTACACGCTGGCCCCCGCCCACTTTGACAGGCAACGGCGCGAGTTGGCGGGGATATTGGTCAGTACGTTGAGCGATGAATCGGCCGAACTCATCACCACCGCCTTCCACCACGTCTACCAACAGCAAACCCAACTCCACATCGGCAAGCAGGCGTGCCACGTCGCCGACCTTATCCCGCTAGACAACACCTCTTTCGCCCAACTCTCACACAGCGATCCTGTTAAGAAAATCAGCTTGGAATTTCTGACTCCGACCAGCTTTAGTCAAAGGCAAGGTGAATTATTGTTTCCAATTCCGTACAATGTCTTCAAACGTCCGTTTGAGGTGTGGCAAACGTACTCGCCAGAGGCGTATCAGTTGCCGACGGATTGGCTTGAATGGTGTGAGAACAATGTGTTTGTGACACGGCATGAGGTGCGGAGTGTGCAGAAGAACATCAATCGGCACAAGCGGTTTGCCGGGTTTGTCGGCAAGGCGCGGTTTGAGGTGCGCGTGCCGCGTGAGATGGACGAGCAGCGCAAGCGGCTGTATTGCAGCGTGTTCAATGCGTTGGGGCGGTTTGCGACGTTTTCGGGAATCGGCCGAAAAACCACCATGGGCATGGGCGCAGTGGAGATTGTTCAGTGATCGTCATCAATTTTTCTCACCCATTGACGGATAATCAGAAGCAAGCCATCGAGCAGAGGAAAGAGCGGCAAATTGACCGCCTGATTGAACAGATGGCACATCTCGACCAAACGCAGCCGTTTGCGGAGCAGATTCGAGCGTTGGTTGATGAAGTCGGGTTGAGTTCGGCCGAATGGCAAGGCAAGCGCATTCTCATTGTGCCACCCGGCCATGCGCCTGCGACAGCGGTATTGCTGGCGGAGTTGCACGGACGGATGGGGTATTTTCCAGAGATTGTGCGGATTCGGCCTAGTGAGTCGGCCGAACCATTTGAAGTGGGTGAAATCACTAATTTGCAGTCTGTCCGAGAGCAAGCCAGAACACAACGGTAGGAGAACAATGATGATTCCAGATGACTTTAATTTACAATGGTTTCTTTTCGAGTTGTTTTTCGGAGAGGTCGTCCTTACGGCAATTACAACCTTTGCCGCCGTAATGATCTTTGATCGTATAAAGTCTAGTCGTCAACAGGAAGCGTACGGTGATTGGTCAGTTCAGGTTGCCTATGACGATCAAGAGAAACCTATACAAAGTTTTGTCATCAATCGCCGAGTTAGTGTAGCAAAGACAAAACAGATATTAGCCGATGATGCAGAACTATCGGTCTATGTAAAAGGGATTGCAAGTACATATGGGCGGGTACTAGTTGACTTAGTCAATAAGGTATCTTCCCAAAAAATGGGGGTAGTCAAAGCGAGGGAAGTAGTCTACCA
>CAYMGE010000140.1:0-12089 GCA_964389925.1 uncultured Ardenticatenaceae bacterium
GCTCTCTCTTCTCTGACTCACCTATTGAGCCTGATTTCACACCTGTATAGTTACGCTAGAAAAACAGTAAGTTAAACTCAATCATGACCAATCCAACCTTCAACAAGAACCTAGACTACTTCCATCTGCGCTGTGATAGTCTCGAAACGAAGCCCGAATTACTGACGGATTTCATCACGCCAAATGAGCAGTTTTTTGTCTGCAAGGCGACCACTAAATCACCGGTAGTTGATTTAGCGACGTTCGCGCTGAAAATCGGTGGTGATGGCGTGCGAAAGCCGTTGGCTCTGAGCTATGAAGCATTGCAAAAACTACCCAGCTACACGGTGATCGCGTATCTTGAATGTGCGGGCAATCATCGTGATTTGTTTGATAGGGTGATGGATCAGCCAATTGAGGCAGCCGCAGATGGATTTGGGATGACGAAATGGCTAACGGGTGGCGTTGGCAATGCGGTCTGGACAGGTGTCTCACTCCGCACGCTGTTGGAAATGGCGGAGCTTGATCCCGATACAGTGGAGGTGAATGCGAAGGGATTGGATGCGGATGCGCCAGAGGGTGGGGTTAATCGGCCGATTCCCCTAAAAAAAGCCCTCGACCCCAACACTCTCGTCGCCTACCACATGAACGGCAAACCACTTCCCATTGACAATGGCTTCCCACTCCGCCTCATCGTGCCGGGTTGGGTTGGCACAAACAGCATCAAGTGGCTAGGCGAGATCATCGCATCTAAGCAACCATTCAAAGTTGACCGCAACACCAACCATTACGTGTTTATCGGCCCCAACTGGCAACCAGATGGTGATGTCTTAGGCGAACTCATCACCACACAGAACATCAAAAGCTCTCTTGCCCTCGCGTGGAACATGGAGATACCCGCGGGTAAAACGGTTATTCGCGGCAATGCCAGATCGCCATTTGCCCCAATCGCTCATGTCGAGTGGAGTGCAGATAATGGCGCGACGTGGCATCTTGCCACACTTATCCCGCCTAACTTACGCTATTCGTGGTGCCGATTTGAGTTTGAGTGGAATGCAGTGGCAGGGGAACATGCGCTGATGACCCGTGCCACTGATGAGGTTGGGAATACACAACCGATGACGCAATTGCACAATGCGGAAGGCTATCTCTTCAATCGAGTTTTTCCACATCCAGTCGTCATCGTTGAGTAGATTTTAGTCTGCTCATGGAACAGGCCAAAACCTATTCACGTTAGACTACGCCCGTAGTTAGTGCCATCTTGACTTCGGCAATTGCCTTTGTCACCTCGATTTCGCGGGGGCAGGCGTTTGTGCAGTTAAAAATTGTGCGGCAACGCCACACGCCAAATGTGTCGCCGACGACGTTGAGACGCTCGGCCGCCGCCTCATCACGGCTATCAAAGATAAAGCGATGCGCCTGAACAATTGCAGCGGGGCCGACATAACGACCATTTGCCCAAAATGAAGGACAAGATGTGGTACAAGCGGCACACAAAATGCACTTGGTTGAGTCATCAAACCGCTCGCGGTCAGCCTGACTTTGCAGGCGTTCGCGCCCATCGGCCGGCACAGGCTGATCGTTGATGAAAAATGGCAAAACTGATTTATAGTGGTCAAAAAACGGTTCCATGTCCACGATCAGGTCTTTAACAATGGACAGGCCAAGAATGGGTTCAACCTGCATTTTGACCGTTGACCCTTCCCCCAAACGAGCCATCAACGTTTTGCACGCCAGCGAGTTTGCCCCATTGATTCGCATTGCATCCGACCCACACACGCCATGAGCGCATGAGCGACGCAGTGCCAGTGTCCCGTCTTGCTCCCATTTAATGCGGTGCAGCACGTCTAACACAGAATCATTTGGGTTCACGTTGTCGATGGTGAATGATTGCCAATAAGGTTTGCGTGTTTTCCCTTCGGGATTGTAGCGGCGGATTCTTGCTTCTACTCTCATTTTTTAGTGGTAAGTGGTAAGTGATAAGTAGTTTTCTTATCACTCTTCACTTCTTAGTTAGTAAACTCGCGCTTTTGGCTCGAAGCGTCCCAGCGTGACAGGTTTGTAATCTAACGTAAGCTCATCATCGTCTTGCAGATAGCAAAGTGTGTGTGTGAGCCAGTCCGTATCGTTGCGCTCTCTGTAGTCGTCACGGGCATGACCGCCGCGCGACTCTTTGCGCTCGGCCGCCGAGCGAGCCGTCACCCGCGCTAGATAGAGCAAATTCCCCAACTCCCATGCTTCAAGTAAGTCAGTATTGAAAATTTTGCCCTTATCCTCAACGATGAGGTCTGTCTTCCAACGGTGGATCAGATCACGCAATTCGTCAACCGCCTCATCCATATTTTTCTGAATGCGGAATACGCCAACCTTCTCTGTCATTAGTTCTTGCATCGCTTCACGTAGTTTGTACGGCTTTGTGTTGCCATTGCTGTTGCGGAGGTGTTCAAAGTCGGCGATAACTTGATCTGCCGCATCATCTGGAAGTGGAAGCAGCTCGGCCGACTGCACATATTCGGCGAGATGTTTGCCAGAGCGGCGGCCGAATACAACCAGATCCGTCAACGAATTCGTTCCCAACCGATTCGCACCATGCACAGAAACACATGCCGTCTCGCCCGCTGCATAGAGTCCCGGTAGTGGCGTTTTTACTCTGTCTAGCAACACGCGACCATCAACATCAGTTGGAATCCCACCCATTGCATAATGCGCGGTTGGCTGGACGGGCATTGGCTCTTTGACGGGATCAACACCGAGATAGGTGCGCGTAAAGTCGGCAATGTCGGGCAGTTTTGCCTGCACATAAGCCTCATCAATGCGCCGATCTTCGCCATCTTCTTCATAGTAGTGATTAACCGTTGGCGGAGTCACGTCGAGATGGACGTAATTTTTGCCATTGATGCCGCGCCCTGCCTTGACCTCAAGGAAGATCGCACGGCTGACAACATCGCGGCTGGCGAGGTCTTTAATCGTCGGGGCATACCGCTTCATAAAGCGTTCCCCTTCGCTATTGATGAGAACACCGCCCTCACCACGCACCCCTTCTGTGATCAGAATACCGAGCTTGAAAATGCCCGTTGGGTGGAATTGGAAAAACTCCATATCTTGCAGTGGAATGCCATTGCGGAGACAAATCGCTGCACCATCACCTGTCAGCGAATGGGCATTTGACGTGACTTGCCAGCAACGTCCCCAGCCGCCCGATGCAAACATCACGCCCTTGCTATGGAAAATGTGGAACTCGCCATCCGCTACATTGATAGCGACGACCCCACGAATGGTGTCACCGACGCGGATGATGTCAACGACCTGATACTCATCAAAAAAGTTGACGCTGTTTTTGAGACATTGCTGGTAGAGCGTTTGCAGAATCATGTGGCCTGTGCGATCGGCCGCATGACAAGCACGCTCAACAGGCTTGTTGGTGTTATTATCCGTGTGACCCCCAAAACGACGTTGCGAGATACGCCCATCGTCTAAACGGTCAAACGGCAATCCCATGTGTTCGAGTTCGACGACCACTTCAACTGCATCTTTACAGAGGACATCCACCGCATCTTGGTCAGCCAAATAGTCCGACCCTTTCACGGTGTCATAAGCGTGCCAATCCCAATGGTCTTCATTGACATTGCCAAGCGATGCGCCGATGCCACCCTGCGCCGCACCTGTGTGCGAACGAGTAGGATAAAGTTTTGAGATGACGGCAACGTTGGCTTTTTTACTAGCGTAGAGCGCAGCCATCAGACCCGCGCCACCCGCACCGACGATGACGGCATCGAATGTGTGTACTTTTGGTTTAGCCATAATTCAGTTACTTACCCAACGGTCGGCACATACGCAAAAATAGCGTACCCTACCCATAAAATGGTGACAACGAGGAATGCGACGAGGCCATAGTTAATGCCGCGCATCACGCCCTTGTTGTGGATGTAATCTTCAAGAACGTTGCGGAGGCCGTTCAATCCATGCGAGAGTGCAAAGAAAAGCAGCAGTATGTCATACGCTTTCCAGCCCCAATCATCCCATTGCTCTGCAACAAAGGCGAGCGAGAGATTATGCACGTCGTTGAGGATGAGCTGAATGAAGACGTGACCAACGGCGAGGAAAAGCAATCCCACACCCGACAGTCGCATAAAGAGATAGGCATAACGCTCAAAGTTTGCCTTGACCTGCACAGAACGAGAGGTCAACTGTTTGTTGTGAATGGTTGTCGCCATCTGATTATCCTCCTGTGTACAAACTCAACGGCGGGAATGACCAGCAGCTATTGCCCGTAATCTGTTGTCCCGCCCATTCCCAAACGGGAGAGTGACCGCAGCTTTCAACGATCCCAAAGAGCAGGTAAATCGCGGCCGGAATGAAGATGATAGCGAACAATGCCCACACAATCGTGATGCTTTTGGCTTGTGCGTGCCATAATTCTGGTTTGAAGTCCAAGATGGTGATGCGAATGCCGTTAAATGCGTGGAAGATAACCGCGCCAAAAACGGCGATTTCACCAAGTCCAAAGAGGGGCGTTTTGAACACGTTGACCGACCATTCCCAAAGATGCGGCGCATAGTGTAAGTTTGCGCCATCCCAAGTGTGAATGAGCAGAAAGCTCAAAATCGCTAACCCAGAGAGACGGTGTGCCAACCATGAGTAGTGTCCAGATCGGCCGCGATAACGCAGACTTTCCTGAACGGTCATACGAAGATTTGCTAACATACGTGAATACCTTTTGGCTGTGGTTCCCATCCTCATCCGTGAAAAATGGGATAAATTATACGGTTTATGAGTATAACACAACCACTTTTTTCGTGTATCAATTCGGATGATGAGTGTGTGCTTTTTTGCGAAAGTCGCTATAGAAATCAGACGATTTTTTTATGGCAACAGGAAAGCGTAAGACCCGCTCCTTAGCCCATCCCCCGTTTCCTTATCAGGCATGTGAGGGCTTGGACAGTGAAGATATCCGCCTTGATAAATCGGTCTGTGGCGGGGGAATTACGCCAATGTGGATGTTCATCATTTTTTGCCATCGTCAGAAAACGCTCAGGCGGTGTTTTCTTGGACATTTTATACGGTTGTGCGCTAATGTTCTTGAATGATAGAGACCCCTGTTGAACGACAGTACAGCACGGTTGAATTTTTGACCCACGCGATCCGCGACCTCTTTGTTGTGGAGGATGTGACGATGGATTTTCCAGAGCGCGGTCATGTGCGCCTGCGCGGTCAGTTGTTGGTTGATCTCGCAGACAAGTATGATGAGCTACGAGCGCGGTTTGAGCAGTTTGGGTTTACGCCGTTGGTCCGAGCGGGGGAGGATCGTCGGCCGATGATTCTCGCCCTACCAACCGTTTTTGAGCCAAAGCCAGCCCAATGGATCACCAACCTGATCTTATTCATCCTGACAATTGGCTCGACGCTGTTTGTCGGAGCGCAACAGGAAGGCATTGTGGTGACGAGCATCACGACGCTCTTGGCGGGCTGGAAATTTAGCGCGAGCATTCTTCTGATCCTAGGCGCACACGAGTTAGGACATTATTTTGCAGCGCGTTATCATCACGTTCCCGTCACGCTACCGTTTTTTATCCCAATTCCGACGATTTTTGGGACAATGGGAGCTTTTATTCGGATCAAGGAACCCGTCAAAAATAAACGTGCGCTCTTGGACATCGGGGTTGCAGGTCCGTTGGCTGGACTGGTTTTTGCCGTGCCAATTCTGCTCTACGGGCTGGTAACGTCACCAGTCAGTGTGTTGCCGGCGGGCGGGTACATATTGGAGGGCAATTCGCTTCTTTATGCACTGGTGAAGATCGTGACATTTGGTGAATTTCTCCCCGCAAACGGCATCGACGTGTCGCTCAATTCCTTTGCATGGGCGGGTTGGGCAGGTTTGTTTGTGACAGGCTTGAACCTACTGCCAGTCGGTCAGCTAGATGGGGGACACATGGCCTATGTGCTGTTTGGCAAACAGGCCAGAATACTGTTTTGGCCTGTGATTGCGGCATTGGTCGCCGTTTCACTATTTATCGGAACGGGGACATGGTGGGTATGGATTGCGCTGTTGTTCTTTTTCGGCCGAAATCACGCCGTTCCCCTCGACGACTACACCCCACTCGACCCACGCCGCCGCGCCATTGCTATTTTTGCCCTAATTGTTTTTGTCTTCACGTTTGTGCCGTCACCGATTACGATTGTTCAGTAAAATGCGCTATCCAATTCCCGCCAAAGAAACCCGCGCCGAAATCGAAGTCCTACGCTCCCGCTTCATCGCAACGCTTGCCCCCGTTTTCTCCGTTGAAGAGGCACGCGACTTTATCGCCCGCATGAAGGCTGAATTCTCGGATGCCTCCCACAATGTCCCCGCATTTTTGATCGGTAGCGGCGCGAGCGTGACGGCGCACTGCACGGATGATGGGGAACCGAGTGGGACGGCTGGTCGGCCGATGTTAGCCGTTTTGCAGGGCAGCGGACTAGGCGATGTCGTGGTGGTCGTGACGCGCTATTGGGGAGGGCAAAAACTGGGAACGGGCGGACTCGTGCGGGCGTATGGGGATGCGGTGCGTGAAGTGTTGGCGATCACGCCGCGTGCTGAAAAAGTGCCAACCCATCTGACTCTATTGGCATTGCCATACTCCCATTTTGAGCAGACAAAGCTGCTCGTCGCGGCGCACAACGGACAGATATTGGATGAAGAGTTTGCGGCCGATATAACCCTCACTATCCAATTCGAGGTTGAGCGATTTGAGGCGTTTCAGGTGGGGTTGGGGGAGCTGTCGCAGGGGGGATTATCGGCCGAAGTTATCGAAACAAATCCCGACACAATCATGCCGTTGTAGGCCAAACTTTCCCCATTTCCACGCCAATTAAATGCTTTTTTCACGTCAAATGAAGCCGAACATGCTGTCGTTTTGTGTAACATTGCTTGGTCGAGCAGACGAAAGTCCACTCGACAGAAGTGAGGGAAGTTATGAAGCAACGTATGTCGATCAAAACATAACTATGAACATAACACTCAACCAGATTTACGCGACCAGAAAAGTGATTGATGTGGAGGGGAATGTGGTCAACCCATTTCCTACCGGAATGACGCAGATACAAGGCCAAGCGATTTATGACGTGATGCGTGAGCGAAATGCACAGCGATCTTTGGAGGTTGGCATGGCGCACGGGCTATCGACGCTGTTTATGTGTCAGGCACTCAAGGACAATGGCTCAACACAAAAGCATGTGGCGATGGATCCCGGTCAGCTCGATGTTTTCAAGTCAAGCGGCCTTACAAGTGTGCGACGAGAGGGGCTGGAAGATTATTTGGAATTTTATCCGTTGCCATCGGCCGAAGCCCTTCCCAAACTGTTAGCACAGGGCGAGCGATTTGACGTGATATTCATCGACGGAATGCACCTGTTTGACTTTGCATTGGTCGATTTTTTCTACGCCGATCAGCTTCTCACCGATAATGGCATTATTCTGCTCGATGACACTTGGATGCCATGTGTGAATAAGCTATTACGCTATATTTTGCGAAACCGCGCCTATCGCCTACAACGAGTCATCGAGGAGCCGTACAGAGGGGCAAATTTTGTCCGCTTTTTTCGCAATCTGCCGCAGTGGCGTACAGAAATTGGGGTTGTCGGCCGATACATTCTGCAAAATCCGCTCGACTGGAACTACCTATTCTCCGCATTTCGACTCGCATTGGGCGGAAGCCTCTCCGTTGTCGGATTAGAAAAACTCGCCAACGACACACGTGACTGGACATTTCACAAGCCTTTCTAAACACAGAGGCGCAAACAGAATGATTATGCGCTGGCAGCGCGTGCCTTTGCCTTTCGCGCTCGTTTGAATGCACGAATGCGCGTCTTAATCGCGGGGATGCGGATAAAGAGTAGAAATGCAATGACAATTGCATAGCTTGCCGGTTTAGCGAGGTCTAACTTGGAGAGTTTGACCCAAATGTAATGGGTTACAGTCAAAATGTTGATGACGTAGACCAACTTATGTAGTTGCTTCCACTTTTTGCCTAGCTTTTTCATCGCCCACTTGTTAGAGGTCGCAGCCAGTGGGACGAGTAGGAGAAAGGCGATAAAGCCTATCACCGCATACTGTTTGAGAAATGCCTCTTGAACAACTGCCCCAATGTTGATGCGATCATTCAGGAATCCGTAGTCAAACGTAAACATGACGAGGTGAATGACCACAAATGCAAAGCCCCAATTGCCGGTGGGCTTCTTGAGCGCATTTAAGGATGACCAGCCAAAAAGCGTGACAAGCGGCGTACATGCTAATGAAAGGGTCAGCAGGGCGATGGCGGTGCGACCGGTGATAAGCGTTGTATCGCGGAACCAATCGGCCGCCTCCAGATACTCCCAATACCAAATCTCCCAAAAAATGATAAACGCGATAGCCACACCTGCGAGATGGGTCAACGCTCGCAGGATTTCTCCCTTACGTTTTGTTTTGACCGTGCTAAATTGCAAAAGTCCGACAACGGCCGCCGCTAACGCAATCGTCGCGTAACGGGGAAAATTTGGCACTGAGGCAATGATGCGCTCATCTATTGAAAACCAAACCCACGAAAGAATGCCACCTACCAGCAGGATGACGGCGGCCGGGATAATGTCCCATTGTCGGACGAAGTTCTGTTGTGGCCTTGCCATGATTAGAAATTCTCCCGCAAGTCCATGCCTTCATAGAGAGAGGCAACTTGCTCTTCATAGCCGTTGAACATGAGGGTATCAATTCGGCCGAATTGCCCAATCCGCCGCTCCGTTGCCTGCGACCAACGTGGATGAGCAACCTCTGGATTGACGTTGCTATAGAAACCGTACTCCCGCTCGTTTGCATCCATCCAGAACGAGACAGGCATCTCATCGACCAACTCAATCTTGACTATTGACTTGATGCTCTTAAAACCATATTTCCACGGCACGACCAAGCGAATTGGCGCACCATTTTGTGGTAATAGCGGTTCACCATAGATGCCTGTTCCCATCAATGTAAGATCGTTCATCGCCTCATCAAGCCGTAACCCCTCGACATAAGGCCAGTCATAAAAATTAAATGCCCCCGCCTGACCGGGAAACTGATCGGGGTCATTGAGGGTCGTAAATTTGACAAATTTCGCGTCACTTGTCGGCTCGACTTTTTTCAACAGCTTGCTTAATGGAAAACCCATCCATGGAATGACCATCGACCACGCCTCTACGCAGCGCAGGCGGTAAATACGCTCCTCTTGGTCAAATTCTGACAACAGGTCTTCTACGCCAAACGTGCCGCCATTGTTGACCATGCCCGATACTTCAACATTCCACGGAGAGGTCACAAAACCCTGCGAAAGTGGCTGTACCTTCCCCTTGTCTGTGCTGAATTCGTAAAAGTTGTTGTAGCTGATGATGTCTTGTAAGTCAGTCAGCTCGTTGCCCAGCTCGTCAGTTGTCTGCGAGACAGTGGGTTCAAGAGCTGCTGCCTCATTGCCCGTTGAAGGAGCGGCCGCCTGCGGATCGGCGAGCGTTGGCTCGACTTCTGGCTCTGTCGGCCGATCCGGCCGACAGGCCGCCAATAGCGACACCCCAGCAATTGCCCCTGCTCCCCTCATAAAGCTGCGTCGATTGAGATAGTGATGTTTAGGGGTGACCTCATTTTCTGAAATCTCCCACGATTTTCGTTTCTTGATTAACATAGTCTTATCCTCTACTTTAGTATATGGTTAATTGTAGAGGGTAAATCCTATGAAATCATAAACAAGAGATTGTGAAATAATTACGGTTATTTGACGTACGAAGCGTCTATTTTCGTAAACCAGTTGCGAGCCTCATAGTGTGCAGTGTCAAAGTGTGCATGGTATACGTGAATAGTGGCTAGTTGCCAGTGAAGAGAAAAATCGAACGCACACGTTTTGTTACTAGCCACCTGCGGCTTGCCGCTTTATTCAACGATCAAATTATGCAATAAGGTGACAGCCTCTTGCGCTCTATTTTCGTTGACCACAAGACTAATGCTACACTCTGATGAGCCTTGCGCGATAGCGATCACGTTGACATTTGAAAGCGCACCAAAGACGCGCCCCGTCACACCCGGCGTTCCCGCCATGCCCGCTCCCACTACTGTCACAATTGAAACGGGTCGCTGCACGCGCACACGGTCGATGTCACGTGCCTTGATCTCTTCAGAAAACTCATCCTCTATGCGCTCAATAATTGCGTCTGAATGGCCAGAAGGAATCGCAAAACAGATTGACTGCTCCGATGACGCTTGTGAAATTAGCAGAACACTCACTCGCTCATCTGCAACCGCCTTGAAAACCCGTGCTGCGACACCGACGACACCGAGCATTCCCTTGCCTTCAACTGTCAGCAGCCGCACATCCTTAATCGCTGTCACTGCCATGATTGGATCGCTGACCTCTCGCTCTTTGCTGATAACTGTACCGGGATGCGTTGGATTGAAAGTATTTTTAATGCGTAATGGCACGTTATGCTCAATGACGGGGCGCATCGTTTTGGGATGTAGCACCTTTGCGCCGTAGAACGCTAGTTCGCTAACTTCACGATAGGTCAGTTCAGGGATCGATTGTGCGTTGGAGACGATGCGTGGATCGGCCGACATCACCCCATCTACATCTGTCCAAATCCACACCTCCTCTGCTTCAAGCGCATAGCCGAGTATCGAGGCGCTATAGTCAGAGCCACCGCGTCCAAGCGTTGTTGTAATGCCGTTGGCATCGGCCGCGATAAATCCCGTCACAACCGGAATTTTTCCTGCTTCAAGCAATGGCGTTATCTTTTCGACGACAAGGCTTTTTGTCTTCCTCAAATCAGGTGTTGCATTCTGAAAATGGCTGTCTGTCTCGATCAGTTCTGTCGCATCAATCGCAACCGCATCATGCCCTAGCGCACGCAGGTAGGCTGCCAACACACGCACACTCATCTGCTCGCCCATCCCGCCAATACTATCCAATGCACGTGGTGACAACTCGCCCAACACGCACACCGCCGCGCACAAATCTTCGTACCGCTCGATGAACGCCGCATTTTCTGCAATCAGATCAGGGATTTCAACTGCCCGCGCCAATTCACGAATCGCTTTCCCATGCACCTCTCGCAATGCGTCGGCCGTTTGCTTATATGTCTCACCATCCTCCGCAAATGCCGCGTGCGCCCCATTCAACAGCAAATCCGTCACTTTGATCGGCTTTGTCCCCATTGCCGAAGCAACAACCACCACATCTCCGTATCGCTCGCGATTACTCAAAATCAATTGAGCTGTTTGCTGCATCGCCTCTGCACTACCCACAGATGTGCCACCAAATTTCATTACTAATGTCATCTTTTCTCTCCTAAGTCGTCGCACATAAAAAAGCCCCTTGCAAGTGCAAGGGGCTTTCATTTTTCCTTTTTCACTTGCTCTTATCTTCCAGTTAATCTGTCCAGAAGTAGCACCTTCCATAAAAATAGTGGGGTTGCTGCGGAGTCATCGGGCTTGGTCCCTCGGCCGCTCTGGATAAGAGTCTCAAATTTTCACACGCTAGAGTCTGGCGTATCACCTTCGCAGGAAACAAATCTTCGCCATGTAAAATTCTGAGCGTGTATCATTCAACTTGTAACACTTAAATTCTAACGAGAAAAATGACTCTTGCCAAACTTTTTTCGCTTGCTATAATTCTGCCTCGCATGGGCAGTTAGCTCAGTTGGTTAGAGCGCTACGTTGACATCGTAGAGGTCACAAGTTCGAGTCTTGTACCGCCCACTTCTTCGACAATTAAAGTGATGATAAAATCATAAGTGCCATCAGTAAAGCACAGGCGGCGCACTGCCCCCGGTGGTGCGTTGCTAAAGTCCGCATTCGGTTCTGGGCAAAAGATATGCGGATGATTTTAATGCGAATGAATGAACCCTTTGGGGTTCGTTTTTGTTATCTGGGATGTTTATCAACCAAAATGCTCGCATTCAAATCGCTATACTTCGATAATCTCAAATGTGCATCCAGTTCTCACACCCGATCTGATAGTATCCGTAGGTTGTAATACCTCTTCGCAAACGCAGAAGTGAATTGTCTCTCGGTATTTATTCCATCTGCTACCTTAAACGTGTGCAAAAGTGTGCAACACGCTAAGTACCTGCTTCATC
>CAYMGE010000141.1:0-12079 GCA_964389925.1 uncultured Ardenticatenaceae bacterium
CCGAAACATGTTTTCAAAAGTAAATGAAACACACCCTAATCAAAAGTAATCGGGTGTTCGGTATTCGGTGTGCGCTCTACCACAGGTCAATACCGAATACCGTTGTTTGGGCAGGCCAAAATCGGCCGCCCACCTAGCACTTTGGCGGCCGACTCGCATTCACAGTTAACCCAAACCCATACGGGAAGAGGGCATCGCTACAGTTCCGTTGCGCCATGTCACGCAAATTAAAGGGGAGTTGGCTGACCGAGCGCGGCCATGAATAAGGCAAGGTTCCGCGAAATGGTTTGTCGCCAAACAAGACATCGGCAACGCCAATCCCCTCGCTGCCCGGCAGCCATGCGGCTACAACTGCATCCATCAAAGGTAACTGTTCGGTGATGATGATCGGCCGACCCGAAATGATAATGCCGATAACTTGCTGGCAATTCGGCCGAAGTCTCTGCAATAACGCAACCTCAGACCCATCCAATGCCAAATCTCCATCATCCCCCCGCCACTCAACGTATGGGTTCTCACCAATCGCCACAATGCACATCGCGGCTTTGCCCGCGCCAGACCAATGACCATTGGCACTGTAGACCACATTCGCGCTGCCACTGATCTGACGGATGCCATCCAAGATACTCATCCCTTTCAGCCAGTTGCCCTCGACACCCGCCCACTCAATCGTCCAGCCGCCCGACTGCTTGCCCACGTCATGCGCCTTTTCACCTGCCACAAAAATTGTCGGCAAGCCCTTTGAGATCGGCAATGCGCCCTCATTCTTCAATAAAACGAGCGATTTTTGGACAGCCTCTCGCGCAACTGCGCGATGTGCATCTGATCCAACTTGTGCCAGCCCCGTTCTATCTGGCATGGGACGCTCAAATAATCCCTGCTCAAACTTGACGCGCAAAATACGGCGCACGGCATCATCAACGCGGCTTTGCGACACGTCCCCATTGGCGACTGCCAGCTTTAGATTGTGTTGAAACCCCGCATAATCATCGGGCAGCATCACCATATCGATGCCCGCATTGATCGCAATCACAACCTGGTCATATTGCGTCGCTGCGACATGATCGATGCCACCCCAATCAGACACGACAAACCCCTGAAAGCCCATTTCCCCCTTCAAAACGCCATTAATCAAGCCGCCATGTGCATGGAGTTTTGTGCCATTCCAACTGCTGTAGCTGACCATCACGCTCTTGGCTCCCGCGTTAATCGCATCGCGGTAGGGCGCTAGATGCACGGCTCGCAGTTCAGCTTCGCTAATGACCGCGTTCCCACGATCTATCTGCGCGTGGATGCCACCACCTACCCAATCTGACGACCCCCACTGTGTCGCACCATCCGCCACAAAATGTTTTGGTGTCCCCAGCACCACGCCACTGCTTTGCAGGCCACGCAATTTTTCCGCACCCAACAGCCGCACCCTGTCGGTATTCTCAGAAAATCCCTCAAATGTCCGCCCCCAGCGTATATCTTGCGGGACAGCTAACACAGGGTCGAAGCTCCAGTTGACCCCCATTGCGCTCGTCTCGGCCGCCGTTATTTGCCCAACACGCCGCGCTAAATTTGCATCATTTGCTGCACCTAGCCCGATGTTATGCGGAAAAATCGTCGTCCCCCATGCTCTCGCCTGACCATGTACGGCATCGACACCATAAAATAGCGGGATGCCTAAGCGCGTGTTTAGGGCTTGCTGCTGAAGCTGGTTGATCTCATCATACCAGCCCCACGCGCTATTGTTTGGCTCCTGCGGATCGGGAATAAGCGACCCACCTAAAAAGTAACGCTGTATAACGTTGTTGCCTTCTAATCGCGCCTGCTGAACGAGCGTCATTTGCCCAACTTTTTCGTCGAGTGTCATTCGGCCGATCAAATCCTCAACCCGCACAGACACAGGCAGCGTCGCATCCAGATAGGGGGCATTACCGTTGGTCGGCGGTGGTGATGTTGTGCCGCCGCCTGTCGCGCAAGGCGGCCACGGGCCGCTGTCAGGAATGACACAGTCTGACTGATCCGGTGGTGATGTTGTGCCGCCACCTGTCGCACAGGGTGGCCACGGGCCGCTGTCAGGAATGACACAATCTGATGGGTTGGGGGGTGTTGCGCCGCCCGTCGCGCAGGGTGGCCATGGACCGGAGTCGGGTATCGTGCAGGCGGTTGCGGCCGAAATACCAGCCCCTCCCACCCCAAGAACGATAAACATGAAGAAAACAAACAAGCCTAGCGTGTAACGAAACATAGTGAGACCCCTTTGTACAGTTCGCTCTTGTTGGCAACTGGGTGAAAAAGAAGAAAGAGAAAGAGCTTCTTCTACATCTTTCTCTTTTTCTTCATTCTTATTGTCTTCACCTTATTTCCCACATGAGCGGTACAGTTATCTTGGAATAAAGACACTTGAAACAGTAAACGGCAACGATGGATTCCCACCTGCACGCGCCCCAAACTGGGCGTTGACGACGAGCAGACGATTGCCAATTTTTGCTAGTGTGGTGGGCGTTTTGAAGGAAGGATCGCTAAATTGCTGGATGACCTCACCACTAGTGTAATCGCTGGACATCTCTACAATTGTGATGCCTCTGTTATAAACGCTGTAAAGTAACCCATTTTCGAGCCAAATGCCGTCGCCACCAACCCCTTTGTCTAGGTCGATTTCGACAACTTCACCGCTGTTAATTGTGAATAGAAATAGGCTGGGCTGGCTGCTATGGGCGAGGATGATTTGCTGGTTATCGGGGGTGACGGCGAGGCCGTTGAGATTGAAGGCAGCATCGTAAGGAACACCCATTTCGGCCGGATCTAAGATCATCTCGGCCGACTCTCCCACACCACTCGAACTCCCTGCAATTTTGAATAAGCGCGAAACGCCCGAATCGGTGAAATAAGCGTTGCCAATACTGTCAACGGCGACATCATTGATGAATGAGTTTTCGGCCGATGGCAGATCATACCGTTTGATTAACTCTCCACTGTCGATGTTATAGGCAAAGATGCGCTGTGAGGGGCCACCCGCAACCCACAAGCGTCGATTGGTGCTATCAACGGCGAGGCCAACGGCGACATTGCGACCATCTGCGCCTGCTTCTGAGAAAATTGTCGCCTCTGGGTCACTCAAGCGAGAGACGAACAATGTGCCATCCTGCGTGCTGCTGACGAAGAAGCTGTTTGTCGGCCGATCAAACGCAATCCCCTCTGGATAAACTGCATCACCAACTAGCGCATACTCAAAGGTCGCCATATCTGCCTCAGAGAGAGGAATTTCGGTTGGTGTGGGCGTGAATGTTGGAGTTGGTGTATTGGTCGATGTGGGTGTGAGCGTTGGGGTGGGTGTATCTGTTGGTGCAGGTGTGGCAGTTGGCTCAGGTGTGGCAGTTGATGTATTCGTCGGTACAACTGTGGTTGGCGGGACAGCAGTCGGTATGGGTGTGGCAGTTGGGGTCACGTTATTGCACGCGATTAGCCAGCAAAGCAGCAGAATGTAGAATAATTTTTGCATTGTCAATGTCTCTCAAATTTTAGCTCTGTCTCGAATGATAGTTGAGGGGCGGTGTAGAGGCTAGGAATTTCGGCCGATTTCATAAGCTCTCCCCCATTGCGGCTGTACAATGTAACATAAGCACAAATACAGCGAGGAACCTTATGCTCTCCGTTCAAGATTACTTAGACTTTGCGATTGAATCGGCCGACCATCGCCTCCCCTATGGCAGCCATCCCGCCCAATTTATCGACCTCTTTCTCCCACAAACAACCCCAACCGCGACGATACTCTTGATTCACGGCGGCTGCTGGCAGGCAAAATTTGGCCTTGCCCAACTCGGACAGTTGGCACGTGCGCTAACCCAACACGGTTGCGCCGTTGTCAATGTTGAATACCGCCGATTGGGTAATGGCGGTGGTTGGCCAAATACATTTATAGATGTGGGGAAAGCGGCCGATATGTTGAGGGAGATTTCGCCTAAATACGCGCTAAACTTGAACCGCGTTCTCACAATGGGTCACTCAGCCGGTGGGCATCTCGCGCTCTGGCTTGCCTGTCGTACAAAACTGGCAGAAACACAACCACTCTACACGCCCATGCCCCAACCGATCCACGCCGCTGTCTCCCTCGCTGGCATCCCTGACATGGCAGAAGCTGTCACGCGCTCAATTTGCCAAGACGCGCCCCAAACGTTGCTAGGCGGTCTCCCTCACGAGCAGCCCGACCGCTACGCTGTGGGTTCCCCTGTCAACTTTCTCCCGCTTGGCATTCCCCACGTTCACGTCAGCGGAATAGGGGACAACATCGTTTCAATTGATTATGTGCGAGCGTTTGTAGACAAGGCGGGCGATGAGGCGCGTCTGATTGCTGTGGAAGGCGGGCATTTTGAGGTGGTTTCGGCCGATCGTTTCCAACCATTATGGATTCCATAGCGGTCAATCGATTTCATTTTCACCAAATACTATTCCAGCAAACTCACCTATTCGGTGTCACCACCTCTCACCCGCCCTAAATCACGAAACCGATCCACGCTCTCAACGTCCGGCATTGGCACTTCGATCACAGTTGGCATCTCAGAGGCAAACCCGCGCCGCAACGCTTCACGCAGCGCATCGGGCGTTGTTGCCCGCTCCCCATTTGCGCCAAACGCCTGCGCCATCGCCACAAAATCAGGATTGACCAAATCGGTCGCAATCACGCGCCCATCGTACAAATTGCGCTGCATCTGCTGAACGTTGCCATACTGCGCGTTGTTGAAAATCACCGTCACGACCCCAATTTTGTGCTGAACGGCGGTCGCCAACGCCTGCACGCTAAACATAAAGCCCCCGTCGCCTGCAATTGCCACGACGGGCGTATCGGGTTTGCCAATTTTGACACCCAAGGCGGTCGGGAAGCCAAAACCGAGCGTTCCCATGTATCCCGTTGAAATATAGGTGCGTGGATGATAAACGGGATAAGTGATGCGGGCAGCGAATCCAAGCTGAGTTAACTCTTCGACAAAAATGCCGTTCTCGCCCAACGCCTTGCGAATCACCCGCAAATATATCTTCTGAAACGCCATATAATCGGTGCGCGTTTCCCAAGCTGCTTTGAGCGCATTTAGCTCATTGGCACGCGGTTCCCGCACATGATTATGCTGCTTTATCTCTTCAATCAGAGCTGGCACAATCTCTTCAGCGCGACCCGTCAATGCAATGTCTGGCGTGTGGATCACGTCATGTGCGGCAGGATCAACGTCGATTTTGATGACGGTCAGCGCGTCGTCAACGCCCCACTTTTGGAGCGGAATGCGTGCATGTGTGCCAACTAAAAGAGCGGCATCTGTCGTTTTCCATAACTCGTGTGAGGGTGGCAGATGTAGTCCTAATGGATTGCGTGAATCCTGTACGCCTGCGCCCGTGCGGTAGGCAACGATGGGAGCCTGCAACAGCTCTGAAAGTTCACGCAGCGACTCACTTGCACCGTGTGCGCCGCTGCCGACGTAGATAATCGGCCGCTTCGATTCCCCCAAAATACGCCCTGCCTCTCTAAGAGATTTCACCTTTTGAAAAGGTGGAACCTCTGAAGACACCGCTGTTATAGGTGGCATGTTTGCCATAGCTGCCAGAACATCCATCGGCACTTCGAGGCCAACGGGACGCGGCCGACCCGTGTTCAACTGACGAAACGCCTCTGCAACAAGCGCGGGAATATCCTCTGGGCTTTTCGCGCTGGCTGACCACTTTGTAAGCTGCCGCAAAACACTAAATTGGTCGGGCAGTTCATGCAAAACGCCTTTGCCCTTGCCGATTGCCTTCGTTGGAACCTGCCCTACGACGCACAAGACACGGGCGTTGAGGCCGTATGCGGTGGCAAGTGCGGCTCCGGCGTTGAGCAGCCCCGGACCCGGCACGACATTGAACACGCCTACTTTGTCCGTTGCCTGAGCATAACCGAGAGCCATGTAGCCCGTTTCCTGCTCATGGCGACAGTGAACGACGCGAATTTGGTCGCCTGCGTCATAAAGTGCATTGTAAAGCGCATCATTCTGCACGCCGGGCAGTCCAAATAAGGTATCTACGTCATGCGCGATGAGAGATCGAACGAGAGCAGTTCCACCAGTAGCGTTCATAGTTGTAGGAGGCGAGCGAGTTTCTCAATAAATGCGCGATTGCCTTCGGGGGTGGTCGCAGAGACACGGAGCGCGTTCTCTATGCCGCGCCCTTTTTGTGGTTTGACGAGGATAGTTTCTGCCCGCATTGCGTCGGCCGCCGCGTTTGCGTCAAGCGTATCGGGCAGCTTGACGACGATGAAGTTTGTCTGACTGGGAACATATTCGATGCCCAGCGCATCGAGTTGGGTGCAAATCCACTGCTTGCCCTCAAGCGCAACGCGCACATTTTCCCAGAGATGATCTTGATCTTGTAGTGCAGTGAGCATGGCGATCTGCGCGATGCGATTTTGGTGAAAGCCGCGCTGGAAGCCGGCGACGTAGTTGGCGATTTCGGGGCGTGCGATGGCGTACCCTACGCGAAGACCGGCCATGCCGTAAGCCTTGCTAAAGCTCTGGATGCTGATGACGTTGTAGCCATCGTGGATGTATTTGATTGAGTTGGGGTAGTCGGGATCGGTGACGAAGTGGCAGTAGACTTCATCGGCGATGACGAGAACGTGCGCGGGCAGATTGGTGATGAGATGGTGAAAGTCGGCCGATCCCATCATCGTCCCCGTCGGGTTATTCGGATTACAAATCAACACAATCCGCGTCCGCTCAGTCACGGCATTGAGAACGGCATCCACATCAACGCTGAAATCAGGCAGCAACAGCGGCACATCGACATGTACACCCCCTTCCTGCAACGCCAGTTGCTTGTAAATACCAAACGTCGGTGAGCAGCTCATCAGCTCATCTCCAGCCGTAATAAATGCACGGGTCGCCAGTTCAATTGCTTCAGACCCGCTGCATGTGGTGTAGAAGTGATCGGCCGATAGCCCATTCTTCCAAACCTTTGCTAATGCTTGACGCACCGATAGGTCAGAAAAAGCGGGGTATTTGCCGATCTGGTCTGCATCGGCGCGAATCGCCTCCGCCACTTTGGGCGAGACACCCAGCGGGCTTTCGTTGTAGTGGAGGCGAAAAGCTGCGTCGTCTCGCGCAGTTTCGCGGACGGGCGGGCGGGGAAATGTGCGATATGGAAAGTTCATTGGTAATTTTAGACTGACAATTTGGGTAGTGTCATTCGTTATTCGCCACAATAAAGCGTATTGCATAAGTTCGCAAGTACGCGAGCGTTTTCATAAAATGCCCTATCCTTTATCATCAAACAGATTGCGTAGCTCCTCCTCCCAAACATCATCGAGTGGGAGAAAGACGTTTTCGGTGAACTCGGCCGCTAGCCCATCCAAATAGCCCCGAATATCCAACTGTGGAGCCTCCTGCTCCAATTCGTCCACCTTTTCATCCATGACGGAAATCAACTTGTCAGCTTTGGCCTCAAGATCGTTTAAGTCCAAGTCCCAGCCTAGCATGTACGCAATGCGTCGCATGATGCCCAGCCACGCGACAAAATCGTTCTCGATGCGAATGCCCGTCGCTGTATCTGAGAACTGACCAAAATTATAGGTTGGCGCAAACGCAAAGAAGCTGACGTACTCCATATTTGCCTGCTGCGCTGCATAGGCGATCATGGTTCCAATGCTTGCCCCACCGCTGTAATTCGACATCGAAACGGCATATTTATCAAACTCACCGCGCATTCTGGGCAGGCTAAACAACATCGAAACGGGTCGCTCTTTGTCATAGGGTAGCTCTGCATACACGCCGCCTAACCCCACAATGCGCTTGACTTTGAGCTGTCGCGCAATATCTAGCACGCCTCTCGCATACGTTTCTGCACCGAGATGGGGTTCATCGCCTACAAATATGACGATCCCTTTGCCATCATTTTGGCGTGTGTAATAGATTTCATTTTCGTGCTTGTTGAGTGATTTTGGCAATCCCTCTTTCAGTTCGATCACGGGGCGCACTAAATCGTGGGTGCCGGGGATTTGAAAGAGATAGCAGGGGTCTGCATCAAGCGTACCAATTTTGCGTGCGTTGGTCTGGTCGATAATGTAGCGTGGCAATGTCGAAGAAACTGACCCCGCATCTGCCCACTGTCGCCAGCCAGCAATCATGTACATCTCGTCCGCCTTTGGAATTTCGGTCAAATTAACAGTTGCCATAATATCTTCCAAGTTGTCAACTTTTCTCGTGCAAGTGGGGAAGTGTAGCAACTGTTGTAGCGAATGGGTGAAACTTTATTGCAGGTCTAACAGCTAGCGCAAAATTTCGCGCAGCCAGTAGCGGGCTTCAATCGGCCGAATCCACTCCCCCAAATACCCTTCGCCAATCCACATTTCAAAATGCAAATGGGTATCTTCGTCTTCTCCCTGCAAGGAGGCCGGCGACCCACTATTGCCAACCCGCGCAATGACCTGCTCCGCCTCAACCCACGCACCGACCTGTACTGCTGGGTCAATCGAACTGAGATGCACATAGCGCGTCACAACGCCATTGCCATGACCGATCCAGACCTGCCGACCACGAAAAAAGTCGTTTGCCTCCTCACTCGTGTAGCCCAGTTCATACGATTGACCACGCCAAAGATCAAACAGTTGTGGATAGGGCTTTTCATACGCCCAGTCTGCGCGAATGATGGTTCCGCTCGCGGCGGCTTTAATCTGGCTTCCACGCTGCCAGTAGAAGTCAAATCCTTGATGCACGCCTAGCCGATAGTGACGTGGCGCACCAGCAAGCTGATAATCGCGCTGGATAAATGTTGGGATTCCGATTGGAATGTTGAAATTTGTCAGTTGGGTCAGTGTGTTCGTGTCGTGTGATTTGTTGGTGACGCGCAGATTTTCTGTCGCCAAAGCGCGTTGGCTTGGGTTGTCGGTCATGCGATAGAGCGCGTCACGCCCAGCGAAAAGCAGCGTGGGAGAGGCGGTTAGGGTAGTTATCGGCCGATTATCCACAAACCGCAAGCGCGTCATCTCCACCTGTGAATCGCGCCCAATCAAACGAATTCGTCGCCCGTCTAAGTCGGTCACGATCAGGTGTGTCTCATCGGCCGCAATTTGGCGCGGCTGTACGAGCGGTTCTTCTAGCGTGATTGCGCCACGCTCAACGCCATTCTCAAAGCGCACGATTGACCCGTAGGGCGACTGCTTTTCCTGCACCAACACATAGCTCCGCTTTGCGTCCCCTTCCCACGCGACCGCGACATCGACCGGGTACACATCTAGTGGCAAATTGCTGCGCTTCACGTCCTCACTTCCGTAGCGTAAAAGCAGCGGTGCGCTTGTTTCGATCAGGTTGCGGCGCATCCCGTCGGCCGCCGCCAGTGCGACGTAATAGTGTGCCGAGCGGTCGCGTATCGGCCGATCATACCGCTCCACCGACCACGCGCCTTCTGCAAACCGGTAGACATCCCCCGCCCGATCTAATGCCAGCAAATCTGTGCCATCATCTGCTAAATCGAGCAAGCCCAAAACGCGCACTGTTTCAACATCATCGCCTTCACGCAGAACCGGCCGAACCACGCCATCCGCCTCAATCGCCAAAATACGTCCACTGTCCAGCACATAGGTTGTCCCGTTTAGCTCTGTGACAGCGAGCGGGTGGATGAGCGTGTCGGCCGAGAAACGCCACACATTCAGTGCGGTCTCTTGCAGCCAAACCGTCTCTCCCTCTAAAAATTCCTGAGCCAATCGCTGCAAAAAGGTTGCCGTCGCCATTGGGTGCGCTTCAGTCGCGGTGTCCTTGATGCCCAACGTCACCGCTGCCGTTCCGTGTGCCGCCAAGTAGTCAATGAAATGCCCAACGGTACGCGGTAAACGACTTTGAGTAATGTTGACTTCACTAGCTGCATAATCGCTGATTAACTGGGTAACCATTTGCTGTGCGAGCGGGTTTTGTCCACAAGAATCATAGTGAATGACATTTTGGGGCGCGTTTTCGTAGAATGCCACGAAGACAGCATCGTTGAGGAACGTGCGGAGGGCGCGGGCTTCGGCCGAGAGCCACGCCTTTCCCCTGCCCTCGTTGCGCTCGCATCCATCAAACCCCGCGTCTGCATCTCGAATCACGTCATGCACGCCATCTGGATTGACATCAGGCACAAACCAAACGCTCAACGGCGCGGGAATCGCTTCGGGATACGTCTCAAAATGTCGATAAAGTTGCGCCACCAACGGTTGGCGGTCTCCGATCAAAACAACTTTGAACGCGCCCGTTCCGACTCGATAGGCTTCCACCTCAATCCCGTTGGGCGAAGTGGCTAAAAGCTGTTCATTGACAATTGATGGTGCTGACTCTTCTATAGGTGGTGGCGGGGTTGCATTTGGTGGGGAAGCTGTCGGCCGAATAGCTTCTGCTAGTGGTGTACGTGTGGAAAAAGTAACTGCGGGAGGTGGCAACGTCTCGGTCGCAACTGAACGCACGACCTCTAAATTATCGACAACGGGTATATCTCGCCTGATACAACTGGTTAGGAGGAGCAAACAAACCCATATCCATGCTATACTTCTACCCATAACAGGAGATTTTAACGTAGCAAGTGACTACTCTAAAATGGAGAGCCTATGAAAAAAGAAATCATTCATACGGATGCCGCGCCAAAAGCGGTCGGCCCCTATTCACAAGCCGTCAAAATTGGCGATTTTCTCTTTACGTCAGGCCAAATCGCGCTTGACCCCGAAACGATGCAGATGGTGGAGGGAGATGTGCAGATTCAGGCGCATCAAGTTCTCAAAAATCTCGATGCCGTCTTACAAGCGGGTGGCAGTAACCTTGAAAATGTTGTCAAAACAACCGTTTTCCTCGCAGATATTGCCGACTACAAAGCGGTGAACGCCGTGTATGAAGTCTATTTTAGCGACTCGAAGCCGGCACGCTCGGCAGTTGCCGTGCGCGATTTACCGCTTGGCGCACTGGTCGAAATAGAAGCAGTTGCTTATATCAAAAAGAAAAAAGAAAAAGAGTCGCTTGAAGCGTTCCGTGAAGCCGAGTTAGATGTCCCCGGTATAGCAATTGTACGCTAAACGATAGGGATGGTTTGAGTAGGGTTTTCGGCCGAGAACCCTATTCAGACACATGCCACCACGCCCACGCCATTAGCACAAATTGCAGTGGCAGCCGCACTAGCAACGCCCACTGCGGCACTTTCATTCCTGCGCCCCCCGATAAAAAGTGATAGATATTGGCTGGATAGACGGCAACTAGCAGTGCCACGATCCCTTTTGCCGCCAATGAGCGTGTGCGCCTTGGCAACAACAATAGACCCAGCACAATCTCGGCACTCCCGCTCACGCTGTTGAGCATCCTAGGATAGGGCAACTGTGGTGGAATGATCCGCAAATAGAAGCGCGGCATCCGAAAGTGGTTGATGCCTGCCGCAATATAAAAAGTGGCTTGAATGATGAGGCTAATTTTTTTCATGGTATAAAGATGTACCGTCAATTCGCTCACGGGCAGAGATGCCTGTGCAACGTTAAACCAGCACTGTTTGAACTGGATAGCCTTGAAAATCAGAGCGTGACATAAATCGCTCTGGTTTTGGCGACGTGACAAACCCAAACTGCTCGTACAGCCCGTGTGCGTCCCGAGTAAACAACGTCCAATTGCGTAAACCTTGTAGATCGGGATGGTCTAGGATAGCGGTCATGAGATGCTTGCTGAGTCCTTTGCCGCGCTCGGCCGAAATCACAAACACGTCAGCCAAATAAGCAAACGTCGCTCTATCCGTAATCACTCGCGCAAATGCAACGACCTTCTTCCCCCGCAACATAGCAAAGCAGAGCGAATTCTGCATTGACCGCCGCACTGTCTCCAGCGAGATGTTGCGACACCAGTAAGCATGATTGGTGAGAAAGTCATGGATTTGCAGGCTGTCTATTTTGGAGCGATCTGTCGTAATGATCAAGTCAGTCATAATTAAGAGTTCCGCAGTTGCGAAGTGAGGAACATATCAAACAGGTGTGTTTCAAATACTTTGAGGGTGTCATTCCAGCGTATGCAGGAATCCATGCTTCGGGGTGGTTGTTTCGGGAATTGTTGAACATTAAAAAATTAAACGGGTAAAC
>CAYMGE010000142.1:0-11941 GCA_964389925.1 uncultured Ardenticatenaceae bacterium
ACTTTCTCACATTTTTCCTTTTTTGTCACACTCTACTTTTCCAGAGTTTTCAGTTGGGTGTTGCCACCGGGCATGAGACACGCGCATGGTGCAACGGACGGCGCGTTGGCGTTTCCACCGCTGCCCGAAAAGTGGCTGGTTGTGCGGCTCACCCGCCATCTCGCGCAGTCGCCGACTGCCCATGCGTGGCTGATCGAAAGCGATGTGTCGATCAAGCCAGCGGGATTTGCCGCGCCTGACGCGAAGGCGGGTAGTGAGATCGTTGCCCCTGCCGCAGACGGAAACTACCTGACCTATAACCAGATGGGACACGCGCAGCCGTTCCCCTTGACCCATTCGACCCCTCAACAGCCCGCTAAAACGGTCAAACTAACCGCCGTCGGCACACGCTATACGGGTTCTCCCACGTTTGCCGCCTTTGTGTCGGACAATCGGAACGTCCTTTCGTTCCATGACGACTTGGCTGATTTCCGCAAAAATGACAAGATCGATCCGACGCTGACGGATGGTATGGTGTTCAGCTATATCGTCTTGGGTTGGTATCGCACGCCCTCTACAGCAAATGAGCCGCTCGCCTTTGTGCGAAATCACCTAGAAAAATCGGCGTTGCAACAGGGGGAGAAGGTCGCCGTCTTGCGTGCGCTAGATTGGCAGTGGGAGGGCGTTGCGTTGCCCCCTATTTCTGGTGCTGGCAGACAGTCGAACAAGCATGAGCAAGCGACCTTAAAACAGACCGAGGCCAAGCTGCCCGCTGATTTGCTGTCAAGGCGTTCGCTGTTCCATGGTGTTGTGGCGCACGTCAACTATTTTGAGCAAAAAAATTATCTTGGCTCACTGCTGGGCTACCCGGGATCACCCTATGCTCACTCGTCAAAGGGAATCGCACCACCCACGTTAAACATCGGCATTGGCAATAATTCGGCCGATGCGCTGATCGCCCTCATCTCCGACAATGCAACTGCGGCGGACGATACAGACAATGCTGAGA
This sequence comes from uncultured Ardenticatenaceae bacterium, assembly GCA_964389925.1. Classification (GTDB taxonomy): domain Bacteria; phylum Chloroflexota; class Anaerolineae; order Promineifilales; family Promineifilaceae; genus CALECP01. Next base: position 989 of record CAYMGE010000142.1, read on the forward strand.
TGTGGAAGGCACTGGAAGCCGTTCTCTACAAACAGCCGCGTTCGCTGATCGAAAGCTGGAAAGAAGCCCCACGCGAACAAAAAGTGCATAAAAGCTGGTTTGCGCCTGTCGATGCGGGGATTCGCTGGCGGATTCGCGCCCAACAGCGCGACCCCTCCACCCTGCTGCTCAAGGGAGCCGACCACAAGCCGACCGACGCACCGCCTCCAGCCGTTCTCGAACCCCTCTACGATCAACTCGAAAAGCTCAATTTGTTGCAAGGGGAGGTCAACGCCATCGCACGACAAATTGCAGGGCTACAGCAATCGTTCTACCCGCGCTGGTGGCGGCTTGTCAAAACACCCACTGATTCAGCTTTGGAAACGGCGTTGACCACGCTGGCAGGGGAACTCCAGAAACAGCGGCAAATGCTGTCGACCAAAAGAAAAAAGGCACAGGCCGCCGCCACCACATTACGCGGCGCACTGAAGCCGATTGGAATGGAACTGCTACAGGAAAGTGCTGACCGTTTTTGGGAACCGACCGACCCGGTCATCGTCATTCAAAATGCGGGCAGCTTGAGCAAATATACATTTCCGTCCCCGCTCGTTTGTCGGCCGAACCCCGAACAGATCAACGCGCTCTCGTTGAAAGTGGACGACCATATCCAAAAAATCCCCGTCAATTCGGCCGAACCCGCCACCCTAACGCCAATTTTGCATGGGTTGGAGAAACAGGCAGTCGGGGCGATGGGGGTCGCGTTGCTCAAGGAGGCGGTTTTAGTTGAAGAGACGCTCCACGCGCTCGCTGTGGAAAGCGTTCCCAAAGGTGGGTTAGGGGGGGATGCGGCAACGTGGGGGCGTTGGATCGGCCGATTGCGCGACAGTCAACCCAATTTAGGGCGTGCGGGCGAGTCAACTCTATTACAAATCGAGCCGCAACCACCCTCATTTTTCTCGTTTGCACAATTGGGGTCACTCTGGCTCAAACAGCCGTGGAGTCCGTTGTATATGGATTGGCGCATCACGTGGTATCCCGACATCGAACAAGGGCTTATCAACTGGAAGCTCGACCCCACCAGCATGGATTATCGTGCGGCGGGCGGCGATGCGGCTAAGGGCATCGTGTTTGAAGGGCGCAGCCTCATGTCACCGCAGAGTGGGCGTGTCTTCACCGACCCAATCGACGAGCTAAAGAAGCTCTTGAACGACGGTGCCGCATTTGATCCGCAAGTTGCAAAAATCCTCAGCAACTATGCCCATCAGTGGGACAGCTCTTTGACGGCCTTAACAGAAGGTGGGTTGATTGGACAGGCGTTGACGGGTTTTCATCAACGCTTGGTGGGGCGTGATGTGCTGCTGCCGCGCATGAAACCCAACACCGCCTACCCATGGCTGATCGACGGCAAGGCAGAGGACGGTGGCTCCAAGCTGTTCAACGACAAAGCGGTTCATCAAGACGGTATTTTTCAACCAATTTCTGTTGGAGATGGTGCGCGTCCGTTTGAACCACTCGGCCTGACCCCGCCTGTGCTTGCAAAGACAACGCCATTTCATCTGTTGCGAGGCGGCTCATTCCGCGTTGAGGCATTGTGGATTGTCGATGATTTTGGGCAGTGGCTCGATTTGTTGGGTGGTTCAGCGGAGGGCAAGTCGTCTGGGATTCACAACAGCCCACACACCCATTGGCCCGACGATGGTTCAAATCTGCGCGTGGCGCAGCCGCCCAGAGTGTTGCAACCGGCGCGACTCAACTTTGAACTCGTCGCCCGTGACTTTAGCAAGACGAGCGGCGGACACGTCAACTCAGACCCGCTTTGCGGCTGGGTGTATCACAATTTTTTGGATCAAGCGTTGACGCTATGCGATGCGGCGGGAAATCTGCTCGGTGAGTTGGTGTTGATCGAAAATGTGGGCGGGTGTTCAGTCCGCTGGGAATGTCTGCAAAAGGGCAAGCCGTCTACCGCGTCAACGGCCGAGGTGATTGTCGATACGACGCTGCGAGCCTTTGCCGATGCGCTCATTGTGAAGCAACCACAGAAACAGGTCAAACTGCAAGCGTTGCTGGCGTTGATCGATGACGCGCTGGCAACGACACGTCCAGCGACAACCGATAAACGGTTCCAGATGAGCGGTCGGCCGCTCGCGTTGGTCAATGCACAGGTTGGGTTAGAGCTATTTGGCGAGGAATGGCACGATCCGCGCAAAGATGATTTGAGTAATGGGGTCACGTCTCTGCTGGACACGCTCAATCTGCCCGTCCAGCTTGGTCATGCGCCGTATGTCGCGGATGGGCTGGTTGGATATTTCAAGCGGGGTGCAAATCCAAGCGGTGCGGAAGGGATGGGGCAAATTGTGGCGGTGCGTCAACCCGCTGACTTTACCGATCAATCGCACTATCTGCTCAATGCTGCCCCTGACAAAGAGGCGGTGCGGGTCGGTTTTAATCCACAAAAATCGTGGCAGATGGTGACGCTGTTGATGGATCCGCATGGAGAGGTGAGCGCAACGTCGGGCATTGTGCCGTCAGAGCGCGTGTCTGTGCCAAAGGTGTATCTGGATCGGGCGCGGGAAAATATGGAGCTATCGTTTCGGGCTGCGCCCATCCTCACACACGGTGCGCCCGCCAATAGTGCGCCAAAAATTGTGTCACCCAAAATGCCGATTCCGCTGCCCGCTGGGTGGAAGGGGAGTTGGCTGTTTCAGGGGCCATCGGCCGAATTGCCCCCTCTCAAAACGGTTGCGCCCAACTATCAGCCCGATTACGGTGCAGAACGCGCCATCGTTGTCGAAGGTCGTCTGCTGCTGATGCACAAGCGCGATCTCAGCCGCTGGTATGAGTCGGCCGCAGGGGTGTTGGCGTTTGGTGGGTGGAAGGGATCGGCCGAACTAAACGGAAAAAGCGCAGATGAACTGCACAAAGAGCTGGTTGCAATCATTCAACAACGTGTGAGCAACTACAGCGCGTTCGAGCAAGTGGCCTCTGGGGATGCCTATATCGAGCTTGGCGCGGTGATTGCGTTTCTTGACCACTGCGGAATCGTTGATGACCAAAATTTGACAAACGTTGCATGGCTGAACTTTTACAACGCCCTTTTTATAGCCAACGCACAACACGCCCATGTGCCGCTTGAAAAACAGAGCGGACAACCCGCCAGCTACCTGATCGGCCAACTCGGTGCGAGTTGGTCAGCCGCATATCGTATGCGCCTGTGGCAGCTTGCCGCTTAATCACGGAGAACTCAAAATGACACAAACAGTTGCACCCCTCAACATCGTAACAAATGCGCTTGCATTGACATTAAGCGGCGCACCAAAAAGCACAGCCAAGACAACGACGATCCGCTTCTTGTTGCCCCTACAGATTTTGCCAGAGAAGTTGCGGACAAAGAAGAGTGCGAGCAGTTCGCTCAAAGGCATCATTACGCTCAAGGATGAGAACGGTCGAGATGTGCAAGGGTGGGAGGCCAAATCAGTTGGCGCACAAAGCGATCCCTATAACCTTTGGGTTGACCTGACCAATCCAACGCCAAAAAAGAGCGTTGTGATGGTCATTCCCGTGCAGGTTGCCAAGCTAACGATCTCTTCCGTCAGCTATGGGTCGCTGAGGCGCGTGCGCGGTCGTCTGCACTATGAGCAAGCAGGAACCGTCCCTGTCGGGGTGGCACCGAGCGGCAGCCCAATGGCAAACAAGCCGCTCCCACAGCCGAAAGTCAGCCTAACATCCGACGCACCTGCACCGACCGCGCTGAAACGCGGAAGTCGCGTCAAAATTAGCTGGCGCGTTGATCATGGCATTCAGGGAACACTGAAAGGGCTACTGCCAAACGACGAGAACGAGTTAACGCTGAGTACAGATGCTCGCAGCAAGTACCCGCTGTCAGTCGGCTATGTTGAGGTGTGGGTGATGTCTACACAGGTCTATGAACTCGAAGTCACCGTTGCGCTCACGGCAAATGAAAATGTGACCGTGACACGCACGCTGACTTTCGATCCGATAACGGCTGATGAGTACGGGTATGTCGAAATCTCACCAATAGAGGCGTTGCCGTATGGAGAAGTGACCGTTGACTGTGCCGTTTGGAATGTGAGCCAAGCGATGTTAGACGTGCAAAATGTGCGCGGCAAGGGGGATGTGCATCATCAAATCGCAGGTTCGGCCGATAAGCCCAAAGGCGCTTGGCACGCGAACTACACCCTCCCTGTTCCACTGACAACTGTGCCACCTGTCGCACGCTTGTCAGTGACCTATGGTGTTCACAGCTACCCCCTGTCACCAGAAGGGGATTTCGCAATCCGCACTTGGAAGTCGGTCATCGGCAAGCTCCCCGTTGCAAAAAAAGAAGCGGTGCTAGGGGTCTGTTATGCGGAAGATACGCAGTCGAATAAGGGGGTGTTGGCATTGTGTTCGGCCGATAAAATTTGGCTTGCCGACGTTGGCATAAACGACGAAAGCGGTGAAGGGGTCAAATTCAAAAAAACCATTTACAAACCAGCGGGAGCGGTGCAGTTCCGCAATGTTGTGCCGCATGAAAAAGGGTTCTGCGCCCTAATCGAGATGCCGCATTCGTATGAGGTTGCAACTTACGGTTTGGACGGTCGGTTAATCGGCACGCCGATTGCCACACCCCGTCTCGCCAATGAGTTTCTTTACACAATTGCATTTCCTAAAAAGGAGATTCGAGCGTATCGTCTTGACAACTTGAACAGTGCAGCCTTCTCAATAACGTTAGATCCAAATAATGCGTATCTGGCAACAGGTGAGAAAGGCAACGTGGAAAACAATGAACTGTTTCTAGATGTGACACCTGATGGCAACTACGCGGTTGCCACATTTGGCTGCATCAAAAAAGGCCGAATTGTGCGGCTTGACCTTCGTGACAAGACGGCCGATCATGAGTGTGAGTTGCCAGCGCACGTAACTGAGCAATTTACTTATGCCGCGGGTGTCAGAGCAATTGCGATCAGCCCATCTGGCAGGTTTTGTGCGACCCAACGGTTTCAAATCGACACGGTTGACGTTTGGAACTTGGAGCGCGGGACAATTGTCGCCAGCCTTGCCACAAAGGGCGTAAAACACCTGCTCTTTCCAATGACGGATAACTACGTTGTGACGAACAGTGGCGACTCGCAGATACATATATGGGATATCGCAACTGCCTCCCAGAATATCAATTCGACACCTACCCTAGTAGAACACCCTGTCCATTCACAAGACGTTGAGGGAAACGTGGCTACGCTGGTAATGGATAATGCAAATGATCTTCTGGTAGCCATTCGAAAGACGGAATTCATTTGGGCGGGTGCATTTGCAGGGGCAAAAACGGAACTTCGTTATGCAGGTAATATGCAATATACAGGAGATGGCTTTGGTCGAAAGTCACTGCAATACGCGCTTGCCTTTGCACCGACTGGGGGGACATTTGTTGAGGTCGATAGCGTCAGCAGCTACGGGCCTACAAAGTTCTACAGTTTATACGATTACTCTCGATCCAATAACCAAATTGGTGAGTATAGCTCCTCCGATAAGCATGGTGGATTTGATATGTATAGAAGGAGTAGAAAAGATGATTCCCGTAACTTCTTGCAAGGCATTGCGCTGTCGCCAGACAAACGCAAGCTGATGGTCGGCTATCGGGTTACCAACACCGCCGGAGCCACGGCTGGAAATCATATTTCTGTATACGATTTACAGACACGGCAAACAGCGTCCATTACCGTCGATAATTTCCATGGGTCTGTTAAGAAAGTGCAGGGTCAAATTGTCATGGTCCCCGCATGGGATGCAACGGTACCAAAGCTGTTTACGATTGGTCAGCGTCCATTGGTTATCAAAGGGCGGCACGCCTACTCAATCGATCCGCAAGGCAACTTGCACCCAGAGCCAGCACTTAGCTGGGTCACGGGGCGGCGGTTCATTTCGGCGAAGAATGGATTGTATGCAGTAGACGTTGCGACGGGGCAGGGCGACCTGTTCTACTACGGCCCCGGCGGCCTTGTCAATATGAAAATGGCAGACGCAGTTGATGGTGATAAACGGTCACTGCTGGCAAACGGAACGGCAACGACTGTTGATGGACTACTCGTCATCTTGCGCGGTGGCGATGGCGATCCGCCGCAAGATTGGGTTTACAATCCACAAAACGACAAATGGGTGTCGTGTGGTCACGGGCTGGATGCGACATTGTCCACGAAAATCGCCTATCGCAGAGGTAAGTCGCCACGATTGTGGGCAGTTGGTGGCAAGCCCGTTGGTGCTGCCGACAACTCAGCCATGATGAATACGCTCTTGTTTGACCATTTAGGGGTGTTTGATCCCGCCTACAGTTTTGCCAAATATAAAGACACCATCACTGTGCGAGATGAGTGGGCAAAGCGGGGGAGTTGGACGACAACGTATCGCGGTGTGTTGGTGGTCGGTGGTTGGAAGACGACGGACGAGTTGAAAGATCGCAGCGAGGAGCAGCTACACGCCGATCTGCTGGCGGTTCTCAAGGAACGACTTTTAGATTTTGGCAGTTTCGCTGCAGCAGCGGGATTGACGCAACAGTCAATGACCCAAATGGCATCGATCATTGTGTTTATCGACCACTCTGGCGCATTTCCTCCTGCACCCTACTGGGGCTGGAACGATTTCTATAACGCGCTTTTCAGTGAGAACTCTCGCCGATTAAACGTGCCAAGACCGCCACAATCGGAGAGGGCGGCGGCGCAATTGATCGATGTTGGGTGTCGGTGGGCGGTTGATTTTGTTAGCTACTTAAAGGGGATCAAAACCGCAAGTCTCTAGACGATATAGTTCAGTTTGCTGGTGGAAAGGAATCATAAGGCCAGAACAAACAGCGTGGGCAATCGTGAGACGATTATTTCTTAGTGCTAATAGGTGATCTTGTCGGCAAGTATAGGTAACTGCTATCTGTTGGCTGGGGGTTGCCCCCGTTCTATTCTGGTCTCACACTGGGGCATCATGCGCTGTGGCTTGAAAACGCGACAATCGGTCGATTACACCCGTTTTTAGAAAATGAGTGGCCTGTCATCATTTTTTTGTAAGCCAGCGACTTGCCACACGGTCGGCGTGGTGTTCATGCAATTGCCCTCGTTGCTGTCACGACAACTGAATTGATATTTCTTGACCCGACGCTTGACAAACCATTGGTTCTCCCACTCTCATCTTTTGAATCAGCGTGGCAAGCGTTAGATAATCAGGGGATGGTGATTTGGTTGTGAGGTGGGGTTGATTCTGGCGCTTTCGTGGGATGATTTTTCGGTCGAAAAATCGCCATTGTCCAATGACATGATGGCTTCCGCTAATTTGCTATGTTGAAGCCACCATCCCTTCCGCTAACGCTGCTTATCTTAAGCGACGTAAAATCACAGCCAAAACGCCGTTTCAGAGCAGTTGAAATCACGGAACAGAATTGTTATCACCCAACATCTCTGAAACGACAACCTGCTATAATATCTCTATGACTGTCATCCTCGACCAAATCAGCATTCCAGAAACAGGGGTTGTTCATATTCATGTGGATCAAACAGTGGATATTCAGGTTTCGGCCGAAACCGCACGCAAACAAGTCCGTCGATGGCTACACGAAGACGTGTCGTTAATGATGTCAGCGGCGACCCCGACGCTAACCCTGACGGAGCGCATTGTCTGGCGTGTGCCAGTGCTGTTATCTAAAACGCATCTGGGATCGGTTAGACAGGTTCCATGATTAATGCAACTGTGGCCTCTATCGCCGATTACAGCGCATTCTCGGCACAATCCTTGATGCGGAACGCCTTTCTCAAACATTCAACGGATGACTAAACTAGTACACTAAGGCGTAAGTTGTGATACAGTTTTTTAGGCTTCATCGCCAGTCCATTTCGAGTACTTCGCACAAAATTTACTGTACTGTTATTTACGCCCTTGTGTACTAGTACACTGCGGCGTAGATAATTGACATATTGTTCTCGTCATTATCCAGAGTGGCACGCTATTAGAGAACAGGTCAGATACTTACGCCGTGCTGTACTAGGACTCTGTTACCTATGGCAGTGAGAGACATTGTTGACACTACAAGCGGGATTGACCGATAACTGCCCCTCAGTTAACGTCTAACCACTACCTTAAATGCACCCTCCCATTGGCCATGTGTCGCTATCTATGGAAGCGAGACAACAAAGTTAGCAATCACTTCATTGACTCTCCAGCCTTGAGTAACGAATTAACAGGCACATCGTGTACACGGACTGCGAGATGGGTGTGACAACCCGTGCTGTTTCCTTGGCTATCTTCCGTGCCGATGGACGCACCTGCCTGCACGTATTGCGCCACTTCAACGATGTAATCACCGTGCATCAACATGACGGATAGCTCCCCATTCTCAATGATCATGAAAGAGTTGTTGTACCCATACGTGCCGAAGTAGCCGTCGAATCCATTGGCAGTCACAGTGCCTGAAATTGGTGCGTACAGTGCATCCCCACAATCGGCCGCAATGTCCACACCAGGCCATTTCTTTTGATCTCGCAGCCACGGATCACCACCGTGCAGGTTGCCATTTGTGACAATGAATTCGCCAGCATAAATTGGCGACATCTTCAATCGTGCATAGCGGCTCAACACGGCTGGCACATAGTCGGCTGTCTCAGCGTATGGATTCCAGCAGTTGCAACGATCAACGGCTGGCTCACCAGCGTTGTATGCAGCTAAGGCAAACGGTACTGCTTGTGATGGTTTGATGCGCGAGTAACGGTTAATCAACGCTTGTAGATGGCGTGTGCCAGCTTCGAGGTTTTGGTCAATGTCGAAGCGGTCTGTTACACCAAGCGCATTCGCTGTTGCTGGCATCAATTGCATCAAGCCACATGCGCCAGCGTGTGAACACACATTGGGGTTAAACACACTTTCCTGCTCGATGACGGCTAGGGCAAGCGGGTAATCCAGTCCAACTGTGCTGGCGTAATGTTCGACTTTTGCGAGATAAGGTCGTGCTTGGTCAGGGAGCGCATTGATGTTTAGATTGACCGATGCAACAGGCGTGCCATCGACTGCAGTGGTGGCGGCTGAGATTTGAAATGCGGTCAAAATGAGCAACAATGTCGATGGGAGCGATAAGAAAAAGAACGCAAAAATAGCGAGTGGGCGAAATTGTTTGAGCGGCCGATAGAATCGTGAAATGACCCAAAAAATAATCGGTGAGAGCACCAATAAAATAAATGGTGTCCAAGCCTGTGCTAATTTGATTGCCATTTGCATGGTATTTTGGGCGGGCAGCAGGTAAAGCGTAATTTACGGTTAAATCTCAGGATAAAGAGGAAGGAAATACACCATTTTGCTTTCCCCTTCTTATTCAAGCCACTCAGACGGGATTTTCTTGAGCCACTTAGTCGCAGTTTGGCGTGTCATGCCAAATTGCTTGACAAGCTCTTGATTGCGTGGCATTCGGCCGATTCTGGTCACAAACGCCTGTAGACGGAGCATCTTCGTCGCCTTGTCATAATTAGACCATGCCTTCATTGCGCTGTTAGACATTTTTAGTTGCTCAACACGCTCGGCTTGCGCCTGCTCGTCTTTGATAGCTTGCCAACGATCAGGTGCCGTTTCTTCACCAAGTTGTTTTGCCAGCCTCTCAAGCTCACAATTCTTGATGTATGGTGCTTGAAACATCGTGTGACCGATCTGCGGGGAGTAGATGTAGGCAAGGCCGGGTTTTGGCAACATGCGCGGATGAAATTCAGCGGGTATTTGGGCGACAACACCCTTCACACGCTTGTCCGCGATATGGAATGCGACTTTTGTTGCTGAATTGCTCGATAATTCACCGTTGATATTCTCAACATAGGGCGTTTGCGTTGCACACATCAACACAATGCCAGCAGAACGCCCAAGTCGAGCCAATGTTGTCACCATGCCATCTGCATCACTCTTTGGTGCAATGCCCTCTGCCTTTTCGTCGATGTATACAATGATTATTGGCAGTTTTTCGCCCGTGATTTCGGCATAATCGGCAATGTTTTCGCAAACACGTCCAGAATGTCCAAGCGCAGACATGAGCTGATTGCGCCGCTCCATCTCCTCAACGACAAAACGTAACGATGCCTCAATCGCTTTGTGCGTGCGTGATACAGGTCGGACAGCATGTGGCAGTTGATCCCAGATCAAAAACGACAGCCCTTTTCCATCCATGATGAGCAAGTTGAGCTGCTCTGGTGACTGGTTCTTCGCCATTTGGTAGATCAAGTTTTGCGTGAAACGTGTTTTGCCAGAGCCTGTTGTCCCCACGATCACCCAGTGACCTGTTTTCAACAAATTGACGGTGATCGTTTCCCCTGTCTCTGGAGCGATTCCAAGCACAAGGTCGTAGGCGGTTGATATTGTGGCATCGGCCGATGCCATGCTCCTATCTGGCAAGGCAGCAAGAGCGACGTACTTGATGCCCAGCCACAACCAGCGTAAACCAACTTGCAACCAGCCTTGCCAGACAGACAAGATCAACAACGTGAACAAGCACGCAGCCATTATCCCCCATGCCCAACTGTCTACGGCAACAGTGACGGTTAACCAGACGGCTAACCAGATGCCAAACAGCGTGTTGGGAGCCTTTTCGATTTCGAGGGGGTTTGCTGATTTGCTTTGCTCTGACATCTTGCGCCTTCTACTTGGCGATGTTGCGTGAGGAGTCGGCCGAATAACATTACATGATTGATAGGCATGTTTCATGCGTCGCGGTTGCCGTCATCTATTATTGGATAACGTAAGCTGATGCTCTATACTGCCTATCAGCATGAATTATCATTTTCAGTGGGATCCAGCGAAAGCCAGACGTAACGTTGTTAAACATAACGTGGCATTTCAATCAGCGGCAACTGTGTTTCGTGATGCGAATCAACTCTCGCTCTATGATGATGAGCATAGCGATTACGAAGATCGTTATATGAAAAACAACTACGATTTCTCGAAAGCAGAACGCAGTAAGTTCCATAACCC
>CAYMGE010000143.1:0-11819 GCA_964389925.1 uncultured Ardenticatenaceae bacterium
CCGCTATGAACGAACTGGATAAGTACAACGTCCCGCTGCTGATTATTTTCAAGGCATTTTTGATCCGTGCTTTGACGAGTCGCAGTGCGGAAAAGATGGTGCAGGTGATGGCATGGATTGTCTTTGTCGTCATCATGTCGCCACTAGCTGCGTTTGCCATTTTGCTGATGGTGCGGATTGGGTGGCAGATTGTGTTTTTATTTTAGAGGTGGGATCCCGTGACCCATTTGACGACATGGGAACACCCACCACAACGAACGGACACTTGCTGGGAGCCATTGTCTTGTTCGTCATGCTTGCACACCTCAGCACGGGCATTGTTACAACAGTTGCCCGTGCTGAGGGGGCGGCAGAGGTCGTGATTGTATCGGCCGACACACACACACTGCCACCACTAGACATCTCACTCCCAGCTAACAGCCGTCACCAGCCTGACCCACGTTTACCCGCCCTGACCCAACATCTGCCGACCTTCGCGGCACCCAACATGGCGGTGACACAGCAGATCATCCTCCACAATGATGAAGCCCACACGCGCACTGTGACTGTGACCCAACAATTACCAGATGGCTTAGAGCCAGCGACCAACATAGATTGGAACCCACCAGAGGACATCCAGTGGCGACCGTCACAACGACGCTGGACATGGACAGGTGAACTCATGGGCGGCAACCGAGATTATGTCATTGAACCAACAAGCACAAATGTCCCCTATTTAGACCTTGCGACATATGGTGTCGAAAATCTCTGCGAGCAGTTTGCCGAGACAGATGAACATGAGGTCACAACGGTCGCGTGCGATGAGGCAACCGTGACGCTCAATATCGGCCGAATCCGCCCACCTACTTTTTCAAGCCCTGCGCTATCGTTATCGAGATTCGGCCGATATTCTCCTCTACACCTACGACCCCAAATCTTCTCTTGGCGACATCATCCAACCCCCATTTTGGATTCCAAAAGGCAAACTCTCCCTCGCCGCAAACGCGCCTATCCCGACAACTGCCCCTCTCTATTCCGTTCGCTAACACCCCCAACACCAAAAGCCGCCACCCAAATCAAAAAGCCGCTTGCCCACAAACAATCAGGGCAAACGGCTTGAAAATATATCAAAACGACTTTCTCTACGATACATGTTTCCAAGGGGTTAGTTAGATATCCATCACCTACCAATGCTATCCATCAGTTGTGAGAATATGTCACTATGGGTAGTTAGCAATATCGATAACTCTGTGTATTACATCAAATGACGGTTTACAATAAGTTTCCTTCCCTTCTGAGGTAAGATGAAATGTGTACCGATGTATGATCTCATCTGTATTCTCTTCCACAGCCACTGCAATTTGTTCTCGCGTTGTTCGAGAAATCCAATCTAATACTTTAGGGGAGCTATCTGGGATAATCTGACCATGATATGTTTCAAAATCTTGCCCGTACTCAACCTTTTTGTCATTTACAAGTACTTCTGACCCATAGCCTAATATCTGCAAATCTGTCTCAGGTGGAGCCTGTATAGATATGGTGAACCCTTCAAATTCGGGGGCATTGTTCGGAACGTTTACATCAATTATGCGAGGGCTTGAAATAACTATTTGACTACACAAGTTGTTTGCTACGTTCACTTGTGTTGCCAGAGCGATTAGCTGTTGCGGCGTTTCAGTTGGCACGACCGCAACGGGCGCACCTTCCGAAGCATCTTCGACTCTGATCCTAATTCCACAACCAGTCAGCACGCTCACACTCAAAATCATCAATAATTTCCAAACAGTTTTGTTTTGCATTTTGTAACTCCATTTTGAAATTGCGTTTACGTGTATTAGGATACAAAAAAGATGATCGGAACAGATGACAGCGATGTAACGATGTTGTAACAGATTTAGCGCACGGGAAATGTCAACACAAACGTGCTGCCGTCATTGGGGCGACTGGTGACACTCACCGTTCCAACATGGCGTTCGACGATGGTGCGAACAAGGGCAAGCCCAAGACCGCTGCCCGGTACGGCGCGAACCGCCTCTGTACGGTACAGTTCCCCCCAAATGTTGTCGAGTTCGGCCGATTCAATACCAATCCCACTATCCGCAATTTCGATCACGACATCCCGCCCCTGTTCCGTTGCGCGACAGCGAATCGTGTCACCCGCCGCCGTAAACTTAACCGCATTTTCCAACAGGTTATACAGCGCGAGAAACAGCAACTCCCAATCCCCCTGCAAAAATGGCAGCATCGGGGGAACCTCAAATGTCCATATCCGCGTCTCATCACTATCTTTCTCACGCGCAAATTCCCACACTTCAGGCAACAATAAATTGAGATCGATGCGCCGATTCTCTATCGGCCGAGTCGCCAAACCACTCACCTTGCGTAAGTTGACGACCAAATCATTGAGCCGCAATATCTCGCGCTCGATTAACTGCACCGTCTCTGGGGGCGAGTCGCTTTTCTCAAGTATTTCGATCTGGGCGCGAATCGCCTGCAGACGATTCTTTACCTGATGATCGAAATTGTGTAGAAAGCGACGACGTTCGGCGAGGATTTCTTGTTGCACCTGACGCGCCGTGTCATCCCGATTACGCTCAACAAAACGTCGCAGCTGCAACACCAACGCTAAACCGCACGAAATAACCAACCCACTTGCAGAAATAACGGCGATCAAAGGGAAATTTCAAACGTGACAACTTTTTTATCCCCCTCTGGGACAATCGCCGCCAAGAGAAACCCAATCACCGCTGGCAACAGCACAACGATCCAAGACGTGTAGCGGCGTGTCATTCCCTCTTGACCTCCCCAATAAACAGATACCCTTTGCCCGCAACCGTCTCAATCAGGCGCGGAGATCGTGCATCATCATCTAATGCCTTTCGCAACTCGCCAATTCGCACATCAATTGTGCGTGTCCATCCCGGATAGAGATCGTCCCAAACCGCATCCAGTAGGCGCTCTCGCGTCAACAATTCATCGGCGTGCGTCATCATGTACTCTAACAGGTCGTAAGCCTTTGGCGTGACCGAAATTTCGCTGCCATCCGTATTCTTGATGATTTTTCGGCTCTTGCGCTTGAGGTGAAAGTGAGCGCAAAACAGCTTTTCGGCCGCGCTGAGTGGGGGCGTGTTGGGTCGTGTGCGCCGTAGCACTGCGCCAATCCGTGCGACCAATTCCCCCAAACTAAACGGCTTGTTGAGGTAGTCGTCTGCCCCCTCGTTCAAAGCCACAATCCGATTAGCCTCATCAACCACTTGCGTGAGCAAAATGACGGGAATCCAGTTGTTCGCCTGCCGCAACGTCCGCAACGCCTCCCGTCCGTTCATGTGCGGCATCAACACGTCCATCACAACGATGTCTGGCGGGTCTCGTTCGATTTGCGCCAGCCCTTCCCGCCCATCTCGTGCAACCGTCACCTCGAAACCAGACAACTCAAGAAAGGGGCGCACACCCTCAACAACTGCGCTATCATCTTCGACTAACAAAACTCGTGTTGGCATGTCGGCTATTATCCCTGAACAGCAGATGGTATGCCAGCCAATAATGGGCAGATCGAATGACAAAGACTGTGATAGCCTCAGACAGTCTACCCATTGCGGAGAGAAAACAATGTCCAACCATAGCGGTAGTTATCTGCTCAATGATGTTTTGAAGTTGATGGATAAATTTGGGATTTTTGACCAGTTAGGGCGCGAGAAAACACAACAATTCGCCGTGCAGATATTGCGGCTCGGTAGGCAATACGATTGCAACAATGGCGAGATTTTAGTAGACATCGGTGAACGGGTCGGCGTTTGTTTCTATTGTGGTGACCCCGCAGAACAGTTTGTCATCGAAGGGTATGGAAGAGAGAGCCTTGCCATTTGTCAAACGTGCTATGAAGAACCGTCTGACAGTTAACAAAACCGTGCGCGTTTCTAACCTGCACCGCAATAAAGCCAATTGACATGTTGGCGTTTTGCCTTGAACGCTTGCAAGGGGCGGGATGTTGATCGAGTGCGCCGCCCTTTTAAGCAACGGCAAACTCTGTGTAAGGACGCATTTCAGGGGGGTGAAAGGCGAGAACGACATCTTCTGCGGGAACGCCGCGCTCTAGCAACTCAGTCGCCAATCCCGCCTCTGTCCAATCGTTTTCAATCCAAATCTTTCCATTGCGGATGCGTGCGTAAAGCGTTGGCACAAACAAACGTCCTTTGGGTGTCCAACCGAGACGCAGCAGCATGTAGTGATCGCGCTCCTCATCAAAGTTCAACTCGACCTCAACATCTGCCTGCGTGTACCCTGTCAAACGCTCCGCATGTTGCAAAAGCAGTTCCTTGATCAATGCGCGATACTGTTTCAATCGTTCCATACGACAATCTCCTCGCTTGCAATATCCACCGCAATGTGGGGAATCGCAAGTCGTTGTACGAGCAACTGGACCGCATCTAGCTCGAAAATGTCGTGAAATGCCTTCATGCTGATCGCCAGATACAGCTTTCTGTCAGGCTCAAGTTCAGCGAGATAGGTTCTGTACATGAAGTAGGGGCCTAATGCCTCCTTTACATCCTGCACGGTGGAGCGTCCAATAAAACTCTTGATTTCAACGGCGATCTTCTCGTTTTCTCGCTCGGCCGTAATCAACTGTTCGGCCGCCAAATCGACGTACATCGTAAATTCAGCATAGACGACGGTGTAAGGATCGTCCGTGATCGTCCAACCCGCCTTTTCCAGCGCATTCTTGACAGGCTCGTGAATAACGTCTTTTGCCATAATAAATCGTCCAACTGCTTCAAATGAAGTTTATTATACAGAAAAGTTCACTACAATAGGTGCATGGAAAACGAACGACTGACTTTTGAACAGGTGTGTGAACACTACGAATTTGCCAATTGGGAGCTTGCCACGTTGGTGGGGCAGGGGGAGATAAACGTCCCATCCCTAAAACATATCGCCCCCGTCACCGACCAACTGCGCCCCCTCACCACCTATCAACGCAGCCTCATCCAAACCTTCCCCCCCGACTTCATCTGGACAGGCACAAAAACCAACCGCGAACGCATGATCGGCAATGCCGTCCCCGTCAACCTCGCAACCTACGTCGCCAATGCCATTGTCACCTACACTCAAGTAGCTTGGAGCAAATTGAAAAGAGATGTTCCACTAACTCAACTTATACTATTGTAGGAGAGAGGATATAGAATTCATGAAAGAACAAGGCTCTGCCACACGACCATTTACTATTTTAACGCTTGCTGGGTTAGCCCTACTTTTTTGGATCATTGTGCGAACCTTACAGATAGGCACAAATGTTGGCTTAGCAGATAAAACTCTATGGGATTGGATGGAATTACTAATTGTTCCTGCGGCCTTAGCTGGTGCAGGACTTTGGTTCAGTCATACTCAGAAAACAACTGAGCTAGAGATTGCCGAGGCTAATCGCCAAGAAGATAGAGATATTGCAAAACAAGCAAGAGAGAACGAGCAAGAAATTGCTAGACAAGAGCGTGAAACCGATCGTCAAATTGCCAATGACCGTCAGCGACAAGCAATGCTAGACAACTATTTTGACCGCATGACAGAGTTGATTTTGGACAAGCAACTATATACAACAAAAGATGAAAACGTCAGGCTGTTAGCACAAGCGAGAACACAAAATATCTTACGCGAGTTGGGAGATGAAAGAATTCGTCAGGTGATTCAATTTATTCAACGAACAAAATTGGGCAGCACAGAAAATGGATTGTTGAAAAAAGTCTATCTCGATAAGGCTAATCTCAGCGGAGTTAATCTTCAGGCCACCTGTCTCGACGAGGCAAGCCTAAACCAAATCAATCTTCGTTCGGCTAATCTTATTGGAGCTAGTCTTATTTCAACCCATTTAAACGAAGCCGACCTTAGCGAAGCTCAGCTTAGCGGAGCTCAGCTTCGCAACGCTAGCTTGGATAAAGCTAATCTCATCGCAGCAAACCTTAGCAAAGCTAACCTTAGTGCCGCTCACCTTGGTGGCACTCATTTGAATGGAACCGATTTCAGCGGAGCCGATCTTAGTGGTGTCACTTTCAGAACCAAGTATTTAAATGAAAGACCGATCGCTAAATTTCCCGCCAGCACAGCCGACATAGAAACAATGATTACTAATGTCGGGGCATTAGATGGCGCGATCATGCCAGACGGTCGCAAATTTGAAGAATGGTTAACAGAGCGTAAAGCTCAAAATACTTTGTTGGAGACTCAAGAGAAAAGCATTTCCATAGAGACTATAGTACAAGGCACTGAGAAGGAAACAATAGATGAGGATATATCAGATTCTATCAGCTAGAAAAATTGTTTTTCGGTTGTAATATCGCTTATGGAAAACGAACGACTAACTTTTGAACAGGTGTGTGAACGGTATGAATTTGCCGATTGGGAATTGACCCGACTGGTAGAGCAAAAAGTGATTCATTCACAAACCGATGCAAAAGGGGAAATCTGGTTTGAAAGCGATGAAATTTTTCGTTTCCTGCGCGAAACACACTATCTTATCTCGGTTGTGGTTGCCTCACGGATTTGCAAGCGTGCAGCGAATACACTTCGACTTCAACTAGGAAAAGGGTTGTTGGTCGGAAAAAAAATCGGACTTCCAAGGGGGATGTGGGTTATGACGCTTGCCGATCTTGAAGCCTACATGGAGAAATACTCACGAAACGTTTGACTTATACCAGCGATGATACCTATAATTGTGTCAACTGAATAACCGCTAAACGCAACAGCGGCTAGGTGCTGACAACACCTAACCGCCGTCTAGCCGATAGCCTGACTAACGCAGGACAATCGGTTGCGAGAATTATAGCAGCAATCGCGTGTGGCTCGCCCACCGCATCGGCATCTCCATCTGAGGGAGACCGCGCCAAGATATGCCATTTTTTGAAAAAATGGCATATCTGATACATCTGCTATACACGCTGCAACCAAAGCCCCTGCACACGCGGGGGTTTTTCGTTTCTAGCGTGGCGGTTTTTCAGCCTTTCATCCCCGCAACTTGTGCAGCATGTCACAAACAGCGGAGCGTGCCTAGCTCATGCAAAAACTAACTGCTCTACCTGTCGGTCAACCGGCTGCTGTTGCGCCAACCATAAATCGTATTGCATTTGCTGATTCAGCCAACTTTCGGCACTGGTCGCAAAGGCAATCGACAGACGAATCGCCATGTCTGGACTAACCCCCGCTTTGCCATTCAGCAGCGCGGACAACGTCTTGCGACTGACACCCAACGCTTGCGCGGCGCGTGTCACCGTCAAGCCCAACGGCTCCAGACACAACTCTCGAATAATTTCCCCCGGATGGGGTGGGTCATACATTTGCATTTGCATCTTATACCTCAATGATAATCTTCATAATCGACATCAATCGCGTCTGTCGCGTCAAAGCGGAATGTCACCCGCCAATTTCCACTCACGCGCACTGACCACGTACCCTGTCTGTCGCCCTTCAGCTCATGCAAGCGCAAACCAAGCAAGTTCATGTCACGAGGTGCTGTGGAAGCGTGCAAGCGTCCCAAAATCAACCGCAATCGGTTCGCGTGTGCAGCGTTGATGCCAGCCTTTGAACCGGTCAAAAAGAATTTTTCCAAGCCTTTGTGCTTGAACGTTTCAATCATAAATCGCAGTGTAACCTGCAACGTGACAGGTTACAACCAAAAACCATATAGTAAGGAGAATCTCATGTTTTGGAAAGGATTAGGCGCAATCGCAGTCGGCAGCATTTTAGCAATGGCGATTTTACTCATGGTCACAGACGCACGACCCAACACAGCCAACCGCGTCGCGTTCGCCGCCACATCTGACCCTATCATCGAACAGGAACGCCGCCGACTGGAAATCGAGCGACTACGCAAGGAAACAGAACTAGAAATGATGGAGATGTCGAGTGAGGCACAATTGCGCGTCGAAAAAGCCCAACGCCTCCAAGCCCAACGCCTCCGCAACGAAATCTCATTCGCCAACATGCTCGACTTTCTGCGCTGGGGGTTTGTCGCCGCGACGGGCGGGATCATCTTCATTGCGGCCGCTCTCTGGCTCTTGCGCTTAATCGCCTCTATCGACAACATCATCTACAGCTTCATCTTCGCCCCCACACGCATCTCCGCCATGCACAAAGCTCGCCTCGTCGAACGCGAAAATCTCCCCCTACTCGCTGACATCGCCCAAGAACCCGACCCGGAACAAATTCCCACCACGGGCCGGGAACGCGGAACACGCCACTCGGAACATGGAAATCCCCGCAGGAACTCCCCCGCAACCACGAGGCAGGGGGGTCGCACACGCATGACAAGCGTTGTCGAGTTACCTGAATTTGAGGTGGTCGAAGATGAGTCAGAGGCGACGATCCAAGTTGGTGACTTCACCCTCCCACGTGCCGAATACCTGCTGCTCTCTCGCGCTCTCGACAATGGACACGAAACAAAATCAGCCATCGCTAAACGTCTGCCCGGCCGCTACCAAACCAATCTACACAAACTCAACGCGCTCATTGACCACAAAAACCGCTATGAACGAACTGGATAAATACAACGTCCCGCTGCTGATTATTTTCAAGGCATTTTTGATCCGTGCTTTGACGAGTCGCAGTGCGGAAAAAATGGTGCAGGTGATGGCATGGATCATCTTCATTGTCATCATGTCGCCATTGACTGCGTTTGCCATTTTGCTGATGGTGCGGATCGGTTGGCAGATTGCCTTTTTGTTCTAAAAACGTCCCGTTCTACAGCGTGCTGCAATCTAGCCATCTCAAAGGGGCATGGACGATCCAAAGCCCCCCAGACCCTGACCGCGCATGCCAGTACAGTAGAAGATGACCTGTTGGCACAGGCGATGCGGCGACTGTCGGCCGAACTGCGCGCCCTGTTTGTGCAAAGCGATTTCGCCACCACCTTTAACGCGCCGACCAACATCGACCTACGCCTACAGGCCCGTATGAACCTGTTCGATTTCAGCGGTGTGCCACAGGCGTTACGCGGTCTCTTTTATTATCTAACCGTCTCCAACCTGATTCGCCGCATCCGCAGTGAGGGGTTCAAGAAGCGCGTGCTGTTTATCGACGAGGTTTACTACATGAGCCGTGAACCAATGCTGATGCAAGCCCTAGCCGAGATGCTCAAGACGGTGCGCTCGTATGGCACGGCTGTTGTTTTAGCTGACCAAGACTTAGAGACCTATCTCGGCGTAGAAGGCGCTGGCGGACAGAGCATGAACGCGGGATTGGATGTCGCATCGGGGGTCTACATTATCAACAACACGCAGTGGGTCTTGTCCTTTGGCTTGAAGCGCAGCGCGGCCGAGCGGCTGGCGTTGCAATATCCGGGTGCGTTCTTGCCCACCCACGTCGATTTCCTTGACGAAATGGGCAGCCGCACCGATGCCAATGCCAAAGGGATGGGCGTTCTGCTCTACCAAAACCGTGCCGAGATGATCTACATGCAGTTGCGGCCGCGTGAGGCGGCGACGCTGCTAGGGAGTTAAAAACAGTGACCACAAACCGCTTTGAAACAGAGTTTACCGCCAAGCAGCTCGACGCAATCGCCGAGCGACTCGACTACCGCGACTGGACGTTTGCCCTCCTCCAGCAGCGCATCGCTGAATTGGATGCCACGTTGGCAGCGGGCGATATGCCCATTTTGGAGACGGTCGATGCAGCAGCCCTGCCCCTACCACCGACGGTAGACGGGGTGACAAACGCACCAGAAACGGATGCGTTTGCCGCCTTTTTGGACGCATAGCGCATGTTGACTCGTCTGCTCAACCGTCATCAACGCACCCCGTGGCAAGTCTTATTGCCCACGCTGACGTGGTGGCGTGTCCGCTATACGGATGCGCTTGTAGCGACAAAGGGGTTACAAACCGTCGCTGCCAATCTACCCAACAACTTGCTGGCGATCTCGTGGCAACCCCAGCCCTTGCCGACGTTGTCCATCGGGCTGCCAGCAGGGCAACATTGGTGCAGCGCGGCATTGCGACCCTATGCTGTCTGGTTAAGCCGTGAACCAACCGCTGATGCCCTTGTTTCAACAACGGTCACACGCTGGCGACAGGGAACGCACTGGTCGGCCGACTCGCAGTGGACGGGCTTGCTATCAGGGGATCAGCTCTATATGGAAGCGAATCATGAGACACCCACAGATGACACGGTTGTGTGGCCTGCGCCAAACGGACAACATCCCGCGACGTGGCAGCTCCCCACACCTGTTTTAGGTACCGCCGCACAGCTTGCACCTGAGCCAGTGCAACCGTTGCCATCCCCACTTTCAACCAAAAACAATCGCCTCTCGCTTGGCTCCAACGCCAACACGCCCGTTTTTGCACCTGCACGTGTTCAAGTCTGGGGAGACCGCGCCTCACTGCACCGCTGGACGCTCCAACTTATTTTGCATGAGCTAAAAAAGGCCACCCACCCCATCGTTGTCATCGACGGACGTGGCGACATGGCGGCGCAGTTGCCCTTGTACAAACCATTTGTTTCCACCTTGAAACAGGCGCAGCTTCACTACGTGCATACGGAGGATGAGCTGAGGCAACACGGGTTCAACCCGTTACAACCCCTCGCGTGGGAAACGGTTGAGCAAACAGCCGCTCGCTGGCAACGCTGGCTCGACAGCTTGGGGATTTGGCCCTCTGGCATTGCGCTCGACACGCACCAACTCTGTCTTCATGCTGTAAACAGTCGTGTAAACAATCTGTCCACACTATCGCGCTGGCTGCATCAGGTCGCTGACATTCCGCAGACGGCGTACACGCATATCCAGCGGGCTTTGCGGCAGGTGCAACAAGATACACAGTATGCCACATGGCTGCGCCGACCACGCCCGTTGTTTGAACGACCGCTTGGCTTGGTCTTTGCCTGTGCGATTGGGTCGGATGCGGTCAAACGTACCATGACGGCGGCATTGCTCGATGCCGCGCTCACGCTGCCAGAGGTGACACTGGTGTTGATGGGGGTTCCCAACGAGTTGTTGCAACGCATTCCAGAGGCAAGATTGCCGCGTCGCGTCGTGATGGTCAATGGTGTGATGTTGCAAGGGGGCGTGGTGGGCATCGGCCGCATTACCAACCCGCACACACGCCAACAGATGGTCACCAAAGCCTTTGGCAATGACCCACACACATCTACCACCGACATGTTTGAACGCCTCACCATCGCCCCCTCTGATAGTGTCTTCTGGATCACCAGCCCGCCTGTTCAAACAACAGCCTAACGCTGTCTCCTCTGTAATAAGGATGAAGGATGAAGGATGAAAGGAGGCGATCATCCTGTCATTTTCATGACTTCGTTGGTGGGCAGTCGCCCGCGTGAACGCCTCTCATACTTCATAATTCATCCCTCATGATTCACATATGTTAAACTTTGTCCTCCGCATCCAAGCGTTCTACGAAGCGCACTATCTCAACAATGCCACTGCCTACACCGAATGGGCAGCCTTCTACGGCTGGCTTGCCGCTGCTAGCCTAATTGCAGCCCTCATCACGCTGGTCTTCGTCCTCTTTCGCCGCGAGCAAGCACGCGCCTTCGCTGGCCTCATCGCCCAGCATATCCTCGTCATCGGCGTGCCTTGGCTCATGCAGCCGCTTGCTGATCTCGCTAGTGGTTGACTTCTGTTAGTGGCAAGCCGCTTTGATGTTTGATTCAAATAGTCACTACGCGAAAATTTATGTCTTGCAATCTTGATGCTTGTCTCGTTATTATGATGGCGAATTAGGATAAACCGACCCAGCTCACTCCCCGAAGTTGTCAGATTTCTCTTGACCAATGCGGTCAGGTGACATTCTGTCACACGATCTATTGTTCGTCTTTTCAGGGAATTGGGTTACAATGCTTTGCAATCT
>CAYMGE010000144.1:0-11735 GCA_964389925.1 uncultured Ardenticatenaceae bacterium
TCCTGCATACGCTGGAATGACACCCTCAAAGTATTTGAAACACACCCAATTCATTATACGTTTGTTTGTTGGCATTTGTTGCATTCAATTAATCGGCCAGATAATAGTCACCGTTGTGCCTTTTCCTAAACCTGCGCTGTCAATAGTAAATTCACCCTCATACAACGCCATGATGGAGCGCACTAATGCCAGCCCCAGTCCAGTTCCAGCTGTCGCACGGGAGTGTGCTTTGTCTGTACGATAGAATCGCTTACCGATATTGGGTAAATCGTCTGGCGCAATGCCACGCCCGTTATCGCTTACTCGTAATTGCAATGCGTCCTGCTGTCGTCGAAGCGTAACCGCCACGCGACCACCTTCCTGCGTATATTTGATTGCGTTGCTGATGACATTGCTGAACACAACGCGCAAATGGTTGAGATGTACCGAAACGATCGCCTCATCCGGCAATGTGAGCGTAAAGTCGATTTGTTTAGCATTTATGTGGGGAGTATATTCACGCTGGAGAAGTTGTAGCAGTCGCACTGCATCAATCGCTTCGTTACCCACCATGAGCCGTTTGGCATCAAGTCGTGACAGCAGCAGCAGATCATCGACAAGTCGTCCCATGCGTTTAGCTTCACCGTCAATTTCGCTGACATAGATAGCGGTAAGTTCGGGATCGTCAAGGCTATCCTGTAATGCCTCTGTTCGCAATTGAATCGTTGTCAGCGGAGTTCGCAGCTCATGCGAGGCGTTGCTGGCAAAGGCGCGTTGCTCCCTCACCATCGCCTCAACGCGCTCTGCCATTTCGTTAAATGCCGCGCCAACCTCACCAATTTCATCTTTACTCAGGTTGTCAACGCGCTTAGAGAGGTCGCCTTGCGCCATTGCGAGGGCTGTTTCGCGCAGGTCAGAGAGTGGTTGGGTCATTGTGGCGACAACCCAGAGTGAGATGCCCAACCCCAATCCTGAGATAACGATAAATCCAATAGTAAGGCGAGTGATGCGTTCGCGCACAGTTTTTTGCGGGGTGGTGGCGGGAACAGCAATTTGGACGGCTCCCAACGGCCGAGTTTCATAACGAATCGGCACGGCCGCATACGCAATGTCATTCTGGTAACTGTATTGGTCAAGCGCAACTAACTCGGCCGTCCTTCCATCCGTTGTGTCAATTAATTGATTGTCAGATGCAAAGAGGGCGACTTGTGCTGTGAGATTTTCGGCCGATGTACGCATCAAGCGCGTCACTTCGGCCGATTTGCCATCTTCGAGCGGATCGACCAACTGAGCCGCCAGTTGCAAGGCCTGTAGCTGTAAATTCTGTCCAAAGTCGTCATAGGCTGCGTTGACCAACTGGATACCTGCCCAAACGGTCAGCCCGCCAAAGCCAAACAAAATCAGACCGAGATAAACTGCAATGAGACGGCTGCGAAGGGAGTTAAACATAACCTATCAATGTCCACGTGTGAAGCGGTACCCCACGCCGCGTACTGTTTGGATGAGGGTCGGCCGACTAGGCTTATCTTCGATTTTTTCGCGCAGCCAGCGGATGTGAACGTCAAGTGTGCGTGTGTCCCCCAGCCAATCCGTTCCCCAAACCTTGTCAAAAATCTCCGCACGCGACACCACTTGTCCCGCATTCACCATGAGCAGTGACAGTAGCTCAAACTCCTTAAAACGTAAGTCAAGCTGGTTGTCCCCCTTGCGAACCCGTCGATTGTCAATGTCAAGAGCAATGTCGGCAACTTCGAGAACGCTATTTGGCGCGACCGCCTGATCAAGCGCGACTCGGCGCAACAGTGCCTTGATGCGTGCCATCAATTCACGGCTGCTGAACGGCTTTGTGATGTAATCATCTGCGCCAAGTTCTAGCCCCAAAATGCGATCTACCTCCTCACCCATTGCCGTTAGCATCAAGATCGGAACGTTGCTACGCTGTCGCAGCTCGCGGCACGTCTCCCACCCATCCATCACGGGCATCATTACATCCAAAATAACGACATCTGGCTCAATTTCTAACGCTAGGTCGAGGCCACGTCGGCCGTTGTTTGCTACCCGCACCTCATATTGATGCTGACGCAACGTCCGTGCCAACGGATTGGTAATCATCGGATCATCGTCGATCAGGAGAATTTTTATCTTCATAGGGCAGATTCTATCACGAATGGTGCATTTTATTCGTGGTCAATCTGCCCTTATTGCTGATAGCTCAACGTACCCAAACAATATCCCGCACTCGCGCCTGCTTGATATAGTCATCAATATGTCGCAAGGTCACTTCGGCGACATCCTCTCCCTCTTGAAACGCCCGCGCCCATGTGACGATTTCGCACAGTGCATTTTCCCAAGTGTAGACAGGTTGCCAGCCAAGCCGCGCCACGGCTTTGTCCCAATTAAGGCGCAGGTAGTTGGTCTCGACATTTTGCATATCGAGTCCCGTATTTTCCCATGCGCCGCTGCCCCACAGTTCAATCAATTTTTCAACGACCTGCTGGGTTGTTATGCCAACCTGCTCGGCCGGCGCAAAGTTCCAGCCTTCCGCAAACTTTTGCCCCTCTTGCAGCAGCTTGGCTCCCAGCCAAAGATAGCCACTGAGCGGCTCTAGGACGTGCTGCCACGGCCGAACGGTGTGCGGCGTGCGAATGCCGACCACCTTGTCAGCATTGAGCGCACGAATGATGTCGGGGATCAGGCGACGGGCAGAAAAGTCGCCCCCACCAATCACATTGCCCGCACGTGCAGAGGCAACCGCGATGTTGCGGTCAGCGAGATAGGTTTTACGATACGCTTCAACGGCAAGTTCTGCCATCGCTTTACTAGCGGCATACGGTTCTTTGCCGCCCAGCGCATCCGTTTCACGATAGCCAAAAACCCACGCTTCATCGCGGTAAACTTTGTCGGTTGTGATGGCAACGACCGCTTTGACACAATCCGTTTTGCGAACTGCTTCGAGCAAGTTGACTGTCCCGCCAGCGTTAATGTCAAATGTGGGCTTCGGGTCTCGGATAGCCGTTCCGACAATAGCTTGTGCAGCGAGGTGAAAGACAATGGACGGTTGATGGGCTTCAATCGTTGCCCACAATCTTGCCCAATCACGGATGTCGCCGCGCACGTCGATTATGTCTGTGTGTAGGCAGGAGAGGTCAAACAGGTTTGGTGTCGTTGTTGGTTCGGGTAGACTGTAGCCTACGACGTGTGCGCCTAGCTGTGTGAGCCATGTTACGAGCCATGCGCCCTTAAATCCAGTGTGGCCAGTGACCAACACGGTACGGTCTTGATAGATATTGTTGAACATGAAATGGTGAGATGAGGAAGCACCTCGGTTACTGTTTTCAAATTTAAGCAACCATGATTGTGGGGGTATTTGTGAGTGTGGGCAAGATTCGGCCGAAATCCTCCCTCGACCTCTCATCCATCACGATCACAACATCAGGCTGATAGCTCTGCAAAAAGTCAGGCGGTTTAACCGCCTGCCCCGAACGCGGCACAAACTGCTCTGCATGTTGCTCGTCAATCACATAGTCGATGACGCGGCGACTGGGCAAGATGTTAAGAAATGTGACGCTGCGCGGTGTCGCTTTCCACACAACAACGCGGTCTTGCTGCTGGCGCATCTGCCCAAGTGTTGCCGCCCATTCCGACACCTTGATACGCGCCCCGCGCACAAATGGCTGCGGGTCGGCGATGCTGTTGGGCGGAACATGCAGCGGTGTGGCGAGTGGCATCGTCAGGACAGAAAGCAGGCGTTGATTGTGCGGTCGTGACTGGGTAGTGGGCGTGAAGCGCACCGCTTTGACCGCTTGCCAAAGTGAATGAGGGGAAAAGTAGTGGCAACGCTCATAGCGCAAGCTCCACACATCCAGTTCATTTAGCTGTAAATGGGTATTCTGCACCTCAAGCAAAACGGGCGCGTGCCACTCGAACGCCAGCTTGTGCAGATTTGTCAGCAGCCGACGGACATCCCAAATGTGTTGAGGGGTTTGGCGGGCGAGGATGAGATCGGCCGATAAATTAAAGTGCGCTTCCGAAAATGGCTGTCGAATCCACGTGATATTCGGAACCTCCGCCACATCATCTGTAGGCATAAAGCCAATGCCGCGACTCCCCTTTGCAACCAATTCGCGCAACACGCTGCCATCCATCGCGCTAATATCAACCACCTGCTTATTTTTGAGTGGAAAGCGACGGTTGAGAAATCTAATCAATTCAGGCGCATAGGCTGGATAGGGATGAACTGTTGGATAGCATGTCTGTTGAGCATTAAACAGATCGTTGTAGATATGGTCACAGAGTGGGCAGTGCCGCAATCCAATATCGGCCGTTGGCACACATCGCGCGGCCTCAAAGGTCGGAAGCAGCATTGTATGAACAGGCTGTTCGCTCAACTGTAGGAGGCGGTGCGTCGCCGCGTTGGTGCAGATCGGGCAAGTTTCATACATGGATAACAGATGGGCAGCTTGTCGCCGCTTGCATCAGAGACAATTGTAGGCACTTTCTGCTGCTTGCGTGTGTAAAAGGCGTGATTTTTTGCTATGGTATGGCTGGAACTTTTTGTACGCGGTTTGCGTTTACAGAGAGGAGAATCAACAATGCAAACACTAAAAACCATATCCCTCTTTCTAACCCTTCTACTTTTTGCCTGTACGCCATCTGAAGAGGTTGCGAGCAACAATGTCAGTGCCATGAGTTCATCAAACACGCAGAATGCTGACATCATCGTGTCAACCCAAGCGGCCCCCACCAAAATGACAACACCACAGCTTACGGCGACGGTCGCCAAGCCAGCCACCACACAACTAACTGTCACGCCGCTGCTTGCCACACAGCAAGCAACGCCAGAGACAGCACGTCAAGAAGAAAACCCAATCGCCATCCCAGCCGCAATGCAAACATTCATCGACACGCTAATGGATGATCTTGTTGAGAAAAAAGGGGTGTCTCGCAGCGCGATCACTGTTATCAGTACGGCCGAAGTTGTTTGGAGTGATGGCAGTCTGGGGTGTCCACAGCCCGGTATGGCCTACACACAGGCATTAGTCGATGGCTATTACATCGTCTTACAAGCTGATGACACGCAGTATCCCTATCATACGGCTGGGGTACACCGTTTTGTTTTGTGTGAAAATCCAAAAGGAAAACCACCGACGAGAGAAGTGCATCCTGACGCTTAGATCAAGAAAATAACTTCGTCGTGAAGCCCTCACCCCCGACCCCCTGCTAGAGGGGGGACATGAAATGCCCTTACTGTGCTTTTGCAACTGCAACAAAACGACGCACTTTGTCAGGGTCTTTCTGACCGGGGGATGCCTCAACACCGCTGGCGACATCGACAGCAAAGGGCTGAACCGCTTGGATAGCGGTGGCAACATTCTCGGCCGATAACCCCCCAGCCAGCATCAATCTCAAATCACGTTTCTGCGACAACTGCCGCGCCATCTCCCAATCACTCACCTCGCCCGTCCCCCCATACAATTTAGGATGATACGCATCGATCAAGATAGACGGCAACTGCTGGCTATCGATTGCAAACCGTTCGCTGTCGCGTTCTGCTTCTGTCAGATTTTGCGGCCGAATGGCCTTGTAAGCAGTCGGGCGAAGGGCTTGGAGGGTTTCGGCCGATTCATCCCCATGTAACTGCGCCACATCTAACTCACAGAACGCCAGCGTCTCGCGCACTGTTTCGACATCTTCATTGACAAAGACACCGACGAGGGTTGGACAGCTTGGCAATGAGCGCAGATGAGACACGATGCACTGCACCTGCTTTGCGCTCACCCCGCGCTTACTAGGCGGATAGAGAATAAATCCCAAATAATCCGCTCCTGCTTCGATTGCCGTCAGGGCATCATCGAGATTAGTCAAACCGCAAATTTTGACTTTGGTCATCTGAAAAACGACTCCCTAATCATAAGCGGCAACAGGACTCGTGTGCCGGTTATCTCGACAATGTTGCTGGAAGCAACGCTTGAGTAGAAATTACCATCCACATCGAGAATCTCGGCCGTCAGATTCAGCACGGTCGTTGCTGGCTGGCTGCCCATCAGCGCGATGGAGAATAGATGTGTCTCTGCCATCTCTCCGGGCGCCTGACCAACAAATTGTAGGGTATTGCTCGTGATAAATTCACAACTTTCGGTTGGGAAGGGAGGATCGGCCGCTACACACCCCTCCGGCAACAAAACCACATCCTCAAATGTCACCGTGACGGTAATCGTGTCGGCAACAACCATCGGCAAATTTGAGACTGAAACAGGTAGTTCAAACGTTTCCGCAACCGGCACAGTCACATCCTCTGTTGAGATGACAAAGCTGTTGGGCTGTTCGCGTGGCACCACGTTGAAAAAGACCGCGCTCGTAGCCCCAACATTGTTTCTATCTTCACCTTCAACAAATAGCATATAAGTCCCCTCGACAAGCGGGGCAGTTATCGTCAACGCGACTTCTTCCTGAGCGCTATTAAATGTGCCATCGGCGGCCGACATCGGTTGTGCAACAGCCCCTTCTTCCCATGACGGTTTATCAAAGTAAAGGGTTGCGGCTGTGATGTTTTGTGTCGGCTCGGTGCCATTCTGGTTGTTATAGCGACTGTCATTTATCGTCGCGGTCACCTCAAAGCTTTCGCCAGCGAGCAGGTTTACCTGCGACGTAGCCAGATCAATAACATCAGGACCGGCGGGGAGCAGATAAGGGGCGCGGGCAACTTTTGCTGCATAGATCAGCGCAGGCATGTTATCGGGCAGAATCGTGTTTACAAAACTGCTGCACGATTGGAAAAAACTCGTGCCTAACTCAAACGTGAACGCCGCCACACCCAACTCGCCATAGCCTGTATCAACAGTTGTGCCATCTGTTGGGTAGAGATTGACCGATTGAGTGGGTAGATAGCCATTGTAGAAGGCAAATTTACGTCCCAATGTTTGTAACGCCGTGCCGTTTGGCGCAACGCCGGGAAATCCCCATGGCCACAAGACGAGCTTGCTATAACTGTGGATGTCCATGTAGATGCCCGTCGCATCGTCTGGGGCAGGCGCGGACAGCGATTCGTCTCGCTGATCGGGAAAGATAGCTCGCATATAGTCAACAACTGCATTTGTCTCTGGTTCAGAGTTGGGTGAGGGGCCTCGATAGGTAAGAGAACAGTTTGACCCACTTGACCCACCGTGTTGCCCCCACTCGAAAGGAAAGTTACGGTTGAGATCGACACCACGATTGACTGAAAAGCCGCAGTGATCGTCATTCATGTTTTTGCGCTTTGAGATGCCCGTCTCTGCTATTTTTCGGCCGTCAGGATTCGCCTGTAACATCAGATGAATGTCGTGATAGTCGAGAATCCACGTGATGTCTGCATCAACGCCATACCCATTGACGAGCATTTCGGCAAAGCGCGTGTTTAGCTCGGCCGGCGTATATTCCCGTGCGTGGATCGCGGAAGTCACAAATAATTTTGGCTTATCGACGGGATCACGCTCAAAGTTCGTGATCTGTAGCACCTGCATATCATACCCATTGCCCTCGTTGATCTTTTCCCACGAGTCGCCCACATCAAGCCAGCGCACGAGATTGGGATGTTCGGCCGCCAGCGCCTCGGCCGTTGCAAATGTCTCTTCAACTGTGCGATAACAGGGGAAGCCGGGGATACCCGCCTGTGCTGTGCTTTCGACGCGCTGTATCTCGGCCGTATGTGCGATGTCGGCCTCAACGCGAAAGCCTTGCGCCTTCAAGTCAGCAATATCGACCGCCGTCGCGCCTGTCTCAAAATACATTTCATCATGGTTGACCGCCCAGACATCGGTCTCGGCCGCGATTGCGTAAAAATCGGCGACATCGGCAAAATAGGCACGTACCACCGTGATGTCAGCATTGACAATTTGGGTTTCTTGTGCGGGGACAGCAGCAGGAAGCCAAATGGCTATGGATAACAGGGCGGCGATCAGGGTGAGGACGGGGATACTTTTTGATCTCATAGTCGTGTGATTTTAAGCGAGATCGGCCGAAAACCCACCTTTTCCTCATCTTTGCGCCTTCTTAGCCGTGAGGATATGCTTGATTTGTTATATTGCTTTCTATTTGAAAAGTAGGTATAAATCGCAAATTGTGAAGGTATATTGGTGCATTGCTACACAATGACATCTACCTTCTTGGTCAACTTGTTAAGAGTAATTTGCTGTGGCAAATTTTTGTACTCAATACCTTTACGTTACTAAACTTAATTGGCATTTGATTAGCCTCATTTGTTTGTCGGTTAGACAACTTAACGAGAGAACCGCATGAAAGCAAAAAGGAAACCAAGTAAACGGATCCGGACAACTTGCCCAGACTGTAG
Source organism: uncultured Ardenticatenaceae bacterium (assembly GCA_964389925.1). Taxonomy (GTDB): domain Bacteria; phylum Chloroflexota; class Anaerolineae; order Promineifilales; family Promineifilaceae; genus CALECP01. The sequence continues at coordinate 8,306 of CAYMGE010000144.1, forward strand.
TGCTGCCGTGTATTTTGAGAGCCTCCCTGAGTTGGATCAAGAGGTCGTCTGTGATGAATGTGAATCGAGTTTGATTGTTGTACGGGTAAAGCCGCTTAAGCTCGATTGGGCTTATGATGATGACGTTGATGACTGGGATGATTTTGATGACGATTTTGACGATGATTAGCAAACCACAATAGTAACCCTCGATAGCATATCGAGAAGTTAGTCGTTCTCTCTTATCCGTGAGGTCTCTATAATCTCGATATGCAAATCAAAACAGGTCTCTTCGACCTCGATAACACCCTACTTGTCAACAATACAAATGTTTTTCTGCACAGCCGCTTTCTTGTCACGACTGTTTGGCGAGTAGCGTTGGCAATAGACGATTGAGCGAAGGTGGAGAATCGGTCATCGGCCGAGTGGCCACCTGCTCTTGCAAAAATACACTAGTGGCGGGATGCTGTTTGACCATTGCAAACATCGAGCGTGCGAGCCTCTCGTTTTCCTGTTCATACACTTGTGCCATCAACGCAACAATATCAAGAATGAGCGGTGTGTGACCGAGCTTATACGCCCCTTGCAACGCCTTACGCAACGGATATTCCGCCTCCTTTAGCTTGCCACGAGCCAAAGCCAACTCCCCCGTTAGCAACTGCCCCAGCACTTGACCTTCTAAATAGTTGAGGTGTTGACTTAGCTTTTTGACACGATTGGTTAAGCTCTTGGCCTGTACGACATCTTCCCGCGCCAATGCTAGGCGAGCAAGCAAGCTCCAAGTCTGCACAACGGGGGCATCTGCACCGATGTCGCTGAATAGTGAGAGTGCGTCGCGCAACGTCGCCTCCGCCGCCTCCTGATTGTCCGCGTAAAATTGTGCCTGTCCCATCACGGAGAGCGCATACCCTCGCACCTGTGTCGCGCCCACTTCGGCCGCCAGCCTCGCGCTTTGTTGTGTCCGCTCAATCGCTTTGTCCAACCGATTATGCGCGATGTCGCCACGAGCGAGACTGAGTAATGCGACCGCGATCCCGCGCTGATCGCCAAACTGATAAAACTGCGTCAACGCTTCTTGGGCAAGCTGCTCACCAATAGCGTAGTTGCCGAGTGTGAGGGCAATGTCTGACCGATTGACGGTTGCTCGCGCCATGCCGAGCATATCTTGTCGCTCCACAGCGAGCTTGTGACTACGCTCATACAACGACTCGGCTTGCTCGGTTGCCCCGCTGCGATGCGCCACTCGCGCCAGCGCAAAGAGGCAAAATGAAATGCCTTCTGTGTGTTCCAAACGTTCAAATAGGGCGAGGCTTTGTGTTAGCTGCATCTCGGCCGCTTCATACTGCATCAAGTGTGTATTGGCATTACCAAGCGTTGCCAACGTCACGGCGCGGACAAAAATAACTTCAGGCTCTACCCCACCAAGCTGATCAAGAAGTTGCTGGTAAAGCGTCACCGTTTCCAGCCAGCGGCAGCGCATGTCAAAAAAATAGCCGAGTGGGACGACCATTTGCATCAACAATCTAATTTCCGCATGATCGCTGCTGTATTGCCATGCCAGTCGGATATTGCTTATTTCGCGCTGCATCTCGTCGAGTGTAACGGCATGTCCCTGCTGAATGCGGGTTGTACGTACTTCGACAAAGCTGGCAAAGTAAGCGGCATGACGGCGTGCTATCGTAGCGGATTGTTGCTTTTCGGCCGAAAACTGTCGTAACAGCGGGTGTATGTTATAGCGAACTTGTGATTTGCCAGTGCTGCTGTGTAGCCGCTGTCGCAGCAGTGATTTATCGACCAGCGGGGCCAATCGCGCCCAAGTTGCATCAGCGACTTTGTGGGCAGCATCGGCCGAAAATCCTCCCTGAAACAGCGTCAGCCTCGCCAAAATTTTCTGCTCATCGGCCGAGAGACTTTGCCATGAATGCTCAAACGCCGCTCGCACGCTGCGATGGCGATCCGGCAGATCGCGCTGCTGGCTGCTCAGAAAATCGAGATTGCTGTTGATCGCCAGCGCAATTTCCTTGCAAGTTCGCAGACGTATCCACACGGCCGCTAGCTCAATTGCCAGTGGCATTCCCGCCGTCATCTGGCAAATGCGTTCAATGCAGGGTCGATCTTCAGGTGTCACAGAAAAAGCAGGGCGTTGTCGTCTTGCTGCCTGCACAAACAGGTCGAACGCAGCTTGAGAAGACAGCCCATCAAGCTCGATCAGCGTCTCCCAGCGCACATTGAGTCGCTCGCGTGAGGTGACCAAAAGCTGTAGACGGGGAATCTGTTGCAACAGCGTGAGCAACAGTGGGACACCAGCGAGCAGATGCTCCATATTGTCTAAAACGAGCAGCAAATTGCGCTCTGTCAATGCTTGTAAGAGCTGATGCTCGGCCGAAAATGTGCTTTCTGTTTGGGCATACGTTTTGTTCTGATGGAGCGTTTGCAGCAGGGCGTTTGCCAGATTGTTAGCGTTTGATAAGCTAGTCAAATCGACAAAGATCACGCCATCCAGAAATTGGTCGGCCAGTTGCTCGGCCGCAGCAATGGCGAGGCGCGTTTTGCCCATGCCACCTGCTCCAACAATCGTGACAAGGCGCGACTGCTGATGTAGCAAGGCGATCACGTGCTTAATCTCCACCGCGCGTCCCATCAACTTGTTGGGTTGCGCGGGCAGGTTGTGACGGGGTTGCTGATTGGTTGCTTTCAGACGCTCATAAAGGGCTGTCGTTTCGTCCGTTGGCTCTGTGCCAAGCTCTTCTGCTAGCAGTCGCCAGCAGCGTTCGTACTGCTCAAGTGCCGCGTCGAGGCGGCCGAGACGTGCCAGCAAAATCATCGCCCAGCGGTGCGCTCGCTCCTCCCATGGCTCAAATGTGAGCCATTTTTCCGCCCAGACAAGCGCATCTGCATACGCGCCGCGGGCATCATGCTGGTCAATTAACGTTTCAAGCGCAGCAAACAGCCGAAGTCGCCACGTTTCGCGCTGCGTGATTAGCCATGTTTCGTATTCGGCCGATTCATCGAAATAGAATCCCGCCAAAAATTCGCCCTGCACGTTGAGTAGCAGCGTATTTAGCAGCTCATAGTCATCGTCTGCAAGTGCCGTTTGTATTGTGAGTAGATCGACGGTGCTGTTGGGCGGTAGCTCGAAATGAACCGTTTGGCGTGTGCGCTTGATAGCGTCTGGCAAAATGCCCGCGAGATACGACAACGCCCAACGCAGATTGCCGCGCCCTTGCTTTTCCGTTTTGTCTGGCCAGAGCAGTTCGACGAGTTGAGAGCGGGGAATCGGCCGATTTTGCAGAATCAAATAGACTAGTAACGCCACCGCCCGCCGTGAACGAAACGGGACATCCTGCCCATTGCTATCTATCAATTGGATCGCGCCCAATAATCGCAGCGCAAACGTTTTCATAGCTCTTTGGGCTTTAGCCCGTGGAAACCCCGTCCCTTTAGGGCGGGG
>CAYMGE010000145.1:0-11583 GCA_964389925.1 uncultured Ardenticatenaceae bacterium
CGGCTCTACAACTTTTCTGTTGAGATGACGGGCAAAAGCTGGACACGCGAATTTTGGCAAAATCACAACTGGATTTGTAACGGCGGCTTCTTGACGGCGGCGTATGCGCTGGCGGCCGACGACTATGACACTTCCGCATGGATTGAAGATGCGATTGTCGATTTCAAGCGCGTCGTTTCCGTCTTCCCCGAAGATGGCTCCGACTATGAAGGGGTTGTCTACTGGCGCTACGGCTTCCAATTTTTGCTGTTCCCGCTGCATCTGCTGGCGCAAGAGTCGGGCGTAGATTTGCATGACAACGACTTTATGCGCCATGCGTTTGACTATCGCCTCGCCGTCGCGGGTTCCAATTTAATCGACAATGCCAACTTTGGCGACTGCCACGACCGCCGCAGCGCACATTCGCGCATGATGCTTTATCGCCTTGCCAGCCTCTATCGCAACGGACACGCGCAATGGCTGGCGCACCATTTCGAGGAAACGGGCGAGTGGGAGCGCGAGGGGCGTGAGGGGTTGGTCAAACCGGGATTGCTGCCGGAAGCGTGGGTCGATTTCGTCTGGTATGACCCGACGGTTGAGCCAAAATCGCTTGATTGCGTGCCGACGACGCACGTTTTCCCCGACGGCGGCTTGCTGACGACGCGCAGCAGTTGGCAGCGGGACGCGACCTATTTGGCGTTCAAATGTAGCACGCCCAACGGCGCACGCGGTTGGCAGTTGGGTCATGCGCTCGACCGCAAAACGGGCTGGAAAACGATCAGCGCGGGACACGAACATCCCGATGCCAACAGCTTTATCTTGATGCGTGGCGACGATTATTTGGTCGTTGATCCGGGCTATAGCCGCGACAAACGCGCACACAATCACAGCACCGTTTTGATCGATGGGCAGGGACAGTACAACGAGGGCGGGTACAACTCATTTGATGGCCTTGACCCAAGCTGGGGCGGCCGTTTAGAAGATTGGTTTATCACGCCCGACGTGACCTACATGCGCGGTGAGGGGGCGAGAGCGTATCACCCCGATTTGCAACTGTCCCAATTTCGGCGACAGATGGTGCGCGTCGGGGCGGATTTGGTCGTCGTGTGTGACGACTTGGTTTCGTCGCAAGATCACGACTATCAATGGTTGTTGCAAACCGATGTTCCCGCAACGCTGGCGGACGGTCGTTTCCCATATAAGACCGCCAATTCGCGCATGAGCGTCACGCCGATCACGCCGTTTGTGCATGAGCAGCGCGAGGTCACGATTAGCGCGAACCCAACCTCTGCAAAACCCGACTGGATCATCACCTTGACACAGCACACGCTCGCGCTGTCGCCGCCTGAGAAGTGCGCCAAGACACGCATCGTCGTTGCGCTCGATTTGGGCGAGACGGAAGCGGAGATTACGCCGCTTGAGTGCGTGGGTGGGACGGCGTTTCGAGTTGATGAAACGGTGATCGCGTTTGCGGATGGGGTGGGGCGGTTGGTTGTGGATGGGGTTGTTTCGGCCGATTCCCGCTACCTCATCACAAATCCCACCACAGGCGACTTCACCGCTGGCAACCTCACAAACTTATGGCTCAACGACGACCTGCGCCTCATCGCCTTAAGCCCCGTCGATGTCGCCGTTCGTCAAAATTCTGCAACCTTTACGGCAAAACGCCAAACGTGGGTTTCGCTGGCAATTGCGCCGACGACCCTACACTGCAACGGACATCCCCTGCCGTTCAAAACGAACGACATGCTCAATCTCGTTCGCTTCGCAATCGCACCGGGTGAATCGCACCTTAGTTGGGAGAATGACTATGACACAACGCATCAGCCAACGCCAAGATGAAACGGAACAGAATATGTTCCTGTACTATGTCAGAACAATCGCGACAGATTACAGATTGTATCTGCTCCTTTTGCCAATCGTGTTGTGGTATGCGATTTGGTTCTATAAGCCGTTGGGAGGATTGCTGATCTCGTTCAAGAACTATCAGCCCAATCTCGGCGCGATGGGCAGCGACTTTGTGGGGTTTGCCAACTTTGCCTCGCTCATTGATGGCGCATTCGCCCCCCAATTTTGGCGTGCGTTTCGTAACACGTTTGTGATAAGCCTCTACGGTCTGATTTTTGGCTTCCCGATTCCGATCATTCTCGCCATCTTCTTTAGCGAGATTATCAACAACTTCTTCCGCAATCTGACACAGACGCTTTCCTATCTCCCACATTTTTTGTCGGAAGTGACGATCACGGGTCTCGTCTTGACGATGTTGCGGAATAGCGAGACGAGTACGGGCGTGCTGTCGGGGCTACTCATCAATCTCGGCTTGATCGAGGAGACGACCAAGATCGTGCAGAATGCGGACTACTTTCGGCCGATGTTCATCATCACCGGCATCTGGAAGGAGGCCGGATATAGCTCCATCGTCTTCTTTGCCGCGATTATGGCGATTTCGCCCGTCCTCTACGAGGCGATCAAGGTGGACGGTGGTAACAAGCTGCAAGAGATTCGCTTTGTGACGTTTCCGGGTATGGCTCCGACACTGATTATTATGTTGGTATTGAGGATCGGCCGAATGCTCTCCGTCGGCTTTGAGCGCGTCATTCTTTTATACAACGCCAATACTTATGAAACGGCCGATACCCTCGCCACGTTCGTTCTGCGAATCGGGCTGGAAGGAGGGAATCAAGCGATGGGCGCAGCCGCAGGCATGTTCGACTCGATCATCGGCTTTGGCCTCGTCGTGGGCGCGAACTTTATCAGCCGTCAGATTTCCGACTCATCACTCTGGTAGGAGGCAGCATGAATACGCGCATCAGTAGCTCAGAACGCACTTTCAAGATTTTTGCCCTCACGCTGGTGACAGGCTTTGCCTTGCTCGCCTTCTTTCCAGTAGTCTACTCCTTTTCCGCGTCGATCAGCGGTAAATTCGCCTACGAAACGGGTCGCGTCGTCCTCTTGCCACAAGACACGACGTTTGAAGTGTACAGGTTGATCTACCTCGACAAGGGGTTATGGATTTCGTTTACCAACACCTTGTTCTACACCATCTTCGGAACCGTCTGGAGCCTATTCATCTCAATCACAGGCGCGTATGCACTCGGCAAAAGACGGCTTCTGTTCCGACGCACGTTCAACTTTTTGGTCGTCTTTACGATGTGGTTTAGCGCGGGCATGGTTCCGCTCTTCCTCAACTACACGGGACTCGGTGTGGACAACCGCTGGGGCATCATCGTTGCCTTTGGTGTCCAAGCGTTCAACATCATTTTGATGCGGAGCTTCTTTGAGGCGATTCCGCACGAAATTGAAGAGGCGGCAAAAATCGACGGGGCAAACGAATTCCAACTGTTGCTCAATGTCTATATGCCGATGTCAAAGGCGGCGATTGCGACGATTGCCCTGTTCTACGCGACGAGCCGCTGGAACGGCTACTTTTGGGCGCGAATGCTGCTCCAAAATCCAACGGAACTACCTTTACAAGTCTATATGCGAATCCTGATCGAGAACTACCGCATGGTCTTTGACGACATGCCGCCCGATCTACCGTATTCGCCCGACTCATACATCTTTGCGGTCTTAATCTGTTCGATTATTCCCGTTTTGATTGTTTATCCATACATCTCCCGCCACTTTGCCAAAGGGGTCAATTTGGGAGGTGTAAAAGAGTAGTGCGTAGTGCGTAGTGCGTGAAGAGATTCATCCACGCACCATGCACCACGTACCACGTTAGGAGAAGAAACCTTTGAAGAAAAACAATAACGTGAAACATCACACTCACCCGTCAACCTATAGTTTGGAGAAAGAAATGACTAACTACTTGAAAAAATTTCCATTGATTTTAGCCCTGTTGGCCATGCTATTTGTCGTAGCTTGTTCAACACCTGTAACCGATCCAGAGGCTCCTGAAGTCGAGCCGACAGTTGAGGAAGCCGCTCCTGAACCGACTGATGAGCCAGCCGAAGAACCAGAAGCTGAAGAACCAGAAGCTGAAGAGCCAGAAGCTGAGGAGCCAGAAGCTGAAGAGCCAGAGGCTGAAGAGCCAGCAGAAGCTGAAGAGCCAGAAGCTGAAGAGCCAGAAGCCGAAGAACCGATGGACGATATGGCAATGGCCTCTGAACTCGACATCAACTTCGCATTGGGCAACAACCAGCGCACGCTTACCTACAATCAGCCAACACCACTCGAATTGCCAACCGGTGACGTAGTTTCACAAGGTCAGCTCAAACCGACGTGGCAATACATTCAGTCACAACTGGGTATTCAGATCAACGACGTGACGATTCAGGATCAAAGCTCAGGCGAGATGATCGACATTGCGGCCGCAACCGGCTTTGACAACGCAGACATCTTCGGTGGTAGCGGTATCGCGGACGACCTGATGGCTTACGGCGCACAGGGCTACTTCATTCGCATCAACGACAACCTCGATCACATGCCAAACTTCTCAGCCTACTTGGAAGCAAACCCGAACATCGCCAAGGCGATTACGGCTTACGATGGTGGTATCTACCATGTGCCATATGCGGCCGAGATCGGCAACTACGCCCGCGTCTTCAACGCACGCACCCAATGGATCACCGGCCTGCTTGACTCAGACGATATGATCCAAGCAGAAACCAACACGCTCGCACCAGTCTATGAAGGGTACTGGGATCGCCATGCAACGAACGTCGTGGACTTGCAAAATGAGGCTGCTGGTGGTGAATTGACGGCAGAGGTCGCTCGCCAAGTTCTGATCGACTACATCGCCGAGACCTATCCAGACCTCGCCAGCCCATCTGAGCTTTACATCGGCGCAGATGCACAATATGACATCGACGAACTGGTTGCTCTCTGGCGCGTCGTTGAGCTGTCACCCAACACTGTCACTTTCATCACAACCGGTGAGGTCATCGAAGACGCACAGGTTGAGGCATTCTTCACCCGCCGCTCACGCGACCGCTTTGACGCACTGCGCCTCATCAACTACTGGGGTGGGCAACGTGTCTTTGGTTCTGACGCAACGGGCGCACGCTTCTATCTCGACGCGGCCGGCGAACTGCAATTCTCGTTTGATGATCCCGGCTTCCTCGAAGCAGTTGGCTATATGCGTCAACTCTCTCAAGAAGGCCTGATCCACGCAGATTTCGCAGACACGAGCAACTCTGATAACTTCCGCAGCGTTCTGTACGGCGCGGATGGCGAAGAAGGACACAACCAGTTCGGCTTCATGACGATTGACTGGATCGCCTCAACAACCGCCTCTAACGAAACGGTTGAGAGCGTTTTGCCTCCTATCACGCAAGTCGGCTCAGACGAGTTCATCCACTTCATCGAAAACACCCGCGTGATTAAGCCAGACGGTTGGTCAATCTCGGCCAACTCGTCTGAGGAAGAGATCAACGCAGCCCTGACGCTGTTCGACTACTTCTACTCAGAAGAAGGGCGCGTCGTTCAGAACTACGGCCCTCCATACGCTGTCGCTGAGGGTGAGGTTTTCGTCGGTGCGGGTGGTATTGAGTATCCACAGTTCAGCCAGTGGAGCCTCGACAATTCAGATGAGTTCAAGAGCGGCAACATGTCCAGCTTCATGCGCGACTTCACAGGATCGCTCATCCCGCTCGGCTATCAGAAAGAGATCGGCTTCGAGCTTCAGACGACGGTCAATAACGGCCCGGCAGCATGGGAACTGTACGTTGGTGAAGAGGTCGTTATGCCTTCTTACGAGTCAGAAGACCCACTGTTCCGTCTCATTCCACCAGTCTTCTCACTCACCGAGCAGGACACCGCGAAGCTAGGTCAGTTGGCAGTTGGTGAAGAACAGGCTGAACAAATCTTCCTGTTCATTACCGATGCGGACACCGCTCTCGCAGACACAGATGCACTTGCTGAAATGTACGACGCGGCTGGCGCGGCAGACTTCCTCGATGTCTATCGCACTGCATACGAGCGTTCGCAAGAGTAATTTGACGTAGGGGCTAGGTAAACGGCTTCGAGTGCAAAACAAATGCACAAGATCATGCCGTTTATCTCGCCCCAGATTCAGACGATGACGCAAAAAGGGCGAGACAAACGGCATTAACAACGTAGCAACCAAAAGCTGCACGCCGTTTGCCTAGCCCCTACGCGACATTCGGAGGTCAACCATGTTCAAAAACCTGTTACGCATCCAAGCAGCCTTAGTGTACGCGAACATCGCGCTTGTGGTTGCACTGTTCGTCGTGTATCTCGGATTTATGACACAGTACTATGTCCTGTTTTTCGATGGGACGTTCGAGATGTTCGAGTATTACAAAACGCTACAGGTGTTCAATAAAGAGGCGTTCAACATCGCCCTCACGTTTATTGTCATGGTTGGCTTATTGTCTGTGTTTGGGTTATCGCAATATCGGCCGGGATTGGCAGGATTAGTCGTCGCCGTCGGCACAACCATATTTGTCGTACAACGTTCGCTTGCACTGTTAAGTGTGATCCCCGCTTACAGACGCGGCTATGTCGCCCTCGATTTCACGGAGATGGAGGATTACACGCCGACAACATTTGTATTTGATACGGCAGTGATCTTACACTATTTACTGATTGCCTGTTTTATTCTATTGACAGTTGTGGCGATTGCCACCTTTGTGCAGCGGCTACAAGAAGGTCATCCGCTCATCAGGAAGTTACAAACATGAACGCAAGCGAGAAGCGACTGTACGTAGAAAATACCCGTAGCCAACAGTTGATTATGTTGTGGCTGGCGGGCAATACACTCTTTACAATTTTTTATGTCAACAGCATGGATGTGACGGCGCGGCTAGGCTTTTTTGTCATGCTCAACATCGCGCTTTCGCTGTTTGCTTTCTTGATGTCGGTGCGCCAAAAAATCTATCAACCTGAATGGGGATATGCAGGCATTGGGCTTGCTGTATTTCAATTTGCCCGTCTCTTTTGGGTTCCTGTCGAAATTGTCGATACCACCCGACTTCTCATCCAAGCGTTGTTGGTCGCAACGAGCGTCGTGGCGTTGGCAGCGTCCGTCATTTGCATTCAACGCTCACAGGAACGACAGAAATATATTGAAGACAATAACATTGATTTGGCATTGATGCAGAAGTAAAGCGGTATCCGGTAGGTCGGTATTCGGTGAATCAGTACCGAATACCGAACACCAGCACAGCAGGAAACACAGATGCACGAATTAGTCCTAAAAAATATTGACAAAATCTATCCCGGTGGGGTTCAGGCGGTGTTTGACTTCAATATCGAGGTGGAACACGGTGAGTTTATCGTGCTGGTGGGGCCGTCTGGCTGTGGCAAGAGTACGGTGCTACGCATGATCGCGGGGCTAGAGGAGATTTCCGCTGGCGACATGTATCTCGGTGGTGAACGGGTCAACGATGTTGCGCCAGCCGACCGCGATATTTCGATGGTGTTCCAAAATTACGCGCTGTACGGTCACATGTCGGTTTACCAAAATATGGGGTTCAGCCAAACGGTTCGACATGAAGCGGAGGACATCATCCATCAAAAGGTGATGGAGGCAGCAGGTGTTGTCCAGCTTAAACCGCAGCTCAATCGCTATCCAAAAAATCTCTCTGGTGGGCAGCGGCAGCGGGTCGCTCTCGGCCGAGCAATTGTTGGCACGGCCAACGTCATTTTGATGGATGAGCCGTTGAGCAATTTGGATGCCAAACTGCGTGTCGAATCGCGGCGGTCACTCGCCAAACTCCACAAGCAACTCGACAACACGTTTGTTTACGTCACGCACGACCAGACGGAAGCGATGACGATGGCGACGCGCATTGTCGTCATGAATTTGGGACGTATCCAGCAGATTGGTACGCCTTACGAAGTCTATCACTGGCCTGAAAATATGTTTGTGGGTGGGTTTATTGGTAGTCCGCCAATGAACTTTATTCAGGGGCGCATTGAGGACGGGCGGTTTGTCGCCGCAGGAATCAACGTCGCCGTTCCGCAAGAGAAATTAGCAGGGATTGCGGCGTTTTCTGGCGATGAGATTATTTTGGGTGTGCGACCAGAGCATTTTGTGACACACCAAGGCACTTCTCACAAGCTTGTGTCGGTCAAGGTAACGACGAACGAATATCTAGGCAACCATGCGCTGCTCTTTTTGCAGATTGGAGGAGAAACAACCTGTATTGCAAACTTGCCGTTGGACGGGTTGGGGGTCGATTTGAGACCAACTGAGCTGTACATCGATATGAGTCAAGCACACTTTTTTGACCCCGCAACCGAAAAGCGCATCCGCTCAGAAGGAGGTAAATGATGAGACCCTTAATCCTGCGGCTTTTAACCATCATTGTATTTGTCGTTGGCGTTGGTCAACTGGCACTGTCACAAATTCACATCTTGGCCTCGACCAAAATTTTCGCTAATCAGATCGGCATTTACCTGTTCGCGTTCATCATTTTTGGGCTGACGACGGGCTTCAATTCCGTGCTTATCGAAACGCCGCGTAGTCTTGTCTCGCTAATCGTTTCTGGCTTGATTGCGGCGGGCAGCGGTGTCATTTATTTGCGCCTCCTGCAAGCGGATGTCATGCAGCAAGATGCGCTGACGATGGCAGATGTCAACGATAGTTTTCAGCTGGTTGTCGTCTCCATCGTGGTCTATCTGGTTGGGGCAATTGTTGTGCCGTTGCTTAGTTGGCCTGATGTGAGGGCTGAATCACTCAAAAATGTCTTTTGATGCGTCGTTTACAGAAGGTGTTTTTCTATGCGACGTAGTGCGTGGTGCGTAACCAAAAGTTTTCACGTAACACGCAACACGGAAAATCAGCAACTTCCTACTTAATGGAGATTTGCAAATGAATCAAAACAATCAAAAGATGGTGGGCGTTTTGGTGACAGCGTTCACTGAGGAAACATCAGGAGAACGCGCCTTAAACGCATTAAAAGAAGCCAAAAGCCTCAACTTCGTGCATTATGAGGAGATCGTCCTCATTCGCCAAGAGGCAGACGGGAGTGTTCACTACCATGAAACAGGCGATGTGACAGTCGGTCAGAAGTCGGGTGTCGGGTTTTTGTTGGGCGGTCTGGTTCGCATTCTGGGTGGGCCAGCTAGCGTTTTCGGTGTCGTGGGCGCAAGCCATCATCCGCAATTCAGCAGGAAAAGTTTAGAGACGTTGAGCGTCGCACTGAAACCCGCCACTTCGGCTATTGCGTTGATCAGAAGTGCAGCGTTCTTGCAATCTGTCCGCAATCAAGTGACGGGGATTGAAATTAGAGAGATCGTCGTTGAGCTAAGTAATCAACTCACTGCCAAACTGCACGCAGGAAAAAACGTCGCACTAGGAATCAATCTAACAGAGGATGGTTTGGAAGTTGTAGAGGTCGCTGATAGCGACACATACGAGGAACTGATTCGCATTATTTCCGCGAAAGATGGTGTGCTGCGGCAGCGGGCGGCGTTTGAGGATTCCGAGGAGTTTATCGTTTCAGAGAACCCGATTGATTTGGGTATCATTCCCATTCACGACCCGTCGAATCCGGGTGCATGATAATCGAGACATCTATGCCAGATAGACGACAGCGAATCCGAGCCTTTTTCACCGATTACCGCATCTCACTGATGATGCGCTGGTGGGCGGCGGGGGCTGTCTACTTTTTTATTGGGTGGGGAACGTCGGTTGGTAATCAATCGAACATTCTCGACTTTGTATTTGCGCTCGGTGTTGTGATGGGGATTTTTAACATGCTGATCGTCAATCCCGCGTTGCGGATGGCGTTTAACATTGTGCCGTTGAATCGGCCGAAAACATACGCCGTCTCGCAACGCATCAGCGACTATCTCGTTGAAATTATCAAAAATATCCTGATTATGTTCGTTATCGCCCTAATTTACATCGGTCTAAACAGCCTCATCAACGTCCTGTTCGGCCTACCGTCCGCGACCATCACGATTCCCGGTGAGCCGATTTTATTTGGCGTGTTTTATGTGTTGGTTTGGCTTTTATTTGAACAGGTAAAAGGGAAGGCGGTTGAACGTTGGAAACCGTAAAACGTAAAGCGTAATGACTTTGATTACGTTTTACGCATTACGTTTCACGCTTCGTCAGTCACAATAAATTTATGTCCATTACCATCAAAGATGTCAAAGTCATCATCACCCATCCAGGGAAGTCGCAGTTAATTGTTGTCAAAGTGATTACGTCGGAGCCGGGTCTGTACGGGCTGGGGTGTGCGACGTATAAGCAGCGGTTTCATGCGGTTCATGCTGCGCTTGAGAAGCACATTAGGCCGTTTGTGATCGGCCGAAACGTCCACAACATTGAGGAAATCTGGCAACTCGCCATGGTCAACGGCTACTGGCGCAATGGCCCCGTCATGAACAACGCGATTTCGGGGATTGACCAAGCGTTATGGGACATCAAGGGCAAGCTGGCGGGGATGCCCGTCTATCAGCTTTTAGGCGGCAAGGTGCGCGAAGGAGCGCACGTCTACGTCCACTGCGACGCACCGACAAAGGAGCAGGTCGTCGAGAATATCCGCGCAAGACAAGCGGAAGGGTATCGCTACTTTCGGGTGCAGGTCGGCATTTACGGTGGTGTGTCGTCGCAGATGGTCAAACCAGAGGGCGCACCGCATGGTGCGTATTTCGACCCGAAGGCATACATGCGCGACACGCTTGAGATGATGGCGCATGTGCGGCAAGAGTTGGGGGACGAGATCGAACTGCTGCACGATGTTCATGAGCGGTTGACCCCGATTGACGCGGTGCAGTTTGCCAAAGATGTCGAGCAGTTCAGGCTGTTCTTTTTGGAAGACGTGCTGCCGCCCGAACACAACGCATGGTTCAAAAACATTCGCCAGCAGTGCGCGACCCCAATTGCGATGGGCGAATTGTTCAACAATCCGCATGAGTGGCAACCGCTGATCGCTAACCGCGAAATCGACTTTGTGCGGATGCACATTAGCCAGATGGGGGGCTTGACCCCAGCGCGGAAGGTGGCGGCGTTTGCCGATATGTTTGGCGTGCGGACGGCGTGGCATGGGCCGAGCGATACGTCGCCCGTTGGTCATGCGGTCAACGTGCATTTGGATGTGAACACGCCGAATTTTGGGATTCAGGAGTGGTATCGGCCGAAACAACTCGACTACGACCTCTTTCCCGGAATGCCCGAAATCCGCAATGGCTATCTCTATCCCAACGACAAACCCGGTTTTGGCATCGACATCAACGAAGAACTAGCCGCACAGTATCCGCCGCAAGATAGCGTGATTGAGTGGACACAGGCGCGACTTCCTGATGGAACGCCCGCAAGACCATAAATGGACGGATGCGCTCATGCCCTTTGTAGATGTCGATGAGGGCATTGGTGTCGAATAGCAAATCAGTCGGCATCTTCGCCCCATGTTCTGTGCCACTGGTCACGACCCGCTTCCAGCCATCCGTCGTCGAGATCATCACGGTCACGCCACATGCCAAAGCTGGTGCGTGCAACTTTGTTGGTTGATTCACCGCTTAACTTTTCGTAGTGAGCGATGGACAACATGACGGCGACAGGTTGCCCATCCCGGCGGATGAGGAGCGGCTGATCGGTTTGTGTGAGTTGGCGCAGGACGCGGCCGAACTTATTTTTTGCTTCAGTTGCAGCGACTGATTGCATGATAAACCTCGTTAGCTGAA
>CAYMGE010000146.1:0-11541 GCA_964389925.1 uncultured Ardenticatenaceae bacterium
GACCCTTCTTTTTTACAACTTGTGGCAGCATGACCATGCTTGTTCACCTATGACCGCTTTTTAACTATCTCTCTTAAGTTAGCCCATTCGGTCGAATTTGTAGATTCTCCTCCCACGCTGGCATCTCACCAACCACACGCCGCTATACGCGGCGGTCGGCGGTGAAAGGAATTAAAAAACATGAGCAAGCTGATCACAACTGACATCGTCGTCGCCTATTCACAATGCCCCCACAAAGCGTACCTGCTGCTTTACACCCAGCAAAAAGGAGAACCCCACGACTATACTCAAATTCTGGAAGCGCAAAAAGTGACCAATCAAGCGCAATATGTTGATGGCTTGAAGCAGAAACAGGTCGATCTGCAATCCTATGCCGAAAAAGGACTCAAGAGCCGTGCCGATTTTCTGTTGGATGCGATATTACAAGCGGATGGGCTACAGGCAGACAGCAGCTTGCTAATCAAAGCGAAAGGCAGTTCGCGGCTGGGGCGGTATCATTACGAGCCGATACTGTTTACGGGGACACACACCGTTACCAAAGAACAGCGTCTCCAAATGCACTTTGTCGGCCATGTGTTGGCGAAGGTACAAAAGAAACAGCCTGCCGTTGGCAAATTGATCCGCATGGGTGGTGGCTCCACCAAAGTAAAGCTAGAGGAAAGTGATAAGACCCTGCTGCCGCTGCTTGAACCGTTGCAAGAAGAAACCACGCCTGAAGAACCGCTCGTCATTTTGAACAAACATTGTGCGCTTTGTCAATTTCGCGCTGCTTGTCGCACCAAAGCGGACCAGGAGGACAATCTCAGCTTGTTGGATCGGGTGACACCCAAAATCATCAAAAGCGTGCCAATGCCAACGCCCTCCGCGACGGCGACCGCATTTTCTCTTGTTATGAAACACCGCATGGCAAAGTGTACGTGATTAGCTCTGTGACTTCGATCTTGCTCTCCAGCGAGTACTGAAAACCTCAAGATGAACACAGATAGAAGGAGATACCGCTAAATGTGACGATTATGCACAATAATCACGTATGGAGTACCGATATTACATTCATCCCGTTGCCCTTTGGCTTTATGTATTTGGTTGCTGTCATCGACTGGCACAGCAGGTTTATCCTCGGCTGGCAGTTGTCCAACACGCTTGAGACACACTTTTGCCTTGCCGCTCTCTTCGGCCGACCTGCCATTTTCAACACCGACCAAGGCTCTCAGTTCACCTCTCACGATTTTACACAACGCCTGCTGGCACGCGACCTTCGCATCAGCATGGACGGGCGCGGTCGCGCCCTTGACAACATATTCTACCGCAAGGGTCGCGCAGCGACATCGAACGCTTCTGGCATTCGCTCAAGTACGAGGACATTTACATCAACGATTATCAGTCGGTTCCCGAACTCAAGGCTGGCTTGACGCGCTACTTCTACTTTTACAATTACCAGCGTCTGCACCAGAGCTTGGGCTACGCCACACCTGCTGACATCTACTTTGGCAACGCAACAATCACTTAGTTGACACTGCAACTATGTCACTTATTTTTCATCATTTGTTGTCTTGACAATTGGGGTCACTATAATACCGAACACTGTATACCGATTACCGTTTACCATTGCCCCAAAACTTTTGCCTGACTACTTACTTACCGCTTATCACCAACCATTTGCCATTTACGAAGAAATCGTTGACGTGAGATACATTTGAATAAAGTCGCTAGCGGTTACTTGCAGACTTCGCATTGGCTCTAAATAGCGTTCTGTCGTCATGATGCTGGCATGACCCAGCATTTGCTGAATCTGACGCAAATCTGCACCTCCCTGTAATGCTAGCGCGGCCGCTGTGCGTCGCAAATCATGGGCGGCGAGGGCGGTTTGTGCCGGTATGCTCGGACATGCAATGGTATATTTTTTGATCACATTGTAAATTGCCTGAGGCGACATATTGCCATCTGTTTTGCCACCGCCTTTTGTATTGTTGATGCCTGCTAGACTACCATCTTTATTGAGCGCACGAAAGATATTGCCACTGTAGACATCTGATGCTGCTGCCCAATTATCAAGCGCAACTTTGACCCATGGCGGGATACCAATCGAGCGTATCCGCCCGCGTTTTCCAATTAAGTCGATAATTGCCCAGCGTCCATCGCGCTGCTGAATATGCGCCCACGTCAACCCCGCTACTTCAGACCGACGCAGCCCTGTGCCAATCATAATGGACAAAATAGCTTGGTCACGCAATGCGGTGGTATGTGGAATTTTCTTTTGCTTGAACAGCGTAATTGGCGTGTTGATAAATGATTGAGCTTGCTCACGGGTCAGCCAATTGCCTGCCCGCATCCCCTCTTGTTTGACACCTTTCACGCGCTCAACACCATACGCTAACTGTTGTGCGACGAGGCCATTATCGGCCGCCTCCACCGCCAGTTTGCGAATCGCTGACAACGCCTGATTAATACTGCTACGACTTTTCCCCATTTGCAGCAGATGTTCTCGATAGGCATTTACCGTCGCCTTTGTAAATCCGGGCCGACCATTCAACTCATACCAATCGAGAAACGCAAGCAAGGCACGACTATAGGCGCGTTTGCTGTGTGGACTATCGACGCTTTGCGTCACGAGATCGATAATAGTGTACCAATTATTATTTATAGCAAGTGTGGTTGTCATAGATACGGCGATTTTAGCACAAAGTTTCTCTCAATAGTTGCATCACCCCGCAAAGGACGGATAATCAACTTCATGAAAGTCCCAGAAATCACCTACATTCAGCAGACGATTCTCGATTGTGTGCAAAATCTTGATGGCCAACTCCAGCCGAGTGAGGCTGCGAAGCTGTTGGGTGGCTCAAAATCAGCGCGTATGGCTAGTGAAATAAAGGAGGGTAAGTTTTTCGGCCGATTATCCCGCGTCACTGTCAAATCATTGCGACACCATGTCAACGTGTTAATCCAGCAAAAATATCTTGAGCAGGACGGCTTTGGTCGCGTGCTACTTGCTGAACGAGGGCGCGAGTTTTTCGCCAAACGCCAATAGAGGCGTAAAACATGC
The DNA here is from genome assembly GCA_964389925.1 of uncultured Ardenticatenaceae bacterium. Taxonomy (GTDB): domain Bacteria; phylum Chloroflexota; class Anaerolineae; order Promineifilales; family Promineifilaceae; genus CALECP01. The sequence goes on from CAYMGE010000146.1 coordinate 3,041, forward strand.
TAAAATGACAAACAAAAGAGAACCAGTTCGCTGGCACATTTATCTTGCAGAACTTTATCAACTGCTTTTGTCACCACACGGTGTCATCGTCGAGACTGAAAGCGAAGCCCTGAAAAGCCCACCGCGTGCCGACATCATCTTGATTCGGCGTGAAGGCGATCATTGGACAGAGGCGCAACGTGCCTTTCTGCCCGATGGTATTCGAGACACGGATGCGTCGCATATCTTGATCGAATTCAAGAAAACGGAATCTCTGTCGGCCGGATGAGACAAACTGGTTTTTGACAGGTCTACTACGTGAAATTCTAAAAATTGAAGGAGCTAACCTGATGCAACAACTAACGGTAGAAGAAATAAAAGAAGCGGGTCGCCGACACTACTATGATCTGAAAAAGTTAGTTTCTGGTGGTGTAAAAGACATCTCCGCCTAGCGGTATTTTATGACGAATTTGATTATTTCGGCCGACCAACACCACATCGATCTTGCATGGCAAGAATTAAAAGCAGTCAACAAAACTGCGTCTAAACGCGCTGAACTAGCCGGTGGCGTTTGGCTGGTTAGCGTGAAAGGCGCATTTAGGCAGCCTAAGCAACCGGTATTTTTGCGACACATCGCGCCAGTACAGGAGATTGTTGCGCTTACGGGAGAGCAATCTGATCTCAATACGCTCAAGCGCACCATCCGTGATGCACTGCTTGATGACTTTCCGACCAGCGACGCTTTTTCGGTGCAGACGCGCCTATTTGAGAAAGTGAGCTACAAGCCGTTCGATGTCAATCGCGCCTTGTCGGGTGTGATTGAGCGAGGGACGGGAGCGCGGCTCAACGTTCGTGCGCCAAAAATGGTTCTGTCAGTCAGCATTGCAACGGTAGACAAACAGCTTTTTGGCATGATTGGGGCATCGACAGTTGAGCAAAATTTGTCTGACTGGGCGGGGGGTGAGCGTCGGTTTAAGCGTGAAAAAGGGCAGGTCAGTCGCGCTGAGTTTAAGCTGTTAGAGGCGATTGACTGCTTTGATTTGCAACTACCTGAGAAGGGGGTCGCTTTGGATTTGGGGGCGGCTCCCGGTGGGTGGACGCGGGTTCTGCGGCAGGCACATGATGCACTGGTTGTTGTTGCTGTTGATCCGGGAGAGTTGCATGAATCATTGCAACAGGATTGGGGGGTGAATCATGTGCGAGGAACGGCCGAATGGTATTTGCAGAGTCTGACACCTGACCAGAGATTTGACCTAATTGTGAACGATATGCGGCTGGACGGTCGGTATTCGGCCGATATTCTCACAAATTTCGCCCCCCATCTTGCGCCCGACGGGTTCATCGTCATGACCGTCAAACTGCCCCAAAATTATCCCCTCCCGCGTCTAAGTGAAACGTTACAAATTCTCAAAACTCGCTACAATATCTGCGGCGTGCGCCAACTTTTTCACAATCGACATGAAGCCACCATCTGGGCAGTAGGCCAGTAGACAGTGGGGTAGTGAGAAGTAACTGCATTACCTTGAGCCACCCACTTATTGTTCACTGCTGCCAGTTTACTGTTTCACTGCTAACATGAGTTTACAGCCTATCACCAGTCAAATTTATACGCTTGAGGGCGTGCCACAAACAACGCTGGCTCCCGGCATTTCTGCGCTGCGTGCGCCCAAAGGCTCGGCCGGAAGCCGTGAGAAAGATATATTGCTTTTGCACATCAGCGTGACTGGACAGTTGGAGGCAACAACCGATCTATTGCAAACGTTGGTGCAATCTTTTGCAGAGCGATTTTTTGAACAATCGGGCAGTTTGACAGCGGCCCTGCGGCAATGTGTCGATTTAGTAAATGGGGAGTTGAGGCGGCATAACAGATCGGCCGATGTTAAACGACAAGGCGCACTGACTGCCGCTGTTCTGCGCGGTGATGAACTGTTCATGGTGCAGGTCGGAGAGGTTCAGGCCTATCTTGGGCATAGCTTTGGCCTAGAGCCTATCCCGATGGAGCCAGCTTCTGAGATTACGCCATTAGGGTTTTCCACAACCCTTACCCCACGTTTTTTTCATAATTGGTTACAAGAAGGCAACTTGTTGTTGTTAGCCGACCCACGAATTGCCCACTGGCCTAAAGAGCGGTTTGTGAACGCGCTGGTGGATTCTGACCTGCTCGAGGCCGAGCGGAAACTAGCAGAGATGTTGGCACGCAGCACGGCTCGCCTTCTTCTAGTGATGTTCCATGAAGGCAAGGCACAGCTAATTGGGGGACAGAACGTCACGCGAGCATCTCTTATCCCCAGTCTCGGTGTAGTGTCGGAACCAGCGAGTAATTTTGAGTTAGTCAATGAGATTGAAGCGACAGCAATTCAAGAGCTTGAACTTATTCCCAATGAAGCAGATGAGGCAGCTCTCATTCGTCAACGGCGACGCGCTCGAGTACGCGCCACTCAACCGACTGTCCAAGAGCCTGAGCCGCGCCTGATGCCCACCAACATTCGTGCGAATCCTGTCGGCCGATCACAGGCAGATTTCAGAGAACAGGCACCACCTGATAAGCGACAACATAACCCTCAGTTGCAGACGCGCAAGGTGGTTGCCAGCGGCTTGCGCGGGATGTCGAACGGTTTGCGCGGGCTTGCGACGATGTTAAACATGTTGCGCGTGCCAGAACAAGAGCAATCAGACGCACCACCGCGCGAGCGTTTCTATGCAACCCTGATCGCTATTTTTATCCCGCTGCTCGTCGCCATTGTGCTGATTTCGGGATTGTTGCAGGGTGACCAACGGGCGCGTATTTCAGTCCTGCGCGGGGAGATCAACACGGCACTATCGGCCGCCCAAGCGTCTGAACAGACCAACCCTGAAGAGGCACGACAACTCTATCAATCCGTTTTGGCACTGAGCGCAGAAGCAAAAGAGCTTGTGCCTGATGATACGATTGTGGACAATCAGCGACAGGTGGCGCGTGATGCGTTGGACAAGCTAGATGGGGTTATGCGGCTCTCGGCCGAGACCCTCTACACCTATCCTGAAGGTACTGAACTGACCGCGATTGCGTTGGGGGTTGATAAAGATGACCAGCACTATATCTACACGCTTGACAGTGCAAACAATATCGTCTACCAACATTTAACCGACTCAGAATACAACTTAATTGAAGAGTCACCTCGTGCCATTTTGCGGATCGGGGAGGGAATTGGCACGCATATTGTTGGCTCTATTATCGACATCGTTTGGAAGTCGGCCAATTCTAACACGGACGATGCGCTCACAATGGTCGATTCAAAGGGGGCTGCCATCTCGTTTTATCCAACAAGGCAGGATAAGCTGGCGGTGTCATTGCCACTATCGGCCGAGTGGGGCAACCCCATCGCCCTCCTCACTTATCTGGGGCGAATCTATGTCTTAGATCAGGGACAACAGGCGAGTCAGGGCCAAATGTGGCGTTATCTTCCCAACGGTCACGACTTTGTGATTAACAATGACTCCCGTTCGCTGGTTTTGCCAGAAATGGATAAGGCTGTGGATGCCACGATTAGCATTGATGATTCGAGTGTCCTCCTTCTCTATGAAGATGGACGACTACATCGTTATCGTGATGGGCGACTTTTGTGGGATGAAACGGCATTACAAAAGCAGGGGTTCACTCGTCCACTCGTCGCGCCAAACAGTGTCAAAATTGGTGGCATAGGGGTTAGAGCATCCGTTTTTGTGCTGGATGCAGGCAGCGAACGGATCGTCGAATTTAGCTTTGCTGGGGTTCCGCTGCGCGAGGTTCGAGTTGGAACGGCCGGGAATTCGGCCGAGTTTCTCACCAACGCCACCGACCTCGCCATTATGCAAAACCCGTTGCGCCTTTACATCGTTGCGGATAATCAGCTCGTCGTTGCTGCTCGCTAAAACGCGAACAGAATGCTGTCTATCTCTTTCTTGCTTAGTTGTTTTAGATGTAAGTCGGCCGATATTCCCCCCACACATCGCGCAACGTATGGCAAATCTCCCCTAGCGTGACATCATTTTCGACACACTCGACAAATAGCGGCATTAAATTCTCATTGCCCCGCGCAGCATTTGCAACCTGACCACGCAAAGCTGCCACACGCGCCTGATCGCGTCGCGCACGCACGCCCATCACCTTAGCGACCTGCCGCGCCTCAACTTCGGGATCAAGTTTGAGCATATCGATCTCTACTTTCTCATCTTCATCGACAAATTGATTGACCCCCACGACAATTTCCTCGCCACGTTCCAATGCCTGCTGGAATTGATAGGCAGACTCCTGAATCTCCTGCTGAATGTACCCCACCTCGACCGCTTTGAGCGCACCGCCAAGCTGGTCGATTCGCTCGATATAGGCAAAAGCCTGTCGCTCAATTTCATCTGTCAAACGCTCGATTGCATAAGACCCCGCAAACGGATCAATCGTATCCGCTACACCGCTTTCATGCGCGATAATCTGCTGGGTTCGCAGTGCGATGCGGACTGCTTCCTCCGTTGGCAGCGCGAGGGCTTCATCACGCCCATTCGTGTGCAAACTTTGTGTCCCGCCAAGCACTGCCGCCATCGCCTGAATTGCCACACGCACGACGTTATTCTCAGGCTGCTGTGCTGTTAACGTGCTGCCACCTGTTTGTGTATGAAAGCGTAGCCGCCAGCTTTTGGGATTTTTTGCGCCAAATCGGCCGCGCATAATTTTTGCCCACATGCGCCGTGCGGCACGGAATTTGGCAATCTCCTCTAGGAAATCGTTGTGCGCGTTGAAAAAGAATGAAAGCTGATTGGCAAACGTATCGACATCCAACCCTGCCTCAAGCGCAGCTTGGACATAGGCAATCCCATTTGCCAGCGTAAATGCGACCTCTTGCACCGCTGTGCTGCCTGCCTCGCGGATATGATAGCCGCTGATCGAAATGGTGTTCCAGCGTGGCACTTTCTGTGTGCAATAATCGAACACGTCGGTGATAAGACGCATCGACGGTTCGGGTGGGAAAATATACGTTCCGCGCGCGATGTACTCTTTCAAGATGTCGTTTTGAATGGTTCCGCGTAGTTGTTTCGGCTCAATACCTTGCCGCTTTCCGACTGCAATAACCATTGCGAGCAAAATAGACGCGGGGGCATTGATCGTCATGCTGATGCTCACCTTGTCAAGCGGAATCCCATCGAGCAAGATCGCCATCTCGTCCAATGTTGGAATGCTGACCCCCACCTTGCCAACCTCGCCCAAGGCCATTTCGTCATCGGGGTCATAGCCGATTTGGGTTGGCAAATCGAAGGCGACAGAGAGTCCTGTCTGTCCCTGCTCAAGCAGATAATGATAACGTTTGTTGGATTCTTCGGCCGTACTAAACCCCGCATATTGGCGCATCGTCCACAGTCGGCCGCGATACATTGTTGGCTGCACACCGCGTGTAAATGGATACTGTCCCGGAAAACCGAGCTTGCTAGTATAAGCATCATCCATCTCGTCGGGTGTGTACAATCGTTGCAGCGGAATATCTGAACGGGTTGTGAACTGTTTTTTGCGCTCTGGAAAGCGTCTGAGGCTATCTTCAACGGTGCGCTCATATTCTGTTTTACTCATGTTTGTTTACTCAAATTAAATTAGCTGATAGGAGATCGCAATGGTACTGTAACATCTGATACGAACTGCATAGGGTATATGAGTTGATCCGCAGATTCAGCAATTGTACTTGACGGCGATTCAATTTCTCAACATGACAAATGAGCTGTTGACCACGCAGCAGGAAAAACTCATATTGTCTGAACAAAGACGCACGCACTCAACATTGCTTGCGAATGTGCAGTATGCCTTGCGGCATGATCTTACAAAGCTGGATCAATAGAGTCATCATTTTGATGACAAACTGCCCACATTTGTCTATATTATACTATTCCATATTACTGTAAACTTATTAACAAGGTAGTTGTTTGGCAGCAGTCTTTGCCATCAAAAATGTAGAAACAAAGATAACGGGAGATAATAGAATGAACTTGTCTAAGGTAAGCTGGATCAGCTCGCATAATGTTGCCAAACTGAGTCAACTGGGTATTCGGACGACAGAAGATTTACTGCGTGCGGGAAATGATTCTAAGCGTCGTGCCGTCCTTGCAAAAAAAATGAGCGTGACACGTCGGAAGATATTGGGGTGGGTGCGCTCGGCCGATCTTACGCGCGTTAGTGGGATCGGCGATGATTATGTCATCGTCCTTATCCGCTCCAAAGTGTACACGCCCCATCAGCTGGCGCAACAGGATGCGGATTGCTTATTTACACAAATAGCAAGAACCAACTCAACATACCGCTTGGTAAAACGAATGCCAGCCTCAACGAGTGTCTCGCAATGGATCCGCAACGCTCGCAAACTTCCTACAATTGTTTCATACGAACAGTAAGTCGTCAGGCAAAAGTTTTGGGGCAACGGCAAACGGTATTCAGTATTGACCTGTGGTAGAACGCACACCGAATACCGATTTACCGAATACCGATCTTCAGGGGTTTGATGACGATAAACCGAAACTTACTAAATGTGCGATCCCCTCTTGCACACGCGCACGCTCATCCGCAAATGTCAGCCTATCGGCCGCCTGCATAATTGGAAACCAGCGTGCCTCCAGTACCTCTTTATCTTGATTCGAGGTGCGTCCCGACAGATAGCGCATGAGGTAAAAGCGAACAAATTTGTGAATGCGGATTTGTTCGCTGTCACGATAGGTAAAAAAGGAATAGTCAATGGTGGAGAGGGGGATGACAATTTCGGCCGCAATTCCTGTTTCCTCCAGTACCTCACGGATGGCAGCCTCTTCCAGATTCTCCCCCTCTTCTACATGCCCTTTCGGCAACTGCCAGCGTTTCCCCGCATACCGCTCAACCGAAATCAGCACAACCTCATATCCGTCTACGCCATCACGGACAACCACGCCGCCGGCCGACGCTTCTCGTTCGGTGCTAAATCTTGCCATTGCTTAGTTTTACCTGAAAATTCCCCCTTCGCAATGGGCTTTTTGAGCATCCGGTTATTTTGAAGAGCCTCGTTTCTGTTGTTCTAGCAGCAAGCGTGCGGAGCGGTCAAAGGTGAAGTAATTCCACGTCCAGTTGACAAGGACGTTGAGTCGATTGCGGAAGCCAAGCAGCGTGACCAAATGTAGGCTCAACCATGTGAACCATGCGATGCGCCCTTGAAGCGTAATGCGATTGAACAGCCATGCAACGGCGCGTTTTCGGCCGACCGTCGCCATAATTCCACGATCTTTGTAGGCAAAACGTTTCAATGCTGTCCCATTTACTGCTGCCATAATGTTTTGAGCCGCGATCTCTGCCTGCTGTTGCGCGACCGGGATCAGCATCGGATATGGCTCACCTTTTTCATCTTCGAGATAGGTCATATCCCCAACGGCATAAACGTTGTTCAGCCCGCGCACTGCGGTGGTCGCCTCAATTGGCACACGCCCCGCCTTTGCCAATTCAACCCCTAGCATCTTTGCCAACGGAGATGCTTTGACTCCGGCCGACCAGATGAGGGTGTGAGAGGGTAGTTCAGTGCCATCATCCAGTGTGACAACGCCTTCCGCAACGCTTCCCAAGGCGTTCCCCAAGATAACCTCCACGCCCAATGAGTGTAGCTGCATCAAGGCGGCATGTTGCAAATTGTGTGGATAGGGGGCGAGCAGATGATCTTGCATCTCAACCAGCACAACCCGCGCCCGCAAGTTGCGATTGGCAAACTCTTGTGTGAGAACATGATTATATAGTTCGTAGATTGCGCCGGCTGTTTCGATGCCAGTCGGCCCACCACCAACGATCACCATGGTGGTCAGCGCGTCTCGCTCGGCCGCATCTTTCTCCCACACTGCTTTTTCAAACTGGTGCAGAATATGGTTGCGTAAACGCACCGCATCGCTCAACTCGCTCAGAACAAAGCTGCGTTCCGCGACATCATCCATCCCGAAGAAGTTGTAGACGCTGCCACCCGCCACGATCAGATAGTCATATTTCTCGTGACGCATCCCCTCCGTGCGCTCGACTGTGACAACTTGCGCCGTTGTATCGATCTCTGTGACCGTGCCAAGCATGAACTCAACGTTGCGATTGCGTCGAAAGATGCCACGCACAGGATAGGCAACCTCGCTCGGATCAAGCGCACAGGTCGCTACCTGATAGATGAGGGGCGTAAAGGTATGGAAGTTGTTTTTGTCAATCAGCAAGAGATCGACGGGCTGTTTTGCCAACTCAGTTGCCGCTTTGAGGCCGCCAAATCCTGCGCCGATAATAATCACTTTGGGTCGCATAATAATCCTTTCGCTCATAGCTCTTTGGGCTTTAGCCCGTGGAAACCCCGTCGCTTTAGGGCGGGGAGGAAACTCACGTGCTTTAGCATATTATTGTTACACAAATGTATATTCGTATCCGTCGGCACTTTGAATAAGTTGGCAATACTTCCAATGAATCCCGTCCACTTTGCCAACCCTAAAGGAACCTTTGGCACGAACGGCAACACGACCTGTGTGTGTTCCTGCTTTCTTCCCTTTTG
>CAYMGE010000147.1:0-11129 GCA_964389925.1 uncultured Ardenticatenaceae bacterium
GGGATGATATTTTAGCCTTTGCCACTTGACCGCCTTTTCCAGAGTTTTCAGGTGAGTACTGTCAAACATCATTTTGGCTTGTGGGTCAGACCTTTCACATCGATCATATTATTCCTGTTAGTCAGGGTGGAAAGACCCAACCTGAAAATCTTTGTTACGCTTGCCCAAATTGTAATGGTGCAAAATCGGATCGTATCCTGCGATTTGATGAACTTCTACAAGTCGAAGCACCACTATTCAATCCGCGCCAAGATGAATGGAGTGAACATTTCAGTTGGGACAAAGACGGGAAAAAGTTAGTTGGGTGTAGCGCAACTGGAAGAGTCACAATCATAACTCTCCGTATGAATCGCCCCTCAATGTTACGTTTAAGACAATTTTGGGTGCTATGGGGTGAACATCCTCCAAAATGATGAACTTGCAATTTACTCCCTTTAACCCACCGTTATTCCTGCGTGGCAAACACACACAGACGATCTACGCTGCCCTCACGCGCCCGCGCCGCCCCGTTCTCCTGCGCCGCACTCGTCTTGGCACGGCCGACAACGACTTCATCGACATCGACTATGCAGATGTTGATAGATTTAGACTATCTGACGATGCGCCGCTCGTTTTGTTGCTGCATGGGTTGGAGGGGTCGGCTTCTTCAACCTATGCCAAAAATCTCTATCATCTGTTTGCAAAAGAGGGGTTGCGTGCAGTGGGCATGAACTACCGTAGTTGTAGCGGCGAGATGAATTTTCGGCCGAAAATGTACCATGCTGGCGCAACCGACGACGTTCTATTTGCCCACGAATATCTCCGCACCAAACACGGCAACATCCCATTTGGCATGATTGGCATTTCGCTCGGCGCAAACATGTTGCTCAAATATCTCGGAGAAAATGATGGCGAGCGCAGTCAGTTCGTTGATGCGGCCGTGGCTCTGTCGCCATTTTTCGATATGACAAAAAGTTCGGCCGCTTTCAATCACGGCGCGGGTCGCCTCTACTCAAAAATGATCCTCAGAGCGTTACTACAAAAGCTGGCAGACAAAAGGCGATTGCAAGGTGAAATCGACGGAATAAAACGTGACGTGGACGCTATCAAAACGATTCATGACTTTGATGAATATGTGACAGCCCCGCTAGGTGGCTTCAAAGATGCAAACGACTACTTTCGCCAGTCTAGCTCAGGCCAATTTTTGCCCACCATCGAGACAAAAACGCTACTCATCCGTGCCTGTGACGATCCATTCTTTGATGCTGAGGACATCCCGCGTCAAACCATCGCCGACAATCCAAACCTCGTCCCATTGTTCCCCAAACATGGCGGACACGTCGGTTTTGTCGATTCTTACGGTGGCAACTTCTGGGCAGGTGACCAAGCTGCCGCATTTCTCGCCGCACATCTCAAATCGACTCACTAATGCGGGTTATCTATTGCTTTCTGCTGATTTTTTTGCTCTTTGCCTGCACGACTGACGGTACATTGCAGCGCATTCAGAGGTGGCTGATCTAAACCTCACCTAAACCACTATAGCCCCACATGCTACTATCCTTCCAGCATGAACATGAAACTTTTTACTTTCCTCTACATCGTCATCTTTGCATTTGTCTGGTTCGGCTTTAGTGCGACTGCCTCCGCACACGGTCTCGAAGCGGGGCAGATGAGTGTCATGATTGACGATGTGGTTGGCATTATTGCAGCGTCACCCGATGCCGCTGCATTTCCGTTTGCAGATGAGAACGGGGACGGGTTGTTATCTTTTGAAGAACTCACCCAGCATCAAGACGAAATTCTCGCCGTCGCGCATGAGAAGATCGTGCTACGCAACGAGTCGGGCGAGGTCGCCACGTTGGTGCAAAGCGATGTGCTTTCGCTGGTCGATATGGCAGAAGGAGATGAGGCGGCGGTTGACTTCGTGCAAGTCGGGATTCGGGTTGCGTGGGAGACGGCTCCAGAGGTGGTGGATGTGGCGTATGGGCTGTTGGGATCGGCCGATGAAACCATCGACTTCTTCATGCTAGACGGTAACGCCGAGTCGGGTGAAGTGATTGAAGGAACGTTCACGTTTGCAGAAAACGTCATCCGCTTGCGTGGCGAAGGCCTCCCCACATCTTCCCACAACACCATCTGGCTCTCTGGTGTCGAGCATGTGCTGTCGGGCTATGACCACATCCTCTTTATTCTCGCTCTCGTATTAGTGACGTTGGGTCTTTGCAAACTGATCCTCCCCCGTAATCGGCTTCACGATGGACACACGCAGCATACTTGGCAAGCCAGAGACAACTGACGCAGTGAATGAATCGACCGCGCTAAGACGAAAAGCACAGTTTGGAAATGCTTATTTTGAGTCGAGCCAAACTAGTCTGGATATTGAATCCGATCTTAATAATGATGACGCAGTTGCACAATTGTAATGCTCTCATCCTCTGCTTTGTAGACAATCCGATTACTGCCGTCGATGCGGCGTGACCAGTAGCCCGTCAAGCCGTGCTTGAGCGGTTCGGGTTTGCCAATGCCCTCAAATGGGGAACGCTGAATCTCTTTGATCAGGCGATTGATGCGCTTGAGCGTGCGCTTATCTTGAGATTGCCAGTAGAGATAATCCTCCCAAGCATTGCTTGAAAAAGTCAGCCTCATTCTAACAACTCCGCAACCTGAACACCGCCGCTGCCCTCAACTTCTGCGATTGATTCATAAAGCCGTTGAGCATTTTTGGGGCTGCTCAACAGATAAGCCGTTTCTTGCAGCGACTCATACTCTGCCATCGAGAGAATGACGGCCGAGGCTTTGCCGTTGCGCGTGATGATGATCGCTTCCTGATTGTCATTAACCCGATCAATCGTTTTAGCGAGTTCCGTTCGTGCGACTGTATAGCTGATTGCGTCCATTTGTTTCTCTCCGTAACTACAAAAGTACAGAATTGTGTACGCAATTGTACAAGCAAGTCGATGGTTCGGTCAAGAGGTGGCTGATCTAAACCTCGCCTAAACCACTCGACCCCCATGTGCCACTATCCTTCAGGCATGAACACGAAACAAAAGGACAAATAATGAAAAGATTACTTTTGCTAATGATGATGGTGTTGCTGGTCGCGTGCGGCGGCGCAGAGACAACCACTGAAACACCCACCGATGAACCTGCGGTTGAAAACACAATCGCGCCGACGGATGCGCCTGTTGAAGAAGCAACGGAAGTGGTTGCGGAAGAAGCAACTGAGACGGTATCGGAAGAACCGACAGCAGAAGCGGTTGACGATACGCCCGTCGCGGCAGTGGGCGGACTCGATACGACTCTGTTTTACGATGGTGCGCTGGAATCGGCCGAACTCGTCGATTGCACCCTCTCAGACGGCACCGAAACGACCTGCTACGAGCTGACCATTGTGGGCTATCCCGTTGACAACGAGATCGGCCCATTCTGCCCACCGACGATTGAATCAACAGCAGACGAGGGCGGTCTCTGGCTCGACGGTACGAACATTTACGACGTAGACGGCGAATTCATCGTCAGCCTGCCCGAAATCTACAACGACGACAACTGGCAAATGTATGACGAGCAAGGCAACGTCAACATCACCGAAACGGCCGAAGAGTTTGACCTAGCGGCGCGTCCCAACGTTGACCCATCCCTGCAAAACCACTGTGTTGAAGGGCGCATCGAATGGCTGGAAAATGGGGAACCAGTTCCCACTACGGTGACGATTCCCGCGACACCCGTGATGGCTGATAGCACGTCGGCGGGTGGCAACTGGGGCGTGACGCTTAACGGCGTGATTATCGCCGCGCAAGCTCCTGTCGATGCGATTTTGGGCGCGTACACCATTGCGGCGTTTGACGACTGCGGCGGTCACATCAACCCCGTTGACGGCTATCATCTGCACGGCGCAGTCGGCTGCTCCGAAGTTGGCGACGCGATTGAGGGCAGCACCCCCATTTTCGCCTACGCGATGGACGGCTACCCGATTCATAGCCCGCTCGACGCTGAGGCTGAGGCGGCCGCTGATCTTGACGAATGCAATGGTCGTTACACGGAGGAGCTTGGCTACCACTATTACGCCAATCCAGCGGCGGAGAACGGCGTTCTCACCTGTTTCAAAGGGTTGACGGTTGGCGGTGCTGGCGGCGGCGGTCGCGGTGATCGTCCCGAAGGCGGCCCTCCCGGTGGGGAGAGGCCTGAAGGTGGCCCTCCCGGTGGTGCGCCAGCGGATGATTCGGCCGAAAATACCACCCCCCAAATCGCAAGCGATGGCATCGAAAATGTCGGCGAAGGGCGCACGTTTGCCCTCCCCGGCGACAACATTTTCCCCGAAGGGGTGTCCTACGACTCTGCAACGGGCAAATTTTATGTCGGCGCGACCTCGGACGGTACGCTGTATGTGGGTGATGTGAATGGATCGGCCGAAATGACCGTCTTCTCAGAAGGCGGCGCGGATGGCCGCACGGGCGCGATTGGCACAAAAGTTGATGCGGACGGCAATTTGTGGGTTGCGGGCGGCGGCACGGGGCAGATGTTTGTCTATGATACAACGGACGGTTCACTGATCGCCAGCTACACGACCTCCGAAGGCAGCGTGTTTATCAACGACATGGCGGTGACGGAGAGCGGCGTTTACTTTACCGATTCGTTTCGCTCAATTTTGTGGCGCGTCACCGACCTCGAAAGCGGCGAAGCGGAAGCGTGGCTCGACTTCACAGGCACGGCGATCAACTACGTCGATGGCTTTAACCTAAACGGCATCGTCGCCACGGAAGACGGCAGTGCGTTGATCGTCGTCCACTCGCAAGAGGGCGAACTGTACCGCATTGACGTGGCGACGCAGGAAGTGGCACGCATCGACACGGGTGACATCCCACTGACCGCTGGCGACGGGCTTGCGCTCGTCGGCAACACCATCTACGTGACGCGCAACAGCTTTGGCGAAATTGTCGAGTTAGAGCTTGCTGATGATTTGAGCGTCGGCACAGGCGGCGCGACCATCACATCCGACCTGTTCGGCTTCCCGACAACCATCGCCTACACGGGCAATACGTTCTTGGTCGCCAATTCGCAGTTCAACAATCGCGGCGGCACGCCGAATTTGCCGTTTACCGTCGCGCAGATTCCATTGCCGCAGGGTGAATAGGGTCAAGGACAAATAACAAAACAACATATCCTCACCCCGCCCCCTTTTCTCTCGTACAGAATATAAGTGGGTTGGGGATGAGGGTTTCGTGTGATACTCTCTGGGTGTGAGTTTATGTGTGAAGGGCAAGTTGAATGTGACCCGACGACCAAATTACCGAGTTGATTGAGCGCAACGCACTGACCGAGGTTTAGCCATGAGTGATGTGAACCAGTTCAAATCTGAGGCTTTTGCCGCCATCCATGAAACGATGGATGCCCTGCATCAAATCGGGGCGATTGACAAAAAGACGATGCGCGATTTTGATGTGACGTGTCTCGAACCCGCTCATGCGATGAAACCAGAAGAGATCAAGCAGTTGCGTGAACGAGAACAGGTTTCTCAACCCATTTTTGCCCTCTATCTCAACGTCTCGCGCAACCTCATTTCAGATTGGGAGCGCGGTGTCAAAAAGCCCGGTGGCCCTGCTCTGCGGTTGCTCACTATTGTCCAAAAACATGGTTTAGAGGTGTTGGTTTAATAGTACTTAGATTATACTTGTGACCAAAATTTCTGTAAATTGATCTCTTTCGTGTTGATTTTCCAATCAAATCATGACAAGAAGTACGTAATGAGTATTCGACCAGATTATTTTTCGCTTGATACACTACTACAAAAGAAACTGTTCCGCATTCCTGAATATCAGAGAGCGTATAGTTGGGAATCACGTCAACGCAACGACCTGTTCAGCGACATCGGAAAATTAGTTCATTCAGACAGCACCCGTCATCACTTCATGGCAACAATTGTTTGCCTGAAGACAAATAAAACAGAAGAAATTGGAGCAGATGAGTTTGGTGTCTATCATATTGTTGATGGACAACAACGTGTGACTACACTCATCATTCTACTAAAAGCGATAGCTAAAGAACTAGCAAAAGTTTCAGATCAAAAAGTAGAAAAGCGCGAATACAATCGGCTAGTAGAACTTCTTGTTAAAGATGATCGGCGATTAATTTTGCTGCAAACGAATCACGATAGTTCATCTACATTCAAAAAATATCTTCAATCTGGTTACATTCCTGAACTTAACACAGTTGCAACTTTGGCCGAAAGAAATTTAGTCAAGGCATTTCAGGAATGTGAAGCATTTGTAGCAAAATGGCAAGGCACACTTCTTTCACTCCTTAAAATTGTAAAGAATCGATTGGATTTTATTTTCTATGTTCTCGAGGATGAAGGTTCTGTATATACGATTTTTGAAGTGTTAAATAGTCGCGGTCTCCCCGTTGATCCTCTCGATAAGTGCAAAAGTATGTTAATGGGGATAGCCTTCGAAAAAATAGTCGATGCCACCGACCTAAGAGACGAGGTAGTTGATAACCTGCACAAAATTTGGTCGGAAATTTACAGAACTATTGGATTAAAAGCAGTTCCTGGAAGTGAGATTTTGAGATTTGCAGCGACGCTTCGAGAAAGTACACAACAAAGTAAAGTTATGAGCAATGATGCTGCCCTTAAGTTGTTCCGCACAGTTTGTTCTACAGAACCATTAGATGTTACAGATGTGTCAGAGCATTTACTTGAAGTCGCAAAACATTTGAAGCACTTGTACAGCAACTCACGACTCAAGGCTGTGACAGCAATTGGACACGCTCGACTTTTAGCAGTTGCTATTATGCTAAAGACAAATCTCATATCTTCTCAACGAGATACGTTATTAGAAATTTGGGAAAAGGTGACGTTTAGAATTTTCGGATTAAGTAGAAAGGATGCTCGTACCAAAGTTGGCGAATATACTCGATTGGCTCAAAGAATTGCTCAAACTGACTTAACCTATAGCGATATTGCACGTGAAATTAAATCTCTCGGTAGAGATTATCCGATTGAGGAAGCCATCAGCAACCTGAAAGAAGCTAATTGTTATCACGGTTGGGAGGATAAGCTCTTATATTTCTTTTTCCGTTACGAAGAAGATTTAGCGAAAAAGCAGGGCGCAGCAATTAGCTCCGAAGTATGGGAGCAAGTTTGGCATTCGTCTCCAAGCAAAACGATTGAACACATACATCCACAAACTCACGATGATATTTGGCGAGGTAAATTTGCTGTCAGACGCGATCATGCGGAGAAGCACATTCATAGATTAGGCAATTTAATGCTTCTCCCGCCAGGAGTTAATTCAAAAGCAGGAAAAAAAAGCTTTGTTGAGAAAAAAACCATATATTGTCAAAATACTCAACTGCGATTGATAAACGAGGTTGCAAGCCTAAGTGATTGGACAAAAGATGAAATGGAAGAGCGAGAAAAAAGACTAATCGAATGGGCTAAAAAAACTTGGGCATAAGTTCATCCTTATGGTTCCGTGAAATAGAAACTTCCGCCAGCGTAATCGCAAGCAGCTCAATTCGTGCCAGTACTGTTACTGTAGCTCCCACATATCTATAGCTTGTTGGGCGTTGAGCCAGAATTCGGCCGAATTCCCAACCAGCTACCCCAACAGACACACCTCTCCAATCTAAACCTCCCCTAAACCACTCCACCCCCTTGTGCCTGTACCCTACAGGCATGAAAACAAAATTTTCTGTCACGAAATTGCTTGCCATCGTGCTGATGAGCTTGCTCGTCGCATGTGGTGATGCAACTGAGCCAGAGCTAACGCCAACAGAGGCTGCCGTGGTTGTTGATCCCACGCCAACAGAGGTTGAGGTTGCCGAACCGACACCGACGCAAACGGTCACAGCAGAACCAACGGTCATCGCAGAACCAACGATGACAGAAGTAACCGTTGCTGAACCGACGGCGACGGCAATTGCGGTCGCAACCACATCGCCCATCACCGCTTGCAACGCATTTCTCGACAACACGACAACCCGTTGTGAAACCGAGCTTGCGTTTATCGAATCAGATGGTCTGCCGACAACGCACAACATGATGGTCGGCATCGTCAGTTGGCAACAGCAAGTGCCGCTCCCACAAGCGTATGTTGGTGACAATGCGTGGCAAATTCCGCTCGACCCCGTGTTGGCTGACAACCCGATTTCAGGCGCGACCGATCTATTTCGGGGCGCGGTTGCCATTGCGGTCAATGGGGTTCCCATCTTCAATGCGCTCAACAATCGTGGAGTCGATGCGTATTTGGCAGGTGAGTTAGATGAATGGGGTGGACACAGCGGTCGCGCAGACGACTACCATTACCACATTGCCCCGCTCCATTTGCAAGAAATCGTCGGTGCGGATCAGCCTATCGCTTATGGGCTAGATAGCTTTCCGATCTATGGGCTGACCGAGCCAGATGGATCGCCCGTCGTTGATCTGGATCAATATAACGGTCATTTCGATGACGATGGCAACTACCATTATCACGCCACCGAAACATACCCCTACATCAATGGCGGTATGCGCGGCGTTGTCGATTACACAGGTGGACAAGTTGAGCCACAACCCCGCACATACGAAGTTCGCCCAGCAGGTGAGCCTTTGCGCGGCGTGGTCATCACGGCATTTTCGCAGACGGGTGACAGCGCATATTCGATGCAGTATACGCTCAATGATGAGGCATACACCGTTAACTACGCTATCGAGAACGGAACCTATACCTTTGAATTTATCGATCCAGCGGGTAACCAGAAGGTTGAGACGTATACACCTTAGTGATCGCACCCGGTGCATTTGACCTGTTCAGCTTTCCAACGACCATCGCCTACACGGGCAATACGTTCTTGGTCGCCAATTCGCAGTTCAACAATCGCGGCGACACACCGAACTTGCCGTTTACCGTCGCGCAGATTCCGCTGCCATAAAGTGGATTGTAGAAGCAAACATCTGTAAAGTACTTTACCTTGACCCCTCCCCTTTCTCTTGAAAAGGGTGTATGGGGTTCAGGTGAGGATAAGATCACCCCCCCCCAATCTAATACTTTGAATATAAACGAGTGTACGCATCGTAAGGTATATTTGTGCATCTTTTTAAGCTTGGTTGCGTATTGTTTCTTATAGGATAGTTGATTTCAGAGAGCAGATACAACCGAGCGGAGAAAATAATGCGAGGAAGCACAACACAAAGTAGTTGGGATAAATATATTAAACTAGCTAACGGTATATCATGCGGTTTACTCTTGCTCGGTGGATATATAGGAGCAGTGCGTGATGCTGATTTCGTCACATGGCGTACCGCACTAATCGGAACTATTTTGCTGGTAATTGCTTGGATTAGTATTCAAACACTCCTTAGACGATTCCCAGTAACAGTAAGAAATAGGCGAATTACAAAACTGGAAAGTCACTATGCGCTTTCTCTAGTAGGAATGACGATATTGCTCTGGATACCTACAATCTGGAGTTTGCTGGTAGTAAATTTCACTCCACTCCCTTTTAGAAAGGAAGCCAAGAATGAAACGTTAGTAGTTGTTACAACATTTTATAGTGCTGAAGGGATTATTGGGATCGATGCACATACTCAAATTGCAAAACGTCTCATTGAAACCTCTATTGGTTCAGCTACAAATCTTCGTGTCGAGATTGAGCCAACAATTATAGACGCTATGCCGGATAGTGAGGCTGAAAAACTGGCTGCTGAGTCGTTGGGAGCCAAATACGATGCTTCTATGATTATTTGGGGCAGTGTCACAGGGGTAGAGGTAGAAGTAAATTTTCTTAATTTAAAGGAACCCGAAGCAGAAGCAAACGACGTATCAATTAGAGAAATAGAAAGGACACAGATCGCAAAACCAGAAGCCTACGCACAGTTTATTACTACCGAACTCCCGCAGCAGATACAATTCCTGACCTATTTTGCATATGGACAGTCTTTGTATACAAACCGCAACTACCAAGAGGCGATTGTAGCACTTAACAGGGCTATTGAGCTTGACAAAAAATTCCCCTTCCCCGATGATTTTGAGCTTGACGAGCTACATTTTCGGTTGGGATATTTGCACGACAAACTTGAGCAACCAACCTTAGCAATTGCCGAATATAGTCAGGCAATCGAACTTAATCCAAGGATTACTCATGCGTTTGGCAATCGTGGAGTCATATGGGTGTCTGAGGGGGACTTAAATGCGGCACTCTCCGACTTCAATCGAGTAATCGAAATCATCCCTCACAAACCTATAGGATATTTGAATCGCGGCACTGTTTGGAAAAAATTGGGTGATCCGAACACAGCCTTGGCAGATTTTAATAAGTCCATTGAACTCGATCCAGAATTTGCTATTGCTTATGCTGCACGTGGTCAGATTCAATTCATCAGAGGAGAACTAGATGCAGCAATCAACGACATGTTGAAGGCTGTAGAACTTGATACGCAATTTCGTTTTATGCTAGATACAGAAAATATTCCTTTCTACACAGAAGGAATAATACAAGATAGAAAAGGAAATAGTGATGAAGCATTGGCTAACTACAATCGTTTTATTGCGCTCAATCCTCAATTTGCAGATGCTTACTATAGACGAGGGAAACTACACTACTACAATGGTAATTTAGATGCAGCAATCGATGACTTTGCCCGTGTTATAAGCCTTGATCGAGACTATGCCTCTGCTTACAGTATGCGTGGAAAAGCATTAACAGACAGGCTAGATTTTGATGAAGCTCTTGCTCACTTTAACAAAGCTGTCGAAATTGAACCAAACTCTAACTACCATTACAGTCAACGTGGAATAGCGTGGCTATACGCTAATGAATTTGATAATGCTATTGCTGACTTTGAACGTGCTATAGAACTAGATTCGCAAGATTCAGCATCATATGTCAATCTCGGTATCGCTTGGCTTGACAAGGGGGATGTGGAAACGGCTATTGTAAAGTTTGACCGTGCCATTGAGATCGACCCAAATAATGAGCTAGCACATCAAAATATTGGAATAACTTTGCAGGAAATAGGTGAGACTGAGGCGGCGATTTCTTCTCTCGAAAGAGCAGTTGAATTAGGAGCTGAGGGTGCTGTGATGATATTAAATGAACTCCGAAAATAAAACAGTTTAACTGAAAACTCTGGAAAAGTAGAGTGTGACAAAAAAGGAAAAATGTGAGAAAGT
>CAYMGE010000148.1:0-11068 GCA_964389925.1 uncultured Ardenticatenaceae bacterium
TGAGTAGCGGCTTGAGTGTTTCAGGCACAGTCACCTTTGCGGATGTTGCACCCACACAAGCAGCGTCGATATAGTGGTCTTTGGGCAATGCGTTCTGCACACGGTTGAACTTTGTTCGCCCACCACTCCAAAAAGTAACAGGCAGCCCAAGCGACTTGAGTGCATCGCCAATTTTATAGCGGGTCGCATTGACTGCTGCTGCATCCCGATAAGATTGCGTCTTCAATTGCAGCTTTGGATAACCAAATTCAGCCCAAGCGATGGGCGCATACGCTTGCAGCCGCCTTGCCCATGTCAGCACGTTGTTCACTCTGGACATCAACGACGGCGGCAGCCATCCTTTGACAATCGACCTCTTGCGGTTGTTGAACCGCGCTGGACGGTAGCGGGTCTTTCGGTTGCGTCGTCCTCTGCGAATGGCGCGGCGTTTTTCCAGCGATTCCTTGATCTGC
The DNA here is from genome assembly GCA_964389925.1 of uncultured Ardenticatenaceae bacterium. Lineage (GTDB taxonomy): Bacteria > Chloroflexota > Anaerolineae > Promineifilales > Promineifilaceae > CALECP01. The sequence continues at coordinate 453 of CAYMGE010000148.1, forward strand.
CAACCACGATGAATCAGATTGGCAGCCCAGCAAAGTAGCAGGCAATCACCTTGCATCTTCAGCAGAGCCACTCCCGTTGTCTTTGAGCCGGGATCAACTTTCAAGACCATCGGTTGTGTCTCGCCATCCTCACGGTCTTTCAAAATGATTGTGAAGGGTTGCAGCCTGTATACAGCCGCTCGACCCTTTTTGAGCAACTTCCTTGCTCTTGCTGGATGCGTTGGCATCAGCGGTTTCTTTGTTGAACTTAAAACGAAAACTTGTTGCATCTTACGATGTCCTTGCCTTTCGGCAGTAATTATCTCCTAGCCAATGTTCTGCTCAGGTTTGGCGTTCGCTGCACCGCGCCTACCCTCAACGCTTTTAACAACGAACCGTAGTGGTCTGAACTGGAGAAGCATTCAAACGTACCTATTTCTGAACGAACGTAGCACCCTAAGTGCTTAGGCGGGTCAGGTACGAGGCTCTTTCAAGCCCCGTCGCTTTAGCGCGGGGTTCCTGACGTGTGTTGTTTATAGTAATAAAATCCCGTCAGGAACAGTAAGCTGACGGTAATGATGAACAGCGGTGTGTTTTGAGTGGTTATATTATCGGCCGATTTTAGCCCAACTGCCAACTCTGGCTGAACAGGATGGAACATTGGCCCCATCGGGCAAGGATAATACTCAAGGGTCGATTCTGTCCAGCAGTATGGCTCGTTTGCTACCCCTTGCTCAACTGCAAACTTTGTGACGGTTAACGCCTGTGGCACATACCATATAACTAAATGCTCACCGGCTGTATTTTCGCCATCGACAAATTCAAACGGCGGCTGCTCATAGTTTTGATGGCAACATGTGCCAATTGTCGGCATATCTGCTGCCCCTTCTTCGGCCTTGTAGCGGGTTAAATACGTGTAAGCATCGTCGTTTTTGCCACCATCAACGAACTGCCCTTGCCCCATCTCCATCGTATAAGCCATACCGTTATTGTCTGAAATGCGAAATGCGTGTTTGTCTGAATTCACGTGGGTATCAGGCAAAAAGTAGGCTTCGCTATCGTGCTGTTGCCAATCGTTGCCATCCCACGATTGGAAAAAGTCATTGCCTGTGCCGTCAAGGGCGAATTCGATGCGGAAAATCGGCCGATAAGTCGCCTCTTTATAGCGTCCATCCCCGCATCCACGTCCGAAAGGTGTGCTGATGACGCGCCAACGCCCGTCCCTGTAAAATTCATAGGTTTGTTCATAGCGATAGTTGCAAAATTCCCCCCAAAGACTCATTTGGAAATCTTGTTTGATCGCAAACCCGCCTCTGACGCTCTCTATTTTGGTTCTGCCAACGGGATCGATTGGAAAGCCATGCCCAGGCCCTTGTGCGCCACAGCCCGCGTAATCGGTGTAGGCGTAGTTGCCATCGTTGACATAGTTGGCCTCCCACTGTACCAGCCGCACATCACTCACAACCTGCTTTGAGCCATAGTAGACATCTGCCACCGCGAAGCCATCGCTTGGCGTGATGCGATATTCTAGGTGCCAGCCATCACGCTCTAAGCTGTGTGGGGCGCAGTCAAAGAATGGCTCTTCGCGCACGACATCGGCCGCCTGTTCGCCATCGGCCGCAACGTCTCCCCACCACAAGTCAATGATCTGTTCCTCTGTCACATCGACCAGTACCCAAACGCTGCCACCATCGGCCAGTAACGTTGTGGCAACACATAGATGATCGCTTAGGCAAGAAGGATGTTGCATTTGCATGATGACGATTTCGGTTGATTCCTCAATTTCTCCAACTGCCTCCTGTACCATCGCACTTTCAGCAATCATCTTTTGAGCCAGTCGTTCAACACGCTCGTTAAAAGCGGGTGTCGCATTCTCGATCCTCAGCGCGTCAAGTAGTTGCCCATCCGCCACAACTGCCACAATCGTCGCGTTATGAGCAAAATCGTAAATGTAAACCTGCTCGCACACACCACTGGCACAGACATCTTTTCCCTCCATCTGATAGCGATGCAGGGGAACAGACTGGAAAATCTCGGCATCGGCCGCATTGACAAGCTCAGAAATAGTCGGATGCTCGATGATATTATCGACAGGGGAGACAGGTTGAATTTGCCATAGACCAACAAAAAAGAGCAGGAGCCAGCTAAATTTCATCATGGTATAAGTTTAGCTAATATAACCTTACGTCGCATATAATCATGCTAACGCCCCGCATTTTGACCTAATAGCAGATCGATTGCTGCGTCTAATTGTGGATCGCCTTCATCTGCTGGCTCCTGTGGCACGGCAATGTCTGGCTCTATCCCCGTTTCGTGAATCCATTCGCCATCGGGCATCAACCAGTGGGCAATTGTCACACGTAAGCCACCTCCATTGGTCAGCGTGCGAACGGACTGCACGGTTCCTTTCCCAAATGATAGCTCCCCAACAAGCTCGCCGCGATCTCGTGCCTCAACTGCACCGGCTAAGACTTCTGATGCGCTTGCGCTGCCTTCATTGATCAGAATGACGAGCGGAATTGTTTCGCCAATGTCACCAGAATCGGAGCGGTATGTATGCTCGTTGCCGTTACCGAACTGTTCTTGTAAGACAATTCCTTCAGGCAGTAGTTCGTCCGCGATTTCGATCACGGCCGCCAGCAGCCCGCCCGGATTATTCCGCACGTCGATAATCAAACCAGCAGGATTTTGGTCAAGCAAATTTTCGAGTTCGGTCTTGAAGTGATCGGCCGAGTTATTACCAAACTGTGTCAACTGCAAATAAGCGAGATTTTCCTCTTCCAACAGACGCGCCACGACATCGGGAACCAGAATCAAGCCGCGTGTCACAATGACATCAAATGTTTCATCGTCGCGTTGAATGGTCAGTAGCACGTCTGTGTCTGCCTTGCCGCGAATGAGATCGACTGCCTCATCGACCGTTTCAAGCGGTTCACCATCTGCCTTGAGAATCACGTCTTCTGGCTGCAAGCCGGCCGCTTCTGCCGGCGATCCCACAATTGGCGAAACGATAATCACGCCGACATCCTCCTCAAAGTCGATGCGTGCGCCGATCCCTTCAAATTCGCCTTCCATATCGGCCTCATCACGAGCTTGTTCTTCGGGGTTGAGATAGCGTGTATTGCGGTCGTCCAGCGTGGCAAGCATTCCCTCAATTGCTCCTTCGACCAGTATTTCTGCATCGAGCGGCTGCTCAAAATAGTCATCGTTGACAATGTTCCAGACCTGCCAGAAGGGAGCAAACTCGCTGCGGAGGTCTTGGGGAGTATCGGCCGAAAAACCGTCCAAAACGCTCGATCCACCCCATCCAACAACCAGCCCAACGGCAAACACGACGGCCGAATAAATGATAAACAAAACAACGGTTGAAAACTGTTTCATAGCCACAGTATAGCAGTTGTAGGCAAACCGCGTAAGCAACCGATTAGCTATTCCTTGCCATTGCGTTACACTGCTGTTAGCAAAAATGAGAGTTTGCCACTATATGCTAAAATAGAAAATGTTATTGCCTTTGAGGTTAGCGTATGCTTTTGATTTCAAAGCAAGTAAGCAACACAAAAGTTAAATGAGCCCACAATCATCCCCTCTCGATCTCGCTGTCGTCATTGTCAATTACAATGTCGCAGCATTGTTACGCCGCTGTTTACAAACAGTTTTGGCGAGTATTGGCAATGTTACAATCAGGGTTTGCGTGGTGGACAATGACTCCTCAGATGACAGCGTAGCGATGGTCAAGCGCGAATTTCCCAGCGTTGAGTTGATCGAAAATTTGGATAACCCTGGCTACTCAACCGCCAACAATCAAGGATTTCACTGGTTAGGTGTTTGCTCGGACACACCGCCGCGCTACTGTTTGTTGCTTAATCCTGATACCGAAGTGATGCCAAATACGCTGGCAGATGCGGTCGCTTATATGGATGCAAATAAAACAGTGGGCGTTTTGGGGCCGAAATTGATATTGCCAAATGGGAAACTCGATTTGGCGTGTCGCCGCTCTTTTCCGACTCCAGAAATCTCATTCTATCGTATGTTAGGATTGTCTAGGCTATTTCCAAAATCGGAGGTTTTCGGCCGATACAATCTAACCTACCTAGACCCCGACGAAATCGCTGAAGTCGATTCTGTGGTTGGGGCATTTATGCTCGTTCGCACAGCCGCCGTCCACCAAGTTGGCCTACTCGACGAACAATTCTGGATGTATGGGGAAGACCTAGATTGGGCAAAACGAATTAAAGATGCTGGCTGGAAAGTGGTCTACAACCCTCACCTTCTTACCCTCCATGTTAAACGCGCCTCCAGCAAACAGAGCCACAAGGCGCAAGTTGAATTCTATCGCGCCATGCTCATCTTTTACTATAAACACTACCGAGACGTAACACCTAGTTGGTTACACTGGTTGATCATGCTCGGCATTGGCATCAAAGGGGGCGCACCCATTTGGCCATATATGCAAGCAGGACCCGCTATCTTAGCCAAATGATAATGTCGTGCAGGAAGCCCCACTATTAACCCCCCAAGAGGCAAAACGTTCTTTACCCAGTGTGCGGCGTGTTCGCGTGCGAACGTTTGGCACAATCACGCTCTTTCTGCTTGATGTCGCTGGCATTTTGGCTGCATTTGGACTGGCCTATTTGATCCGTCGGGTTGTCCCAATTCCCAACAGACTTGAGGTAGACATCCCATTTAGCCGCTATGACCAGATGTTGATAACACACCTGCTCTGCTTGTTGCTCATTTTCACGATCAATAAACAGTATTACATCGCGCGTGCGCCCTCGCGTATTGGGCAAATGTATAGCGTGATTACCAACGTCACTATTGGCACATTGCTGACAATTGCCGTCGTCACTTTTGTTTTCAAGGGCGAAGTGTTTGTGATTGACTTTCCGCGCATGATGTTGGTTTGGGTCTGGTTGATCACGATTGTTCTGTTAATTATCGGCCGCACCCTCCATCAGTATGTACGTAACCTGCTACGACGCTGGGGCATCGGCCGAGACCGTCTGCTCATCGTTGGCACAGGTGAAGTCGCCAAGCTGACCCTACAACGCATTCTCTGGTCGCCCAATCTTGGCTATGAAGTGATCGGTATTATTGATCCGCACAAGGCAATCAGTAAGCTGATCGGAACAACGATTTTAGGCGGAATTGAAGATTTGCCACGCTTGATTGACAGACATGCTGTCGATGAGGTCATCATTGCAATGCCAGAACAGGGACATCGTGCCGCCGTCAAGGTGGTCGATTACTGTCAACGAGGGCGTGTTTCGATCAAAATTTTCCCCGATGTCTTTCAATTTATCACTGAGCAGGCAACGATAGATGACTTGGGCGGCCTCCCATTGCTGACCGTGCGCGACTTTGCGATGCAGGGGTATATGCTTGTATTCAAGCGTGCGCTTGATATTGCTGGCTCGCTGATGGGCTTGATTTTGCTTTCACCACTGCTGTTAATCACGGCAATTGTGGTCAAGCTCGAATCGAGCGGCCCTGCTTTTTTCATTCAGGAGCGAATGGGGTTGGATGGGCGGCCGATCAAGATGATCAAGTTCCGCTCGATGCGGGCCGATGCGGAGACAAGCGGGCCCGGCTGGACAGTTCAAGACGACCCGCGCCGCACGCGCATTGGCGCATGGCTTCGCAAAGTTAACCTCGATGAAATCCCACAGCTGATCAACGTTTTGCTCGGCGAAATGAGTCTCGTCGGCCCACGCCCAGAACAGGTGCACTACGTGAATCAGTTTCGCAAAACGATCCCGAACTATATGCGTCGTCACCAGTTCCCCGCAGGCATGACAGGTTGGGCGCAGGTCAACGGCTTGCGTGGGGATACCTCCATCGTTGAGCGCACAAAATACGATTTGTGGTACATCGAAAATTGGTCGCTTGGTCTCGACATCACAATTCTTGTCCGCACGATTTGGCAAACGGTCATTGGGCAGAGCAAAGGGGCAGGGTAGGTACTTCTCTGACGCATTAGAACGTTCGGTCGCAAAATACGATATAATCCAATATATGGAAAGCAACAAACTTGTTCTGATTGACGGACATGCGCTGGCTTATCGCATGTTTTTTGCCCTGCCTATCAACGCCTTCACGACCAAAGCTGGAGAGCCAACCAATGCGACTTTTGGCTTCACCCGCACCATTCTCGACACGATGTTTGACTTCCCGCCGCCCAAATATCTGGCGGTCTGCTTTGATGTGGGAAGGACATTTCGAGATGACATGTATGAGGATTACAAGGGAACACGGGAGAAAATGCCTGATGAACTGGCGTTGCAAATTGAGCGCATTCAAGAAGTTTTGCAGGCTCTCAATATCCCAACGCTGTCCCTTGATGGGTATGAAGCAGATGACGTGATCGGCACGCTAGCGGCACAGGCGCGAGGCAAAGTTCCCGTCAGCATTGTGACGGGTGACCGCGATTTGCTGCAATTGGTGGACGACAATACGATGGTCGATTTGCCGCTCAACCGCAACACCAAGCGTCCCGTGACCTACAATTCAAACGTCGTTTTTGAAGAGTATGAGATGCGACCCGACCAGATTGTTGATTGGAAGGCACTAGAGGGCGATTCGAGCGACAACATACCAGGGGTGCGCGGCGTAGGGCGCAAGACGGCAGTCAAATTGCTGTCACAATATGATACGCTCGACAACATTTATGCCCATTTGGACGAGATTCCCGTCCGCTTTCGCAATAAGCTCAAAGCGGGAAAAGAGATGGCATATCTGAGCAAAAAGTTGGCAACTATTGTGACAGATGCACCGATTACACTCGATTTAGAGGCGTGCGTGACACAAGATTTTGATCCTAAAGCGGTCTTGACAATTTTGCGTGAGCTGGAATTGCGCCGATTGGTGCATCAGTTTTTGGAAAACATTGACTATGAAGAAGAGGAGGAGGTTGATGAAACGGTAGTTGACACTCGGCCGACGCAACCCGTCGCTATCCAAACAAAGCAACAGCTCGATGAGCTAGTGAAGAAGCTCAACAAGGCGGAGTTGATTGCCTTTGATGTAGAGACAACGAGCTTGGACAAGATGTCGGCCGAACTCGTTGGTATCTCCCTTGCCATCGATCCGCCCAACGCCTACTACATCCCCATCGGTCACATCGCCAACGAGATGCAGAAGTCATCAGGGCAGCTCAAGCTATTTGCCGGTGCGCCTGAAAGGGTAGAAGGACAGTTACCGCTCAACACGGTGATAGATGCGCTACGTGCGCCGCTGACCAATCCGAAGATCGCAAAAGTTGCCCACAATGCCAAGTTTGACTGGATTATTCTGCATCGGCACGGGTTAGATGTGGCACCTGTCTCGTTTGACACGATGATTGCCGAATGGTTGAGCGATCCAGAGAGCAAACGACTAGGGTTAAAAACGTTATCCTATGCCCGGCTAGGAATCGAAATGCAGGACATTACTGAGCTAATCGGTAAGAACAAGAAAACGCAGCGATCATTTGCGGAAATTTCGATTGAAAAGGCGATTCCATATGCAGCGGCCGATGCGGATATGACGTTGCGTCTTGTTCCCTTGCTCAAAACAGAACTGCGTGAAAAAGGGCAGCTCGAACTAATGGAAATGGAAACGAGACTAATTCCCGTTTTGGCGCAGATGGAGCTGGCAGGCATCAAGATCGATCCTGACTTCTTTAAGGCATTTTCGGCCGAGCTGAACACACGCCTCGTCGAGATAGAAAAAGAGATTTACGGAATTGCAGGCGAGCAGTTCAACATCAATTCAACCCAACAGTTGAGCGTTATTTTGTTTGAGCGGCTCAAGCTGCCGACAGATGGAGTCAAGGTCAACAAATCGGGCAGCTACTCGACCGCATTTGGCGTCTTGGAGGGGTTGAAATCGGCCGATGACAGCGGCATCATTGATCTTATCCTCGAACACCGCGAAATTTCAAAGTTGAAAGGAACCTACGTCGATGCGCTGCCGCTGTTGATGGCAAAAGATGGGCGCATTCATACGAGCTTTAACCAGACCGGCACGGTGACTGGTCGTTTGAGCAGCAACACGCCTAATCTGCAAAATATCCCGATCCGCAGCGCACTGACGCGGCGTGTTCGCAAGGGGTTCATTGCGGAAGAGGGCTGGCATTTTTTGGCGGCCGATTACTCCCAAGTCGAGTTACGCATTCTTGCCCACGTCAGCGATGATGAAAACCTGCTCGACGCATTTCACAACAATCTTGATGTTCACACCGCCACCGCTGCCAGCGTGTTTGGGGTTGAGCTGGAAGATGTGGCATTTGAACAGCGTTTATTTGCCAAGCGTGTCAACTTCGGCTTGATGTATGGTATGGGTGCGTTTCGCCTTGCACGCGAAACAGATTTGACGTTAGGAGAAGCGGAAAATTACGTCAAGAAGTACTTTGAGCAGTTTCCCGGCGTGCGTGGCTATCTCGATGGCAGCAAAGTGATGGCGCGGCGGCAGGGGTATGTTGAAACGCTGCTCGGCCGCCGTCGGTACTTCACCATTTTTATGAATGAAGGGCGTTCCGTGCGTCAAAAAATTGCGGCCGCAGAGCGTGAGGCGATCAACCATCCGATTCAGGGGACGGCGGCCGACATCATCAAATTGGCGATGCTAGAGCTTGACAAAGCACTATCTGAAGGTGGTTACCGTGCGAGATTGCTGCTGCAAGTGCATGACGAGCTGATGCTAGAAGTGCCAGACGATGAGCTTGGAGCGGTGACAGAATTGGTCAGAACGACGATGCGGAATGCGTTCTCGCTCAAGGTGCCACTAAAAGTTGAGGCAGAGTTTGGTATAACTTGGCTAGAGATTAAAGGCTGACGCGGCTGGTTGAGGCTACAACAAGTTCTCAAACCCTTCAGCGTTTTCAAAATGTACCAAAAAATAGGTGGGTGACGCTATAATATGCCGGTAGTTGAAACATGTCTGGATAAGCCAAGGCCATGATGCTCTGCTGAAACAGCATTCACATCTCGACGGTCGGAAGAATATAGGGACGGCTGCTTAATCTTCAAAGGAAATGACAGATAGATATAGATAGCGGTATACTCGTTTGAAATTAATGAGGTATCGTATATTGTCTGTGCGCGAAAAGATGCAGGGGCAACTATGACTGTGCAAATAAGGAAAACGCGGCGTATCTCGGCCGAGAGCATCGCCAAACTCATCTCCACGATTGGTAGTCCGCCTATTGTCGGCATGATCGCCATTTCGATTGCGGCCGCTTCCATCCCTTCCCCTGCTGCTGCTCTCTGGGCAGTTATTTACTCAACTACGACGATTATCATTCCCTCACTCTATGTAGTGCGATTAATTCGTCAGGGAAAAGTGCGCGATTTTCATCTGAATCATCATGGGGAGCGCATCTGGCCAACGTTGTTTACATTGGCCTGTAATTTGACAACGCTGTTGTTGCTCTATCTGTTTGATGCCCCGATCATGATCAAACTGATCGGCACTATCCTCGCTATTCAAACGGTTCTGTTTAGTTTAATTACACTGCGTTGGAAAATCAGCGCACATAGCGCAACCTCGACAGGCACTGCCTTATTGGCATGGTGGCTGTTAGGTGAGGCGTATTTGGTCACGCTTGTTGCGCCGCCGTTTGTCATCTGGTCACGACTCTACCTACGTCGTCACACTCAGGCACAGGTTGTGGCTGGTGCGCTGCTCGGTACGCTTATCATCTGGATTCTTTGGCTTCTAGGATACTAACATGAACAAACTTATCCTTAAACCTGCCAAAACTGCTGCGGATTGTGAGCAGATGTCAAACCTCGTTTACGCTGTTTGGCAGGAAGAGGTGCATTCCGCTCTGCTTATGGCAATTGTGAAAAATGGCGGTGTTGGTCTTCTGGCTTGGGATGGCGAGCAACCTATCGGATTTTGCTTAAGTTTTGCTGGTTTGGAGACAATCAACGGCGTGCGCCATCTCAAGCAACACTCTCACATGGCGGCGATGCTACCCGAATATCGCAATGTTGGCAGCGGAGCGCGGCTCAAATGGGCGCAGCGCAACGCGACGCTCGATCAACAAATCACACTCATGACGTGGACGTTTGATCCGCTCGAAACCCGCAATGCACGCATGAACCTGCATAAACTCGGCGCGGTTTGTAACATATTTTTGCCCAACGTCTATGGCACACGGGATGATCCGTTTAGCGCAGGCTTGCCAACAGATCGGTTTCACGCGCATTGGTGGTTAGAATCGGCGCGTGTGGTGCAGCGAGAAAGGGGGAAGTACATTGATGATTATGCAGAAACTCGGCCGTTCAACTCGTTCCTCCCTCACAAAGATGGAATAAAACCGAAACACAGCGACGAATCATTGCTCGGTGCGCCCATGTTGAGGATGGCGGTTCCGAAAAACTTTCAGCGTTTGAAGCGACGCGATATGGGGTTAGCACGAGCGTGGCGGGCGGCTTCGACCGAAGCCTTCACCACCCTTTTTAATAACGGCTATACTGCCATTGATCTGCACATTCATGACAACCACTGCTCTTATGTTCTTACGCGAAACCATGAATGAAGTTTTGATTTACACATTGATTTTGCAAGCAGGTAGACTCTGTTGCAATGACAATTAATTTGGGTGTGTTTCATTTACTTTTGAAAACATGTTTCGGGAATTGTTGCAGTTT
>CAYMGE010000149.1:0-10997 GCA_964389925.1 uncultured Ardenticatenaceae bacterium
CGACAATCGCGCTCGTGAATGTCCGCGTCAGGAAAACTAAGAAAAGAAAAGTCTCAAAGACTTTTCTTTTCTACCTATGGTTTCGGAACGGCGATGCTCGTCTTTGTTGGGGCAATGCTTTTCATGCTACTACGCCTGTGGCAAATGAAATCAGTCGAAGTTGTTTTGCAGAGCGGAATGGCGTTCTACCATCGCTGGTGGATTGCGCTCCTCGCCTCTTTGGTTGGTGTTGCGATTGTTGCTGTTGCAGGATGATGGCTGTGAACACACAAAATCCTGTACGCATTGCGGGAAATATCGTCGGCGTGTTGTAATCCCCCACGATGAATGATGTTAGAGGTCAATGGCGATTTCGCTGTTTCAGCACATCGCTGATACGATACGTTTCAAAAAGCAATCATCAAATGAACGCCACCGAACTTCACATAACGTCCAAGAAAAATGATGCCCCGTTTTCGCTGGTTTCGGCCGAACATTTCACCACCCAAACAGGCCAAACAGTCGATCCACAAATCATCCTAACGCAGCCCAATCTCAGCCTCTACTGCCTCGACCACGCCAACCGTCGCGCCCTGTTTGTCGAAACATCGGCCGACACCGATCTATTTCAAGCTCCCTTTTACTTCATCGCCCAATACGAAGCCGCCACCCGCCTAATCGCCGTCCCGTATGAGACGCTGCACGCCCTTGCCCAGCAGGTCGAGATCGCCCAGCAAAACATCATCCTGTTCTATTCAACGGGACGCTGTGGCTCCACCTTGTTTAGCCACGTCCTCAACGCCAACCCCGCCATCGCCAGCTATGCCGAACCAGACGTGTTCACCCAACTGCTGCACATGCGAACGTCGGGCGAAACGGACGATGCAGAAACGACCGCCCTGTTGCGAAGCTGCACGCTGCTGATGTGCGCCAACGCCCAGTGGCAAGGGTATCGTTATTTTGCATTCAAATATCGCAGCTATGTCCTGTCTGTCAGTGACCTGCTCTATCGTGCATTGCCAGACGCACAAATTCTGTTCATGTATCGCAATGCGCTGACGTGGGCGCGTTCCTTCAGTCGCGCCTTTGGTGTTCCCAACGATCAACTGCTCATCGAGTGGCTCAATAGCGGCTGGCGCTACCTGATTCCCAGCGTCAACGCCTATCTGACCCACACGCCAACGATTGGCTGGGGCAACTATTTGGCGCACATGTGGGTCTCAACGATGCAGGACATTCAGCGGTTGCAAGCCCAACATGCGCCCGTCACAACGGTGCGCTTTGAAACGCTCAAGGCTGCGCCCGTCGAAACAATTGAAGCCGCTTTTACCCAATTGGGGTTGCCGCTGCCTGATCCCGCGCAACTTGCCAGCGTCTTGGCGAAAGATTCGCAAGCTGGCACGGCGGGGGCGCAGGATAAACAAAAACCCGCCCGTGTTCTAACCGATGCTGACAAGCGCGAATTGGTTCAAGCGATTCATGATTTGGACGAGATGCTTACCCCCGACACTATTCTGTAGCCTGATGCACCTGCGCCAATAACCCCGCCACCATATCCTCTGGATGTTGTGGCAACTGATGCTGCTGGAATAGCAACACGCTGATGAGCGGCATGTCGTTGAACATATCCATAATGTCCATGCCAATACCACTATCTGTGCCATAGCGTTCGTTATCATTTTCGCTGGCGAACATGGCGTAGGCGGCGGCTTGCATTTGGTCGTGGATCGGCTTGAGGATTGGGCCGCCCTTTTTATCTGCTAGCCATTCGTTGATCGTTGATCCTTCATCGAGTAGGCTCGGTAAGTCACAAGTTGATTCAAGTGTGACGGTGAGGGTGTGGCGAATATCGGCCGAACTCGCCCCAATCAACAGATCAAATTTCCCATCTTCCGTGATCCACTGCTTGTGCTTGGGATGATAGAACGCAAAGGCGCGGAAATCGAGCGCGATCTCGACCGTTTTTGTTTCGCCCGGCTCCAGCGACACTTTGGCGAATCCCTTCAACTCTTTGTTGGGGCGCACCAATTCCGCTTCATGGTCGCGCACGTAGACCTGCACGATCTCCTTGCCAGCGACATCGCCCGTGTTGGTCACGTCTACGGAGACGGTTACGCCATCGCTGTCTTTGAAGGTTTCGGCCGAAACCCGCGCCCCACCATATTCAAACGCCGTGTAGCTCAACCCATAGCCAAACGGGAACTGCACGGGCAACTTGCGCTTGTCGTAGTAGCGATAACCGATGAATAACCCTTCCCCATAGCGAACCGTGTGCAACTCGCCCGGCCAGTTGAGAAAGGCGGGTGTGTCCTCCGCACGCAGCGGGAATGTTTCCGCCAGCTTGCCGCTTGGATTGACAGCCCCGGTCAAAATGTCAGCCAGCGCACCGCCGCCCGCCTGACCCATCATGTACCCTTCCAGCACCGCCGCCACGTCGTCTAGCCATGCGCCCATCGCCACAGGTGCGCCGTTGTTGAGAACGACGACTGTTTTCGGCTGTACCGCTGAGACCGACTTAATCAGCGCAATCTGCTGGTCGGTCAAGTCGAGGTCGCTGCGGTCGTACCCTTCTGACTCTTTGAACGTTGGCAGAGCGATGTAGAGGAGGGCGACATCGGCCGATTCCGCCAGTCCAACCGCCTCATCGATCATCCCCTGCTGGCTGCTGTCATCCGTCGGATACCCTTCCGCATACGTCAATTCTGCATCGGGAACGAGCTTTTGCAGCTCTTTGAACGGGACATCGACCATCGTCGGGTTGATGTGGGAACTACCGCCGCCTTGGAAGTGGGGGGATTCGGCCGATCGGCCGATCACCGCAATCTGCTCACTTCCCTGCAACGGTAACACCCCATCATTCTTCAACAACACCATCCCATCGGCCGCCACTTGCCGCGCCAACGCATGATGCGCCGCATGGTCAAAGTCGCCCCCGTTCGGCGTTTCCTGCGCCTTCGCCACAATCCCCAAAATGCGCCGCACCGACTCATTCAGCACCGCTTCATCCAACTCACCCGCCTGCACTGCATCGACCACTTGCTGCACGCGCCGCGCTTGCGGTCCCGGCATCTCCCAATCCAAGCCACCCTTGAGAGAAGCGACACGATCTCGCACCGCCCCCCAGTCAGAGACAACCAGCCCCTCAAACCCCCACTCATCCTTCAAAATCTTGTTGAGTAGGTAATCATGCTCTGAGGCAAACGTGCCGTTGACCTTGTTGTAGGCACACATCACCGTCCACGGCTGTGCTTCCTTGACCGCCTTTTCAAACGCGGGCAAATAAATCTCGCGCAACGTGCGTTCGTCAATCTCTGCATCCGTGATAAAGCGTTGCGACTCCTGATTATTGGCCGCGTAATGTTTCAGCGATGTTCCAACCCCCTTGCTCTGCACGCCGTTGATAAAGTTCGCCGCCAGTTCCCCCGCCAAATACGGGTCTTCCGAAAAGTACTCAAAGTTGCGCCCACACAGCGGCGACCGCTTCATATTCGCACCCGGCCCCAGCACGACATCAACATCGAGCGCGAGGCACTCCGCCGCCAACGCGCCCGCCATCTCATAGATCAGATCGACATCCCACGTTGAAGCCAAGCAGGAGGCAGTCGGGAAACAGGTCGCGGGCAAGCTCTCCGCGCCCATCTCATGCACGTCGGGCTGACGGCGCACGCCATGTGGCCCATCAGAAACGAGCATCTCTGGCACACCGAGCCGCTCAATCGGGGTCGTCGTCCACGCGCTTGCGCCCGTACACAGCGCGGCTTTTTCTTCGAGAGTCATTTGTTCGAGAATTGATTGTATGTCCATTTTTTTCTAACCTTAATGGTTCGCGCCAAGTCGCCAAGAAAATCCCTTTGCGTCTTTGCGCCTTTGCGTGAGATTTTTTACGAGACAACATGCCCCGTCTTTCGCACGGGTGTCGTCGTCATTGCCAAACGGTATGCGCCAAACAGCAGTGCAAGCACCGCAACCAGACAGACGGGAATCACTTCCAACGAGATTTGCCGCGCCAACGTACCCACAAGCGTTGGGATCAGCGCGGTTGCGAGACCTGTCGCCGTGATTTGCATTCCAATCGTGTTGGCGGCGTGTTTATTGCCGACGCGCAGTTTTGTTCCCGACATCATGGCGGGAAAAACGGGTGCGATGGCGAAGCCAATCATGCCAACCGCGATCACATTGGCGATGGGGAACGGATTCCACCACAGTAACATCGCTCCCGCTAATGCCAATCCGACACCGCCCTGCACCAGTGCGTTACTGCCCATGCGATTGGCGTAGAGACCGGCGATGATGCGTCCAATCGTAAACATCCCCCAATAACTGCCCGTCCAGAAACCTGCGACTTGCTCTGAGATGCCCCGCGATTCAGTCAGCAACGTATAGACCCAAATACCCGTCGCCATTTCGCTACCGACGTAAAGAAAGAACAGAAAGAGACTGAGCCAAACGCGGTACTCGCGCAACGTTTCAGCAAGCGGGGTCTTGTATTCGGTTAGCCGTTTTTCGCCGCTGTCGCTGTCTGAATCGGGCGCAAGCCATTGTGAGAGCGTCAGTAAAAACGCCAGTGCCATCACATATTGAAAGCTGCCGACAATGCGATACCCTAACCGCCAAGATTCGTAGCTCGTCAACGCCGTCGTCATGATGATGGGGCCGAGCGTGATCCCGATCCCCCAACTGGCGTGCAGCCACTGCATCGAGCGTTCGCTGAAATGGGCGGCGGCGTAGGTGTTCATCCCCGCGTCAATCGCGCCCGCGCCCAAGCCGGCCATCACACCAAGCGTCACCATCATCCACCACGTCGGGACAAACGTGTAGCTGAACAAAGCGGTTCCCGTCAGCAGACAGCTTCCCACTAGGACGCGCCCCACGCCCAAGCGTGCGATTACCGCCCCACTGACAAAGCTCGAAATCATATAGCCCGACACGCTGGCAAACAGCAGTGCGCCGAGCGCGTCGAGCGGGATGCCAAAGCCGCCGCGAATCGACGGCCATGCGATCCCCAATAAACCATCGGGCATTCCCAAGGCAACAAAGGCGAGATAGGCGAGCAGAATCACGCCGAGATTTTTGCGGGTTGATTGTTTCATTTCCATGCCCTCTTTAGTCCGCCGAAGGCGGAGCGGTTGAAACCGTATACTTTCAGTATAGACAAGTCTTTCAGCCGCCAACGGCGGAATGCCTTCAACCCCTCTGCTTTAGCTGAGGGTTGTTTAGTCTAAATTCTCCTTCTGTATAAGGGTTTTATGGTAGGTGCTATGCAGCCTACATGTTCAAACGAAAAGTCCTGAGTGTTTGCGAGAGTAACTTGGTGCCATCTAATCTCGCATTCCAATATCAATATAACATAAATGTCTGGGTAGTGCATCAAACAATCGGCAGATTTTAACGAGCTTGATCGGCCGAAAATCATGAAAAATGACCCGAATTAGGTTACAATCACCAAAAAAGTTACCCAGAATGGGGCATTCCGTCTCGATCTGGGTAACTTTTGCGAGAGGTATACGATGGTCAAAAAGGCAACAGTTGAAGCGGGTATGTTACATACGCCAATGGGTGATGCTGTGGCGGTCGAAACGGCCGAATGGCAGACATGGCTGCAACAACATCAGCAGTTTCGCTTCAAGGGGGGCGCGGGGCGGTTTAGCGCACGCAAGGAAGAACGACCGGGTGGACAGTACTGGTATGGGTATCGGCGGC
The DNA here is from genome assembly GCA_964389925.1 of uncultured Ardenticatenaceae bacterium. Classification (GTDB taxonomy): domain Bacteria; phylum Chloroflexota; class Anaerolineae; order Promineifilales; family Promineifilaceae; genus CALECP01. The sequence continues at coordinate 5,680 of CAYMGE010000149.1, forward strand.
GTGACGGCAAGCTGCACAAGGTATACTTAGGCAGATCGGCCGAAATCACCCTCAGCCGCCTTGAAAGAGCCGCCGCTGATCTCGCTGGCAATCCATTTTACCGCTCTGCCCAAACAGTTACGCCCCGCACACAGTCGCCCACGTCATTTGCCGCACAAGCGAAAATTCGGCCGACGACCTTACCCCCCAACTTGGTCACACGTCCACGTCTGATCGACCGAATCCAAACGCCTATCACCATCATTTCCGCGCCCGGCGGCTATGGCAAAAGCACCTTGCTCAACACGTGGCGACAAGCGCATCCCGCTTTATCTGTCGCATGGGCAACGCTCGATGCCGAGGACGATCAGCTCACCCGTTTTTGGATAATGATGGTCTCAGCGTTACAAACGGTCTTCCCCGCTCTTGGTGCGACGCTATTACCCTACTTGCAAGGGCGCACCGACGTTGCGCCGACGGAGATCGCTGCATGGATCACCAATGAGTTGCGGCGTGAACGGGAAAACGCATCCCGCATCGGCTTGGTACTTGACAACTTTCATCACATCAAGCAGTCGGACATCTTTATCTCATTGCAAAGCTGGTTTGACCAGTTGCCAGAGGGATTACAGATTATCATCGCCAGCCGCACGCGACCCCCGCTTGCATTGGGGCGACTACGTGCGATGGGGATCGTGACCGAGTTGGAGCAGGACGATCTGTGTTTTACGCTGGTCGAAGGGATCGACTTTTTGCAGCAACATTTTGCCCATCAGCCATTGGCCTACGACGAGATGGAACGGCTCGTCAAGCGCACAGGTGGTTGGGCGGCAGGTCTCAAATTGGCAGCGGTTGCACTTAGCAAACATAGAGATCGGCAACAGCAGATCGACACCTTTAGCGGCGCACACCTCTTTGTGCGCGAATACTTTCTGGAAACGGCTCTCCAGCAACAGTCGGAGGCGGTGCAAACATTTTTGCTACAAACGTCAATTTTGAAGCAGCTGACGGGTGTGTTGTGTAATGCAGTGACGGGGCGAACCGATGGGGCGCAGATGTTGACGCAGTTGTGGCAGGAAAATCTGTTTCTCAATCGAGCAGAAGATCAGACGTGGTATCAATATCACGATCTGTTTGCCGAGATGCTCTTCACACAGCTACGGCGACAACTACCCGAGCAACTGACGTTGCTACATCAACGGGCGGCAGCTTGGTATCGCCAGCAAAACGCATCGGCCGATGCCGTGCGCCATTTGCTAGCAATCAGCGCATGGGAGGAAGCCGCCGCCGTCATCGAAGAAGTTGCGCTGCGCCAGTTAGTCGAATATGGCGAAGATTCGCGTCTGCTGCGTTGGATTCAACAACTGCCCGAAACGGTCTTTCGCCATCATAAAACATTGCTCTTTGCCTATTTGCGGCTGGCACGCTTGGCGTTGTCGTCGGCCGAAATCAAGCGCGTTCTCGACCGCCTTGAAAACGATCTGAGCCGCGTCCCATACTCTCACCTCCCACCAGAGGAACGAGAAGTATTGGCGACACTGCACACGCTGCGGAACAATCCGCATAGCAAGCTGTTTTCGGCCGAGCATGAGGATGCACGCTGGCAGTTGATCGACTCACTAAAAGTGATCGAGCCTCACTATAAGCCGCGTAACCGAACGATAGTGGGACAGGTGCGGAAGCTATACAAGCAGGCACGGCAGCAAGGCAACCTCTTTGTCATCCTGCTTGCAGGGGGTGTCTGCGCCAACCACATCTATTTCGACGGCCGTTTGCGAGCGGCGGAACAGATCGCAAACGAAGCACTGAGCGACGCATTGGCAAGACGTGGCGTATTGCCAGAGCTAGCCAGTACCGTTCTCGATCTCCTATGCAAAATCTGTATCGCACGCAATGAGCTAACCCAAGCGCGACACCTATTGCAACAGGCGACCGATGTAGACCCCAATCCGACGAGTTCCAATATGCCTATTAACCTCGCCATTTTACGTGCCAAGCTACAAGCCGTTTCTGGCGATGCAACGGCTGCACGCGCCACATTGCAAGCGACCCGCGCACGCCACGCACAGCGTCCGTCTGGCGCATGGCGTGAGTCTGATTTGGCGGCGTATGAGGCTCTCTTTTGCTTACCATTCGGGGATTGGGAGGCGATTGAGCGGGCGCTCGATGAGGTCGAAGAAACCGATCATCCCCTTGCACAGTTGGTAAGGGCTGAGATGTGGTTGCGGCAAGGGGAGGCGAAATCGGCCGAAATCCTCTTACGCACGCTCCTACAACGCCCCGTCCCCTACGAACCGACGATGCAAGTGCGTGTCCTGCTGGCTTGGTCGCTCTACGAGCAGAACAAGCTCAATCAGGCGTGTCAAGTGCTGATCGAGGCGATTCGCCTCGCAACACCAGAGCGATTTGTGCGCCCGTTTCTTGACTACGCCAAACCGCTGCTGCCACTACTCGCCCTGATTCAACATACGAAAACAGCGGCCGCCAAAACACAAGCGTTTAGCTCCAAAATTTTGCGGACAACGGGTGAATCTCCCAACGAGATCATCGACCTATTGCCACAGGAGACGCTTGACTTGCTGACTGTCGCCACGCCGCTCACCGAGCGTGAGCTAGAGGTGTTGCGCTTGGTGCGCGAGGGGTATATCAATCGAGAAATTGGTCAACGCTTGCATATCGCGGCTGGAACAGTCAAGACTCATCTCGCCAATATCTACAAGAAGCTGGACGTACATAATCGTGTGCAGGCGGTGGCAGCGGCGCGTGCGCTCAATTTGCTTTGATTATCCCTCCTAGAGGAACTACCCTATTCACACATAAATCCAGTGAAAAACGCGGTTAGCTCTTCCCGCGCCTGTTAGGGCATCACGCTGGCAATGTGCTGATCAGGACGCACCACGTTACTATTCATATCTGGCGACACTCTCCCCCGTCAAAAAGCGATGCGCCATATAAATCGCGGGGGTATCGACTTCCCTTGCAATTTGTCGTTTTGCGTCAATCATCGGCAAATTGGGCAAAGCGGGCTGATTATGGCTGGAAAAGCGTTGATTATCGGCCGATTTAACGTATCATAACATCATATTTCGCAAATTTTCAACAAGTTTCAACAATAGGCCGCGCCATGGACGAATCGTACATCACTCAAGCCTACGAAATCGCCAAACAACGCTACGCCGATCTTGGTGTCGATACCGATGCGGCGATAGCGACCCTCGCCACCATTCCGATCAGCGTTCACTGCTGGCAAGGGGATGATGTCGTCGGCTTTGAAGACCCCAACCGCGCCGTCAGTGGCGGCATCATGGCGACGGGCAACTATCCCGGCAAAGCCCGCAACGCCGACGAACTGCGCCAAGATTTGGACATGGCGTACAGCCTCATTCCCGGCACGCATCGCCTCAACCTACACGCCATCTACGGCGACAGCGACCAACCGCTCGACCGCAACGATTGGCGACCCGAACACTTTGACCGCTGGATCGATTGGGCAAAGGCGAACAATCACGGCATTGACTTCAATCCGACGTGCTTTTCGCATCCGATGGCGGACAGTGGGTTTACGTTGGCAAGTTTGGATCAAGATGTGCGGGAGTATTGGATTGAGCATTGTCAGATTGCGCGGGAAATTGGGGGGTATATCGGCCGAAATCTCAACTCCCCCTGCATCACCAACGTCTGGATTCCCGACGGCTACAAAGATACCCCTGTTGACCGCCTACGCCATCGCGCCTTGCTCAAAGAAAGCCTCGACACCGTTTTCGCGGAGGCCATCGAAGGCAACAAAGATGCGGTCGAATGCAAGCTGTTCGGCTTAGGCAGCGAGGCGTTTGTTGTCGGCTCACACGAATTCTACATGGGATATGCTGTGCAAAATCAGACTTTACTTTGTCTCGATGCAGGTCATTTCCACCCAACCGAGTCGATTGCCGACAAGCTGTCGTCGATGCTGCTCTACGTGCCAGAAATTTTGCTGCATGTCAGTCGGCCGATGCGCTGGGACAGCGACCACGTCGTCACGCTTAACGACGATTTACTCGCCATCACCCAAGAAATCATCCGCCACGACCACAAGCGCGTCCACATCGGTCTCGATTTCTTCGATGCTAGCATCAACCGCGTCGCAGCGTGGGCAATCGGCACGCGCAACACAGTCAAGGGGCTGCTGATGGCGCTGCTTGAACCGGCCGATCTCCTGCGCCAATACGAGGCGGACGGCGACTTCACCAGTCGTCTTGCCCTCTTGGAAGAACTCAAAACCCTACCCTTCGCCGCCGTTTGGGATCAATACTGCGCTCAACAAAGCGTTCCCGTCGGCTTAGGCATGTTGAACTCAGTAAGACAGTATGAGAAGGGTGTATTGAATTTACGAAACTAAGAAGGGGTTGCGAATGGTGAGGCTATTTTCAACGACCAGCCCGTCGTGCATATCTTCGGAGTACAAGACAGATGCACCGGACTCCAATGCAGCAGCAACGATTAAACCGTCAAAATGGGAAAACTGGTAGCGTTCCCGCAATTTGGACGCTTTTACTTGCAATTCCTCGCTTAGCTGTATGATGCGGAATTTTTGGTACAGCCTTTGAATGGTGCTACGGATGTCTTTTTCAGAAAAACGACCTTTTCGCAGCAGATTATTGGTCACTTCATTGATGACTTGTGTGCTTATGAATGAATCCAATGTTCTATCAGTATACAAAGTTCGAGCCGTATTGACTTTTGCAACCTCTTGGTTGGGTAACAATGCGTACAGTAATACGTTGCTGTCGAAAAAAACAATCATGCTATCTCGCATTTGCTTCTTCACGACTCAAATAAGTTTCGCCGGGCGGCAATGAAACGGGATAGTCCATGAGATACTTAATGAAATCATCATACCCTTTATCTTGCGCGTCTTCTGTTAGCGATTTACCGTTTCTCGTTAGTGTGGATTCGTTGCGCTCTTTGCTTTCAGTCAACACAATGATTCGCACAGAATCGCCGTTAATCCGTGAGCGTAGCTGTTCCCATTGCTGGTTGGGAATCTCAATTGAAGGATGGCGCAATTTTGTTTCAAATTCGATAGCAAACATAGCTGTTCTCCATATACAGGATGCATTATAGCATGAAAGTACAAACCGTTTTAGCCGTAGACATCGGCGCAGAGTCAGGGCGAGTGATGGGCGTTCACTTTGTTGCCCACTGGTGTGTCGATTTTTCCATCAATGATGTACTTCATGCCGAAGGGCGTCGTTGTAATTGTGTGAGGAGCAACTGTATGCGCCAACATCAACAGTTCATCTTCTAGGTTCTAGTGACATTTGTGTAAGAAAAAAATTAATAGGAAAAAGGTAGTAAAG
>CAYMGE010000150.1:0-10776 GCA_964389925.1 uncultured Ardenticatenaceae bacterium
TCTTCTACGTTATTTCAATCTTCTCTTTTTTGCAATTTTTACGCGAACGGTGAGGTAACCGCGTGACCAGACATGTCTGCCCCAGTACCGCCGTTTCAGCTCTGGAAAATGGTCACACATGCCCAATGCTAGTTTGCCCTTCAAGAATCCCATTATTTCTGATACTGAATATTTCGGCGGGATACTCAAGACAATATGCACATGGTCTGGCTGTACATTTAATTCCAATATCTCAACACCTTTTTTCTGCTGACACAACCGATAAATCTTTTCTGTTACATAGTTCAATACATCGGCTTGCAGGATTTTGTACCTGTACTTTGGGCAAAATACGATGTGATATTTGCACTCATACACTGAATGCGATAACTTTTTCAACCGACGGGTACTCATTGTGTTCTCCTATTAGCTTCGCATCTTCTAGGTGAACCACAATGTTACTCGTCACATTTATTTTTGGTAGAACCCTTGCTACGTCCACTGCCAGAGGCAGTGGCTTTGATGATTTAGTAAAGAACATCAACAACCACGCAAGAGTCAGAAAAACATCTTCTACATCGTCATGCTGCTGGCGATTGGTGGGTTGTTCGGTTGCGCTCTCACTATTTTCGTTTTGATGACTATCACAGGTGGATTTGTCACTCCTGCTGCGCTGTGCTGCTAGTTGCGTGATGCTGCCGCTATCAACCCGGCTGCTCCCACACAACATACCCAGCTAGTAATAAATCAACCAAAATGCAGTACTCCCGATACCAGCTTGGCGTATAGCCTTCTAGCAGGTCGGGCTTGTGCGCCCAATCCCAGAGGGCGTGACCGCCAAGACCAGCCGCCAGCCACCAGATTGAGCGACGGTGTCCAATCGCGGCGAGTGACCCGTAGATCGCCAAGCCGACTAGCTCCTCGCGCAAGTGTTTGGGATCGCCGTCGTGGAGACCGAATGCGACGTAGAGCAGGGCGATGACGAACAGAACGACAGAGAGGTAGAGGCGTTCGGAAAAGAGGCGTTGCGTTTGGCAGAACCAAACAATCCCCCATGTCGTCAAAATTGCTGCCGCGACTGTTCTCACTGGCCTTTCTCCAAATCAACCCGCCGCAACAAATTAGCGTTAATCGCCACAATCACCGTACTGAGCGACATCACCAGCGCACCCACCGCCACCGGCATCACAAATCCAACGGGAGCCAGCACCCCCGCCGCCAGCGGAATGGCGATGATGTTGTACCCCGCCGCCCACCAGATGTTTTGCACCATTTTGCGGTGGTTGACCTTGCTCAAGCGGATCGCCTTGACCACATCGAGCGGGTTGCTCCGCACGAGGATGATCCCCGCGCTCTCGACGGCGACATCGGTGCCGCTGCCAATGGCGATTCCCACGTCGGCGCGGGTGAGGGCGGGCGCGTCGTTCACGCCGTCGCCGACCATAGCCACCTTTTTGTTTTGGGATTGTAATTCCTGTACTTTTTTATCCTTGTCTTCGGGCAGGACTTGGGCGAACACGGTGTCGATGCCTAGTTCGGCCGCGACCGAATCAGCAACCGCTTGACTGTCACCCGTCAGCATGGCGACTTCGATGTTCATGTCGTGGAGGGCTTTGACCGCTTGCAGGGATTCGGGGCGGATGACATCGGCCGATTCAAACCCACCAACCACCTCCCCATCTCGAATGAGATAAACCACCGAATGCCCCTCACGCCCCGCTCTATCCGTAAAGTTTTGCAGCGTGTCAGGCAGCGTCAAATCCAACTTTTCCAACAAACGTGGCCCTCCCACGTAGACCGCTTCCCTATTCACCATCGCACGCACGCCGCGCCCTTTAATCGCTTCAAAGTCGCGCACCGTTGGCAAATCCAACCCCTTTTCCTGCGCCGACTCCCGAATCGCCCGCGCTACCATGTGTTCGCTGTCCCCCTCTATCGCCGCCGCCAGTGCCAGCGCGTCGTCATCACTCACGCCGTCCACTGTCGTCATGCGAACGATTCCCTGTTCCCCTTTCGTCAGCGTCCCCGTCTTGTCGAAGATGACGGCGTTGAGTTCCCGCGCCGCCTCCAACGCCCGTCGGTCACGCACCAGAATGCCATTGTTCGCCGCCTTTGATGTGGAGATCGCCACGACGAGCGGAACCGCCAATCCCAGCGCGTGCGGACACGCAATCACCAGCACCGTCACGACGCGCCGAATCACCTCCACATCAAATCCAACTGCAATCACCCAGCCAATCGCCGTCAGCACCGCCGTACCAAGCGCGACGTAAAACAACATTTTGGCGGCGCGGTCGGCCAGCAGTTGCGTGTTACTCTTGCTATTTTGCGCCTCGTTGACCAAGCGCATAATGCCGCTCAACGCCGTCGCGTCTCCCGTCGCCGTGACGCGCACGCGCAGCGAGCCATCCCCATTGACTGTTCCCGCGATCACGCTGTCGCCGTCCCCCTTTTTGACGGGCTTCGACTCCCCCGTAATCATGCTTTCATCGAGTCGCGTGCTGCCCTCCACAATTTCGCCATCGGCTGGAACACTCGCGCCCGGCCGCACCAGCACGACATCCCCCTCACGCAACGTGCTGACTGCCACCGTTTCCGTGCCGCCGTCGGTGATGCGCTCCGCCTCGTCGGGCATCAGCTTGGCGAGTTCGTCGAGCGATCCACTTGCCTGTCGCACGCTCCGCATCTCGATCCAGTGACCGAGCAGCATCACGTCGATCAGCGTCACCAGTTCCCACCAAAAGCTCTCGCCGCCCAAATCGACAAATAGGGTGAAGACGCTGTAAACAAACGCCACTGTGATTGCCAGCGAGATCAACGCCATCATGCCCGGCTCGCGCTGCTTGAACTCGTGCTGCGCCATCTGTAAAAATGGCAAACCGCCGTATACAAAAATAATCACGCCAAACAGCGGCGAAATCCACTGGCTTAACGGAAAGTCGATGCTGTAGCCCAACCAACTTTGAATCATCGGGCTAAAAATCAGCACGGGAATCGTCAGAATGAGCGACACCCAAAACCGCTGACGGAACATATCCTCATGACCGCTGTGATCCATGCCGCCGTGTCCACCATGATCGCCGTGACCCATGCTGGCGTGATCCATATCGCCATGATCCATAGCGGCGTGATCCATCGTTGCATGGTCTTCAATCGCTTCGATGTCGGCTTGTTCTTTGAGCAGTTCTTCCTTTTCAGGATCATGCGAGTGATGTTGATTCATGTTGTCGATTCCTTCGGTGTTGCAGGTATTTGCGACCCAAGAACACCAGTAGCAGCGCGTCGAGCGCGTATTCAAAAATGAGGAAGTAGACGGCTCCGTTCTCTGTTTCCCAATAGCTGATGGGGCTTGCAAAGCGATATGACCAGTTCAGCGGAAAGAGGAACAGGGGTCCGTCGGAGCTATGCGTGAAAATGTCGATGGTGGTGTGCAAAAACATCGCCACCGCTAGCCAAAATAGGAAGGTGTGCCCACCACGTCGATAGTGCCAGTAGCCAACCGCCATCAACACGCCACTGACAACAAGCGAGTGGGGCGTGTTGTGGCTAATGATCCAGATAGGATCGTTGAAAAAGAGGTCAAAGTGCAGGTACTCCATGATTGACGGTGCGGGAACGCTGATGTTGGCGATGCGATAGTAGAGTTCGTACACAATCGTCAGCAGCGTGAACGGTACGTCGGGCAGCACGGAGCCGATGAGCAATCCCCATGTGCTGATGGGGATATTTTGGCGGCGCAGTGGGTAGCGCAAAGCCGCCGTCATGATGAGATGGGACGGTGTTTGCATGAGTTGAAAGCGTTATAAAGTTAGCTACTGCGTTTCTCTAGCTGATGGTGGTCAAGTGGTGTGTCGTTCGTTAGGTGCTGCGTCACGATTTGTTCGGCAACGTCTGGAGTCACGCTGTGATACCAAATATTGTCGGGGTACACGACGACGAGTGGGCCGTGTTCGCAGATGCCCAAGCAGTCAGATTGGTTGACCTTGACATGATCGGCGTTTTGCTTATTGGTGCGCTGACCGAGCAGTTTGCGGAAAGTGGTTTGCAATTCGGCCGATTCCGCCGCATCCGCACAACATCCTTTCGTGCAGATCAGCAGATGGCGGTCGAATTGTCCCATTGTTGGATTATCCATTTTTAATCTCAAAACTCCGCAACCGCAGCGCATTTGTCACGACGCTGATGCTGGAAAATGCCATTGCGCCCGCCGCCAAAATCGGGTTGAGCTGGCGCAGCATGTCTGGCACAAAGGCGAACGGTGCGAGGACACCTGCCGCCACGGGGATGAGCGCAACGTTGTAGCCAAACGCCCAGCCGAGATTTTGGCGGATGTTTCGCATTGTTGCTTTTGAGAGACGTAGGGCTTGTGGCACAGACAGCAGATCGCCGCGCATGAGGGTAATATCGGCCGATTCCATCGCCACATCCGTCCCCGTGCCAATCGCCATCCCGACATCTGCTTGCGCCAGTGCGGGCGCGTCGTTGATGCCGTCGCCAACCATCGCCACCGTGTACCCTTCCTCCTGAAGCTGCTTGACGTAAGCTGCCTTTTCGCCGGGCAATACTTCTGCAAAAATGCGGTCGATCCCGACGTGTTCGGCAATTGCCTCGGCCGTCGCCTGATTGTCGCCAGTCATCATCACGACGGTCAGCCCCGCGTCGTGCATCTGCTTGACCGCTTCCCGCGAGCTTTCCTTAACCGTATCAGCAACGGCAACCGCCGCCTGTGCCTCGCCGTCCACCGCCAGCCACATCGCCGTTTTCGCCTCTTGCTGCAACGCCGTCACCTTTGGTTCTAAGCCGTTGAGATGGACGTTTTCCTTTTGCATCAAGCGTAGATTGCCGAGCAGAACCTTATGACCGTCAATCGTTGCGGCAATGCCGTGTCCCGTAATGCTCTGGAAGTCAGCGGGGGTGATGACGGGCAGGTTTTGGGCGGTCGCGGCGTGGATGATCGCTTCGCCGATGGGGTGTTCAGAGCCTTTTTCGGCCGATGCTGCCATCCGTAACAGCTCACTCTCGCTAAACTTCGCCGCACTGCTCGGCACGATGTCCGTCAACGCCAGTTCGCCTTTCGTCAGCGTTCCCGTTTTGTCAAGCACAATCGCCGTCAGCTTTTGCGCTTGCTCAAGCGCACTGCTGTTCTTGAACAAAATGCCGCTCTCCGCACCCTTGCCCACACCAACCATAATCGAGGTCGGCGTTGCCAACCCCATCGCACACGGACAGGCGATCACCAGCACCGCCACCAAGCGGATCAGTGCAGGTACAAACCCCGCACCCGCCAGCAGCCACACGCCAAACGTCACAAACGCAAGCACAATCACAGCTGGCACGAAGTACGCCGACACGCGATCCACGATTTTCTGAATCGGTGCCTTGCTGCCCTGTGCTTCCTCAACCAGCTTGATTATTTGGGCGAGGGCGGTTTCGCGGCCGACGGCGGTCGCCTCAAAGCGCAAAAGTCCTTGCTTATTGAGCGTTGCGCCGATCACCTTGTCGCCCGGTGCCTTATCGACAGGCAGACGTTCCCCCGTCAACATGCTTTCATCGACGGCCGAACGTCCTTCAATCACTTTGCCATCCACCGGCACTTTCTCGCCCGGTCGCACGATCACGACATCGCCGCGCATCACGCGCTCAATCGGAATATCTTGCTCCACGCCGTCACGCACGACTCGCGCTGTCTTGGCACGCAACCCCATCAGCTTCTTGATCGCCTCACTCGTGCGACCTTTGGCGCGTGCCTCCAACAGCTTGCCCAGCACGATCAGCGTGATAATCATGGCGGAGGTCTCAAAGTAGACGTGTTCGCCAATCACGTTGCCGTTGAACATCGGATTGAACGCAGCTATCGTTTTGGCAATCAGGACGGCAACGCTGTAGAGATAGGCGACCGTTGACCCCATCGCCACCAGCACGTCCATATTGGCACTGCCGTTTCGCAACGACTTCCATGCGCCGACGTAGTAATCCCAACCAACGTAAAATTGGACGGGGGTTGCCAGCGCGAGAAATAGATAGTTGACCCACAGCGCGTGCGACCAGTGACCGATCAGGCCAAAGTCGCGGCTCATGCTGAAAATAAAGAGCGGGATGGTAAAGATCGCGCCGACGATCAGGCGTTTCCACTGGTGGTCGATTTCGGCTTGTCGGGCATTCGCTTCGGCATCTTCTGCGCTCTCGCCCTCTGCCATCTCTACGACCCCATACCCCGCCTTCTCGTTCGCAAAGTTCGCGCTCGCCTCCAGCACGCCGTCGAGCTTGCCGAGTCGTCGCTGCACCGTGTTGGAGCAGTTGGTACACGTCATGCCCGTGATCGGCAGTTCCAGCGTTGCCACTGGCACGCCGTAGCCCGCCTTTTCAATCCGCTCAATGACGGCTTGCGGCTGGGCGACTTTGGGGTCATAGGTGACGGTCGCCTGTTCCGTCGCAAAGTTGACGGTCGCTTCCTGCACGCCGTCTACCTTTTTCGCGTTGCGCTCCACCGAACGCACGCAGTTGGCGCATGTCATACCTGTGATGGGAAGAGTGAGGGTTTTCATGGAAGGATGAGGGATGAAGTATGAAGTATGAAAGCAACTTCATACTTCATACTTCATCTTTCATAATTGAATCAGTTGTTGTGGCGGGAACCCAATCTCGTTGAGCGTTCCGTCTATTTCCTCCCACGTTGCGGGAGAGTCCCATTCGATGGTGACTTGTTTGGTATCTGCGACCGCGCTGACATGCTTTACGCCAGCCAGTTCGCCGACTTCCATTTCGATTGTGTTGGTGCAATGTCCACAGCTAATGTTTGGGACGGTAATTGTCTTTGTGTTCATCTTTCTTCCTTGCAACTTGCAACTTGCAACCTGCAACTACAGTTTACTTTTGGCGGTAAAAACGGCAGATAACTCGCTCAACATCAACTCACGTTCGGCTGGGTCGTCACCCTGAATTGCCTCGATCACGCATGTTTTTAGGTGGTTGTCCAGCAATATGGTGTTGATTTTGTTCAACGCAGCTTGAACAGCCTGCACCTGTTGAATAATGTCGATGCAGTACGCATCTTCATCAACCATGCGCTCGATCCCTTTGAGGTGACCGGCTGCGCTGGCGATCCGTCGTTTGAGTGCCTTTTCCGTTTTTGCGTCCATAATCTATTTTCCCTACCCCTATGGGGGGGGTATGATTGAAGTATAGCGTAAGAGGATTGTCGTGTACATCCGCCATTTGGCTTAATTTTAGAAACGTTGCAAAAATTATTCCTGCTGCTTTCATCACAATGAATAATTTGGTCTCAATCACATGGTCGCGTCTCCGCGTCGCACGCGACTTGCCCGATAATCGTTCGCATTGTGGCGGAAGCACTGTGCTGGATGAAGCTGCCGCCAACTGCGGGCATCGAGAATAGACCGTCTGTGGTCGTGAAATAGAGCGTGTCGCCTGACGCGGAAAAGTCGCCAAAGATGATGCGCTTGTTTTCGGTCGATAATTGCTCATGCCCACCCCCTCCAGCAGGCACGCGCAACCATTCAACAGGCACATTTGCATCCGCATGGGCATACGCCGTCTGCACACCGAGCAACCAATCGAGCCAAGACATTTGGGGAACGGCGGCGGCAAAGTAAATGAACTGCCCATCACTTGAAAATCGCGGCGAATCAACATCAAAATAGCGACCAATTTCGGCTAGCTCAATAACATTTTCTCCATCCCAATCGGAGACGACCAAGCCACGCTCCTGCGTTTCTGGGTTGACGGTTATGTATGTCAGCCGTTCGCCCACCGCTGATACATGCGGCCATATACCGTCCTTTGCAATCTCAACTTGCTCGCCCGTCGCCACTTCGTAGCGCATCAGCATGACATCAACCGTTGCACGTTCTACAATGTTACGCACATAGAAAATGTAACGTCCGTCCGTTGTCCAAACGGGTGCATAAAATGACAATCCTACCTCTTGCGATTCCAGAATTGGAAGCAGTGACCCCCCCTCTTCTTCGAGCAAAAGCGCGTATATCCCCGCACGCTGATAGGGTTGCTCGCCTTCTTCCGGCACAGGCGAATAGGATAGGCCAATCGCCTTCGCGTTGATGGGAGCGACTTGATGCACCCACGCCTCTGCTGGCATCTCCCAAAGCGGTGTGCGTTCGCCCGTCGTCACGTCAATGCGGTTGAGCGTGGCGACCGTCATTGACCGATATTCCATGCCGACGATGTGGTTTGGAATTGTCTCTGTAATCTCGGCCGCGACAATTGCACTATTATCGGCCGATTCTGCACAACTCAACATCAATAAACCAAAAATCAATCCCGTGATCAGAAAAATTGTCTTGTGGGCATTCATATGTCTGAGTTTAAGTTAGGAGATTTAAAGAAACGCGAAAGAGGTAACATGCGCGTCATTCATCTTCCAATGTTGTGTCGTAGCCGCGCTCACGCAACCACGACTCCATGTAGTCGATCTCCCCTTCCTGCGACTCCATCACGTGAAATGCGAAGTTACGCACGACGGGATTTTCTGACTGCAAAAACGCTGCACGCGCCATATCGACCCCGCTTTCGTGATGCGGAATCATGAGTTGCATAAACAGCACATCGGCCGATTCCCCCTCCGCCGCCTCTAGCTGCGCGATCTGCTCACGGGTCGCCATGCCCGGCATCATGCCTTCCATCGGCATTCCCATCCACGCCATACGCGGCGTACTGCTATTTTTGGCGTAGCCCCACAGATCGAGCCAGCCCGACATCGCACCGACCTGCCCCTGCTGTGTCGTCAAAATGTCATAGGCAAGAAAGCGCATCGTCTCGTCTTCCGTCTTGGCGTAGAGGATAGTTGCCATCTCGACCGCTTGCAGGTGGTGTTCGCTCATGTCGCGGGCAAAGCCGACTTCGGCCGAATTTTCACTCGGTACATCATCCCCACGCATGATATAACCAATCCCCAAGCCACTGACGAGCAGCAGTACGCCAACTATCACCAATATCAATTTCTGTTTCATCGTTTACTCCCATGCAAGTTGCGAAATTCGCAACTTGCCGCATCGTACAATTACAAAAAGAATCTATCCATTTCGCTTCTGTGTCAATCGACGTGCTACAAACCAGAGCGCGCTAGCGGCTGCGAGGGCAATAATCCAAACCCATCGCCCACCACTGTTCGGCTGTGGTGCAATCTCCGCTACAAACGAGACGGTCTGCGCCAAATCATCGACTGAGACAGTGAACTGATACTCACCAGCCCGTTGAATCTCAAAATCTGCCTCATACATAAACTTATTCGCCGATTTTTCATGCGTCACCGCTGTCTCAATCATCTGTCCGTTGCCGATGGGCGCAACGACCAACTGAACGTTTTTATTAAGAGCGGCCGCCTGTTCTTGTGCAAGTGCGACGGTGACGTGTATCTCCCCTGTCTGCAAGGGTCGGGGTTTGTCCAAACGGAAATAGCGTAGTCACCGACAGGTTGATTGGTGATTTGCGGTTGTCCGCCGCCGTGGGCATCCGCACGCGCTATGACTTGCAAAAGCAAGAGCGCGAACAGAAAAACGGCGAACAAACGCTTGCAAAGGAGGTTAACGTTCATGTGGTTTTCGGCCGATAATCACCCGATAGTCAGACAGAATCGGCGTGATTTCGACAGACTCAAATCCAGTCTGCAATAGCCAGCGTCGCCATGCCGCATTTGAGCCATAAGCCTGTCCCAGCCGCGCATCAGCCGTCAAACAGCCAATGCGACCACCAGATTTCAACACGCGCCATGCTTCAGAAAATACAGCAAGCCGCTGCGCTTCTGACAAGTGCAGCAACATAAAGCTAGTGGTCACGACCGAAAAAGTTGCGTCCGTCAACGCCATCCGCCGTGCGTCACAGCGGAGAACGGGGAGCAGAGTTTTACGGCGCAGTTGGTTGAGCATATCGGCCGAAAGATCAAGTCCCATCCGCCATTGCACACCATTGGCTCCCATCAACACCTTGCCCGTGCCACATGCCATATCTAACAACACGTCACGGTGGGTGAGGTTCAGTTTTCGCAATAATTGTGCAATTGCGACATCATACTCTGGCATGAGCCACTCCGCGCCAGAGTCAAAGATAGGAGCCATCAAACGATAGAGCGGCACGACATGCGAAAATGGCAAACGATTATCAAACCCTGCTAGTCGCAAATAGGCTTCTCGCAATGTCATGTTATATCCAGCGACGAACCCGCTCGGTGTAGCGTCGATACGCCGCACCAAACGTTTCGGTCAAATAATCTTCCTCTAGCCGCACCTGAATCTGGATCATTACATCTCCCAGCACCCACAGCAGTAGCGTGAACGCATTGGGCAGCAAGAGAAACAATCCCAGAAACGCAAAACGCATTCCCAAGAAGATCGGGTTGCGCGAATAGCGGAAGATACCACCTGTGACCAGCTCGCTCTTTTGCTGAACGTCAATCCCAATGCGCCACGCTGACCCCATCTGTACTTGGGCGATGACGACGATCACGAGCGCAATCAGCAATAAGCACCAGCCGATTAGATGCAAAGGCGACCACTCCAGCCACGTGATGGGAATGAGGTAGGGTCTCGCAGAGGCAAAGAGTGCGTTAATGAGCAGCACCAGCGCAATCCCCACAAAGACAGCGCGAAATACGTTGGAAGCCAGCCCGTGAACGCCCTCCGCATAGTATTGCGTCAGCGCGTTGACACCCGACAGTCGCCAAACGCGATAAGCTCGCCATCCAACGGCGATCAATAGAAAGAGGAGGTAATAGAGTTGTTCCTAAATAAAAAAGAAGGTTGAATAGGTAGCAAAAAGGCTGCA
>CAYMGE010000151.1:0-9999 GCA_964389925.1 uncultured Ardenticatenaceae bacterium
GCCGAACTGGTTTGCAATGCGTTCGAGATGGCAATGCGTCAGCGGCAACCCGCTGGTGGAGTGCGACCTCATCTGCCGGGTCTCGTTAAATTTGTGATTCGACACGGTTTGACAACGCTTGATTGGAACTGATTTCTACTCAACGATTCACCCAAGTGTTGAGGGCTGACAACGTTTGCTCGCAATAGTCGCAGGCAATCGTCAAATCTCGGCCGAAGCCGACAAAGTTTCATACAGACTCATAGAATAAACTCCTTTGGTGCGAGTATTGTCCTCATAAACTTGTCCGAACGAGCATCACGGGGCATGGCGCATCGGCAACCACACCCTTTGCGACGCTGCCCAAAATAAGATTTGGCAACCCCGTGCGCCCGTGTGTGGACATTACGATCAGGTCAACGCCTTCGCGCTCCGCATAGCACACGATTCTCGCCTCGGCCGCACCCTTTTCGACTTTGATCTCAAAGGCCACACCGTCGTTGGGTATCGTCGCGGCGACTGTTTCGAGATAGGCGCGAGATTCGGCCGAATCCTTTGTCATTCGCTCAGTCGCACCGACCCACGTATACCCAACCGCCTTCTCCGCCAACGTCGGTTCCCCCTCCGCCACGCGCAACAGCCGCAGCTCCGCACCGTGAAACGCAGCCAACTCCGTTGCAATAGGCAACGCCTTTTCTGCCAATTCTGAACCGTCTAGGGTGATGAGGATTTTGTTGAACATGATTCGACCTTTTCATAGTACGTGGTGCGTAGTGCGTAAAAACACACGCACCACGTACCACGCACTACGTCTACGCATAAACAGGATGCTCGTCAATCTCAACCCACTCATGCAGCACCACCATCTCGAAAATGTCCGACTCGGTGATGATGCCAACCAGCTTTCTATCGGTGTTGACAACGGGCAAACCGCTAATTTTATGTTTCCACATCAGGTTCGCAGCCGCTCCAATGGTCGTGCTGGGTGTGACTGTAATCGGGTTTTCGGTCATGAACTCCTTGACTTTGAGGCTCGAAAGTAAGTGATTTAGCTCCCAAATACTGAGCGTCGTAGCGGGAGAGGCTTCTGCGCCACGTACATCACCATTTGTGATGATGCCAACCAGTTGATCGTGTGTGTCAACGACAAGCAGCCGACGAATGTTTTGCGACTTCATAATTTCATGTGCTTCGGGCAGGGTCGTCGTTGTGGCAACGGTGATAGGATCTTCGGTCATCCAGTTTTCGACAAGTTCAAGTTTCATGGGAATACCTCTTTGTCGTAAAACGTCATTGATTACGTTTTACAGTTTAGTTGGCTTAAGTGTAAGCGCGTGATGCTGTGGCAATTAGTGGCAAATGTCATCTCATAAAGTGGCTATTTGTCATGATGAGGGGGAGAGAAAACGGGGTATCCTTTGAAGAGAAAGAGAAAGAAGCAGCACATTTCTTCTTCTTTCTCTTTTTTCTTTCTTGCACGGAGGTGTGATATGACGATTGTAAATGAATGGATGACGAGATACCCGATTACTGTGCCGAGCGATACGAAGCTGTTTACCGCCTATGGGATTATGCGTGAAGAAGGGATTCGCCACTTGCCGATTTTGGATCGGCGGACGGGGAAGTTGCTGGCGGTGATTTCGCGGACGCAGGTTCGCCAACGTCAGTTTGAGGCACTGTTACGCTATGCGGGAACCGATTTGGGCAGTTTAGCGGAGCAGACGATTACGTTTGAGTTGGTTGATTTGCCGGCTTTGGTGACGATTTCGGCCGATACGCCCATGCGCGAAGCCGCCCATCTGCTCGTCAAGCACAACCTGACCGCGCTCCCCGTCATCAGCGAAGGGGAACTGATCGGCATTTTGACTGAATCAGATGTCTACCGACTCTACGCTCGACTGCGCGAGCGGTAATGAGACGATGAGGGTTGTTCCCACGTTGGGCGTGCTGTCAAGCTCAAAGCGACCGCCGACCTCACGCGCTCGCTGCCGCATGTTGGTCAGGCCATGACCAATGCGGTTGTGGCGTGTCGCGGTGTCGAACCCAACGCCGTCATCCCGAATGACGAGTGTGAGCGTTTGATTTTCCTCCAAAATGGAGACCCAGACGCGACTCGCCTTCGCATGACGGGCGACGTTTGCCAACGCCTCTTGTGCAGTGAGGAAGATAGTTCGGCCGAATGCGGCAGTCAAAGCGGAAAAAACATCGTAGCGCAACTCGATTGGCACGAGCATGTTCGCCTCAAATTCGCGCACAAGCTGCTCTATGCCTTGCTGCAAGTTACCGCCAAAACGACGGGGGCGCAAATCCATAATGTAGTTGCGAATGTCGTGGATTGCGTCGTCAAGCTGACCAATCGCCAGTTTGAGCAGTTCGTCCGACTCGCTGGCGTTGTCGGGCAGCACCATTTTTGCCGTTTCGACCGTCAGGCCAACCCCATAGACCGCTTGAATCACGCCGTCGTGCAAGTCCATGCCGATGCGCGTGCGCTCCTCTAGCACAGCGAGTTGTTCGACCTGCTGAAAGAGGCGGGCATTTTGGATAGCGGCGGCGGCGTTGGCGGCGAGCATTTCGATTAAGCGGGCATCATCGGCCGAAAATTCGGCCGCCTCGATCTTCTCTGTCAAATACAAATTTCCCAACACCTCACCCGCCGCGATAATCGGCACGCCCAAAAAGCTCTCCATTGGCGGATGATGATCGGGCAATCCATGTGAACGCGGGTCATCGGTTATGCGCGAAACGCGAATGGTGCGGCGTTCTTGAATGATTGCACCTAACAGCCCACGCCCACGTGGAAGATGACCAATTTGTTCAACTTGCGAAGATGACATGCCGCTATAGACAAATGTTTCCAGAAAACCGTTTTTGTTGGAAACACCGAGCGCAGCATATTGCGCCCCGACAAGTTCACGCGCTGCCTCAACAATTTGCTGTAACACCTTATCGAGATCAAGTTCGCTCGCGACCAGAAGTGTCGCTTGATGGAGGGATTGGAGCGTAGATTCTTTCAAGTCAGATCACGTCCTGTAGCTTATGCTCAATCGCATACGCCGCCGCTTCCGCACGATTGTGCAGGTGGAGTTTGGAGAGAACATTGCTGACGTAGTTACGCACAGTGCCACCGCTGAGGTGCAGGGCTTCAGCGATTTGGCGGTTGGTCGCACCGTGTGAGATGTGTAGCAACACTTGTTTTTCTTGGTTAGTCAATTCATCAAAGGCGGCTGTCTCTTGTGCTTGCAATGACTGGCGCACTTGGCTGAACACCTTTTGCGTCAATGAGGGATCGAGCGATCCATCCCCCTGTGCGGCATTTTGTATTGCCCGGATCAGGTCACCGCTGCCGACTTGTTTGAGAACATAGCCGATTGCCCCAGCACGAATCGCTGCAAACAGCAGTTCATCTTCAGCATACGAGGTAAGCATGATGATGCGCGTCTTGGGCAGTTCCTCCATGATACGTTGGCACGCATCGATTCCCGACCCTTGTTTGAGTCGAATGTCCATCAAAATCACGTCGGGGTGATAATGTTTGGCTTGGTCAACAGCTTCATCTTCCGACCCCGCTTCAGCGACGACGGCGAATCCTTCTTGGCGGTCAAGTAATGTTTTCATGCCGACGCGCACCACTTCGTGGTCATCGACAAGCATTAGGCGTAATGGCATCATGCCTCCTATTGTAGGACAGATCGTCATTTGTGGGGATGTTTCGGGAACTCCAATTTCCGAAACACGTTTTCCAACAATAGTACCTGCCTTGTCACAAAAACTTAGTGTCGTTTGTCATAGAGAAGGGGTGACGTTTGTTAGCTGTTCAGTTGGAGAAATGGGATTACAGTTACGAGAGTAATGTATTTCGTGATGCGTGGTGCGTGAAGCAGACGATGTTTCACGCACCACGAACCACGACTTGGAGCGCATGATGCAAACAGTAAACGATTTAATGACACTTTACCCGATGACCGTCGCCCCCGACACACCGCTTGAGGTGGTTTGGACGATGATGGAAGGTGAGGATGTGCGCCAGCTACCTGTTGTCGAAGGGGAAACGCTTGTCGGGATCATCACGGAACGGGATGTACGGACAGTGTTGCGGTCGGAATTGTTTGATATTGGCTCGGCCGAAATGGTCATGACCGAAAAACCGATCACCGTCACCCCTAATTTGCCACTGTATCGGGCGGCCGAGATGCTACGTGCCTACAAGTTTGGTGCGTTGCCAGTCGTCGATGACGGCCGACTCGTCGGCATTATCAGCGTGAGCGATTTTTTAGATCAGGTACTCGTTCACGCGAAAGCGGAGAATCTGAACGATGAAAAAACACGTCTACGAACTGATGAGTTATCCAGTAATCACTATCAACCCAGAAGCATCGCTCAAAGCAGCACGGACATTGATGGAAATGGAGGGGGTCCGCCAGCTGCCCGTTCTCTCAGCGGAGAATCGGCTCACTGGTATCATCTCTGACCGTGATTTGCGCGATATGACACAGGCGATGGAAGACGACCGCGCCATTGTGCGTGGGGCGATGACGGCTCCTGTGTTGACAGTTCGGCCGGATATTTCGGCCGAACGCGCCGCCCATATCTTGAAAATAGAAAAGATCGGTGCGCTCCCTGTCGTCGAAAACGGCGAACTGATCGGTATCCTCACAATCACCGACATCCTTGACGCATTCAGCGCAAGTGGCTGGCAATCTTCTGCGTTGCTGACTGCATTTTAGACTCGCTGTTTCGCCCTGTGTCTTCAGACACAGATTACGTTACGAAGCCTGCTTAAGCAGACTTTTTTGTTGTACCCTCAGATTTCAAGCTGAGGGTGACAAACGACCCTGATCCAAGTGACATCTGTCACTATAAAAATCCCCACAACCCACTACAATACAAGTAACTTCACAACTCGACTTGACCAACTCTTCAAAATGGTGTGCAAGCCAGTGGCTGCACCAACACGGCAATAGTATGGCGAGGCCTTTGGTGTGAGGTTGGGTTGGAAACATGTTAGGAAGCTGTTGTCATGGACGCAGCGAATCATGGAGGTTCAATGGATGGAACCTTACAGTTTGTAATTTCACTCGGCTGCGTTAGCCGACCACAGAGAATTTTGTGGGGCTGAATGCCACACCCCTCGCGCATTGATTGCGACCACCTGTGACGCGACGCAGACCGACCCCCGATAAAATTGAACAGAAAGCGACAAAGCCACCCATTGGGGTGGCTTTTTGGCGTGTTGTGAGTATGAGTCTGTCAGCGGCAAGCGTAGTCATTTGTCATCTGTACTCAATGACATTCCTCACATCCGCTATGTCAGCATCTCCCCTACACTGTCTACAGAAACACAGATAAACGGAGAGTGACACATGGCTGACTTAACCACAACTTACATGGGCTTGGAACTGGCTTCCCCCTTAATCGCATCATCTAATCCGCTCAATTTGGACATTGAAAATCTCGCCTCACTCGAACGGTTTGGCGTGGGGGCGGCGATTTTGCCGTCGCTGTTTGAAGAGCAGATCGACGTGGAAGATGTCTACGAGACGTATAAGCGGCACTACTACGGCAACGCGATCCCGAAACCGCTCGAACATTTGACGCGGATGCAGGGGTACAATAAGGGGTCGGCTGGCTATCTTTCGCTGATTTTCTTGGCGAAACAGGCGGTCAACATGCCGATTATCGCCAGCTTGAACGGCGTTTCGACAGAAGGTTGGATTCGCTATGCGCGACTGCTTGAAGGGGCGGGAGCTGATGCGCTCGAACTCAACACCTACTACCTCCCAACCTATACCTATCACACGAGCCAAAGCGTTGAAGATATGTACATTCGCTTGGTTGAGGCGGTGCGTGACAGCACGAATTTGCCGCTGGCGGTCAAGATCAGCCCGTATATCAGCGCATTGCCAGCCTTTGTCAAGCGTCTCGAAGAGGCTGGGGCGGATGCAGTTGTGATGTTCAATCGTTTTTATCAGCCCGATATTGACACCGTGCTGGAAACGGTTGTGCCGAATTTGGAGTTGAGCAGAGCGAGCGAACTGCGCCTCCGTCTGCGCTGGGCTGCCCTGATTCGCGGGCAAGTTGAAACCGATCTCGGCATCACGGGCGGCATCCAAAGCGGACAAGATTTGGTCAAGGCGATTTTGGCGGGTGGCACGGTCGGCATGTCCGCCTCTGCACTGTTACGCAGCGGGGTCGCTTATTC
This sequence comes from uncultured Ardenticatenaceae bacterium, assembly GCA_964389925.1. Lineage (GTDB taxonomy): Bacteria > Chloroflexota > Anaerolineae > Promineifilales > Promineifilaceae > CALECP01. The sequence continues at coordinate 6,179 of CAYMGE010000151.1, forward strand.
TGGCGACATCCTTGAGGAGTTTGAAAAGTGGATGGATAGACATGGCTATGCGACTGTTGAGCAGTTCCGCGGCAAGCTGAGTCCGCGCCCCGGTGAGAAATCCACCGCCTTTATTCGGGCAAACTACATTAAGGAGTTGCGTTCTTATGCGGAGAAACACGAACTAGCTTGACGTTGTGTTGCAGGAGTAGCCATTTTCGTCTCTTTTCAAAGAAGGAAAATATACCCCTGTCGTGGTGATGCTTTGTTTTCAGTCATCGCCAAATAGGTTTCTGTCATGGCGGACTCGTCGGATAGAGGGGTGACTTCGATATTTTCGGCCGAAAAATCCAAAAATGCCGCAAACGCCATCCCTACTCTGCGTTGAAACTCACCCCCACCCCACTCTTTGACGCGCTTTTGCGCTTGGGCGGGGGCGAAAAACATCTGTGGCTCCACGCCGGGTAGTCCCTTTGACGAGCCGCGTTTCTCCCAATCAGTTAAACCAACGGCGCAATCATATTTAAGCTGGTCGCCTAAATGGGCATGCAGCGTGCGTCGCAGCCGACCACTACCAGAGAAGTCGATATAGACAGCAGGGTAATCAGGTTCAAGCCTCTTCACTTCATCGTAGGCGAAAACTTCACTGTAGATGCCCAACGATTCGACAAAGGGGATATTCTTATCAGAGGTCAGGGCTGCTGTGCTATAAAGCGCAATGCGGTTATCTCGTTCTCGGTTGAGTAGAAATGCGGTTGCATAGGCTGTTTTGCTCGATGCGCTGGACAAAATCAGCGTGTTTGCGTCAAAAAAATCATTGTCGGCGAGCAAATCGTCGATCAGGAAGGCTGTCATGAACATCGGCCGCAACAGCGCGTTCAACTCCTCCTGCTCAAATCCGGCAACATTATCTGTGCGAACATACTGATTGTAGATTGGATTGAGCTTTTGGCGATGCGGTGCTGCGTCGATGAAGCCGCTGGGATGGATTTTATCGGCCGAGACAATCAGCTCACTCCCCAATGGAAAATATCCATAAATCCGCTCGCCGACCGCAATCGCTGGGTTTGCCGATTCGCTCACGTTGGCAAATCCCCAAACAGGCAGCTTGCCCCAACCGTTATCCCCCGTCGGGAAAAAATGCCAGTAGCCTAAAAAATCGCCCGCTACTGCATATGTAACATTGTTTGCCGTAAATGCTACCTTGTCTACGCGCATCCGAACTTGACCGGCCGATAATGGCGCAGCTTCCACATCCACAAAACGACTCTCTCGAATGTTGTCACGTTTGATTTGAAAATCTCGGTTCATTATCTTGCCATCCCATAAAATTGCTTACCTTGTCACAAAAACCCGGATTATGCTATCGCTCCAGCTTAAACACAATAATCTATGTGCCTTTTTTGCGAACTTCTACATCAAACATTGTCAGCAGTTTTTCGTAATTATTGCTGTTCAACGTACTATGCGAAACAAAATGCGGACTATCTGGCTCAAGGTGTGGGGCTTCTTTCATACTTCATATTTCTTTTCAAAGTAGGTGCTGTTTCGGTATATTTCCCAGAGTAGAATTGATCCAGCACAAGAAACATTTAAAGAGTTGACCGCCCCTGACAACGGGATACGAATCGTATAATCGCACATCACTTGTAGGGCAACGCTCATGCCTTTTGCTTCATTGCCCAAGATAAGTGCAATGGGGCGTTTCAGCGTTTTATTCTTGAGCGAAATGCTGCCTGTAGAATCTGTCCCCACGACTTGTAGTTGATTGCGCTGTTTTTGCGTTGTTAGCCAACGTTTCAACTCGGCCGTTGATGCGATGTTCAAGACCTTTGTGTGAAAGATGCCCCCTAGACTGGAGCGAATCACCTTTGGATCATAAGCATCTATCCCGTGACCTAGAATAAAGACTGCATCGACGTTGAATGCGTTTGCCGACCGGATAATTGTGCCAAAATTTCCGTAGTTACTCGGCCGATCAAATATCAGCACACAGGGTTTCTCGCTAACCCCGATCTCCCACAAATCGAATGGTCGCATCTTAGCTGTAACGATGATCTCAGACGGCTGCTCTCGATCACACAGCTTTGCGTATAAGCTATCAGACATTTCAATTATCTTCGCAGCACGATGTTGTCTGATCAAACTGCTTGCCCATGTTGACAAGTTATCAATGTCCGTTGTAATAATCCGCGTAAATTTGATATTGGCTTTGCGTGCCTGCTTGATCGATTCAATCCCTTCAATAAATATCTCGCCTGATTTACGACGCTTTTTTCGATTCTTTTTCAACGCATTGATAACTTGAAATTCAGCATTCTCAGAACTAATTTGCAGCCTTTTCATCTGGCTATGTTAGAGCAAAGAGGCGAGGTTGTCACGATATTCATCGTCGATAAATCGGAGTTCAGGCGCGAGTTCGAGCAGCAAATCAAGGCAAGTCGATCTCGGCCGAAATCGGCCGATTCGCAATTTTCTCCAATGCTTTGAGCAACTCTGTCTGCACTCCGTTCGTCGCATTCAGGTTGCGCTCCATTACCTGATCGATCAACTGCTGTAAGGACATATCGAGTCCTTTTACCTGTAATCTCCCTCGAAACTTTGCGTGTGCGCGTAGCTTGTTCTCTGCATATTTGACAACGCCCGTCAAGAAATCGCGCAGTGGTTTATGCTTGCTTGCCATATACACCTCACCGATAGCAACAGATTGAGGGAGGCCTGCATAGATGGCTCCTGCGAACGGTTTGCGGGTGTCGATGACGGGGGATTGCGGCCGATAAGTTTGCCAAATTCCCTGCTGCAAATGAGCATCAACCGCCTTCAGAGCCAGCTGATTCGCTATTTCAACCGCCTCTCCATAGCCTGCTTTGACAAAAGAACTTCGTGCGATCTTATGGTTTGTCAACCGTTCCAAAATGGTCATCGGCAGATTTTCCCAGCCTTCAGCAATTCGTGCTTGTAGAATCCAATCGACCGTCGCCGCATCGGCCGTCGAGAGATGCTTATACACGTCTTCAGGCGCTGGCGCAAGATTGTTGAGCGCGGCGTAATCGACGACCCAATCAGCCAAATTTTCATCGAGCGCGGGGTGAGCTAGCCGATAATTTTTCCACAGATCAAAGAGCAGCTCATACCCAAGCTGTAAGTTTATGACCCCCACATCATTAATCAGCTCATGAGCCAACATATAAATGTACGCGCTATCTGTTTTCGGAAAGTTGCCGTTGCGAACTTGGTCACGCCAGTAGAAATACCAATCGAGCTGATTGATGTCCATCTGACCATACATCGGCCACCTTGATGTAAAGGGGATAAAAGCTGCGCGATTCACACGATACTCAACTAGCTCCTGTGCCGAATCCACAAATATCCGTGCGCCTGAGATATAGCCCTTTCTGCTCAGGTAAAGTTCATTTGGGTCAAAATTATTTTGAAAGTAGCGCGTGCGTCGGCCGAGAACCCATACCAAAAACGCCAGCACCAATGCAATGCTGCCACAACAGAAGATGGGGAAAAATCTGGATACATACAGCCCATACCCTGCTCCTACCAATGAGAGGACAAGCCCAATTTTTAGCCAGCGCATAGCACCTATTATCAAATGTTTTTTGAATGGTGCAACTGTCGTGGTTCTGTTGCATTGTTCATATGCACGACCGCCTTCACTATTGACTTGTCTAGCAGCAGTAGTAACAATCCTTCTCAATAGTTGTTATCATGCTCTCTTTATTTTTCCCCTTAACTACGTCAGGAACCCCGAGCTAAAGCGACGGGGCTTGAAAGAGCTTCGTACCTGACCCGCCTAAGCACTTAGGGTGCTACGTTCGTTCAGAAATAGGTAC
>CAYMGE010000152.1:0-9954 GCA_964389925.1 uncultured Ardenticatenaceae bacterium
CCAACATCCAACTCGGTCACGATGCGTACAGCCCACTCGCCCCTCATCCCCTCTCCTCCGCCAAACCAGACGGCTGGGCAAAGTGGCCGCTGGCGACCTACATCCTCAAACGCTACAAGGGGCAAACCGACCTGCTTTTAGTCGACGAGGCGCATGAGATGAAAGGCCATGACTCAGATCGCGGCTATGCGTTTGGTCGCCTGATTAAAGCGTCCAAGAAGGTGCTGGGTCTGACAGGGACGATTTACGGGGGCAAAGCCAGCACGCTATTCAGCCTGCTTTACCGCATGAGTCACGCGATGCAGCGCACCTATGGACACCGCGACATGGCGCGTTGGACAAAGGAGTATGGCGTATTGCAAGAGGTGGAGCGCATCCGCTTTGATGAAGATGGCAACCAAACAGGTAATAGCCGCAGCAATGTGACGGTCAAGGAGCTGCCCGGTGCGTCTCCTGCCATGATGCGCTGGCTGCTGGATCGCAGTGTCTTTGTTTCGCTTGAGGATATGGGGTTTGCGTTGCCGAACTATAAGGAAGAACCTGTTCTCCTGGATATGTCCCCCGCGATGCAGGTGCAGTACGACGCATTGTATGCCGCGCTGAAAGTGGAACTAAAAGAGATGCTCATTCGCAATGATCGCTCCCTTTTGGCCGCGTATCTGCAAGCTCTCTTGTCGTGGCCAGATAGTCCCTGGCGACCGAAGGTGGTGTGTCATCCACGCAGTGACCGCATCGTCGCACAGATTCCAGGCTTTCCCACCATGCCTGTCGGGGTTGCGCCCAAAGAAGCCGCCATCCTGAAAAAGATACAGGCTGAAATAGCGGCCGACCGCAAAGTACTGCTACTCTGTCAGCAGACAGCGACACTCGACATCACGCCCCAGTGGGTAGACCTGCTGGAGCGCAATGGCATTCGCACAGCAGTGCTGAAATGTGAGCCAGCTAAACGCGAGGCGTGGATTGAGGCACAGTCCGAACGTGGTACGCAAGTCATCATCTCCCATCCGCGTCGCGTCCAAACGGGATTGGATATCATCGACTTTCCGACCATCATCTGGATGGGAACTGAATACAGCGTGTATACCGTTAAGCAAGCGTCGCGGCGCAGCTATCGCATTGGACAGACAGAAGCTGTCACGGTGCAGTTCTATGCGTATCGCGGCACGCTGCAAGAACAGGCATTGCGACTTGTTGCGGCAAAGATGGCAGCGACCGACCGCATCGACGGCAACACAATTGCCACAGATTCCCTCACCGAATTAGATAGCATGGTACAGGGGGATCTCATCACCACCTTGGCGCGGATCGTTGTCGGTGAAGAAGCGTTAACCGCCCCCTCGCTGGCAGATGCGTTTGCCGACGCGAACGGTGCTCTGCGTGAAAACTTAGCCTATTTGGGCGTGGCGGCAAAGCGCAGCACCTTGGCAAACCCTGAGATGCCAGATATCGTGCTGCCAATGGAACGACTGCTTGTGACGCTGAACAATGGGAGCGGCAACCTATCGCGTCCAAGAAAATCTTCTGCGCTGACACACAATCTGTTGCCCAACGTGCCACCCCCACCGACTGCTCGACCACGTAGCTTGCTTGAGCTGCTGAGGGGGGCATGATGGAGGCCGTCATTTTTGAACAACTCGCACCTGATTTGGCACTGGTGAAGGATCGCCTGAGTCATACAGTGTGGTGGGTGGACGTTTCAGTTGATGTCATCCCATCCCAGACAGCCAAGATAACCTTCACCCTCACCAGCGATGCACCAACAGACCCATTCTACACCGTGATCTGCTGCGGTGTGGCGCGTGCCACCTGTGTCCTTTGGCAACTGTGTGCCATTGCCCTCTGGCACTTTAGTCTTGATGCGTTTCCACCGCCGCCTTGGGAGAGGTGAGATGAAAATAGTTACCCTCTCCCTCTCTTCTATCCTCTCTACAGGCTGAAAGAGATTTCGGCCGATCTTGCCCATGTTAACCAAAACCACCATTCGCAAAGAGACCCCCGATGAAAAACGCGCCCGTGCAGATGCACTGTACAAACTATCCACCGTTACTCGCAATCTCATAGAGGATGTCACGTGGACGGTTGAAGACCCCACCCTCATCCTTGCCCTTGCAGAAAAGATTGAAACGCTGCTGGATGAAATTGTCCCGTAGACCAACCACGAAAGATGAAAGATGTTTCTTTTTCATCCTTCATCTTTCATCCCTATCCCTTCGGAGACCCCATGAAAAACAACTTACGCTTTACCGCCATTGGCGGCCTACTACTGGTCGCCATTTTCGCCTTTGAGCTATTCAACTTTGACACCACGCGCTTTGCCCTCAGCCATCTGTTGGGGACGACCGCGTTTATGGGCGTGTCGTGGGCGATTATCCTCGCCATCGCCTTTTGCGGCATCGACTTTGCGGGTCTGCTGCATCTGTTCACGCCCAACAGCGACGATCCTGCCCCCGTCTATGTTTGGTACATGCTGGGCGCATGGCTGTGTGGCACAACGCTCAATGCTATTTTGACATGGTACGCCGTGTCGCTGACGTTGCTGCAAATCAATGCTGGCACGATTGTTCTCTCACAAGCCCAACTGCTGGACATCGTCCCTGTCTTCGTCGCCCTCCTCGTCTGGCTGACACGCATTCTGTTTATCGCCTCCCTTTCCATCATGGGAGATGCCCTGTTGCCGCTGGGTGACACGCTTCGCTACCGTGTCGTTGCTGACGAACCCGCCAACTCGCCAATTCCCTTGCACCAACGTGCCTACCTACGTGCAGCCAGTCGTGACCCTCCCTTACCAACGACTGCCCCAACCCAACCACGTATGACCGCACACAGTCAAGAGACCGAACCGCAATAGCGGAAGCCTGTCACACGCTTCATCCTTCATATTTCATCCTTCATACTTGCTCAAAAGAGCGGCTAACGCCGCAAAAGGTGAAATGGATAGCAAGCAGCTATTCACAAACACAATCTTGGCAAACGCCAAAGGAGCAAACAAATGTTAAACATTCAACTACCAGAACTACAAATTAACGACGACCTTTATATCGAGGAAAGTGAGAATGGGTATCCCGCGATTGCATGGCACGGTAAGTACAAAGGGGATGGCTCTCCCGCTGGTGGCTTCTTTGCCATCGACATGGACGCAATTGAAGGCGTGCCAGAAGGGTGGGAAGAGACGGAGATTCAGTATGGGGACGATCCCAATGCAGATTTCGTGCCTGTCTATCTGACTCGCGCCCTGACCTGCACACCGATTGGTGTCCGCAAACGCACGATTATCACCGACGAGCATGGTGAAGAACACGTCTATCCATGGCGCACGCCGAAACGCCAGCGCGTCGAAGGCAAGTTCACCAGCCATTATCAGGTGATGGTGATGGTTCCTGGCTTGGCGGAGCCTGTCGTGTTGGGTCTGCGTGGTCAATCTAAGACGACCTCTTGGGACAATGATGAGAGTGGACGCTATCGGGACAACAACTTTGCAACTGGCGTTGAGCAGTTGCTGCGTACATTTTCCACTGCTGCCAGCCAGCAAAATGGCTATCCCTTGCCGCGCTTGTGCCTGTGGCAAATTACGTTGCAGCCGCTGTTCGCCAATGGCAAGCCCCACTATGTCACGATGGGCAGTGGCAAGAAGGTGACGCACATGAATCCATTTACGGCTCGCATGAACCCCGCTGCGCCAGACTACATCGACGCAACCTTTGTCGGTGAACAACCATTTGCTACCAACCAGACACTGCGCCAAGACGTGGCAACTGAGTGGGAAAAGCAGTGGAAAGATGCCGACGCGATGCGTGAGATGGGGCGGGAAGCTGTTGCCAACCATGACACATTTGTATCCGCAGATGCCATTGCCGATGACATCCCCTTCTGATATTTAGTTAAATTAAAGCATACGGTTCGCCGTGTGCTTTTTTATTTTTCCAACCTGTGAGAGCTTGTTGCCTGGCGACTTGTTTGCCACGAGATCAGGCTATGCTATCCTTCTTCATGCAACAGCACGACACAGGGAGCCACCGATGTCTACTCGAAGCAGCCAGAATTGGCAGACACAGCCAGGCTACATAGATAGCCTACACCTCAACGACCGTTTTCCAGCCAACAACCGCTGGGGAATTCCGCAATTAACCCCCGTCACAAAACAACATCTGCCCGACACGCTGATTGCATATGGGTATCGAGCGCGACCCAAGCAACCGTTTGTCGCACCCGCCACCCATTTCTTCCTAGACGATTACCGCTTTGAAAGCGTCTGGCGCAATCCACGCAAATCGTTGCCTAAAGTGCAGAAGTACCCGTTTGTGCTGACACCAGATTTCAGCCTGTATCGAGATTATCCCTTGGCGGCACAACTATGGAACGTATATCGCAGTCGCTGGTGCGGCGCGTACTGGCAGCGTCAGGGACTCTGGGTGATTCCTACCATTAGTTGGGGATCGGCCGAATCGTATCCGTTTTGCTTCTTTGGCATTCCCAAAGGCAGCGTTGTTGCCGTCTCCGCTGTCGGTGTCAAATGGCGCACGGATATGCTGGCCTATACGCTGTTTGTCAATGGGTTCCAAGAGATGGTACAGCGTATTGAACCTGCCACCGTCATCGCCTATGGCACATTACCGCCGATTTGTGATGAATTGACAGCAGTGATTGAGCGGCCGACCCACTGGCAAAGTCTGCGTCAACCCAATAACCAAGTGAGGCACTGATGGGCGGTCGCGGAGCCAAAAGTTATTACACACCACCGATAGACCGCAGCCAGTTGTCCTACACAGTTGTCAGTTGGCACGATTATGTCGGTCGCGCTGTCCTACCATTTGTGCAGCAGACGGGTCGCGCATGGCATATCATTCGGCACGCCAGTGAGGAACGCGACCTTGAATACGAGGCCGCTTTTACATTTTCCCAGACGGAACCGACTTTAAGGTGGGTCAATGGGGAACAGGTTGTCAATCTATACGTCGCGGGAATGGACACGGAAGCGTTCTTGACGCAAAGTGGACTGGAACTGGATATGAGCAAAGGCGGGTTTGTGTTGTCCAAACGCATCAGCCGCGTGTTGCGCCCCCAACGGATGAGCGGCTTGTTTGATGGCGAGGACGTTCGCATTGCATACATGCAGCAATCTGCTGATGAGGCGAAGGTGTGGGATGGGGCAGCATTAGTCAGCCGTAGCATGTTGGCGGGAATGGCACTGGCAGGAGATTTGCCAGCGTCCAAACAGGCACAGCTTGCGGGTGAACTGAGCCATATCCAGCGTGTGGAGTTCACCGTTTTGACGGCAAAAGGGCAAGACAAAGGACATGCCTTGGTGATAGATGATCTACGTGATGCAGGGGGAAATATCGTAGATTTTCTACTGCCCGAAGATACGAAAGCACAAGTGAAGCTGATGACAGGGCAAACGTTTGTCGGCTTTAACCTCGTACATGGTCACAACGATATGCGGTTGGATGTACAGAGTCTCATCAACCTCACGCCGTTTTTTGATTCAGATGAGCTGCTCGGCTACGTCAAAGATGAAGGGGACTTATTTTTGCGCGGGATTGAGGAAGGGGAGATAGAGGGGATTATTGGTCGGGTTCGTGGCCTCAACGATGACGGGACAATGTCGGCCGAAGTCGCCGACCAATGGCCTCTCCGTGCGCTGGTCGCAGCCGGTGGCGACCCAACCCGCTATCGCAGCCATATCAAAACATTGGTGAACCAACATCTGGAGCGGCTTAATCATCAGACGCTCGACAAAATGCGGCTGCCGCTGCCCGGTGGCCGGCACTACGTGATGCCGACTGGCGTTGCACAGCGTGGCGGGTTAGAGATAGATGATGTCGGACGCGGTGAGATTTTCATCGACGACAAACGTGGCACGGCGTGGGTCAATGATGCAGATTGGATTGCGATGCAGGATGGCGGTGAAGAGGGAATCGCGGGGATTTTAGGCGGTGCGGACAATGATGATGGGTTGTGGCTGTATGGCTTTACAGATCATGACGGTGAACAAAAAGTGTTGACGTGGAGATCACCGAATCAGCTTGGGGAGTTCGTTGTTTTGCGGCCAACAGAGCATTCGGCCGAACTCACATGGACAACGGCTGATGGTGACACCCTTTCGTATCCAGCGGCCGACAGTCGCAAACTCCCGCAACGGATAGACGGGCAATCTGTCCATTACTCAAACGCTGTTGATCCAGAGACAGCGGGTGGGATTGGGGAAGATGTAGCCGTGTATTCGGCCGATGCAATGACCGCCGCCATTGAGCGCAGCATTCAGAATGAAGGCACTTTAGGCCAATATTGCAATGCCCTCATGTTGCATCAAGCTCTCTACGGCACGCTACCAGAGACACTCCCTGCCCCGCTTGAAATGGTGATCGATTCTAGCGTAAAAACAGGCGCAGATGTTTCCAAAGTACGCGACTGGTGTTTTGACCACAGCCGCGAGATTCTTGAAACGGGCGTGCCGATCCCCGACGTACTGCATAAGCGAGTCAGCGTAGACCGTACACTTCCCCGTGATGAACAGCCACCCCGTCCGCGCCGTAATGGGTCGCAAGGACACTGGCTAGCACAGTTGCAGCAGGGAATTGAGATGCACATTACCGACGTGACGGCGCGACGTGACGCGCTGATCGCCGCTGCCCAACCACCCCAAGCATTATTTGATGCCGTTGCTCAAGATAAAGAAGGACTACAGTTAGGCCGTGAGATGAACCGTCGCTTTGGGGCTGCGCTCAACCAGCGCAACAGCTTCGACAAGTTCAGCGAGGCACGTCGTTCGGTTGAAGATTTCCTGAGCTGCTTTGACCCAGCGACCCAACGCCGCATTTTGCGTGGCGCATTGGCGAGCGTGTATCTTGATGAGGATAAAACGAAGTCGGATGCTGCGGTCTGGTTGGCGCGAGAGCGGTCTGAGCAGTTAGCGACTGGCACAGAATTTATACGAGTACGCCAGCTACAGGCACAAGCACGTGACGGTCAATGGTCAGCCGTCGGTGTGCGAATGGTTGAAGCATTGAAGTATTTCATAAATAATGAGACTGTGTCATAAATAATGAGACTGGCGACCACTGGGGAGCAATCGTAAGCACGAATGCTGTGTCAGAAATAATAAGACTGCCCTACCCCTGTGTCATAAATAATGAGACTGCCCTACCAAATAGAATGTTTGGAAACGAGTCAATCCTACGGGGGCAGAACGAACTGTTGCGCTTGTCCTTGCATCGTGACAGTCAATTCAACCCCTAATAAATGCAGAATCGACACATCCAACAATCGCGCCAATAGTTCTAACTCGCCAACAGTAAAATCGGTCGTTCCATTTTCAACGCGAGTCACCGTCACACGCGAACAGCCCAAATAGTGCGCCACATCAACTTGCGAAATGCGTCGCCGTCGCCGCGCCGTCTGTAGACGTTGCCCAATCTCAATGCGTCGTTGTTGCAAATAAGTTTCACGCTTTTCAACTGCGGAGATCATTTCATCTATCATCGTTGCTGCATAGGAGCGACACTGCTCGTTGTCATGTCGCTTGTAAGTTGCATCCTTTACAATCTAACTGCACCCCTTCAACGCAGTAACCATGTTCGCTGAGGATACCATGAGTCGTTGGGTTGGGAAATTTCCCTCACTTAAACTGAATCGTATGGTTGGCTACCAATCCCTCATCGAGCGGGACTTCATTTACCTACTCGACTATGACCCAGCCGTCAGCACATATTGCGAACAACCCCGTGCCATTGGCTACACTACCGATGGCAAACGCAGACGCTACACGCCAGACTTCTCCCTCACCTATAACCAACAACAATTTCTCGTCGAGTGCAAACATCATCAGTACATGCAACTGGCTGAAAACATTCCCAAATGGCGTGCTGCCAGCGATTGGTGCAGCGCACATAACACGACCTTTTACGTCATCACTGAACAGATGATGCGGCGTGGTTACTACCTCGCTAATGTCAAACGCCTCATCCAAGCGGCGCGGTACACTGTCACAACGGAGACAAAAATGACCGTGCAATCCCTCTTGCAAGCCAATTCAGCCCTGTCAATTGGTGAATTGACCGCTCTGCTGCACCCACAATCTCCAACCACGACATTAACTGCCATTCTGCATTTAGCCTACCATCAGTTTCTTTGGATACCTCTTTCTGTTCCCATCACGCCAGATTCAACCATCACGCTACGCCGTTCGCACCCGCCACAAGCGTCCTTTTTGAAGTTACTCAGTTAGGAGACTACCCATGCACACCTTCTCACAAGGCACACGAATTTTCTGGCAGGAAGAATGGTTTGTCATTACAGATGTTTTGCAAGATGGAGCACTCAATCTTGCAAGCCTTGCAAATGACCGTGTACAGACCGTTACCCAACAGACGTTAACAACGGCCTTGTTCACTGGATCGCTAAAATTCGAGCGGCGACTATTGCCAGATAGTGAAGCTCCCTCCATTGACCTCATCTTCAAACAACTCACAGATTGCACCCCACAACAGGAGGCAGCGGCTCGTTTCCGCCATTGGGTCATCACGCCGCTCGTTGCCACTCCTCCAGACCAACGTTCTCGTTCCCTTGTTCAAGCACGGATCGTTGAAGTTGCTGACCTTGTGGCACGGAAACTACTTCCCAATGCATTGGCAGCACTGCCAACCCCTCGCACTACCTTCAGTGTCGCCACCGCCTACCGTTGGCTGCAACAATTTGAGCTAGCGGGAAAAGATATTCGTGTGCTCATCCCGAATTGGCAGCAACGTGGCAAAACCCCTAAAGAGCAGCCAGATGTGGATCGTATTGTCCAAGAAGTCATTGAGTTACTTTACCTACAACGAGAACGACACACGGTCGATGATATTTTTTTGGAAGTGACATTACGCATCACGACAGCCAATGCCACACGCTCGACAACAGACCCTTTACCTCAACCCAGCCGCAGCACCATCTATCGCGCCATTGGGCAATTGGAAGCACGCAAAAAGCTACAATCCCGCATTGGTCGGCGTGCTGCCCGCCGTGCCTTGACGCAGTATGCTGAAATGGAGACACCCGACCAGCCACTTTACCGCATTGAGGTTGACCACACGCCCATTGACCTCATTGTGGTCGATGCAGATGACGGTTTGCCCTTGGGTCGCCCTACATTAACATCCGTCTTGGATGTGGCAACTCGTTATCCATTGGGCTTCTATCTGGGGTTTGAACCCCCTTCCTACCTCGCAGTCTGCGAAGCATTGGCACACGCCTTCAAACCGAAAGGGGATGTGCAAATACAACACGGAACCGCGCACGACTGGATAGCTTACGGTCTGCCGCACACGCTTGTTGTTGACCATGGCAAGGAGTTTCGCAGTCACAGTCTCGAAGATGCCTGTCTGTCACTGGGCATTGAACTGCAATTCTCGCCCGTCGCTGAACCCCATTTTCGCGGCAGCGTTGAACGGCTTTTCCGCACGTTTAACACAGGTCTCTTCCATACACTAGACGGCACAACCTTCTCCAATATTTTTCAACGTGGGGATTACGCCTCACTGCAATTGGCAAAGTTAACTTTGCGTGATGTTGAAACCGCCCTCCATCTTTTTCTATTGGACTTTTACGCCGAGCGTTTTCATGCTGGCTTGCAAGGTATCCCCGCTCGCCGTTGGGAAAATGCACTAGCACAGGGGTTCCAACCACGTCTTCCCGCCGCTGTGTCAGATATTGACATTTTGCTCGGCCACACCGTCAAGCGCACACTCTTCCATTATGGAATTGAAGTCGCGGGTTTGCGCTACAACAGTGCGGCGCTTTCTGCCGTTCGTGCCAGGTTGGGCAACCGTGCGCGTGTCAAAGTTAAAATCCATCCTGGTGACATTGGGGTTGCCTACATCCATGCCGCTGATGTCAATGAATATATTCGTGCGCCCGCTCTCGACCAATCTTATGCCAGCGGCTTGTCGCGTTGGAAACACCAACTCATTCGCACTT
>CAYMGE010000153.1:0-2053 GCA_964389925.1 uncultured Ardenticatenaceae bacterium
CACGCACCACGCAATGATTACCCAATTTAATTCTTAAACTGCAACAATTCCCGAAGCATGTTTTCAAAAGTAAATGAAACACACCCCAAATGAAATGCACTCTTACGCTTTACACACCGGCATCTTAGAGACGAACGCAGATTAATAGCTATTTAAGATAGTTTGAGCGGGCTTTTAATCTACGCGCTCGTCTCTGCCATAGACTAACCATCAATCTTTAATCGGAGGCAACATGAAATTACGTGGCATCTTATTTATTATTCTCGCTTCAGTCATCCCGCTCCTGTGGACGGCTCCGCTCATGGGGCAGCACAACGCAGCGGCCGTCCTCAGCCAATACTTCGGCATCGTGGCACTCATCTTCATGGGCATCACACAGTTTGTCGCCACGCGAGTGAACGGGGTTGAGGCGATATTTGGCAGCCTTGACCGTGTTTATGTCCTGCATAAATGGCTTGGCGTTGGTGCGCTGGGGTTGTCGTTTCTGCACGCAGAGATTGACGCGGAGGCAGGCAACATCGTGCTGGCACGGGGGTTGTCCGACTTTGCAGAAGGGCTGGGTGAAGTTGGCTACAACGGCTTAATTATCCTCACACTTGCATCGGTGCTGACATTCATTCCATACAAATTCTGGAAATGGTCACACCGCTTTATCGGCGTGTTCTTTTCGCTGGCTGCGTTCCACTATCTCTATATCGAAAAACCGTACGCAGTATTCGATATGCCCGGACTATACACAACGGCGTTCTGTCTCTTGGGAATTGCATCCTACCTCTACCTGTTGATACCCCGCATGTTTGGGCATAACAGCAAGTCGTATACGGTCACAGGCGTGATCCAGCATGGCGACATCGCTGAAATCTTAATGCAGCCTGAACGGCGCGGCATTAAGCATAAAGCAGGGCAGTTTGCATTTGTCAACTTTGAGCAATTGACCCTGCGAGAGACACATCCGTACACGATCAGCAGCGCACCGCAGCCCGATGGGTCGCTCCGCTTCTTGGTCAAAGGGTTGGGCAGCTACACAAAGCGGCTCGGCACAGCGCTTGAGGTCGGCGACAAAGCGCGTGTTTCAGGCCCCCACGGTCACTTCACGCTCAAAAATACTGACTCAGCGCAAGTGTGGATCGGTGGCGGTATCGGCATCACCCCATTTATGGCATGGGCGCAAACGTTGCCAGACGACTGGTCAACGCCAACCCATCTTTACTATTGCGTGCGTGATGAGAAAGACGCAATCCATTACGAAGAGCTGCGCGATGCAGCTAACCGTGTTGACAACTTCGATGTCACCTTAGTGACCTCTAGCCGTGGGAAGCGACTTTCGGCCGAACAAATCGCAACGCAACTCGGCCAAGAGATTCACACAGCACATGCCTACTTCTGCGGCCCGCAAAAAATGCGTGATGCGCTAAACAAGGGGCTTGCAAAACGTGGAATGCCCTCATCGAACTTCCACTATGAGGAGTTTGAAATGCGGTCGGGAATCTTTGGACTATCAACCGTGCAACGCTGGGGAACAAATCTCACACGACACCTACGAATTAGGCCACAAGCTCAACATTGTTGATAAGCCGCTTTAATGCCCAACTGCGTAAGGCACGGCATTGGTTGGCGCGGGTGTCGGGCGTGTAGTACGAACATTGCTCACAAATTTGCACAGTCGGGTGATGAGATACAGTCTACGTCGCCCGATCATCATCCGATAAATCAATCACCCCATCTAAAGACTCAGCACCAAGCGTCATATCATCAACAAACGCACCCTCGAAATTTGTCCCCCAGAGAACGGCTCCACTGAGATCGGCTCCCCTGAGAACGGCTCCACTGAGAACGGCTCCACTGAGAACGGCTCCCCTGAGCTCGGCTCCACTGAGAACGGCTCCGATGAGAGCAGCTTCACTGAGATCGGCTCCAACGAGATTGGCTTCACTGAGATAGGCTCCACTGAGTTTGGCTCGACTGAGATCGGCTCGACCGAGATAGGCTCCCCTGAGCTCGGCTCCACTGAGCTCGGCTCCACTGAGATCGGCTTCCCTGAGAAAGGCTCCAC
>CAYMGE010000153.1:2153-9846 GCA_964389925.1 uncultured Ardenticatenaceae bacterium
TCGGCTCCACTGAGCTCGGCTCCACTGAGATCGGCTTCCCTGAGAAAGGCTCCACTGAGATCGGCTCCACTGAGCTCGGCTCCACTGAGCTCGGCTCCACTGAGCTCGGCTCCACTGAGATCGGCTTCCCTGAGAAAGGCTCCACTGAGATTGGCTCTGTGCAGATCAAGTGACCAGAAAGCATTTCGTCGCGTCGTACTGGTACGTGAACGTGATAGAACGGAATTGCCTAAATATGTTTCGGAGGCGTGCCGCCCAGCATACAGTTCGACCTGCGTTATGTTCTGAGCCTGCTCGATGGATTGTGTCAATGCGGTCAGTTGAAAAGCTCGTGTTGCGCCACCATATTGGTAAAGCCGTCTCGTTATCTCATCGAGGGAGAGCTTTTCGAGCAGCAGATCGGCGAGGTGACGTGCGATCTCCTTGCGCCAGCGCATGGTGCGAATTGAGTCTGGCAGCACACGCTCTTCGAGCAGATGCTCGGCTATCCACGCTGCGACAAAATATTCTAAGAAAGGCAGATGTGCAAACCTAAAGCCGCGATGCCCCTCCGTTGGAACGACAAACGTACACGTTCTCAAATCAGCCTCAAGCCCCTCCAACACCTGTCGATTATCTCTCGCCAGCCACGTATCATCGGGGAAGAGGCGGCGATAGAGGTCAAGCAACTCACCCGACGTGACATCCAAACGATTCTCGCCGTACATCCAAACGGCCAGCTCCATCGAAAAGGTCAGCCGATCTGCATCCTCAACCAGCAGATGGCGCGGCTTTTCCCTATCGCGCGTAATCCAGTGATTGGTGTACGTTCGGATCAACATGGCGGGCTTATCGACTTGCAGCGTGCCGCTCCCCTCGCCCTCGTCTAACTGCACGCTAAATGTGTCGCGCACAATGTGTAGCAGAGCGGGGCGTTTTGCCAAGTTAGCCAATTCTGGCTGGGCGGTCAGCACGTCGTAGAAATGGGTCGCCTGTCGCTCATCCGCAAAGTAGCGGGCAAATGCGGCTCGAATATCTGCTGTCTCAAACAGATCGAGCGTGATGCGTGTACAGTACCGCGCCCCTGTTCCTCGTTCAGCCTGCCGATTTGCCACCTTTAACGTCGTCAGCAGTTCAGCCTGATTGGGGAAGTAGCCGGGTCGTCCCACGATGAGCAGCTTGTTGCGATGTTCGGCAAGCGACCACAACGATTCAAAATGTTGCCGCCGATGGTCGGCATCCCCGATTAAGTCCATCTCATCAAATCCGTCGAGCAGCACAACGATACGTCCCGCCCGCATCAGATAACGCAATGCTTCATCGGTCACGCCAAGCGTGTTGGCGTTGATAAACAGAGAGAGCAACCCCGTCGCTGTGGGATCGGTGCGCGGACTGCGCCCCGCTAACTCGATTAGCAGCGGAACCCTGACATTTGGCTTCCCGTCCAAGTAAGCTTGTGCCTGACGCGCCGCGAAGTGGATCACGAATGAGCTTTTCCCCATGCCGTAATCCCCCAGCAATGCGAGATGACGCGCCCCCGCCTCCCTCAGCCACGCATCCACATACGCATCGAGCGACCCCTCCCATTCCCCATCACCCAAGCTAAAGCGGGGCAGCACATACACCTCGGCGAGCGTCTTTTGTTTCTGCTCGCTTAAATTACTGTAGCGCAATTTATCGACGCTGTAACGCTGCACCAGTCGCCGTAAATATGGCTTGAAGTTGACCAGTTCATCCAGCAGCTCGTCCTCCTGCTTAAACGTCACGTCTGGAAAATCGTCTTTGTTCAGCCCGGTCAACACCGCACCGCGTGGAACCACGTAAAATAGACGCACCCCAACCGACTCAGCAGGATGCGGAACACGTGCGGCATGGTCGATCAACGCCGTCACATCGGCCGCCACCACCCCCACACCCCGCTCATCACAGCGAATGACAACCGCACACAGACCGGTCGTTGTCACCTCCTCACCAACGATACAACCCACCTCATCGAGACGGCTAAACGCTTGATAGCGAGGATACGCCTTCAACTGAAACAGATGGCGCACCCGCGCCCAAAACACCTCTGGCGGTGGGGCTTGATAGGTTGTCTCTGGACTAAACTCAGAATCGTATGTGGGTTCTTCGACATACGCCTGCTCGTCGGATTGCGCGATGTGGACGGAGGGCGGCAGCAGTAATCTGTAGCCAAAATAAAACATCACAATCGCAAGGACAAAGAGCAAGATGTCGATGTACCACGCCCCCTGTAGAATCAACTGAGCGGCAAAATCGTAGCCGTAAATATCGCCTTGAAAATCAAATCCTTGAAAAAGCAGACTATACGCGATAATGAATCCGCTCGTAATGAGATAGAGCGCAGCCCGTCGGCGCGTGCGCCCGTCGGGGTCTTGGCGCGTCCAGAGCCATGGAAAGGCGACAAACACAACAAAGATGAGGGCAACGAGCAGACCGATCTTTGCCTGCTCAGAGAGCCCTTCTCGACTGAGAAAAAACCCGACGGCCGTTATCAGCAGAAAAAGAATGGAACAGATCGTCAGAATTTGGCGTAGTGTGATATGTGCTTCTTGGGGTGTGGGTTGGGGCGGGCGATTGCGTGTCATGAGAACTGCCAGATGCTTGCCGCTTGCGTGCGGGTCACGATGATACGTTAGGTGGCATCTACAGTTTACCCTAAAATCCCAGCTGCTGCTCCGTTCGGTCAATCATTTTGTGGCGCATCGCTCAATCGGGGCGAGATAAACGGTATTGGATGGTGCTTTTGTCGAAATCATGCGCCGTTTACCTCGCCCGCACATGTCATATCCCTTCATCTTTTACTCAAATGAAATTTTGCGATATTGGAAATCTGAGGATCAGAAAGCGGTGCAAATTCTGAGTGCGCTTGTGAGGTGATGGTAAGCTCGACACCGCTGGTTTGCTGCGCGAGCATTTCACGCACGATTCATGTACATTATAGTGGCGACACCCGTTCCCACCACGGCGGGAATGCCGTACCCGCGCCAGTTGGCGACTTGGATTTGTTATACTTAGCTTATGCACACCGTCAATACGCTCGATGACACGTCTCCAGAAGCAGAAGCCGTTTTAATCTCTCTGCTGCGGCAAGCACCCGCTTGGCGCAAGTTCAAAATGGTGGGAGACCTCAACGCAACTGTCAAGCAGTTTGCGTTGACTGGGATTCGTCAACGGCATCCCCATGCGTCGGAACGAGAAGTCAGACGACACTTAGCAGACATTCTGCTGGGCGACGAGTTAGCGGCAATCGTTTATGGAGAGTGGGATGAATTCCAATCTGCCTGAACCAATTACCGTGACGTTGCTCGTCATCGATGCTCTGGAATAGCAAAGTACGCCCAAGCGCACTAAAAGCGCGTTGTGCCATACCTACACCATCGACTTGGGCGTGCATCGGGATCAATCCCGACGCACGCCTATTGCAAATCGAAAACGTCGGGCTGAAGCCACGACGCTACAGGTGGTCAAAATAATGAGGGTTAGAGATAGGAGGGTGATGATGGGTGTGGAATCGGCCGATTGCCCCACCAACCCAACCGCTGTCGGCGTGCTGCTACTGCCAGAGAGCATCAAATAGGCCGCTCCCGCAAACTGCATCGTCACCGCTGGCGAATGGGCGGACGCGCCGAACAGCAAATCGGCCGAACCATCATTGTTGACATCCCCTGCCGCCAGCGCGGAAATACCCTCTACCCCTTCGTAGTAATCGAGCGTGTCAATCGTCTGGTCGGCAAACGTGCCGCTGCCGAGCATGACAAACGCCGCCCCCTTACCGCCGTCGTAGCCGCTGGATGGAATGAGAACGTCATCGTAGTTGTCCTCGTTGAGGTCGCCGACAGAAACGGGCGCGTTGAGCCAGAGTGTGTCCGAACCGCGCCACTCAATCGCCAAGTCAAGCGGGTAGCCTGCGGGGTTGGCACTGCCGGGCAGAACATAGACGCTAAAGGGAGCTTCACCATCGTTGTTCATCATCAGCGCGTCGGCATAGCCGTCGTTGTTCAAATCTCCCGCCGCACGCACGATGCCCAAGCCGCGATATTCTGCTGTGCCATCAAAGCGATGGGCGTGTCCCGCTGCTGTTAGCAAATCGACATCCCCATCGGAGAGCGTCGCCGCGCCGAGAATGAGCCAGCCCGCCCCCGCGTAGTCGCCATAGCTGTTGCCGTATCCCGCCGCGCCGAGCATGAGGTCGTCGTAGCCGTCGTTGTTGACATCACCGACACCCGCGACGGAGCCGAGATTCATGTAGTCGTCGCCGCCCGTGAATTGGAGGTGGGCGTTGAGGTTGCCACCGCTGGGGGTTGCGCTGCCGAGAATGAGGTAAGCCGCGCCGCCGAATTGGGCATCGGCCGAACTGCCCGCTGCGCTCACCAAAAAGTCGTCGTACCCATCCCCGTTGACATCCCCCGCGCCAGCCACTTCGCCGCCAGCAAAATCACCCGACTGCCCCGCATACTCGATAGCAACGCTGCTCAAGTCGCCGCCCGCCAACGCCGCGCCCTGTCCCAAAACGAGGTAGGCACGCCCATCGTTGCCCGTCGCGCCGATCACGAAGTCGTCGTAACTGTCGTTGTTGACATCGCCGACACCCGCGATGGAGCCACCTGCATATTCACTAGCGCGTCCCGTGAATGCAATCGTCTCAGTGACGGATTGGGTTGCGAAGCTCGTGCCGCCATAGATGAGGTAGACTGCGCCCGCGTCTCTGGCGGCTGTGTCATTGCTCTGTGCGCCGATGGCGAAATCGTCGTAGCCATCGCCGTTGACATCGCCGACGACCGCCAATGAGCTTCCCGCAAAGTCGTTGCGTGCCTCACCAATCCACAGCGCGTCCGCATCCGCCAATGAAGCCGTCACCGCCGCTGCGACGATGCCGCTTGTCATCAAAATAATTGCCAAAATAATTGTTGCTTTCGTTCGCATAACTGTCTCCGTTCGAGAGATATTCCATTTTTCCCAAAAATGGAATATCTGGTTTTGTTGTGTACTTGCCATCACGATACAAAAACAAACGTGATGAGAACGTGATCAACGTTCATCACGTTTTGATCACGCACGGGCGCGTACACTGCCGGCAATAAATGACGGAGACAGCGAAATGATTGAGCAACGATCTTTTTTACTGCGGCTTTGGGCTGATAAAAATGAGGAGATGCAGGCGTGGCGTGCGTCGATTCAAGAGGTTCCCGACGGTAAGCGTGTCGGCTTTGGCGATATGGTCGATCTGCTCGCATTTCTCGAATCGCTGACTCCGCACAAGAACAGGATGCAAAAAAATGGCGACAATTAAACCAAAATCAGGGGCGCATCGGGGGAATACATTTGTTTGGGATGGGGAGCAGTTGAAACCGCAGTCGGGAGCGCATCGTGGGAATACGTGGCAATTTTTCGGCGTATACTTACGGAAGCTGTCGGGCGCGACGTGGAGCAACAGTTTTAAGTGGGAGGAAAATGTGTTTAAGCCAGCGTCGGGTGCGGCGCGGGACAATACGCGGGTGTGGGATGGGGAAACGCTGCGGCTGCTATCGGGCGCGGCGCGGGACAATACGTGGGAACGGGTGGGGAATGAGTGGGGGTTGCAGTCGGGGGGATCGGCCGAAAACACTTACATTGTTGAGGGTGACATGCCGATTCCGATGTGCGCGTTGGTCTTTCTCAGAATTATTGAAGAAGGGTGACGCTACGCAGATATTCCATTTTTTCAAAAAATGGAATATCTTGAACTGCTTGAATAGCAACGAGGATTCAGACAATGAGCCGAGTAAGATACCTAGCACGAAGATGGGGCGCGATCCCCTCCATCATCATCACAATTGTGCTGACAATTGCGGCAATCGCCTTTTGGATTGCCGCCCACCAAATCCCAGACAGTCCACCGCGCATGGTCGATTACGTCCAGATGCGCGGGACGGTTTATCTGTTCACTGGCGTTTTCTTTGGGTTAGCTGCGCTGGTTAACGGCGTGCTGCTGGCGTGGACGCGCTTGCCGTGGCGGCGGGTCGCGCAAGTCGGCAGCGTCGTCAACATCGTTCTCGGTGTGGTGACGATTCCTGCCATCATCGGGGTGGTCTTCATTTATAATGGGGTTGTTGGCATGTTGCGGTTTGCCGATTGAAAAGGATGAATACAATGACCTTCAACAAAAGTTTGATAGTTGCCTACAGCCTACCGTCTGCACTGCTCGTGTTCAGCGCGATTGCCCATCGGCTACAGTTCAACACAGCCATCTACACAGAGAGCTGGCTGATTTCGGCCGAATTTGCTCTGCTCATCTTGCTGATTGCCGGTTGTTTGTTGCTATTTCCTGCTGGGCTGGTTGCGTTGTGGCAAAGGCAGTGGTGGCGACTTGCCACGATTGGGGCAGCTTACGCAACTGTTTTGTTAGGTATTTTGATTGCTGTTACCATTGATGCCCCGACACTGCTTTACATGACCTAAGTAGTCAGGCAAAAGTTTTGGGGCAATGGTAAACGGTAATCGGTATACAGTGTTCGGTGATGACCCTCCCATCTTGACTCACAAAAATGTAAATTAGGTTACTTTTTCACCCGATTGCCCTGCTGGAAACAGTGGCTTTGGCGTTATCTTCGCCAAATACGACACCACCCGATGGTTCCAATACAACTAGCAAGGCTCTTTCCCACCCATTAGATGAACGACCCCCTCTTGTTCCTACACACACTGAGCAAGCCACATCTATGGAATCCCTTCTAAAGTAGATGAAACGCATTCATATCAATTTCTATGCTCAGGAATGCGTTTTCGTTATCTTTAGCGAGTGTGCCGAATCATCCAATGAGAATTGACCCACGACGCTGCTTAGATATTTGTCGGCTGCCTTACGACATCCGCCCCAATCGTGATAGTCATCCAGAATGATGCTGCCACCAACGACTAATTTGGGAAAAATACGCTCTAAACAAGTCATCACAGGCTCATACCAATCCACATCGACGTGTGCGAGTGCTATTGGTTGATCCACCCGCAGTGTGTCTTGAACAAGCCCCTCGATAAACGAAACTGACTGTTGCTCACAGTCGATCCCAAAAGATCGAAAGTTAGTCTGCACAATGTCGAGCAAATTTTGCTCGTATCCATAGTACTTATCCCCGCCAATTCCAACAGATTCGCCTTCTAAAATTGTGCGATAACGCTCATGCACGTCTTGTGTATCCTCTTCTGTTGGTGGCGGAATCATGCCAAAAACGTCGTAGACGAGGAGCGGCCGCTGTGGGCTTTTTAGTGAGGCGAGCAAAATCGAAGACCCACCAAGCGCACAGCCTGTTTCGAGAATGAGACCGGGCAAATTTTTAGCTTCGATTAGGTGACACGTCGTAGCTAGACTGGCTAGTTTGCTGTCAGAGAGATAGGTTAGATTTTTCTCGCGGATGTGCCTAATGATTTCCCGATCTTCATCACTTAGAGTGGCTAGATAATCTCGCTGTGTGATGCGATTCACGATCTTTTTTACAACTTTTTTTATGGGCAAAAACATCAATTTCTCTCTGAATAGCCGAAAATCGGCCGGCTAGACATGCAATGGCAAAGGTTGTTCATAGCTCTTTGGGCTTTAGCCCGTGGAAACCCCGTCGCTTTAGGGCGGGGAGGAAACTCACGTGCTTTAGCATATTCTTTTTACACAAATGTATATTCGTATCCGTCGGCACTTTGAATAAGTTGGCAATACTTCCAA
>CAYMGE010000154.1:0-9800 GCA_964389925.1 uncultured Ardenticatenaceae bacterium
TATGGTAGACTACTTCCCTCGCTTTGACTACCCCCATTTTTTGGGAAGATACATTGGTAGTTGGTGAAGAGGAACAAAACCAAGTACCAATCACCAACTACCTATGCTTTATGCACATTAGATTTTGGAACATAGTTATTTAGCTTTCTAATAATCACATATTGTCTTTCTTAGAAGTTAAACCGCAAACAAAGGAGTTTATCATGGCAACTTTTAACAACGGAGCAGACTTGATCCCTATTCGTGAATTACACCCCGAATGGATTGATGATTATTTAGGTGATGGCGGCGAGCTTGCACATTTGGAAGCATACTATCCCATTGATGCACCCTACCCACTTCGCATTGTTTTTTCCAGTCTTTATCAAGAAACAGTGGATCAACAGATCGAAGATTTCGAGATTGCTCTGCAAGTCGTCGGAGATATTGACGGTTTAAGGGCAGATAATGTCCCAGAAATCGATGCTTTTGTGCCAGAAGATGTTCTTGACCAATTTGCCGAATTGTTTGTGCCTTATTTAAGCGAGGATATCGAATCCTCTGATGAATACTACGTACATCTGTTGGCAACACATCCAGAGGTCGTGCTTGTGACAGTGGAGTATCTAAATGAAGATCAGCAATATGTACAGTTAGATGGCAAATCACCTGTGTATCTTAGGTACGGGATTGTGACGACTGTTAATGCCTATATAGTAAACATGTATCGTGCTAAACGGCAAACTGGCGTTTGGGGTGATGTTACTGCAACGATTGGCTCTGTTACGCTAGCGATGTGGCGGTGGTTTTGGTCGCGTTCTAATGAAGAGTGGCAGAAAAGAGATAGACAGTATCAGACATCAATCGCAGGTGGCGCAAAAGACCCATCTCTCGAATTAGAGAGTCCAAGTAGTTCTAGGCAGTGGTTTGACGCAAGTGTGACGGGAGGAGGTAATGACAGCAAATACAGACTAGATGGATATTGGGGATTAGGCAAAGATCGGTTTGATTGGCAATAAGTTGGCTTGCTCATATCGAGGTCAGCATTGGTCAAGTTGAATAACACAAGAAAAGAAAAATCATGAAGATTTTTCTTTTCTATCGATTGGGGCATGGTCGGGAGACTGACCCTAGCAATTTTTATATTTTCCTACAAAAAGATGATAGAGGAAGAAGTAACACGCGGCGGCCGATTGCGACCATCGCCCAAGATGCAAGCAACAGGCAGCAAAATCGTCGTCACCATCGGGATTGACGACTATCAACATCTGACCCCGCTTCGCAATGCGGTGAACGACGCAACGGGCGTGCAGCGCATGTTTGAGGAGAAGTTGGGATATATCACGCTGCCAGATGCCTCATTGTTTAACAAGCAGGCGACGCAGCAAGCGATCAATGAACTGATCAAAGATCGCCTGCGCGAAGAGTTGGAGCCAGATGATACGCTGGTGCTATTTTTTGCGGGGCATGGCGCGACGCGCGATGATGAGCGAGGCGGTTCGGTTGGCTTTTTGGCTCCTGTCGAGGCAGATAAATGGAGCAGCTATCTGCGGATCGATGAGTTGTTGGATGAAATCGGCCGACTTCCACCCCTCCACATCCTCGTCATCATCGACACCTGCTTCAGCGGCTTTGCCCTTGGCGGCTCGTTTGCCCGTCAAGTAAAGGCTGGCGAGAGCGGTCGCGCTGCCACACGTCGTGTTTTAACATCTGCGCGTGCCGACCAACTCGCCTCTGATGGCAAACCACAAACGCACTCGCCGTTTACAACGATCCTGCTCAATGCGTTTGCCTCGGCCGATGAAGAGGCTGAGACGAGCGATCCCGTACCAGCCTATCTACAAGCAGACTTTGATCGAGATGGCAGAATCAACTTGATCGAACTAGGGGCTTTTGTCCAATTTGAATTTCGCAAGGCATTCCAAAAGCGACAAATGCCCGATTTTGGCACGTTTCACCACGATGAGCGCGGTGAGTTTGTGTTGACGACATACAGTGATCCGTATCAACCGACGGATCCAAAGATGCTCGCCATTTTGTTTGATGTGCAACGCTGGCTGCACGAAGGTGGCAACCCCGCCTACCTCTATCGTGGAGAACAACTCAAACAAGCGCGAGCATGGCAGGCGCAAAAAGAGCAGCAAATCGACATTCGCAACGAGATCACTACCTTTCTGAACAGTAGCGTTCAGTGGCAATGGTTACGGCGATTGGCTGTGTTTGTCAGTGCAATTGTTGTGATTGGAACTTTTTATTTTGTTGGAAATGGGATTCATAGACAACAATTGAAACGGTGGGCGCGGGTGGAATCGGCCGAATTCCCCACAGCCACCATTCCACTCGGTGCAGACCAAACGCCCATCCTTGTTGAGGCATTTCGCCTCGACAAACAGGAAGTGTCGGCCGAACAGTATCACCTCTGTTATCGTGCAGGTCATTGCGACATCCCTGCGGGTCAGCCCAACTATGCCGATACCACATTGACGACAGAGGCTGCCGCCTTGCCGATGGTTGATGTCAATGCCTTTAATGCACGCGATTATTGTGTATGGCAAGGAGGGCATTTACCAACCGCTGCTGAGTGGGAATACGCTGTGCGTGGGGTAAATTATCGTTCATGGCCATGGGGGGAGGATGAGCCAGCCAATCGTTATACCAACATTTACATCTTTAATATCGCTGATCCAACCCCGCCAATCGGCCGATTGGCTGCTGTCCAAGATGAGAATTATGTGGGTGGGGTTTCGGCCGAAGGCATTTGGCATTTAATTGGCAATGCGCGGGAATGGACGCGAACTATCGTTCCCAACTGTCCACATGATCGGTTCGGCCGATTCAAACATGCCTATCAGTGTGATACATGGGATAGCACTGACGATTCGGTGGCAAGCCTCTTTGCAATTGGGCGTTCCTATTCAGATGACCTAGTACCAGAAGATGCACCACATCTTGCCAACGCGCTAAACATCTCATCTGATGGATACGCCTCTGATCTTGGTTTTCGTTGTGCTTACAATTACTAGTAGGAGTTTCACTATGTACGCTTTTGATGATTCAAAGAATTCCCTCACACCCGTTCGTCAATTACCCGGAGAATGGATTTACGACTATTTGGGCGAGAGTAGCATCTCCGATGTCAATGAAATTGCACACTGGGCTGTTTCCTATCCCAGCAATGAGCTTATCCCATTCCGCGTTGTTTTTTCTAGCGTAGATCGATCTTTGTTAAAAAAACGGTTGGAGGAGTCCGAAATCGCGTTGGCCTTCACGGACTACCCTCAACAAAGCGGGGTCAACCCACGACCATCTAAAAAAATGAGTGATCGGCGTGAGGAGAAACAGATAAAAAATATGTCCGAATCCTTTGCCAAACTCGTTTTGCCTAATTTTGACAAACAAATTGAATCCTCTGATGCTTACTATGCCCACCTATTGCAAGCGTACCCAGAGCGACTACTCGTCACCATTGATTGTTCTCACCTAGCTAACAAAAGTGGGACCCACATTCTCTTTGCGATGGCAACGCACGCGATCAATTCAGGTGTCACCGACCATTATCGTGCAAAATATCAGACGGGAGCTTATGCGAACGTCAATGCAATGAGTGGCTCTGTCACTTTAGCTATGTGGCGTGGTTTTTGGAACACAAGCAGACACCGATGGCAAATTGTTCCCATTGGCTCACAACTCTCTGTCAATGGCGGTGTTCAACAACCTCCTTTATCACATCGCGGCGTAGGTGGCGCAAAATCCTCGTATGATGCCAATGTAACAGGGTGGGTCAATGGAAGTCAATATCTACTACAAGGTGGTTGGCGACTAGGGTAATGTGAAGAGCATTTCTCCCATAAAATATACTCACCTGAACTTTTAACGTGAGAGACAAAAACAAGGACAACAACATGAAAAGACATCCAGCCTTTGGCTTACTCGTTGGCGAAGGAGCCAACATCAATGATTGTGGTGCAATGTTTAGGAGTTTAGATGCGGCGGGCGTGCCGATCTTTATCAAGGGGCAAAATACGGCGCGGGCGGTTGACGAAGTGCAACATTTGCGCGAGAAAAGCGGCGTGCCACACGTCACCGTATTTCGGCAACACGGGATACACACCTTTGATCGACCCGATTATAGGCTGACCCCCAAACAAGCGGCGCTTAAACACCTTCAGTTGAGCGAGCTGCGCTTTCCGCGCAACCTCGACCCGCATGAAACATGGTTTGAGACAACAAACGAGGTTGCCAAATGGTTTGAGTTTGCCAATCGGGGCGAGATCAACATCCCGACTGATTTGCGACGAGTGTGGGAAGGGCGCAATGAGGCGGGAGAACCGACGATTTATGTCGATAACGCAAATTGGATGGGGCTGTTTGCGTGCGAGATTTCGGAGCTGATGCTCAAGAAGGGTTACAAGCACATCGCGTTTTCTTGGAACACGGGTGAGCCAGAGGCGTGGCAGTGGGAAACGAAGGGGATACAGGACTATCTGCGCTTATGTGAACAGCATCATGATAGGCTAGCTGTGGGGATTCATGAATATAGCGGCGTAACTGAGGGGATATTGATGCGGAAAGCAGCAGACGGGGGACGTGAGTCTGTTGATGTCACTGATGTCGAGCGGCAGAACGTTGTCGGCCGATTCCAAAACACCCTCATTGCCACCTGTCAAAAACACAACATCGCCATCCCCAAATTTTGTGTCACCGAAGGCGGCTGGGAACACGCGAGAATCAACGTCCATCATGGAATTGACCACCTAAAAAAGGCGGGAGAACTCTATTTTCAGTATGAGCAGTGCTTGGGATTTGCAATATGGGGTAGCGTCCCAGAATATGAAGGTATCGCCAATCAAGTTCAAAAGCTGTTTGCCTTGCAGGATGGTCGGCCGAGTCGCCTGACAAATTATCTGCTACACACCCAGTATGAGTTGAACTATCAACATGATGGCACCGCACCAGTTACCCCTATCACACTACCGGTCGCGCTCAAGGAAGGCGATCACTACACCTTTGTCAGCGTCAAGCCGAGCATTGATGTCACCAACGCTGCTGCCAATACGCCCTTTTCCATCACTTGGACAATACAAAATACAGGAACGACAACATGGGATCAACAGTTCCACTTTGGCTATACAGGGAAAACAGTGCCAGAAACAGAGGCACTACCGAGCAGTGATATGGATGGTCATCGCTGGCTGTCTCTCTTACAGGCGAGCGGCAAGGGGACAGTCGCACCGGGTGAAATAGTTGAGCTAACCCAGAATTTCATAACCCCACCCATTGCAGGAACACATGCTTCTCATTGGTCATTGTACAATGGGTCAAACCAATCTTTTGGTGCGGTTTTTTGGGTTCGGTTAACTGTATAGCCTGACACGACTCATTTTGGTGATATTTTCAGGTGGGTGATAGTCGTCTGCGTCGTAAACGGCGCGTTCAACCTTTCGGCGAGTGCTTCACCCACCGTTGTTTTGCCGCTACCTGTCACGCCCATAATGATGTAAACATCGTTCATGACTAGGCTCTAACTAACCCATCCCAAACACCGAGCAAGTAGTTTGCGCCGAGTGCGCGGTCATAGAGTCCATAGCCGGGAATCCCCTTTTCACCCCAAATCATACGCCCGTGATCTGGGCGCAATGGCCCCGCAAACCTAACCTCCACCAACGCCTTTAGCACCTCAACCAAATCGACATCCCCATATTGCTGCGGATGGGCGACTTCGTGAAACACCTTGTCCCCCGTGTGCAGGACGTTGCGGGCGTGGACAAAGTAAATGCGGTCGCTGAATCTGCGAACGATGCCGGGCAGATCGTTATCGCGGTTGGCTCCCAGCGAACCCGTGCAGTATGTCAACCCGTTGGCGGGTGATGTGTTGATTTGCAGCACCTTATCGAGTGCGGCCTCATCGGTGATGATGCGGGGCAAGCCGAAGATTGACCACGGCGGATCATCGGGATGGAGCGCAAGTTTGACGTTAGCTGTTTCGGCCGCATCACACACGCCGTCCAAAAAGTATTTGAGATTCGCCCACAAATCATCTTCCGTCGTCGTGCGGTAAGCCTCTTTCAAATCGTCGGGGCTTTCATCGAGCGGAAAATAGGCGGGCAGTTCTGCTTCCCACGGATCAAGCGCGTTGTCCATCTCGTTGTGATCGTAGAGTAGCGCGTTGCTGCCATCGGGCAGTTCGTAGGCGAGATCGGTGCGAAACCAATCGAAGAGCGGCATGAAGTTGTAACAGATGACATCGACACCGACTTCACCTAATCGGCCGATATTCTCCCGATAGACCGCAATCAACTCATCTCGATTCGGCCGACCCAACTTAATATCCTCATGCACGGGCAAACTCTCCACCACATTGAGCCGCATCCCTTCGACTTCAATATCACTCGTCAACGCCGCCAGCCGTTCACGCGGCCACAGCACCCCCGCAGGAATATCAAAAAGTGCCGTCACGATCCCCGCCATGCCCGGAATTTGCCTAATTTGCCGCAAAGTTGTCTGATCTTGTTCGCCATACCAGCGAAATGAAAGTTCCATTTTTACCTCGTTTAGTTGAATGCGATACCAAAAAGTGATACCATCGTGAATGTGAACAATAGACAAAAGCGCACGTTGCAGCAAATTTTCACCAATCCCGTTTTGAGAAACATCGAATGGCGACGGATAGAGTCGCTGTTGCTTGCGCTTGAGTGTGAATTGATTGAAGGGAGCGGCTCCCGCGTTGGGTTCAAGAAGGGCGATTTACGCGCCGACTTCCATCGCCCCCATCCCGGCAAAGAAGCCAAGCCATACCAAGTTCGCGCTGTCCGCGAATTTCTGAAAAAGCTGGAGGTAGAGCCATGAAGCCAATGACTTATCAAGGATACGCCGCACGTATTGGATACAGCGACGAGGACGAGCTTTTTGTCGGCCGAGTCGTCGGCATCCGCGACATCATTACCTTTCACGGCGAGACAGTCAACGAAATACGCGCTGCTTTTCAAGAAGCGGTCGATTTCTATTTGGAAACGTGCGCCGAGCGCGGTGAGCAGCCGAACAGGCCGTATTCGGGCAAGCTCATGCTGCGAATGCCCATTGACGTACATGAGGCGGTTGCAACAACGGCCGAAGTGAACGGTAAGAGTATTAACCAGTGGATCGTTGAGACGCTTGCTCATGCGGTTGCCTAATCAAATTCCACTAAACGCTGAGAATCCACCATCAACAGGAACAATCACGCCCGTCACAAATTTTGATGCCGCGCTTGCAAGCCAAATCGCTGTGCCGACTAGTTCATCGGGGCTTCCAAATCGGCCGAAAGGCGTATGGTCAATAATCTGCTGACCACGCGGACTAAATGAGCCATCTTCCTCTAGCAGAAAGTCGCGGTTCTGCTCACCGATAAAGAAGCCCGGCGCAATCGCATTGACGCGCAACCCTGCCCCCGCTAATTCAACCGCCAGCCACTTCGTAAAATTCTCAACCGCCGCCTTCGCGTTGCCATACCCCAAAACGCGGGTGAGCGGTTTTTGCGCCGTCATCGACGAAATGTTGATGATGCTCCCGCTCCCCTGCTGCGCCATGACCTCACCAAACACCTGCGTCGGCAGCAGCGTTCCCGTCAGGTTAAGAGAGACGACGTTCTCAAAAGCGGCTTGCGTCATGTTGAAAAACGTCACATCTCCAAAGACGGTCGCGCCGCGCATGTTGCCACCCGCCGCATTGATGAGGATATCGATTTGTCCCCATTCCCCCATCACCTTCCCACGAGCCGCAATCAGCGACGCTTGATCGAGAACATCCGCCACCAGCGGCAGCGCACGATGACCCGCCGCCGTCATCTCTGCGACAAGCTGCTGTGCCACCGCCTCACGCCGCCCCAATATCCCAACCGCCGCCCCCGCATGCGCCAACCCCCACGCCAACGCGCTACCGAGTACGCCCGTGCCGCCTGTGATGATGGCGATTTTGTTCTGTAGGCTGAATTGACTCATTTGAAAAAGAAGAAAGAGAAAGAAAAAGAAGAAACGCTTCTTCCCTCTTTTTCTTTTTCTTCATTCTTTACTTATCGCTGCACGCGCCCCGACGCATCCCCACCCGCCAGCCGCTCAACTTCCGCCAGCGTAGACAAATTCGCGTCGCCGAGAATGCTGTGTTTCAGGCAGGAAGCGGCGACGGCAAAGCGCAGCGCGTCTTCGTCTGACATGCCCGTGTGCAGACCGTAGATGAGGCCAGAGCCAAACGAGTCGCCCCCACCGACGCGATCCACGATGTCGGTGATGTCGTAGCGTTGGCTGAGAAAAAATTCGCTGCCGTTGTAGAGGCACGCCGACCAGCCGTTGTGACTCGCGCTGATGCTCTCGCGCAGCGTGATCGCCTGATATTTCAGGTTAGGGAATGTCTCGAACATCTTTTTGGCGAGTGCTTCGTAGCGGGATGTGTCGAGTTCGCCCGATGTGACCGCGTGATCGACATCTCCATCTTCCAGCTTAACACCGAGCGACTTCTGGCAATCCTCCTCATTAGCAATCCCGACATCGACGTACTGCACCAATTCGGTCATCACTTCAGGAGCCGTTTTGCCGTACTTCCACAGCTTTTTGCGGAAGTTGTAGTCGCAGGAGACGGTGATACCGCGTTCGCGGGCGGCTTTGACAGCGGCTAGGGAGAGTTCGGCCGAACTTTCACTAATCGCCGGCGTGATCCCCGTGATGTGGAACCATCCCGCTCCTTCAAAAATCGCATCCCAATCAAAATCCTCAGCCTTTGCCGTGCTGATCGATGAATGCGCCCGATCATAAACGACGTTCGATGCACGCTGATTGGCTCCCGCTTCGAGGAAGTAAATGCCGACCCGCTCACCCTGCCGCGCAATAAATGAGGTGTCCACCCCATAGCCGCGCAGATAGCGAATGCACGCATCACCAATCGGATTGCTTGGCAACGCCGTCACAAACCGCGCATCCAGTCCAAAATTAGACAGCGACAGCGCAACATTGCTCTCGCCCCCGCCAAAAAATGCCTCTAATATCGAAGATTGAAAGAAACGCTCAAAGCCGGGTGACTTCAATCGCAACATAATTTCACCTAGTGTAACCACACGTTTTGTCATGATGTTTTCTCCGTTAAGGTTCCGCGAACACACCACGTAGGGGCTAGGCAAACGGCGTATTGCTTATCGTCACCATAATGTTTATGCCGTTTGTCTCGCCCTTTTTGCGCGTCTGTTCGATTCGGGGCGAGATAAACGGCGTTAAGTTGTGCGCCAATTAAGCTCCAAAAGCCGTTTACCTAGCCCCTACGATGAACCTTGTTTGATGTTAATTTTCAGCGCGTGCCGATTTCACAATCCCAACCGCCGCCCGCGCCATTTCCGTAATCGTCTCGAATTTTCCGTCGGCAATCATCTGTTTCTTGACCATAAAGCTGCCACCGCACGCATGAACCATCGGCAACTGAAGATACTCTGTCAGATTGTCGGCGTTGATGCCACCCGTCGGGATGAACTTGATCCCAACGTAGGGGCCGCCAATCGCCTTGAGTGCCTTTGTGCCGCCAGCGACTTCGGCCGGAAAGAACTTGAGCAGCGATAGCCCTTTGGCGAGTGCCTGATTGATGTCGGTGGGGGTCATCACGCCCGGCGTAATCGGTATGTCGTTTGCCAAGCACCAATCGACGACCGCCGCATCAAAGCCCGGCGTGACGATAAACTTGACACCCGCCGCCTTCGCTTGTTCTGCTTGCGCGATCGTCAGAACAGTGCCTGCGCCAACGAGCATATCGGGGAATGCGTCGCTCATCGCCTTGATCGCATCGGCCGCCGCCGCCGTCCGAAACGT
>CAYMGE010000155.1:0-2830 GCA_964389925.1 uncultured Ardenticatenaceae bacterium
CGGTCACCCTGCCTCCTCTTAATCTTCTTTTCCCCTGTTTTTTGGGAAGATACCTCTATCTGTTTCAAAAGGTAGAGCCAGTTGAATAAATTGGGAGTACCAAGATAAATTGAGACCCTTTATTCACGCCCTCGCTGTCGACGAGAATTCTGCCGCGATGCGCCGTCACGATTGCTTGCGCGATGGCGAGACCCAGCCCCGTTCCACTACTGGTGCGGTTGCGGCTAAGATCACCACGATAGAAGCGGTCAAAAATATGGGGGAGCTGCTCGGCCGAAATCCCCCGCCCATTATCTCTTACTAAAATCTGTACATTCTCTACTTGTTTAGTAACGCTAACAAAAATTTCTCCGTGTGCCGGCGTGTGTTGTAAAGCATTGTGCAGCAGATTGCTGAGTGCTTGACGCAAACGAGAGGCATCGGCCGAAATCACAACCTGTCCCTCAAACGGCTGCATCTCTAAACATACCGCTTGCGAAGTGGCCATCGGCCGATAAACAGTCACCACATCCTTTACCAACTTGCCGATCTCAACCTGTGCCAGCGCGAGCGGCAACTGTTGTGCCTCTGCTTGTGCCAGCTCGTGCAGATCGCTGATGAGGCGTGTGAGGTGTTGGGTTTGTTGAAATAGACGGCCGATTTCCGCCATCTCTAACTCATAGACCCCATCTAAAATCGCTTGCAAATTCCCACGCAGAATTTGCAGTGGATGGCGTAGCTCATGGGCGACATCTGCCAATAAGTTACTCCGCAACTGCTCCGCCTCTTCGAGCTTTCGCGCCATCTCATTGAACGCGCTCCCAACCGAGCGCATCTCTTCGCTGCCCGACACATTGACACGATAGGCTAGGTCGCCACCCGCAATCGCCTTTGCGCCATCTTCCAACTTTGTCAATGGTCGTGCCACCATCCGACTCAATGAGACCCCCACAATGATGCCAAAAATTAAACTGATCGTAATGCCGATAGAAACATCCTGCACGATGCTCTCCAAAATGAGCGTGCGAACTTTCTCCAATTCATCAGCTTCAAGCAGTAGAATGTCGCCTAGCTCCTGTCGCATCGGCAGTTTGTTGTGGCGTAACATCAACGCAAAAACCACCGTTGGCAACACCGCCACAATCATGATGACAGAGCAAACGATTAGGCTAAAGCGCACCCACAGGCGTTTCACGTTCTGACCTCTTCAAGTCGATAACCGACGCCGTAGACGGTTTGCACATAGCGTGGAAAGGTATTGTCGGCTTCCAATTTGCGGCGCAGGTTGCGAACGTGACTGTCGAGTGTGCGTTCGATACCTTCGTAGTCGTCGCCCAGTGCTTTGCGGATCAGTTCACGACGTGTCATGACATAGCCGGCGCGGGTCATGAGCGTGTGTAGGATGTCAAATTCAGTAGCGGTCAGCGCGATAGGGACGTTGTCGATCCAGACTTCACGTCGGCCGGGATTGAGCGATAGTCGGCCGATTTTCAACACCCCTTCCCCGCCTTGCAAGCCTTTCTGAACGCGCAATCGCGCCCGCACCCGCGCCACAACCTCGCGTGG
This sequence comes from uncultured Ardenticatenaceae bacterium, assembly GCA_964389925.1. Lineage (GTDB taxonomy): Bacteria > Chloroflexota > Anaerolineae > Promineifilales > Promineifilaceae > CALECP01. The sequence goes on from CAYMGE010000155.1 coordinate 1,546, forward strand.
GTTGTACGGCTTCGTCACGTAATCATCGCCCCCTAGTTCTAATCCCACAATTTTGTCTGCATCGTCCACTCGCGCTGTCAACATGATAATTGGCAAGTTTGCCAGCCGCGCATCTCGGCGTACTGTGCGCGTAATTGTCCACCCGTCAGTATCGGGCAGCATTAAATCGAGTAACACCAAATCCGGGGTCTCCCAGCGAATTTTTTGCAATGCCGTTTTGCCATCGAGCGCAACGGCAACAATGTAGCCTTCTTTCTGCAAATATCCACGCATCAAGCGCACAACTTCAGCGTCATCATCAACTATTAGAATCGTCTCGTTCATAAAACTACAGCAAACTGCCTATTTGGTGACGACAGCATCCATTCATTTTCAAAATTTGCTGTAATCCACCTATTTTGCAACAGTCTACCATTTCATTCCGTATAGTGTCTAAATTGAGTAAAAGGTAGTGAATTTCTGCACAGTCTCTGCATAATTTCACCCTAAAATCACGTTATCGTTCTGTTGACAGGGCTATAGCCCGTTCCTGAAAATTTGCCGGAGTAGTGACTTATGAAACGAGTGATTTGGACGACATTGTTAATTCTGCTGTTAGTTGCTTGTCGAGATGGCGGTAATAATCCGACGGGTGAGGCTGCGCTCACGGTTCCCGATGGGTCGGAGGTGGAGGTCTTTATTGGCGATCTCGCATCAACCGCCTCTGCGACTGGGCAACTGTTGCCACAAGACGAAGCACAGCTTTCGCTCAACATCACGGGCGAGGTGGCAGAGCTGTTTGTGCGAGAGGGAGATCGTGTAGAAATAGACGAGCCACTACTGCGCCTCGACACAACCGTTCTGGAGCGTTCGGTTGAGCAAGCAGAGCAAAACCTGCTCATTCAACAGGCCAACCTAGACAGTTTGATGGAACCACCAAACGCAGAGGATATTGCATCGGCCGAAGCCTCACTCGCCAGCGCGGAAGCTGCGCTCGCCGACATCCTAGACGGCCCCAGCGCGGAGGAACTCGCTTCACAAGAGGCGAGCATTCAGTCGGCCGAAGCATCCGTACAGTCGGCACTTGCCAGTTTGAATACGGCGCGAGATACAGCGAGTGCGGCCGATATTGCGGCGGCCGAAGCGAGTTTGCGTGCCGCGCAATCATCGGTTAATGCGGCCTATCAGTCACAGCAAGATGTCCAAGATGGGGCGGGGGCCGAGCAGTTGGCCAATGCACGGGCAAATTTACAGTCGGCCGAAGCCAGCGTCACCACTGCCCAGAATAATCTGCAAGCTCTGCGCG
>CAYMGE010000155.1:2930-9732 GCA_964389925.1 uncultured Ardenticatenaceae bacterium
ATGGCGCAACCGACGAACAGATTTCCAATGCGCGGGCTAGTTTGCAGTCGGCCGAAGCCAGCGTCACCACTGCCCAGAATAATCTGCAAGCTCTGCGCGATGGCGCAACCGACGAACAGATTTCCAATGCGCGGGCTAGTTTGCAGTCGGCCGAGGCCAGCGTCACCACTGCTCAAAATAATCTCAACACGCTCAAGAATGGTGCAACGGATGAGCAAATCGCCAGTGCGCGGGCTAGTTTGCAATCGGCCGAGGCGAGCGTCGCTAGCGCACAAAGCAATCTAAACAACTTGCGAAATGGCGCGACGGATGCACAAATAGCTCAGGCAGAAGCTAGCCTCAAGCAAGCCCAACAGCAACAACAGGCAGCCCAAGACGCTTACGATCACGCCTTTACCTGTTACGAGCAAGACGATGGCTACTTGTTCTGCCCCAATGAGCCGCTGCAAGAGAGCGCGACCGTCAATCTTGAAATCGCCAATGATAATCTGGCAGCGGCACAGGCATCTTTGGCTGATTTGTTGGCGGGTGCCTCACCAGAGGATATTCGAGCAGCCCAGCAATCGCTCAACTCTGCCGTTGCACAGCGCGATGCTGCTCGTGCGAATCTCAACGATCTCCAAAATGGCGCGGACAACAGCGATATTTGGGCGGCACAGCAGTCGCTCAACTCTGCTATTGCACAACGGGATGCTGCTCAAACGAGCCTCAACAACTTACTTGATGGCACAGATGACAGCGACATTTGGGCGGCACAACAATCGCTCAACTCTGCCATTGCACAGCGCGATGCCGCTCGTACAACACTCAACAATTTACTTGATGGTACAGACGACAGCGACATTTGGGCGGCACAACAGTCGCTCAACTCTGCCATTGCACAACGCGACGCTGCTCGTATAACGCTCACTGAGTTGGAAAGTGGCGCATCTGAGACAGACCTACAAAATGCCAGTGCCAATCTTAACTCCGCTATCTCGCAGCGCGAGACAGCACAGGCAAACCTCGATAATTTACTTGAAGGGCCCGATGGGAACAGCGTTGCGGCCGCACAAGCACAGCTAGCATCTGCAAATGCCCAAGTGGTCGCCGCGCAAGCCAATCTCGATCTGCTGATGGCAGGTGGCACGGCCGCGCAAATCGCATCAGCCCGCGCACAGGTCTCACAGGCAGAAGCATCTCTTGCAAATTTACAGCGTGGCGCATCTGAGACACAGGTCGCGGTGGCTGAAGCACAGGTACGTCAGGCAGAGCTACAGCTTGAAGAGGCACGTAACAACTTGGAAAATGCGACACTGCGTGCGCCTTTTGCGGGCATCGTCACTGATGTGCGGACAACAGTCGGTGAAGTCGCTGGTGGCATTGTGATGACGTTAGTCAATGGCGAGACATTAGCCGTCGTGGTCGATGTAGATGAAATCGACTTAGGCGAATTAAGCGAAGGGGACACGGCAAAAATCACCTTTGATGCGTTCCCAGACGTTGAGATCGATGCTGCCGTTGATACGATTGCCCCGACAGCATCACAGAGCGCAGAGAATGCCATCGTCTCGTTTGAGGTGCGTTTAGGTTTGACGGAAGAACCTCCCGTAGACATTCGTATTGGGATGACAGCCAATGCAAATCTGGTGACATCACGCCGTGATGATGTGCTGCTGGTTCCAAATCGGGCGATCTCGGCCGATCGCGCACGTGGCATCTTCACCGTCAACAAAGTGACGGGTAGCGGCGAAACGCAAGAGATCGAGCCTATTGAAGTCACCATTGGCCTACGCGATAGCAACTTCACACAAGTCACGAGCGGCCTAGAGGAAGGTGATCGCATCATCGTCGGCGGCATTGATGCACCCCTCCAAGAATTCGGGCCACCAAATGACGATTAGTGAACAGTAAGTACACAAAATGATACGTCTGCAAAACATCAAAAAAATCTACAAAATGGGAACGCAAGAGGTTCATGCGTTGCGCGGCGTTTCGGTTGACATTGAAGAAGGGGAGTTTGTCGCCATCATCGGCACATCTGGGTCGGGCAAGAGTACGCTGATGAACATCATCGGTTGTCTCGACACCCCGACTGAGGGCAAATACATTCTCAATTCACAAGATGTAAGCGACCTCAAAGATGATTCCCAAGCCAAAATCCGTAACAAGGAGATTGGCTTTATTTTCCAACGCTTTAACTTGCTAGCTCGCACAACTGCCTTAAAACAGGTCAGTGTTCCGCTCATGTATGGCGGGGTTAGTCGCTCTGAGCGTCGCCGCAGGGCAACCGCCGCGCTTACCTCCGTCGGCTTGGGCGACCGCACCGACCACAAACCGGACGAACTCTCTGGTGGTCAGCAGCAGCGCGTGGCGATTGCGCGTGCGCTAGTGACGGAGCCAAGTCTATTACTGGCAGACGAGCCGACCGGCGCACTCGACAGCGTATCGGGTGAAGAGGTGTTGAAGCTATTTGAGAAGCTGCACGCAGAGGGGAAAACTATCGTGATGGTGACCCATGATCTCGAAGTAGCAGACCGAGCGCAGCGTGTTATCCGCCTGAGTGACGGCTCGGTGATCAGCGATGAGCGTAAGAGTAGCGAAGTTCCTGCAAAGAACTTAGCTGTTGAGGCAGCATGAATTTCACAGAAAGTTTTCTGACAGCCCTTGATAGCTTGAATGCGAATAAGTTGCGTTCGTTGCTGACGATGTTGGGCATCATCATTGGTGTGGCGGCCGTCATTGCATTACTCGCGTTGGGCAATGGGTTTCAGCAGTCCATTGAAGGGGAGATCAATTCGATTGGTACAAACCTGATCTTTGTCAGCACCGATTTTGATAATAGCGATGGGTACCAGAGTTTGAGCATTGACGATGTGGCAGCTCTGTCGGACAAATCACGTGTGCCGGCGGTCGCGGACGTGACGGCTTCAGTGGGTGGGGGATTCAACATCATCGCCCGCGGTCGTGAAACACAGGCAACTGTTCAGGGGGTCTTGCCAAATTACTTTACGCTCAACAATCTGACGGATGATGTGGTGGCGGGAAATTTGTTGACTTCGGCCGATGAATCGGAACGCGCCCGTGTTGCCGTACTCGGCTGGGATATCGCAGACGAGTTATTCGATGGCGATTACCCCATCGGACAAACGATAAAAATTGCGGGTGGCTCGTATCTTGTTATCGGCTTGATGGCGGAGTCTGAAGGTGGTATCGGCACGAACCCCAATTCAACTGTTTTTGTTCCCCTTTCAACCGCGCAGTCACGGCTCATTACCAGCCGAACACGTCAGAATCGTCCGGCCGTTAGCAATATCACCGCACAAGGTGTTAGTGCAGACTTAAACGATGCGGCAATTGACCAGATTACCGAAGTTCTACGCCAAGAACACGGGATTATCTTCGCGGGAGAGGACGACTTTAGCATCTTGTCACAAGCTGATCTGCTCGAGACATTTGGCACGATTTTGGCTTCGGTGACGCTATTTTTGGGCGCAATTGCTGGGATTTCGCTGCTTGTGGGCGGCATCGGCATTATGAACATTATGTTGGTCAGCGTCACGGAACGCACGCGAGAAATTGGTATTCGCAAAGCGTTGGGCGCACTACGGCGCAATATCTTGACGCAATTTTTAATCGAATCGCTCATTCTGTGCCTGATCGGTGGTCTGATTGGGATGGGGTTAGGGTATGTGATTTCGGCCGCTGTCGGCCCCGCCATTGACGTAGTAGCAGAGGTGACGATGAGCAGCGTTGTGCTAGCAGTTGGATTTTCGGTGGGGGTTGGCGTGATCTTTGGGCTATATCCGGCTTGGCGAGCGGCGCGGTTGCGGCCGATTGATGCCCTTCGTTATGAATAAAGACCAAGTCGAGGGGTTGATACTACCGATTTTTGGATAGTGGTTAGCCGTCTTTCCTACGGAGCGCGGACGTTTCATCCACGCTCCACAATTCTGAACTCGTTCCTCTAATCATCTAGCAAGCCAGACAATCCGCGCAAAAACGCCCCACCGGTATTTTCATCTGCACGCCTCCCACCTGCAAAGTTTGCATTTGCTAACACCCGATCTGCCAATCGAGAAAATGGTAATGACTGTAGCCAAACGCGCCCAGTGCCGCGCAGTGTTGCCAAAAATAACCCTTCCCCGCCAAACAACATAGAACGAAAGTTCCCTGCACGCTCAATGTCGTAATCAATCGACCTTTCAAAGGCAACCAAACAACCTGTATCCACGCGCAGCGTTTCATTATTGAGATAACGCTCCGTCATCGTGCCGCCGGCGTGAATAAACACAAGTCCATCTCCCCGCAAACGCTGCAAAATGAACCCCTCACCGCCAAAAAAGCCTGAGCCAAGCCGCTTGTTAAATGCAATCGAGATTTGTGTCCCGTATGCACCACACAAAAAAGCATCGCGTTGGCAAATTAGTTCTCCTTTAGCCTCATCGAGATCAATCGCCATGATAGAGCCGGGGTAAGGGGCAGCGAATGCGACGTGTTTTTTGCCGTAGCCTCGATTGGTGAAGTGGGTCAGGAAAAGCGATTCCCCTGTAAAGGCACGTTTGCCCGCGCCCATTAGCTTGCCAAAAAGACCGCCTGCACTCGTTCCATCTCCCATGCGTGCGCTGAAGTCGATGCCTTCTTCCATATACATCATCGTCCCTGCCTCTGCGATGACAGTCTCTTGTGGGTCGAGTTCGATGGCGACGTACTGCATGTCTTCGCCGTAAAGTTTGTAATCAATGACGTGGCTGCTTGCCATGTTTCTGCTCCTTGTTAATCTAAACGTATTTTCAGCCCCATCTCTATCTTCATCGTCAACAGTGCCTCCGCGTTACCGCGTGCATCATCGACGGGATGATGGGTGTGTTTTGTGCGACGTAAATGCTTAAAGTTGACAAAGGTATCTTTGACTAGCCCCTTGTAGAGTGATCCCAAGTTTGTTGAGCTATATCCAAACGGATTTTTGCCCAAAAAATGGTGGAAATACCAGTTGATAAACTGCCAGTCAGCACCATTGTTATCAGAAATAAACATCGGCCGCCCTTTGCTGTTCTCTACGATCCACGCGGCAAATTGTTGCATGACCGTTTTGGGGTTGTCAAATAGCAATGTTTCTTCGTGGGAGAAACCGCTAATAGCGAGGGCTTCGGGGATGTAGTTGGGGGAAATCGGCCGAAGTCGCCCATAAAATGTCTTGCTCAACGACGGTTCGACCACAATTGCGCCAAAACTGATCATCGAATAATCGTGTGGGATTGGGCCGTCCATCTCGCAATCTACCATGATATAGCTCATATGCTTCGCTCCTAGCTTGAATGAGGTTCGTAACTATACACGATATACCACGAGAAGGGGACTGTCTAAAATTGCTGAACGATCAATCTCGTCTTCAAATGTCTGCCATGGCACTACACTGTCTCTTGCTGTATCCGCATATTAACTTATCGTATAAACCAAGATTAATTGTTTCTACAACAACTGAAGCACAGGCAAACAGTGTGGCAGATGTGCATTAGTTGGATAGAGAAGGTAAAAAGCCATGTCTTTATCAAAGAGACCCCCAAGAGCAATGAACTGCACAGACAGAGAGCAAATGTAACAAGCTAAACGTTAATTGCCACAATCAGAACTTCCTCTTCCTATTGCGCCCATCCGCAGATGCAGATGGGCGCAATTACTGTTTTATGCACTTCGGCCGCGACCAAATAAAAAGAAAACGGCGCACAAATCACTGTACGCCGTTTTTGCCGTTAAGGGACAATCGCCCGTAATTCAGTTTCTGTCATTGAAGAATCGGTCGCTGAAATGTTGTATGGCACTCCATCTTTCACACCGTTCAACACGGCGATCATGTTGCCATCTGGATCGGGCATCAGTTGGAATGGTTGCATCATCGTGGCAAGTGAACTTTCCTGAAAAAAATGGACATATCAGATAGGATAGGAACCATCGTTCAAGGAAAGAAAAAACGACAGTACACGGCAGAATTCAAACAACAAGCAGTCAAGTTGTGGGAAACGACAGAAAAATCACAGGCCGAAGTAGAAAGAGAGTTGGGAATTTCGCAAGGATTAGTGGCAAAATGGAAGAGAAAACAAAAGCAAGGCGTTAAACGATTCGGCCGAACAAATTTGGTTGACCAGAGTGAAGCCGAAAGGGAGCTTGCCCAGTTGCGACGAGAAGTGGCGGTTCTCCAACAAGAACGGGAGATTCTAAAAAAAGCAACGAATGGGACATTCGCGCTATCTTCAGCAGCCCAAACAGATGAGATTCGAGTTTATCGACAACCATCGAGAAGAATTCGAGGTGAGTGTGATGTGTCGAGTGCTAGAAGTGTCACGCAGCGGGTATTATGAATGGCGCAACCGCCGTGCCAGTGAGCGGAAGATAGCCAATGAAAAGTTGGCGGAAGAAATCAAGCGAGTGTATGTGCAAAGCAGACGCAGTTACGGTCAAATACGGGTGTGGAAGGCTCTCATCAAAGCTGGCATCGCCTGTGGGCGCGACCGCGTCGGCCGAATAATGCGTGAAAATGGGTGGCGCGGTAAGCGGCTGAAGCGTTACATCCGCACCACGCTCAACGATGCAAGTAAAATCCCCGCCCCCAATCTGCTCAATCGGCAATTTACTGCCCAAAAGCCCAATCTCAAGTTGGTCGGGGACATCACCTACATCCCAACGGGAGAGGGGTGGCTTTTCTTGGCGGTGGTCATCGACCTGTTTTCACGGCGCGTCGTCGGTTGGGCAATGGCTGACCAGATGCGTGCCGAACTGGTTTGCAATGCGTTCGAGATGGCAATGCGTCAGCGGCAACCCGCTG
>CAYMGE010000156.1:0-9407 GCA_964389925.1 uncultured Ardenticatenaceae bacterium
TGCATCTTACGATGTCCTTGCCTTTCGGCAGTAATTATCTCCTAGCCAATGTTCTATTCAGGTTTGGCGTTCGCTGCACCGCGCCTACCCTCAACGCTTTTAACAACGAACCGTAGTGGTCTGAACTGGAGAAGCATTCAAACGTACCTATTTCTGAACGAACGTAGCACCCTAAGTGCTTAGACGGGTCAGGTACGAGGCTCTTTCAAGCTCCGTCGCTTTAGCGCGGGGTTCCTGACGTTGCTCTTTTCTTGAGCAAAGCTCGACAATTGTACCGCCTCATACCATTGTAGCCACGTCTGCTAGAAAACTATGGTCAAACAAAGTCGATGCTACATTGGAACATCAAAACGTGCTACGATAGGGGCAATGGAGAGACAGGACAACTCGGCCGAGACCTTTGAACCCCGCACGTGGGATGAAAAGCTCCTCCCCATGCTGCGACCATGGTGGGGAGAGATTCTTGGTGCATTTCTGATTTTATTTGCCGTTCTCAACATGCTTGCTTTGCCAAACTTCGCCTCTGCGGGCTATTTGCGCGTCACGGCACGCTTTGCTCAACAGCTATTTGGCTGGGGAGCATATCCCTTTTTTTTCTCACTACTAATTGCAGGCATTCAAATGACGGCGCGACATCTGACCATTCGCCGCGACATCCCGCCACGCCTAATCATTGCCCTTGAACTGCTCTTTTTTCTCGCATTGCCTGTTGCCCATCTCGCTATGGAGGCGACCTATGACGATGCATTTATGGGGCGTGCCAGCGGGCTACTTGGTTGGGCATTGGCTGTGCCATTGGTGATGTTCTTGGGGTCATTTTTAACGCTGTTGCTGTATAGTGTTGCCTTTATCATTGCTATGGCAATTCTGTTCAATTGGACACTCCGCGACACAATACGCTGGCTGGTTTTGATAGCGGGGCGTTTGCAGCGTTGGGCAGACCGGTTGGATATTGACCCTGATGAAGAGGTTGGGCGGACGTTCTATCGTCCTGTGAGAGAAACTGCACAACGGGCAATCCTGCGGCCGAAAGAAAAAACAAATCCACTGGTCGCATTCAAGCCAAATATGCCACCATTGGCACTCTTACAAGCTGGCAATAGGGAAGGTGTCAGCTATGCAGAAATCGAACAGAGCGCAAAAGTCATCGCGCAGACGCTAAAAGACTTTGGCTTGGAAGGGCGCGTCACCAAGCCGCAAATCGGCCCTACTGTGACACAGTTTGGCATTGAACCGGGCTACATCGTGCGCCATGATGCAAATGGCGAGGTGATACGCCGACAAAAGGTGCGGATTTCACAAATTGCCAATTTGCGCCGCGATTTTGCACTAGCCTTAGCCGTCCCACGCTTGCGAATCGAGGCACCTGTGCCGGGGCGTGGGATCGTGGGGATTGAGGTTCCAAATATAGAGCCTCGTCTCGTGCGTCTGCGCGATGGACTGGAATCGGCCGCCTTCCACGCCCTTCACACGAAACCTCTCGCCGTCGCGCTCGGTGAATCTGTTGCCGGTCAGGCCATCGCCATCAACATTGCCAAAATGCCGCATATCCTGATTGCAGGTACGACGGGGTCGGGCAAATCAGTTTGCATGAAGGCGTTAATCACCAGTCTGATCATGCACAATTCGCCCGAAACGCTACGACTCATTTTGATCGATCCAAAGCGGGTCGAGATGATTCGGTTTAACGGATTGCCCCACTTGTTGGGATCGGCCGAAGTCGAAGGCGAGCGCATCATTGGCGTGTTGCGCTGGATCGTTGGCGAGATGGAGCGACGCTACGAGATATTTGAGCAAACAAGCTCCCGCCAACTCTCTATCTACAACTACAAAATGAAAGAACGCGGCCTGAAAGGGCTGCCACATATTGTCGTTTTCATCGACGAACTAGCAGATCTCATGGCGCAGTATGGCGCAGAAACAGAGCGCACACTTTGCCGCCTCGCTCAGATGTCGCGTGCTACTGGCATTCATCTCGTCGTCGCCACGCAACGCCCCTCAACCGACGTGATTACCGGTTTAATTAAGGCAAATTTCCCAGCACGCATCGCCTTTGCCGTTGCTAGCAGCACCGATAGCCGCGTCGTTCTCGACACATCGGGCGCAGAGACGTTGCTCGGCAATGGCGATATGCTTTTCTTGGGATCAGATGCCAGTATGCCCGTGCGCGTGCAGGGCTGTTTTGTCGATGATGACGAGACAGATCGGGTCGTTGACTTCTGGCAAGCGCAGTATCCCAACCACGATGACATCCCACCATGGCAAGCATTGCTAGCACGACTCAAGGTAATCGACAGTAGTGATGATGAGATTGAGCAGGCGATTGCGCTTTGTCAAAAATATGACAAGGTGAGTACATCGCTGATTCAACGCAAACTGCGCGTTGGCTTTCCACGTGCGGCGCGGATCATGGAGCAGCTTTACGCGCTGGGCGTAGTCGAAGACCCAAAGACGGGTGGTAAAACGCGCAAGACCTATATTTCAGATGATGAAGAAGACCCATTGGGGGATATTATTGCGAATCAGGAGTGAGTCGCAAAAAGTTGACGACCGCTGGCAGCTTTCGAGGAAATTTTATGTCAATCGACACGGCAATGCTTGATAGTCAAATTGAAAAATTAAATGCACACAAAGATGAGTGGGCGACCCTGCCCATTCCGCAGAAGATGGCAATGCTCGTCAATAGTCGTGATCGGTTGGGGCGGGCGGCGCAGCGATGGGTCGCTGTGTCGGTGGTGGGGAAACGGCTCTCGGCCGATTCACAACTCGTCGCCGAAGAGTGGAGCAGCGGCCCATGGGCGACCGTTGAAGCGATCAATGGCCTGCTGGAGACGCTCAAGGCCATCCATAGCGAGATTGATCCTGAATTCAGCTCTGTGCGAACCCGCGAGAACGGTCAAGTTGTCGTACAAGTCTTTCCGCGTAACATCTATGACAAGCTGCTGACCAATGGAATTTCGGCCGAAGTCTGGTTCAATCAAACGGTTCACGAAGGCAACTTAAAAGATCAAATTGCCACTTTCTACAAAAAGCCCAACCCAAGCGGTAAAGTGAGTCTCATCTTGGGCGCGGGCAACATCAACAGCATTCCGCCCCTCGACACCCTGTACAAATTATATGCAGAAGGCGAGGTTGTCATCCTCAAATTGAATCCCGTCAACGAGTACTTGGCTCCGATCCTGACGGACGTATTCAAACCATTTGTCGATAGTGGATTTTTGCAGATTGCTTGCGGCGGGGCTGACGTGGGTGCATATTTGACGGAACACAAAGGCATCGACACGATTCACATCACGGGCAGCGCGAAGACCCACGATGTGATTGTCTTTGGCAAAGGTGAAGAAGCGGAGAAACGCAAGCGCGACTATCGTCCCAAAAATAGTAAGCCGATCAGCAGCGAGCTAGGCGGTGTGGGGCCTGTGATCGTTGTTCCGGGGGCATGGACGGCGGCCGATATTCGCTTCCAAGCGGAGCGCATCGCTTCCCAAAAGCTGCACAATGGTGGCTTCAACTGCATCGCCGCACAGGTTCTCGTTCTGCCCAATGCTTGGAATCAGGCGAGCGACTTGCTCGATGCGGTGCGAGATGTTTTCCGCGAGGTGCCGCCCCGCTTCCCCTACTATCCACACGCAGAGGATAGGCTAGCTGACGCCATCGCGCACGCCGACAATGTGGAACAGATCAACGGGCGCGTCTTGATTACAGACATCAACCCCAATGACGCGCAAAATTACTGCTTTACAAATGAGTTCTTTTCGGCCGCCCTCGCCCAAACCTATATCGATGGGGCTGACACGGCCGACTATCTGCGTAACGCCATTCAGTTTGCCAACGAGACGCTTGACGGCACGCTCGGCGCACAAATCATTATCCACCCAAAGACGATCAAGCAGTTGGGCGGGACATTTGAGGAACTGGTCGCAGAGCTACGCTACGGGACGATTGGGGTTAATCTGTGGAGCGGTGTTGGCTTTTTGCTGCCGGGTGTGGCGTGGGGAGCCTACCCCGGCCACCCATTAACTGACATCGAAAGCGGTCGTGGTGTTGTCCACAACTCGTACTTGTTTGACAACACAGAGAAAAACGTGATCTACGGCCCGTTTTGGGAGTCGCCACGCGGGATGCGACATGGTAGCTTTGGGCTGTTGCCAAAACCGCCGTGGTTTGTGACGAACAAGACAGCGGCCGAAACCAGTCGCCTCCTGACCTACTTTGCCCTCGCTCCCAGCCTCAAGAAACTTCCTGCGCTGTTTGCATCCGCTCTGCGTGGCTAAGATAGGTGCAAAATGACGACTGAATGGCGAAAAATTGTTGGGCATGAATGGGCGGTCGAGATGCTTGCGGGTGCGATTCAGCATCGGCGCATTGGTCACGCTTATTTGATTACAGGCCCCGCACAAGTTGGCAAAACGACGCTGGCAATTACGTTTGCGATGGCACTAAACTGCTTGAGCGATGTCGCACGCCCATGTGGGCGATGTCGCGCCTGCACGCTGATTGCAGCGGGACGACATCCCGATGTCAGCGTGATCGAACCTGAGATCAACAGTCGCGGCAAGAAGACGATTAAGATCGCAACGATGCGCGATTTACAGCGTAAATTGCAGTTGGCCGCGGTTGAAGCACGCCATAAGGTCGGGATCATCAGCGAGTTTGACGCGGCAAACACCAATGCGGCAAACGCTTTTCTGAAAACATTAGAGGAGCCGCCGGGCGACACCGTGTTGATTTTGACGGCGACGGAGGCGGATGCGCTGCTGGACACGATTAAATCGCGCTGTCGGGTGGCGGGCATTCGGCCGATCCCCACCCCCCAAATTCAGCAAGCCCTCGTCACCCGCTGGCATGTGCCAGCAGAGCAGGCGCATCTCCTCGCCCACCTCGCAAACGGTCGTCTCGGCTGGGCTGTCAACGCAAGCCAACATCCTGAGCTTATTCAAAAGCGGCTCGATCAACTCGCACTGCTGCATGAGGTGCTTGGTGGCACTATCGTTGAGCGGTTCAAGCACGCCGAAAAACTCGCCAAGCAGCCCGAAAAACTGTTTGACCTACTTAACACATGGCTAACGTGGTGGCGTGACCTGCTCATGCTGCTCCACGACATCGACACGCTCATCAACGTCGATGAGCGTGTCGTGTTGCAAAAGCTAAAAACAGCGTGGGAGGCAGAGCAGGTGGTGTCAAGCCTTCAGCAGACAAAGGCAGTGCTTTGGCAGCTAGAGCGCAATGTCAGCATTCGGCTCGCGCTGGAGAACCTCTTTCTGACCTATCCACGAATGGCGAAGACAGAGGTCTAAATTTTGGCTCGAAGCTGCTGGGCAAACTGGCGGGCGCGTTCGGCCGAATTGCCTACATGCCCTTCCCCCTTCATCAACTCCCGCACGCTATCTTCCGCCAACAACGCCCTGATTCGTTCATCCGCAATCAATAGCTCGACGAGTGGATTTTCCCGACTATTCTGCGTCGCTGCCCACGCCTGCAAACTCGCATCCCGGATCCACTCATGCCCCGCCTGTCTGCTCGCGCCGGCCGAGACCAACGCCATTAACACGCGCTCTGTCGCCGCAAATGGGGCATACGTCGCCATGTTGCGCTGAATGCCCGACTCATTGACCCGCATCTCGTTGACCATGCGGCGCGTCCGTTTGAGCATCTCGCTTGTCGCCAAAAACGCTTCTGGAAAAATGAGCCGTCGATTGGCAGAATCGTCGAGACTGCGCTCTAAAATCGCCTGACTATGATTGTTCCAAAGCACGGCTGGCAGCGCAGCGACATAACGCGCCAGCGAACAGATATTTTCCATATTGATCGGGTTGCGCTTGAACGGCATGGCAGATGAGCCGACCTGATTTTTGCCAAATGGCTCACCCCACTCCCCAAATGGCGGCGACTGCAAGATGCGGAAGTCGAGCGCGAACTTGTGCAACGACCCTGCGATGCCCGCGAGCAGATTGACGATGCGCCAATCTTGACCGCGAGTATACGTCTGCGTGGCGATTGGGAAGGTGGGCAAGTCGAGTTGCGCCATCGCGTACTGTTCCATATCGGTGACAGAGAAATGGCTATTTTGCAAAATTTCTTGGTAGCTGGCCTGTGTGCCGACTGCGCCTTTGAACCCTTTGCCACGCACTCGGCCGATTTGCCCCACCAAGTCAACATAATCTTCCAACAAATCCTGCGCGTACACGGCAAAGCGGTAGCCCAGTGTCGTTGGCTCCGCTGGCTGAATGTGCGTCATCGCCATCACGGGCAGGTCAGCATACGCCTCGATTTTCTCCGCGAACGCCGCCAACACCTCGCCAAGCTGCGCTTGTAGTTGTTGTAGCCCCACCTTCAAGCGCAGCGCGTTGACGTTATCATTGATGTCAGCACTTGTTGCGCCCCAATGGATGATCCCACCGCCAATCGTCGCTTGTTCTGCGTAGGTGCGAATCTCCGCCATCACATCGTGTCGCGTCTCCCGCTCGATCTCTTGCGCCCGTGCAATATCGACATCGTTGGCATGGGCGCGTAAATCTGCTAACTGCTCATGCGTGACCAGCCCTGCCTCATGTTGTGCGGCCGCCAGCGCAATCCAGACGCGCCGCATCAGCCTGCGTCGTGTTGCCTCTGACCATAGCTCGCGCATATCGTTGGTGCCGTAACGCCACGTGTTGGGGGATAAATAGGTGTCGTATCCAAAGTTCATTGATTTGCCTTTGAGTAGATTTTAGTAACTGAATTAGGAGTTGTGTGTCAATAATGAGTCAATGTCCCATCTTGTCGTGCAATTGTGACAGCGTAGCGGAAAATCCAGAGCGAAACTGGCACAAGTACAACGCAAAATAGCAAAATGCCACCCAACTCAAACGGCAACTGGGTGAGTGTTTTGCCTTCGAGTAATGCGCCACGCATCCCGTCGGCCGCATAACGTAATGGCAAAAACAGTCCGAATGGCTGTACCCACGTTGGCAGCGTCTCAACGGGATACCAAACGCCGCTGACCAAAATGGCGATGTTGCCGAGAAAGGCGGTAATCGGATTGCCACGCTTGATGACCATGATAAGGCTGGCGGAGATGATACCTATGCTGGCAAAGGCGATGACGCTCAGTAAAAGGACGAGCAACGCTGTGCCAATACTCGCATTGGGGAAGCGTGCGCCCAGCAACATGCCAAGCAGGAGGTAGAACAACACACGAATGGTTGTGAAAAAGTAGTTCCACAGCGCAGACCCCGTGATGATGGTTGAGAGAGGGGTGGGGGTCATAATCATTGCTTCGAGCGTGCCAGTGGTTTGCGCCTCACGCAATGATGAGGCAAAGCCACCAAGACCCAGTGTGAAGTAGTTGCTCAACGCAATGCCGGGCAAAATCCACGTGAAGTAGTCAGTATCGTAATCGTTAAAATTGCCGCCTGAATTGATGAGTTTGGAGATAAAGTAGAAGCTGAGAACGCTAAAGATGACACCTGAGAAGTTGAGAACGAAGGCGAGACGATAGCTCAGTTCGATGCGGGCATCTCGGCCGAAAAACGCTGCTAAAATTCGTGGAGTATTGATTAACACAGCGCAGCAGTGTAACAGAATGTTTGCGTTTGACAAATGTGGTAAATTCTTCGTTAATGGGTAACAAGTTGCAAGTTGCAAGTGGTAAGTGGATTATTCCGCTTTTTATGCTAGCAGGGTATTGTATTCTGCCGTTTTGGTTTCCGCTTATTCCACACTATCGGGAAGAATTGGCGGATGTGTTGACGTTTGCGCCGTCATTAGGGGCGGGGGTGGCATATGCGGGGTTGCTGCTATGTTTGTTTGGGTTGAACTGGGGTGCGGCCGAGATGTCGGCTAAAGTCTCATGGTCATTCCCATTCATCTTGCTCACAACATGCCTTTTCTCGTTGCCTTTGCTATTCGCCTATCCGATCAATGCCAACGATGTGTTTCGCTATTTTCTGCGCGGGCGGCTGGTTGCAGAGTTTGGCGCAAGCCCTTATCTCGTGCCACCTTCCGCATTGCCGGATGGCGCGTATACACATTTGGCAGGCGAATGGGCAAATGCAGTATCGCCGTATGGCTCCGTGTGGGAGGGGATCGATGCGCTCGTTGTGTGGGGAACAGGTGGCAGCCTATTGGCAGCATTACTTATATTTAAGCTGATTGGCGTATTGAGCGTATTGGGCGTTGGTTGGCTGATTTTTGAACTGACGAACAAAGAAATCGCCAATGCTATTCTGTGGCTTTGGAACCCTGCCGTTTTGTACATGCTGGTGATCGATGCACACAATGATGGGGTTGTCCTATTTTGGATTTTGTTGGGTGCATGGGTCTGGAAAAAATATGATCGGCCGACAACCGCCACCCTCATCATGGTTCTTGCACCACTGACGAAGCTATCCGGGATCGTGCCGCTACCATTTTTCGGTCTTACTATATTACGGTCACTGCCCGATCTCAAAACGCGAATTCGCTATATTGTGCTGTCTAGCATCGGCACAGGGTTGCTCGTTTTTATCACCTTCTTGCCATTTGGCTCACCACTCGATCTGTTTGAGCGTTTACTCTCGGAGTCAAAAGGGGGGGGCGGATTTTCACCCCTTGTATTTATTCACTTTATGGGGCAGCGTATAGAAGGGCTTGAAATTGACATTTGGCAGTGGATTAGCTGGGGAACGTCTACATTTGTGTTGCTCTCAGGGGGCTTGCTCTTGTGGGGGCGCGAGGCTTGGCGTAGCTCGGCCGAGTCTTACTACATCTACCTCGCTACTGCGTTCAAATTTCGCATTTGGTATACTCTCTGGTTATTCCCGTTCGCGCTTATCTCAGACAGCTTCTACCATCGTCGCGCCGCCTATCTACTTTTGCTCACCAGTCAGCTCTCTGTCATCATCTACGGGCATCTCCGCATACATCTGTTCGGCGGCGATCACGCCATTGCACACTTCATTGCTGTCCCTCTCACGTTTCTTTTCCCCCTCCTTGCACCTCTTTTGATACAAAAACACCATTTTGATGACATAAAACCTACGTGAATTTTTTCACAAGCGTAGGTTTTGCGTCATGTTGACGTAGGCTCCACGTACAGTTTTCGACAGCTAGACGTTGTATCATCTCTGTCAACAAGGGTAAATTTCTTCTCCTCCTTTTGAACAGAGAGCTGGGCGGCGGCGACCTAGCTCTCTTATTATTTCTCCACCTTTTGGTAAAATATAAAAACTTTTGGTAACTATACAGGCGCGAAATCAGGCTCAAGGGGCGAGTCGGAGAAGAGAGCCGACAGCGTGCCAGATGTTTACGCATGGTGGAGGTGATGGTGTTACAATCGTGAACACATCGCAAATAAGGAGAGCTCGTGAATTCTCAAGCGCAATTGGAAAACAGAAAAGTTGATCATTTGATTTTGTTGGTTGGTGGGAATCCGTTGCCGAATGCGG
>CAYMGE010000157.1:0-9145 GCA_964389925.1 uncultured Ardenticatenaceae bacterium
AACTGCAACAATTCCCGAAACATGTTTTCAAAAGTAAATGAAACACACCCTAATGGTTAAGTGTTTTTGGACACAAAACCACAACCTTTTAGTTCGTCATTAAAGCAAGCATAGTGTGTGTTTGCTAGCTATTGAGATTTTGTCACCAATGCAGGGCAGTCAGCTGATCAGGAAACTTGGTCTGAAATCGTGCGGGACTTTGCGCGTGCCTGCACTGACGTTCAGGAAAAAGTCGGGACGGCAAACTATCATGTGTTTGTTTCCGCACCTCTGCCATTAGCATTTGGGGTCAGAGTTGTGTCAGGAAAGCGACCGTTTACCATTATGATGGTGGCAGCTATGTGCCATCAATGCAAATTGACCGATCATTGCGATACTGAACAGGGTTCTACGAAATCTTGCCGACTTAAGGCTTGAAAAGCGACTTAGGTGTGCTAAACTGGCTCTTTAGATGGCTTTTTTGTCAAGGAGATAAACGATGCAAGCAACCTACTCAATCGTTCAAGCACGCAACAATTTCGCCACGCTCGTGCGTGACGCAGAAGATAGCGGCAAACCTGTTGAAGTGACGCGACGTGGGCAGTCGGTGGCGGTTATTCTGTCGATTGCGGAATACGAACGCTTAACACGACGACCTGATTTTGCGGCACGCTATGCGGCTTGGAGAGCAGATTGGGCGGTTGATACGTGGGAAGACGAAGATATATGGGAGGATGTGCGCGATAAATCGGCGGGGCGGGAGGAAAACCCGTGGCTTTAACCTATCTCGTTGACATGAACATCGTTTCTGAGATTGTCAAGCCGAAGCCGAACCCAAATGTCGCTCAGGCGTGGCATTCACATCACGCTAATATCGCTATTGCTTCTATTACGTGGCATGAACTGTTGTATGGTCTTGAGCGTTTACCAGAGTCAAAGCGCAAACGTGGGCTTCAAACGTTTTTGTTTGACATCATTGAAGATGTTCTGCCTATCCTGCCGTTTGATGCAGCGGCGGCACATTGGTTTGCAAAGGAGCGAGCGCGGTTGACGAAAATCGGCCGACCTCCCGCCTTCGCCGATGGTCAAATCGCTGCTGTGGCTGTTAGCAACAACCTTATCCTTGTGTCAAGGAATAAGCAGGATTTTGCAAGTTTTGACGGACTAACAGTAGAGAACTGGTTTGACTGATTTCGTATGTTCTGAGGAGGGACGAATTGCACTTACATCA
This sequence comes from uncultured Ardenticatenaceae bacterium, assembly GCA_964389925.1. Lineage (GTDB taxonomy): Bacteria > Chloroflexota > Anaerolineae > Promineifilales > Promineifilaceae > CALECP01. The sequence goes on from CAYMGE010000157.1 coordinate 1,211, forward strand.
AATAGCAATACAAATCGGCAGTCAGCGCGAGACGCTGAACGCGCGGGAAGTGACCCCAGCGGGGTTGCATGGCGTGTTTTATGATGTTGTCAAGCGGGTTGATGAGGATGCCGCAACATGGCTGCACGAACACCGCGCCCCAAAACCGTACACGCTGGCTCCCGCGCATTTTGACAGGCAGGTGCGTGAGTTGACGCGCCACAACATTATTTTGGACGAGAGCATTCAGGCGTTTGACGATTTGCTGTTGGCGCAACGGCATAACGTGGCGCAGGCGATTGGGTTGAAGGTCAATCGGATGCGCGATTTTTGTGTGGCGACAGGGATTAAGATGAACATTGAAGATACAGGTGGGAGCGCGATTGCGGATACGGCAGCCGTGCATTTGGCGATTTCGACTCCTGCTGAGTTTGATCGGGCGACTTGGGATTGTAGTCAGCATCATTCGGTTGTGACGGCGACGGGTGGCTATACCAAGGAGAATGGACGGGCGATGGTGAGTGATCGAGCAGGGTTGGGGATTGAGGTTGATTTGGGCGTGCTTGGAGAGGCAGTGGCGGTTTATAGGAGTTGATCACACCGATACGGGCAGACGCTGATGAAAGAAAGCTGTGCATTTGATTACGTGGGTGCGAAAATACAGAAATGACAACAATACCATCCTTTACAGAAAAACTAATTAAAAATCGGATTGATGCCCGCTCGGTTTCACGGGGGCGGACGTATGCGCGGAATGGGGCGATTGTTGCGCCACAAGCGCAGGGGAATATATTGAAGGGGCAATGTTACGGGTCGCGGGCGACACCTTATCATGTTTCGGCCGAATTTAGCACCACGAGCCTCGTCACAGCCAGTTGCACCTGCCCCGTCGGTGGTGGTGGGGCTTGCAAACACGTCGCTGCGCTGCTGTTCGCATGGATCAACGACTCCAGCCAGTTTGTGGCAACGTCATCATTACGCCAGAAACTCGAATCGCGCAGTAAAAACCAGTTGCTAGACTTCATCGAGCAACTTGTTCGGCAACACCCAGAAATAACAACTACAATTATGAATATGCCAGTTGAAGCGAGTGAGGTCAATCCCGAACTGGTTCGGCGACAGGTGCAGGGGGCGTTAGAGGAGACCAAGTATAGCGATGATTACTATGGGGCTGCGAATGTCGCTGCGAATAAGATATTGGAATCGGCCGAGCAGATGCGTCAGTTGGTTGGTGTCAATAATTGGCACGCTGTTGCTACCTTGTTCACTACAATTGCGAATGAGACATTGCCAATGATAGACCAAATCCACGACCACGATGGTGATTTGTATCGCGTTATCTACGAATGTTCCGAACGATTGGATGCGTGTTTGGATCATATTGAGGAGATGAATACCCGCGAGACGATTTTGCGGACGCTCTATGATATTGTGGCCAAGGATATTATGGTGGGTGGCTACGGGTTTGGGGATATGGCGTATGATCCGCTGTTGCAGCAGTCGAATTCGGTCGAAAAACAAATGATCGCGCAGTGGGTCAAGGAGTCGCAGGGCGGGGTCGGCTCAGACAAATTCTTGTCTAAATGGCGCAATCAGTCGTTAGGTGGATTGTTGTTAGCGTTGCAAGAGGATGAGATAAGCGATGAACAGTACATCGCATTGTGTTTAGAGTCAGATCGGTTGGGAGATGCGGTTGATCGGTTGTTGGCGTTGGGGCGAGTGGAATCGGCCGAAGATGTGGCGCGAACAGCCAGCGACTACGAGCTGTTGCGGATCGCCGATCTGTTTGTCGCGCATGATCAAGGCAAGCATGGTGCAGCATTAGTTCTGAAACGCAAAGAAAAGAGTAATGATCGCCGCATAGATCCGTGGCTACAGAAATACGCAGAAAAAACGGGTGATTGGGCAAGTGCGCTCAACTTTAGCAAGGATCAGTTCACGGCGCGTCCATCCTTGAGCTTCTATCAAGATTTGCAGCGCGTCGCCCAACAAAATAGCAAGTGGAATGCAGTGCGTGAGGAGATCATCAAGCGATTAGAGGATGACAAAAAGTTTGAGACATTGATCGATATTGCAATCCACGAAAAGCAATCTGGGCGTGCGTTAGACTATCTGGATAAATTGCACTCGCGGAAAAATCGTTGGGGACGACAGGATTTTGATGAGCGGCGTGCGGTTTTGGTGGCGGAATCGGCCGAAGCGTCCCACCCACAACACGCCAGCGAAATTTACCGCAAGATTGCAGAAAAATTGATTGCGGCACGAGGACGTGATAACTATCGGGAAGCCGCCAAATTGCTTCAGCGCGTCAAGGCAATTGCGCTCAAAAGCGGTCAAAAGGAACAGTGGAAAGTACTGATTGAACGTCTGCGAATAGAAAACAAGACACTACGTGCAATGAAGGACGAATTTAATCGGGCTGGATTATGACGAACGCACTACAGCGGTTGGCAGAGTGGGCGGTTGGGGCTTCGGCCGAAAACTACCCAAACCAATGGAAAAAAGCGGAAGCGTGGGCGCAAATCGCCCTCTTCGACACCATCGGCGTGATGGTCGGCGGGAGCGATCATCCATCGCCGGAGATGGCCTATGCGACGGTGGCACAGTGGGGGGATGGCGCAGCGACGGTGGTGGGGCATGGTCAGAAATTGGCGGCTCCATGGGCGGCGTTTGTCAACGGAGCAGCGGCGCACGCGCTCGATTTTAATGCGTGGGATGAGCGGACGGCGGCGCATTCATCACCCGTATTGCTAGCGGGGTTGCTGGCGGTGGCAGAGGTTGAGGGGAAGTCAGGCGCAGAGGTGATTGAGGCGTTTATCGTTGGGATGGAGGTCGCCATGCGGATTGGGGCGGCGGTTAATCTCGACCATTATCACATTGGCTGGCACACGACGAGTACGGTGGCGATGATTGGTGGGGCGGTGGCGTGCGGACGGCTGTTGAGGTTAGATACGGCGAGGATGGGTCACGCGATTAGCATTGCGATTAGTCATGCTGGGGGATATAAGTCGCAGTTTGGCACGCTGATGAAGCCGATTCACTGCGGGATGGGGGCGAAAAATGGGGTGGTGGCGGCGTATTTAGCGCAGAGTGGGATGGCGGGAGCGGCCGATGTTCTCGACGGAAAGTGGAGTTTCCTGACCCTCCAAGCGACGAAGAACGCGCCCGGCTTTAATGTGGCACTGGCAGATTTGGGAGAAGTGCTTTCGCTGGCAGAATATGGGATTGTGATTAAGCCGTATCCGAGTTGTGCGTATACGCATCGCTCGATTGACGGGCTGCTGGATTTGATGAATGAGCATCAGTTTGGGTCGGCCGATGTGGCGACAGTGACGGCGAAAATTCCATATTACAATGCGTCGATTTTGCCGCACACGCATCCAACGGATGACACACAGGCACGGTTTTGTATGGGGTACTGTTTGGCGACGGCGTTGCAGTTTGGGGCGGTGTTGCCCGAACATTTTGCGGATGAGATGATTTTTCGGTCGAAAACGCGGGAATGGTTGGAGAGGATTGGGTTGGATACTTGGGAGATTTCGGCCGATTCCAGCGACCTCACCACACAGCAGCCTGCGTTGGTGACAGTTGTGTTGAAAGACGGGACGACACTTGAGAAATCGGTAGATTATGCACGTGGAATGCCCCAACGCCCCTTGACAAAGATGGAACTTGAGAAAAAATTTAGTCGGCTAGTGACTGAGAAAGTTAAAAATGTTGAGGCATTGATGGCGCACATTTGGCGGGTCAATGAGCTTTCACGACTCAATGCTCATTTTGTGGGTGCAGATAATCATGAGTAGAATTATAGACCTAGACCTGACAGTTTGGACATAGGTTTCTTTAGAGAGCCAAAAATAAATGCTTGAATATGGGATGAATGTACACAAAAACTTGCTCTTTGCTTGCTTAGACATTGACCTACACCTAGAACGTATTGCGGGTGGCAATGAATCTGAAGTTTACCTCACCGATGATGCACGCTTTGTCGTCAAGTTAAAAAATGAGCCGCACCTAACGCCTGCTGCGGCCCTATCTGAGGCCAAGAAGTTACGAGCGACCGCGCAGAACTTTGCTAACATCGTTGGTGCTGAATACAGCGTTCCCAGCCATTTTGTTATTGCTAGTGATGACACATCCCATGCTTACATAATCATCATCCAACCTTACCTGAAAGAGAACGTGCCTCTTTTTTACATCGATTATACTGCGCTTTCCCCTGATTTACGGCAATTGATTGCCACACAATTGCAGACGATCATTTATCGCTCAATCGCCTCATACTGGCAGACGGGCATTATTCCAGACATTTATGGCCTGTCGGCCGCCTCCCCCGCAGAGCGTGACCATCGTCAATCTCTGCCACAATTGCCAGCGCGTCTCTGGAGCTTTTTAATCCGCCGCACCCTGCTACGCGCTCATAATCTCCTTTTAACGCCTGAGCAACAAATTCGACTGATCGATTATGATCCTGTCCGTCGCTCGGCTCTCTACAAGCGTCTCTACTATACTGCCCGATTTACCCTATTCTTTCGCGATCTTTTCTTTATCTGGGTTATGAAACATACCGGCTGGGCTTATTGATGTGGGATTCCCAAACATTATGAAACAAAAAGCGGTTGAATTTGATGCTCCTCCGACGTTTCACCATTGGGCGCAGGGATTTGATGGTTCCTTGCGCTGGTTTGTGAAAGGATCGGGAGACATTGAGTTTACGGATGAGACATTGCGCGTGGTGGCGGGAGAAACAACTGCGGAACACACTGTGGACGTACAGTTGAATGATCATGGTCGTGAGCGTGATTTTTTATGGCAACCGCCGCTGACATTGACGATGAAAGCACGCTTTTCACATGCGTTGGAGGACTTTCAAGGAACGGCGGGATTTGGTTTCTGGAACAAACCTGTCAAGATGAGCCGAGGGTTGGTGTATGCGATGCCTCAAGCCGCTTGGTTCTTTTTTGCCTCGTCTCCGTCAGAGATAAAGCTGGCTGAGACAGTGGCTGGGCATGGATGGAAGGCTGCGACACTTGATGCTGGGCGGTGGCCTTTTTTGGCCTTGCTGCCATTGGTGCCAATCGCGGTGCCAGCGTTTAACATCCGCTGGTTGCGGCAGAAACTATGGCCAATCGGGCAACGCGCAATGGGCGTTCAAGAAGAGATGTTGACAGTAGATTGGCAAGCGTGGCATACCTATCAAATTAAGTGGGGAGAAAAAGAGACACGGTTTAGCGTAGATGGCATAGACGTGCTGCAAGCTCCCTCGCCGCGAGGGCCACTAGGGTTTGTTTTGTGGATTGACAATAAATGGGCTGTGTTGCGCGTGGATGGTCGTATAGGTAAGGGAAAGTTGCCCTTTGCCGAGAAACAATGGCTGGAGATGAGACAATTGACGATAGAGAGACGTTGACATAGACGAAAGTCCACCAATAAAACAAAACGTGAAACCTATTACCGAAAAATCATAATTCACGTTACGCGATTGGGAGATAGAGGCTAGGTAAACGGCTCATGGTTTCAACGAAAGCGCAATCCAACGCCGTTGGCAACTCAAAAGGTGAATTCTCGCAGCTATTTGCCTAGCCTCTACGACAACTTGCGTAACCTGAGATCATAAATTTGGGATACTATGACAATAATGAAACCACTTGAAGGGATTTTGGTGATCGCTATTGAACAGGCGTTGGCTGCACCGCTAGCGACGTGTCGGCTGGCAGATGCGGGGGCGCGGGTCATTAAGATCGAGCGGCCGGCAGGGGATTTTGCACGCGGCTATGACAGCATCGTGCATGGGGAAGCGTCCTACTTTGTGTGGACAAATCGCGGGAAAGAGTCAGTCGTATTGAACCTCAAAGATGGGAACGACATCGCTCTGTTGGAGCGAATGCTGGCACAGGCGGATGTGTTTGTGCAGAATCTTGCGCCGGGGGCGACAGAGCGGTTGGGGATTGGATCGGCCGATCTCCGCAACCGCTATCCCCGTCTCATCACCTGCGACATTTCGGGTTATGGCGACGGCGACTACAGCTACATGAAGGCGTATGACTTTTTGGTGCAGAGCGAGTCGGGGCTGGTCGGGATTTCGGGGGGCGAAAATGAGATTGGGCGAATCGGCGTTTCGATTTGCGACATCGGAACGGGGATGAACGTGTTTGGGGGCGTGATGCAAGCCCTCTTCTTGCGGGAGCGCACGGGCGAAGGGAGCAGCATCAAGGTGTCGCTGTTTGGCACGGCGGCCGAGTGGATGCAAGTTCCGCTGGCGCACTATGAGTTTGGGGGCAAGGCTCCGCGTCGGGTTGGCTTGAATCACCCGTCGATTGCGCCGTATGGTGGGTATCAGACGAAAGATGACGAGACGGTTGTCATTTCGATTCAGAACAATCGGGAGTGGGCGAGTTTTGCGACGAACATTTTGGGGCGGCCTGAGATGGTGGATGATCCTGCGTTTGCGACGAATGAGGCTAGGGTGGTGAATCGGCCGAAAATGAACACCACCATCAACGCCGTTTTTGGCAGCTATGACCGCGCCGATCTGTTGTCCAAATTGCGCGAGGCGGCGATTGCGTATGGGTCGGTTAACTCGGTAGCAGATTTGTCGGAGCATCCCGCATTGCGGCGGCGAGAGATGATGGTCAATGGGGAAATCGCGTCGTTGATTGCGCCGCCTGTGATTATGGATAGTGAGGATGAGATGTATGCACCTGTGCCAGCATTGGGCGAGCATACGGAAATGGTACGGCGGGAATTCAACCCAAATGGTCACCGCACCCCCTAGAATGAGGCGACCATTTTGGGAAAGGGACGCTAAAGGAGTTGAGTGCATTTCATTTGAGTAAAAGATGAAGGGACATGACATGTAGGGGCTAGGTAAACAGCGCATGACTTCGACAAAAGCACAAGCCAATGCCGTTTATCTCGCCCCGTTTGAACGATGCGCCACAAAAGGGGTAGGGCAATCGCATCTAAATATTAATTAAAGCTGGAGAATCTTCTCAAGATAGCGTTCATCCCAGCCTATAGTGACCCCAATTGTCAAGACAACAAATGATGAAAAATAAGTGACATAGTTGCAGTGTCAACTAAGTGATTGTTGCGTTGCCAAAGTAGATGTCAGCAGGTGTGGCGTAGCCCAAGCTCTGGTGGAGACGCTGGTAGTTGTAGAAGTGGAAATAGCGTGCCAACCCAGCCTTAAGCTGCCGAACCGACAGATAGTCGTTGATGTAAATGTCCTCGTATTTGAGGGAACGCCAGAAGCGTTCGATGTCGCTCCGCGACCCTTGCGGTAGAAGATGTTATCGAGGGCGCGACCGCGCCCATCCATGCTGATGCGAATGTCGCGTGCCAGCAGGCGTTGTGTAAAGTCGTGAGAGGTGAACTGAGAGCCTTGGTCGCTGTTGAAAATATCAGGTTGACCGAAGGCAAATGCAATAGCGAGTGCCTCAAGGCAAAAGTGCGTTTCAAGCGTGTTGGACAGTTGCCAACTGAGAACGAAGCGGCTATGCCAGTCGATGATAGCAACCAAAAGCCAAAAGGCAACGGGATGAATGTAATATCGGTACTCCAGACGTGATTATTGTGTGTAATCGCCACATTTCACAGCAAGTACGGATAAACCTTGTGTCCAACTGCCGCAACCGACGTTTTTGGCTGTGGATAAATCGCTTGGATTCCCATTAGACGCATCAGCCGTGCCACCCGCTTCTCGCTGACCTGATGCCCTGCCTTGCGTAACAAGTGGGTCATTTTTCGATAGCCATAAAACGGGGTTGCCATGTACTGCTCATCCAGCCAACGCATCAGCGTTAGATTCAGTTCGCTCTCGCTGGCTGCCTTGTAATAGTAGCTGCTGCGTGGCAACCCTACTGAAAACTCTGGAAAAGTAGAGGGTGACAAAAAAGGGGAAATGTGAGAAAGTGGTAGGTATGAAAAACTAAGCGAATATCTGAAAGGGTTGGT
>CAYMGE010000158.1:0-8311 GCA_964389925.1 uncultured Ardenticatenaceae bacterium
GACTTGTGGGCTGGCTATGCAGCGGAATTGGCCGCCTGAGTGGCAACGTCCGCGCCAAGCTGAGGCTAAGCGTAAACAACCTGACAAAGCCCAGCCAGTCCCCCTCAATTCAGAGGAATCTCGGCAAATTTTGTCGAACTTGGGTTAAAAGCTCCAAGTCCGCAGCCCATTGGTGAAAGCTGGTGGGTTGCACTTGGGAACCATTCCCAAGTGTGAAATTAGTCGTTGCCGCAGCACTACAAGACCACAGACGAACGACTAGATTGATGGAACAAATGGCAGACAGAATCTGCTCACAATTCCTCGAATTTGCCTTACAGGCAGCACTCGTTAAAGAACTTAAAGAGCAAACAACTCGCTCGACACAAAAACAACACCTGACAATCAGTAGGTGTAATGATCTATTCGTGGCTACCATTGCCACATCCTTATATCGTTACAGTAAAGCCGAAAACACCAAGTCACTGACCGTACAAGTCCAAATATATGACAATTCGAAAAGCAACAAAGTACTTTCGGCGATTTAGCTTCCGACCTGATTCGGAAACTGCATATTTCATGCCAAAGACTTGTTACTAGCGCAAGCGTCCATCGGAATACCAACTGGAATTGTATACTATATATAAATGCATCAGTAATTCCGAACCAGATTGTGAAAACAGCTCTATTTCTAGCATATCGAACTATCTTGGCAGAGAGCCCCTTCGTAAATTACTCACATTCCAGAAACACTCGACCAACCATCAACGAAAATGTGAGTAAATTTAATGTTTGGCACAAATCAATAAGCCCCCAAAATCAATAAACTTTTTACAATTTTCGCGGAAAAACGCTGCGAAATAATGGCTTCAGCAAGCAATCTATCGTGCCGGTTTCGTGAACCCTGTCTACGCACCTTGCCAGAAATACTCACACGAGTTGATCATCAGGCCGACAAGGCAGAAAAGCGGATCTCCAAGATCTGTGTTCAGGAACAATCAAGCTCCGAGGAGCACAATCCATTCAGCGGCCAGTATTACTTCGCCCACAAACACAGCAGGGACGGACTTTGCACGAGCATCACACAGCAGAGCACTAAGCCAGACATCAGATGAGCTGCCAACTTATCAGCAACACCCTGACACAAATGCGTTGGCAGACACTTATCCACACCCAAATGTGAGGCAGTTCAAGAATTATTATATTGAAATCTTCAACTCGATGCGCATGGTAACGTTATCCAAGTTATCCTTGGATAGTGCACAAAGTCCCTAACAACTGAAACCTCCTGTACTTTCAGGAGGTTTTTTTGCAGGACAACGCAACACATTTCGCCTCTTCCCTACCCTGCTGGCTTATACACTTTGAGGGGAACCAATCCAAAGATACATTGCCGGTCTCCAACCCAATGCGTATCCACATATTTGACCTTGTTATATCTTGGCCTTTGTTGCGAACCCGTCTAAGTTGCTGACCCGCCCCAGTTGGAGTTTACATGGCAAACAAAACCCTAACCCGTGCAGACATTGCCGACGCTGTTTCACGCAAATGTGGATTGCGAAAGTCGGAAAGCCTAAACATTGTAGATGCTACATTGGATACGATCACCAACGGTCTTATCTCAGACGGCATCGTGAAAATTTCAGGATTTGCAACCTTCAAAGTTCGCTCCAAACTTGCCCGAGTAGGTAGAAACCCTCGGACCAGGGAAGAAAAACCGATATCTGCACGACAAGTCGTTGCGTTCCGTCCATCTAGAATGACAAAAGACATCATTTACGCTGGATATAAATCAAAAGTGGCCGAGCACACATAAACCTTGTGGCACTGGACGACTTATGACGCGCTTTATCGCGCAGGTTCCCCCCTCCCCCGCGCTAGAGTTTTTTGAGACACCGCTTAAGGACCCAAGCAGGGAATGTCCTTTTCAACAAAACACTCAAGATTTGACCACATCGTGGAGTTGGTAAAATCGCAACACAACGGCAATGCAAGGCAATCAAGTCCTTCGAGAATTTGCCACACACCGTGAAAATTCTCTTGACCACTCGACCCACAAAGATACCGTACACGCATTCTGAGGCTTCAGCTCGCCTTAGTTCTTAACACTGCTCTTGCCCCCTGAATTTTCAGGGGGCTTTTTTCGTCAACACCAATGCATAGCACAGCAGAGTTTAAACGGTGAACTTGGCATCTTTGACAGCTAAACCGCCCTGGCGCACATAATACCGAAGGTAGGTGAGCACCATCAAAGGCCTTCCACACAGCCCTCAAAAAGCTCCATAATGCCTAACTCTGCACTCCATATGACGCTGACCGCGCAAATCCGAGCACAATGCGAAAAGGCTGATCTCATCCACCCAACCGCAGCACTCCAACAGACGTCGCTTGCGCAACAATGATCAGCGCAGGTCCGTCCACATCCAAAAGTCTTTGGATAAAAAACTTGCCTGCAATGAAAAAGTTCGGCCAAAATCCCACGACCGGTGGACCTTGAGGTTAAGCACAAATGAAAGCACTTGGTTTTTTGAGCGTTATCCTGGGCATCGCCTCCGTATCAGTAGCAGTCGCAAACCATTTTCCTGAAACCAGCGCTTACATTCCCGACCTTATGACATCAGACCGACATGTGCTGATATATATCGCAGCTGCCCTGATCATGTTCGGAAGTGTCGTCTTGTTCATCGAGAAGGTTTATTCAAAGCAATCCACTCTCAACGCCAACATTCTACATGCTCTACGTGAACTCCATGAGTTAGATAGAAAAATTGATGCATTGCAAATTTCTGCAAAACACAGCGTTCAAGACTTTTCGACCGATCAGAAAGTTGAAGAGTACAATGGATACGAAATCTTTTTTAAGAATGGGTTTTTCTATATTCGCGACGTCAACGCGAAGTTCTTCACACGGGAAGGCGCGGAAAGCTGGATAGATAAGACTGAATGGAAGCGCCGAAATGCAACAAGCCACCAGGGCCGACTTCAACAATAATCAATATCGCCCACCAAATACACGCCACTTCACTTAATAAGATCAACACAATCACTACACGTGGAGCCACGATGATCTGGGACAATTCAAAAACAAATGCAGGTGTGACTGTAGCCGCTTTCTGCCTAGAGAAAGCGTCAAAAAATACCTACGCTGGCTTGGTAGTACAACCTGTGGTCTGGGCCGTCCAAGGCACAGGTCCTGATGCTGGCGACGCCTTCATCTACGGAGCCACTGCAGTTGGTGCTGCAGCTGGAGCAATTCTGGCAGTGCCAGCAACAATCACCGGAATCGTCAAAGCTTATGTTGACGATTACGTTGGGGGACTTGTCAACGACGCTAAAAAAGATGAGCCTGAAGCTGTCCGTGGAGGGATAGCCGGTGTAGATGACTACAGCTTTACAGCATCAAACAACCACATCACAGCGATGACCGTTGCAAGTTTCGGCGGCGTAGCGTGGCAACATCCCAATGGCGCATATCTATTCATAAGAGACGCAGAGGGATATCCAATCTGCGACTATCAGCCCCAAAAATACAAGCGCCTTTATAAACCGGTGTTACCTGTGCGAAAAAACGGTAATCGCGTTATTTGGCGATATGAAGGTGTTTGACATTAGGCGCTTTCAATACGATGCCTAATCCGCAATGCAAGTACGATGCTTACAATGATTGTATCATTGAGAGCATAGGCGAACGAACCACAGGAAGATGTAAATGGTAAGATCCCAACTGGTGAACAGAATAGCGGAAGACCACAACATTTCGTCAGAGCAAGCGTTAAAAGCACTTTATGCCCTCTTTAATACTATTATTGAAAGCTTGGAGAAAGGCGACCGTATTGAATTGCGCGGCTTTGGTGTGTTTTGCACACATCAACGTGACGCTAAAGTCGGTAGAAACCCCCGAACTGGCGAGGCTGTAAACATACCGCCAAAAGCTTATCCATTTTTCAAAATTGGACGTGGGCTGAATGAAAAACTGAACCCAGAGCTTTAGGCCAGTAGTCAGCCCATGCTCAATTGGCATCAGACCACGTCTAATTGAAATAGAGTGTTGTATCAATCAAACCCGACTTGCTGCCCTTACTATGACCAACTTAGGCCAAGCGATGATCATTTACAAACATACTTGAGTTCAGGCTGCGAACCCCTATAAGCCGTAATTCTTGCATCTGATCCATCGAGGACTCACATGAATCTGCACGAAATGTCGCTCTCAGAACTGAAAGACCTCCAAGACAAAGTTGCTATTGCAATTTTCGATTATGAAAAGCGTAAAAAACAGGAAGCGCTTGCTGCGGTGAAAGAACTTGCTGCTAGAGAAGGATTTTCACTCAACGACCTTCTCGACACACCCAAGAAAAGCAAGTCAGCACCTAAATCTGCACCCAAGTATCGCCATCCCGAGAATACGACAGCAACTTGGACAGGCAAAGGGCGCAAACCAAAGTGGGTCGTTGAACATTTAGAAGCAGGTGGGTCGTTAGACGATCTTAAGATCTGAGAGAGCGTCACTGATTTAAACCAACTGTCTCTTTCCTACGGCCTACGGTAAGATGACTGCCATTGCTCTGTAGGCCCACTGCTCTTTTGATTGCAGCGTCAAGTAGATAACGAACCTCATGTCGTTTGCACTTGCTGTGACGTCACTGGCATCAATCAGTGGAAAACGACTTGTGTTATCGTCAAATCCAAGTGACGCTACATTGTAACCACTGACTCTCAACGCATCCGGTTTAATCGGGCCTTGGTATAGGGCTTGCGTGTATTGTCCAGACAACACAACGAAAGGGATCATTATGTTGCTTTCAAAGAAACACATTTGTGCCTTAGCTTTGGCTTTACTTCCTTCCTTCGCTTTGAGTGATGACAGTCAGTTCGTTAAACTGCGCGTTGGCGAAGAGATTTTGCCTTTTGAAATTTGGAAAGACCAATCTGATTGGAGTGGTAGCCTCAATTTTGGGAGTGCGAGCATCTTTTCTCTCCCTGAGACGCGAGAAAGATTTCGTGAGCTTGCCATAGGTTTTCAAATTAAAAACGGACTACCGGACAATGAAGAAATCCGGTTGCGCCGGGTTGAAAAGGGCAACGAAGCTTTTTTGTGCGCTGACAAAGGTCGAAATGAAGGTGACGCCACTGTGACAATTTCAAAAATAGTGGAGCAAAGCGGTGAACTATTGGTTGAAGGGCAATTTTCAGCTGCTTTGGGAACCAGCTCTAATTATTGCCGAAGTGTTGACTTTACCGATGCGTTGAGTATATCCGGCCAGTTTAGTGTGGCACTTAACAAGCTGTAACTGTTCGAGAAATTAGCGTTACGGTTGTTTGTCATGCACAGTTGATTGACGCAATCATTGCGTCAATAGCTCTCTGTGTTTCCTCCATGTCTGGCCTCGCCATTCCCACTATTTCGACGTGAAAAGCCTGTGATCCAAGCCATACCTTTCGCGTAACCACTTCATTGGGGATACGCCCAAATCCAGTGACAATGCTTTCTTTCGGCAATTTCCATACCACGGAAAACCCCTTTAATGATCCTACCTGCAAGTCATCAGTAGTTTGCCATGTTTCAAGATTAAATTTTTTTGCCCAAGGATCATCAGTGACATCTGACAATGTCTGCGTAAGAGGCCCGTCGTGTACGGTCATATACAGACCAATATCTGGAGCACTTCTAACTTTTAACTCTGTCCATGGCTCACCATCGCCATAAGATCGCTGCCCACTGCGTTTAATAATACGCGGCAAGAGTGTGAATCCAAATACCCGCAGAGGGCCAATGTACGCATTATCTACCGTTATTTCCCACTTAGAAGGCACGTCTATGCGTAAACCATTTGCAGGATTCATGACGCGAGTGATGTTTGCACCGTCGCTATCCGAACATTCTAAGCTTTCGGCGAATTCGGTAGCCGTATTGATTGCCGAGATCGATAAATTTTCTTTCCATTGCGAGATGTACTGGAGTAACCGCTCTGGCTCCTTTACCCCCGTGAACCCTCTTATAGCTTGATTATTCTGATGACTGTTATCGGACGTGTCAGAGATTCGCCATATGACCTTGTTTCCTTTTACAAATAGATGTCTCACTTCGCTAGGCTGGGTTGATCGAACAATTTTATTGTTGTGTACAACCAGTAGTCGGCGCGTCGTGATGGCAAAGTACCAGGTTGCAGCGCGCCTCGTCCATGCAATATACAAGAAGAAAGCGCCAAAAGTGGCCAAGGCCAAACCGGGAATGGTCGTTGAGCCACCTGTAAACGCGAGTTGCGGGAACAAAAGGTTTCCAAGACCAGTCATCAAGCCTATGCCAAATATTATCAGGCATGCTGGAGCTAGGAGGGTCACAACAGTTCCCAAAGCATCAACTTCAGGAACCCCTTGCCACAACACGTCTTCTCTCGTCCCTAGGTGCTCTGATATGTTTGGAAACACTTCATCCTTTGGCAGCGTTTCAAAATCCATATTGTCCATTGTGACACCGTACATTCCATGATCGCAGCACACAGGAACACAGCAAGAAGTGCGTGGGCAAGTTTTTCTTGGTTGCCATGTGTTCACCATCCGTTACGTTAAAATATACTGACTGTGCTCTTGATCTATCCGCATAAGCCTACTCTAAAATACACGGTGCCTTAATGAGAAACATACTTGCCGCTTTACAGTTGCGGATCATTGTTATCGTTGCATTACTTCGCCTTAAATACGTGCGTGTTTTGATTACTCCCCTACTGGTCTTTGCGACACTAATGAGTTTTTTCTCGGTCAAAGGTCATTTGGAGGATAAAAGTGATTGGGTTGATAGCGCAAAGATGGTCACCGGAGTGATCACTGGTGCAGAAATGAAAACGTCTACGTCTCGAAGGACGGGTGGCGGCACGGACATCACTTATATCTGCCAACCGCTTGTTGCGTACGAATTATCGGAAGTGGCACAGCTGGCGCCTTCGCTAAGCTGGTTATCGTTTCCCTCTGACCGAGCACTTGACGATGCATGCGCGGATGATCGCCTGGGAGAAAAGGTCGAACTTTGGATCGTCGGTGAGGGAACAGGCTTCCGTCGATTTCTTGAGGAAAAACCTGAACCTGGAGATCAAATCAAATCTTTGATCTTGAGCGTTTTCTCATTGCTATGTTTTGGAGGATTGCTTTGGCTGATTTGGCGTAAAAAAGAGCTTCACGAGACAAATGGCTGGAAATAGCAGCCTTAGCTGGGCCCTCGTCGATGTTCTTCGTCAAAACGTACCCAAATGGGAAACCACCCATCGAAAGCCAATACTATGCAACGTGCATAGAACCAATCTTGGTAGACGATCATTAGAAGAGGCACCGCTTATCTCGGCAGTGGCTGAACTGCGCTCGGGTGCCAAATTTCCTCAAGAACCAAGGACTGTACGTTAATAGAAACCATCGGTCGCTGGGCAATGTAAATGCAGTCTATGTGCGCTGAGTTAAACCGGTAAACTCAGCTGGGATCGTCAAGTTATTGCCCTCTGCAGGGCAGTTATGTAGCTCCGTGCGATGATCAGTCAGATTTCCGCACCGCGGCTGAAAGGCCACCGCTTTCCGCGCTCCATCATTTCCTACTCAGTCTGGGCGTATTATCGCTTCTCGCTTAGCCTGCGTGATGTCGAGGATCTGATGGCCGAGCGCGGTATCGTGGTGAGCTATGAGGCAATCCGGGCATGGGTGGGGAAATTTGGGCCACAGATCGTGAAGCGGGTTCGCGCTGCGCGACCGCGGCCCACCGACAAATGGCACCTGGACGAGGTGGTGATCATGATCAACGGCGTGCGCCACTGGCTGTGGCGCGCCGTGGACAGCAACGGCGAAGTTCTCGACATCCTCGTGCAAACGCGCCGCAATGCGCGGGCGGCGAAGCGTTTCATTTCACGGCTGATCGCCCGCTGGGGTGAGCCCCGCGTCATCGTGACAGACAAACTGCGCAGCTACGGCGCGGCCCTGAGGCAGCTCGGGCTGAACGTGGATCACCGGGCGCACAAGGGACTGAACAATCGTATTGAGGGATCGCACAGACCCACGCGAAAGCGCGAGAAAATCCAGGGCCGGTTCAAATCGGCAAGGCAGGCGCAAAGGTTCCTCTGCACCCACGATGAAACCGCCAACCTGTTCCGCCCTCGCCGCCACAAGATGACCGCCTCCAGATACCGTCAGAGCCTCGCCGCCGCGTTCGAGCGCTGGAACGACTGCGCGAAAAGCATGGCTGCGTGACAGACGGTAGCGCACTCCCACTTTCGATCCCGGGCAATAACTTGACAATCCCGTACCCGGAAATGATCTTCAGACCCGTGTCGCCTGCATCGCGCAAGAAAGTGGT
>CAYMGE010000159.1:0-8255 GCA_964389925.1 uncultured Ardenticatenaceae bacterium
CTTTCTCACATTTTTCCTTTTTTGTCACACTCTACTTTTCCAGAGTTTTCAGTTCCTTGGACGGCAATCACGATCGCGTCTTCGGGCAGGTTCGTGAAATAGCCGTGGCTGGCAGAGCTACCATAGTAAATCTCTGGCATATCAACCATTATTGGATGATCCCGTTCAACCACATAATTACTGCCTGCTGTACCATAGTTATGCACAACATTGTCTGGCATGTTAAATTGACACTCTCTCTGCGTTGCACCATTTAATTGGAGCGTTCCTCCACCTTCAACAAACTCGGCAAACTTAGCTGCCTCAGCATTGAAACGACTACAAAATGTACTTCCTTGTATGCTAGGAATAATAATCAGGTCATATTCTGTAAACGTAACGGCTGAGATATTTGCACTTGAGATAGTGTCGTAAGCAATATCATTTGCATCCAAAATGCGCTGGTTGGCATCTCTGCCCCAAGGATTCGAGTCAATAATCAACAAGACATCCGTATCAACAGATCGTGAATAGGAGACCGCCCTGCGAGTGGTTGCCTCATAAGTTTGCGTGTCTGCGTCTTTCGGTATGGTATTCTGATAGGATCCAATGCGACTTGGTACAGTTGATGCTACATTTGTCTCAATGTCCAGTGAATAGGTCAGTATCGAATCACCTTGATTACGAATTACGAGCGTTCTTGTAACGATTTCATCCTCATCCAGCACCGCTATCATAGATTCTGGTTGAACCTCAATAATAGGTGGCAGCAGGGTTGTGCTTGTGACAGTCAGCGGCAGTGTGCCAGAGAGATAACTGTTAGACAGGATAGTTATTGTGCTGGTGAATTCGCCGAGTGCGTCGGGTGTTAGCGTGACGGTTACATAGCTGGTGGCACCAGCGGCTAGTGTCAAGGCGGTTGGTGCGACGGTTAAGCGCAAATCGGCCGATTGAATGTCACTAATCACCAAATCGCCCGATTCCGCATTCGAGACGCGCACACGCTGTGTGGTTGGATAGTTGAGATAGCTCGTCCCTAGATCAACAGTCGTTGCATCAACCGCAATGCGCGGCCCAGCCACAGTGATCGGTGAAGTCGCACTAATCACATAGCCACTCTCTGTCTCTAACTGAACAGTATTCGTCAAGACGGTTGCCGCGGCAGTTTCCGCCTCAATTCGACCACGTATGTAGAGATACTGGCTCTGATTCGGTTGAACTGGCTCAATTGATGTCCAGACGGCTCCGCTTGGGGACGATGTGTAACTCCAATTGTCGTTTTGCTCGACGTTGATAAACGTCACGCCAGCCGGCAATGTGTCGATGATGGTCACTTGCTCTGGTTGGTTGCCAGTATTGTGGTAGTAGATGCGCCAATCAATTTGTGAATTGGGCAGGTATTTGTACCCTTCATCCCCTTGTGTTTGGTCTTCTTTGGTTAGCGTGAAGGAGCGCACCAATTCGTCGCCAGTCGCGGTGGCAGAGCTGCTGTTGTTGGTGAGGTCTGTTTCGGTCACGTCACCACTAATCTCTAACTGATGCACCAATGTATCGCCTGTTTGCACCCCTTCTCCGACGTAACCATAAATATTAAACCCATCAGAAAAGCCACCTTGCAGAGAATCGGCAGTATAAACGATCTGACTGCCATTAGCGTCATACTCAAAAGTTCCCAAACTGGAAACATAATCAAATACAAAGCCCGTGGGCAACGTGCTAGTCATGACCACGTTTTCTGATGGTGTATTGCCTAGATTGCGTACAATGGCGTAAAACCGTATTTGCGAGCCGGGTGTGACTGACTGACCTTCATCAAAGGTCGTCTCAACTGATAGATCGACTGTTGACGACTGTGCCGTTAAATTATATGCTTCAAAGTTTGCATAGTTGTTGGGAATCTCATCCTGTGAGCCATACGCCTCGATTTCGACAGTCAATGGCGTTTGGTCAGGAATCGCCTCACTCAAGGCAGCCGTCACGTAGATATAGCGTCGCTCAAAATCGCTGTTGCTATATCCCATCAATGTGCCGAGATTCCAAATCAAGACCTGTTGGCCTGCTAGGTTGGTTGTGGTTGCGCTGGGTGTGAGGGGGTTGTTGTAGTCGTCTACGGCCGATACAAACGTCGTAGACAACGGCAGTGTACTCGTCATCACCACATTGTCGATCTGGGCATAACCGCGATTCTGGACGTAGAAACGATAAGTATCTTCTTGCCCCGCAATGGTTGCGCCGTGTGATCGGTAGACACCTACCTGTAAGTCGCGGGATGGAGAATCGCTGCTCACCGTTGTTGCATGTTCAGCCGTGTTGTTGGCGATGTTGTCTCCTTCATCGGTGGCGACAATGCCAACACGATTGACCAAATCAGTACCAGATGTTGCGCTTTCAGGTAAATAGCCGTAGATGTAAATTTGACCATAGTAATCAGGATTGGCTCCAGACCACCCGTACCAGTAACGATCGCGCACAACCCCTAAATCGAATGACAACGTTTGCCCATCAATTGTCGGCGCAATCGGAACGGCACGGCTACCATCCCGACGCGGCCACCATTCAGCCCGACGGAAAGAGACATCGGCAGGCAGGGTGTTCGTGATGACAACGCCATACGCCGAAACGTAGTTTGTCCGATTTTGGTAATCGAGATAGTAGAGTAGTTCCGAGCCAATTACGGGTGTCGTATTGAGTCCAGTGCTGACGGACATATCGACCGTTTCAGCTAAAATCTCATTGACGCGCATGGCAACATTGTTACTCGTGTTTGTTTCGAGGGGATCGACCGAAATTGTCACCGTGTTCGTTATGATGGTGGCTGGCTCAACCGTCAACGGAATGGTTGTCGTGATATAGATGTTGCCACCCGAAAATGGTCGCACTGTTCCCAATGTCCACGTATGGATGTCACCATCCTGCGCGTGCGTTAACTGCGTTGTCGTAAGCGAGCCTGTTGCATGAAACCCTTCAAAGATAAGATCAGATGGGAACGTGTCAGTGATGACAACGCTATCGACAACCAGCAATTCCCGCAGGTAGGGTAAGGTGGCAAAGCTGAGACCATAAGAGGATTAAAAATCAACTGAAAAAGAGGGTGAAGGCAGAAAAGCAGAAGAGGCCAAAAGCAGCCAAAGGGAGGCAAACGAGGGAGGTATGCAGGGGGAAAGAGCCGCAGCAGGGGTGGCAGCGGCAAAGGTGAGTTGGGAGAGGGAAGTGTGCAGCTCAGGAAGTGTCATGGATGACAATGCGGCCTTCAATATGAAAACCAAAAGCGATAGCACGCCAAATGGCACTCATAGAAGGGAGGGCAAGTTCGAAGAAAAGGGAGCGCATGCGTTCCCAGAGCAAGCGTTTGCTGCCAGTTTGGGCCCAAGCAGCCTGAAAAAGGAAGCAAACAGCCTGCTGAAGCTGGTCAATGGCAAAGGCAAGCATCATCAGGAGGGCAAAAACGACCGATAAGTGGTCATGACCGTGTCCAAAGTTGTGTTCAAAGTGGTAGCCTTGATTTTTGAGGGTGTTGAACGTCTCATTTTCGATCTTCCAGCGAGCCCGCCCGCCGCGCATCAGTTCGTCGGCGTTGTAGCGGGTGATGGTGAAGCTGGTGACCCAACTGAAATGACGTGTCTTGCCGTTTTTGGTCTCCCAGTATTGGAGAAAGTTGACGCGCACATCTTGATTGGACTGATTGATGGGGGCATCATTGAGAATGCGAAACCGTTTGGTGACCCCTTTTTCAATCACCTCGAACTCGGTCGTGCGACCAGCAGCCGCTGCCTCCTCTACATAGTTAAACAGGTATTTGTGGTCACCCGGCTTCACGCCCAAGATGAACTGCATTTCGTGCCGGCGTAACTCTTTGATGTGCGGCGCGTTGGCACTGAGCGCATCTTCCACCACCACAATTGGCAACTTGGGGTGGTCTGCTCGGATTTTTGCCAACAACCGCTTGGCTGCATTGCGTTCACAATCGTTTTTCTGCTCCCCATCCTGCTTGATGATCGCCTCTGGCATCAGCGGCAGCACCTCTTTTCGCTCTGGATGCACGATGGCTGCCCCCAGCATCTGGTGTGAGTAGCTGATTTCTCCCGTCTTTTTATTCACTTTTTCCAGGCAATTGGGACAATGTACCTTCTTCGACTGAAAATACCCCGTTCCGTCTATCGACACCAGATACCATTTCCCCCGATACCGCATCCCTTCCAGCGCTTTCGTTCGCTTGTACTCTTCAAATACCCTCTTGTACACTCGTCTCAGCTTTTCTGGCTCTACCCCATCCAATATCTTTCTCATCTGTGTGTCGCATGGCACTCGCTCGATCCCAAAGACCCTTTTCAAGTTTTCTGGATTTTCTCTTCTCTTGTCAAATGCCAGCAATGATGGGTCTTTCAGCGCGAACATTGCTAGCCCTGATTGCAGTGCATCTTCCAGCACCACTTCCACGTTCATCGGCCTATGCTCTTCCACCTTGCTAAATTCCTCTCTACTCACCTTATACAGCTTATCTGCCACATCTTTTATCTTCTTCATCCCTCTATTCTCTCACATTTTCAACCTGCGGGAATTGCTGGCGGTTAAGTATAATACCGTTATGCCCTCTTCTATATATATACACTCCCATGCACGGCTGCCACTAATCGGCGTTGGGCTGCTCGTTGTGTTGACGCTGGTCATGCCAAATCAGGTCTGGACATTGCTGCTGGTTGCGCTGACGGGATTGATTGGAGTGTCCTATGGTTGGGTCAAATTACTAGCACAGGGATTACGAGCGGAACGCAAGGTGCGCTCAAATTGGGTGGCTGTCGGGGATACCTTAGACGAATTTTTTGAGTTGAAGAATCACAGCC
Source organism: uncultured Ardenticatenaceae bacterium (assembly GCA_964389925.1). GTDB lineage: Bacteria > Chloroflexota > Anaerolineae > Promineifilales > Promineifilaceae > CALECP01. The sequence continues at coordinate 4,821 of CAYMGE010000159.1, forward strand.
CCACTCCCGCGCTTTGGATCGAAGTGAGCGACAAAACAAATGTTCCCGGCTATCGGACGGCGACGGTACGCTCCGTCGGGGTGGGGGAGTTTTCGCGCTGGCGGGAGAAGACGATCTGTGAGCAGCGCGGATACTTTACGTTGGGTGGCTGGTCATTGCGAACGGGTGACCCGTTAGGGCTGTTTGAGGCAGTGCTGCACTTTGACGAACAGCAGGAGATTGTGATTCATCCGCCCGTCAATACAGCGTTGCCATTTACATTGCCAGCAGGGTTTGGGCAGGGACAGACGCGCAAGCAGCGGCGCGACTGGCAAACGACGATCAATGCGGCGGGGGTGCGCGATTATCGGCCGAATGATCCCCTAAACCGCATCCACTGGCGCACGACCGCCCGTCGCAGTCAGCTTACCATCCGCGAATTCGAACGCGACACCGCTGGCGACATCTGGATTTTACTCGATATGGATGCCAGCGTGCAGATTGGCAGGGGGCTGCAAGGTACAGAGGAGCAGTCTGTCTTGATCGCGGCTGCACTATCAGCGCAGGGCTTGGTCAGCAGCCGCGCTGTTGGCATCGCGGCCTATGGCTCTGAGCCACAAGTTGTGCCGCCGGGGCGAGGAGAAGGACATCGTTGGGCAATTTTAGAAGCACTAGCGGTAGTGGCAGCAGATTCGACGACTACGATTTCCCAAGCAATTGGCGATGTCAGCCGGATTATTCGCAAGGGATCGGCCGTGTTGGTTGTGACGAGTTCGGTGTCGGCAGATCTGATCCCCGCCCTCTATCAACTGCGTCAAAGTGGGGTCACTGTCCACTGTGCGCTTTTTGATCGCGCCTCTTTTAGCGGAGAAGGCCACAGCCTTGCTCTGCAAACCGAATTACAGCGGCTTGATTTTCCCACAACAGTTTTGCAAAAGGATGACCTCAATATAGCCGTCCCCGCAAAAGAAGACCTGCGTGTGACCCCTTTCGGCAAGGTTGTTGGCTATGGCTGAAATGCAAGAAGCCCGTCCATCGTTTGTCTTGCGCGGGCTGATTTGGCTCGTCCAGCAGTTGACCCCAAAAGAGGGCTGGCTATCGTTTCTGCTCATCTTTGTAATTGTCATGGGACTCTCAAATGCCGTTTTTGAGACGGAGTGGGTCGATGAGATCGGGCGTATCTGGCTCAATGGGTTGGCGGCTGCACTGTTGGCAACCATCCTCGCAAAACAGATCAAATCGTCTCGCTGGGCTTGGGGGCTATTGTCGGCCGGTGGCCTTCTATTCACAACGGTGCGCGTTGCGGAGCTGATCCCGCCATTTGCAACGTGGCGCGATGGCAGTTGGAGCGAGATTCTTGTCGCCCAAGCAACGATTTTCCTAGAGAGATGGCTGGCATGGTGGGAACAGCTACAGGCGGGTGGTTCCAGCACCGAGACATTGCCGTTTCTATTTGGCGTGGGGCTGACAATTTGGGCGTTGTCTGCCCTGTTAGCATGGCAAACATATTACACAGGGAAGCCACTTTCTGCGCTGACGCTGATTAGCTTTGGGGTTGCAGTCGCTGGCTATTTCAGTTCATCGCCACTACACTGGTTGTTGCAGGTTGTCATGGGTGGGATTGCACTGCTGGCATTGATACGTTTTGTCACATTGCAAATGACATGGAAGCAGAACGGGGTCGATTATCCCGACAACATTTTGTCTGACTTGGCAGTTGCTGTTACATTTTTTGCCGTTTTATTCCCACTATTGGGGTATGCAAGTCCACGCCTTGCCGTGCCAGTCATCTCGCGGGCATTTGCGAACTCGCAGGGAGTCCAAGTCATCGAGGGTGCGCTGGCACGGGCATTTGGCGGGGTTGATGTGCGCTCGGGCGGACGAGGCAGGGCGGCAGGGCAGATGGTGGGCGTGATGCCGCGCCAACATCTGTTGAGCGGTTCGCCAGAGCTTTTGCAGTCTGTGGTGATGACGGCGACCGTTCAGGGAGAGGCAAACGCAATTCATTGGCGTGCATTGAGCTATGATAATTACACGGGGCGCGGCTGGGAGGCCTCGGCCGAAAATCAAACCAACCAGCCCGCCAATCGTCCCATCCCACACCCCGACATCATCGCAATTGCACCGCTCACACAAACCGTTTACTGGCTGCAAGATCAACGCTCGACGCGCTACTCACTCGGCCGACCCGCGCAATTTGACCAACCGACCCGCCTACAGTGGCACGGTCGCAGCGACCTCGTGCGCGTGCGTGGTGATGGAAATGTCTATCAGGTGCAGTCGCTTGTGAGCGTAGCCTCCGCAGAGCAATTGGCGCAGGTGACGACGGCTGACATTCCCGCGGCTATTTTCGGTCGATATACCCAACTCCCCGACACAATCCCACAGCGCGTTCTCGATCTCGCCGACTCAGTGACTGCCAACGCCAACACGCCTTATGAAAAAGCAAAGGCACTCGAAACATTTTTGCGTCAATACGAGTATACGCTCGCTGTCGATGCGCCGCCGGCCGATCAGGATGTCGTCGATTTCTTTCTATTTGACCAGCAGGTTGGCTATTGCGACTACTATGCCACCGCGATGACCGTGATGGCTCGGCAGGTTGGTTTGCCGGCACGTATGGCTATTGGCTTTGCGGTCGCGCCAACGGTTGCCGGCACGCAGGAGTTACGCGGAATCGACGCGCATTCATGGACAGAAATCCATTTTGGCGACTATGGCTGGATCGAATTTGAGCCGACAGGTGGTTTTGCACTGCGCGATAATGAACCATCTAACAGCAGATTCCCTGAACCTATCGTTCCCACACCGCCGCCTATTCCGGAACGAACGCTCCCGCTCCGCCAAATAATCACGTGGATCGCTGCCTGCCTGCTAATTGTCGTCATTATCGCACGACTTGTTTGGCGTTCGCTGCCGCTGCCCGATACACCCACTCGTTACGCACAGCTACAGCAGCACGCGGCACGTCTCGCCATCCCGTTGACAGATAGTCAAACCCCACTCGAATTTCTCGCACACTTTGACCGGCGTATCGCAATGATTGGGGAAACAAGCTGGCTCAAACAAAGAGCTAGTTTTGATGAGCAGATCGAACAAATCCGAGCAACAGCACATACATTGACCCGCGATTTTATGCGTGTTCAGTATGATGAAATGCCGCAACAGACGAGCATCTCCGCTCAACAGTGGCAGCGGACACGCAGGATGTTATGGTTGTTGCAAATTTTAAGCCGTCTGAGGCAAGGGAAGCATGAAGCTCTACACACAAACGTTTGACTATACACAAGAATATCTCGCTACCGTCAATGAGCGAGCGGTTTTTCCATCGGCCGAAGCCCTCGCTCAACTCACACTCTTTGACGAACCCTTACCCGAACAGCGCAGTGATAGCAACGATATTTGTAACTATACAGGTGTGAAATCAGGCTCAATAGGTGAGTCAGAGAAGAGAGA
>CAYMGE010000160.1:0-8218 GCA_964389925.1 uncultured Ardenticatenaceae bacterium
TGTGCGATATTAACATTGTTTTTACGCCTTGTCAAATGTGTTTCTATGGCTGAGGTCTATTGTTCATACAGTTTGACGATCAGAATTTCAAAGCCCGCTAACTGTCTCTCGCTTTGGTTTCTGCGGTCGTGCGTTGACAGTAGAACGCGACCATTGATGTTTTGAGGAAGAGCGGCTGATTCGGCCGAAAAGTTGATCGCCACAACACACGTCTGACCACCTGCCCGACGTTCAAAGATGAGCGCGTCCGCGTTATCGGGGTCGAGATCGACAAATTCACCGACCTGTAGCGCAATGTTTGCGTTACGAACGTGGCTTTGGAGTGTCATACACTTAAAGCATTTTTACCTCATTCCGTTGTGTGTGCGGGAATGTTGTGATGGGTCAGGGCGACATCTTCTGCCATCTCTTGAATATCGGCCGAAAGCGACAAAAATCCCCTTTCGCGCCGCGCCCCAAACCACCGCTCCAATACCCCCATCACCCGCCGCGCCATCTCTTGCCGCGTCTCCAACGTGCGCCCATGCCGGATCCACATCTGCACATGCACAAACGCATACCGTTCATCTCCATCCGCCAGCCGATAATCGCTCAAACAGTAGGCACGACTCTTCAACCCCTTCAGATTAACCGCCCCCGTCGCCACAATTTCCGTATGCAATTCTGCAAACAAACCCTGCACGTCGAACGGTTTGATATTGTCCGTATATTCAAAAATTAGATGTGGCATCTTTTCCAGAAAGAGAAAGAGAGGAGAGAAAGAACTCTTTTTCTTTCTCTCCTCTCTTTCTCTACAACTCGCTCACAACCCACGGTGTCATCCGCTGAAACGCTTCCGCATACTTCACATCCGACCGCCCCGCAATGCGCCGCGCATGGTTGCCGCGCCGCGCCGCGAGATCGGTGTAGTACGTCTTGAGATAGCTCTGCGCCGCCATCACGTCCATCGCCGCGATCTTCTGCGCCATCACCGCCGTAATATCGACAAATGTATTCGGCATAAAGCCCGATAGCTCTGGCTGATGCGGCTCGAAAAGATACCAATCGGGCGGGTCGATGCGCTCAAACGCGCTGGCGACACCCGCGCCCGACACCAACAATCGCGCCCGTTGCACCATCTCATAGGCGACGGGGTGATCGGGGTTGAAGGGATCGACGGGTGTATGTGTCAACACCACATCGGGTTTCTCGTCACGCAAAAGTTGAATGAGGCGCGTCATCCCCTCGTCGGTGACAACGAGCGGATAGTCACCCAAGTCGAAGCATTGGAACGTCGCGCCGACAGCTTCGGCCGCTTCGGTCGCTTGCTCATGCCGAATGCGCTTGACGTTTTCGACTGTCTGATTCGGCTCCTTCCACAAATTGCCTGACTCACCCCGTTCACCATAGCTCAAGGCGACCACCGTTGCGCTGCCGCCGTTCGATGTGGTGACGGCAATCGCTCCTGCGGATCGCCACACAAAATCGGCCGAATGCGCCCCCACAACCAGCAACTTTCTTCCATCCATGTTCTCTACCTCTGGTGTTCGGTATTCGGTATTCAGTACGTCCACCGAATACCGAATACCGACCTACCGATTACCGCTCACCGGCGGTGTCCCATACGTGTGAAAACTCGCCACCGTCTGCAATCCCCACGCCTGCCCCTTCTTACGCTCCGCTTCATTCCAGATAATCGGCCGCCAATCGGGAGCCAAAATCAGCCGCGCATTGGCGTGCGCGATCTCAAAGCGATTACCGCCCGGCTCATAGACGTAGAGGAAAAATGTCTGCTGAATGGCGTGCTTATGCGGCCCCGTCTCGACTGGCACGCCGTTTTCAAGACAAATATCGGCCGCTAACAACACCTCCTCTCGACTGTTCACCGCATAGGTGACGTGATGCAGACGACCACGACTGCCCGTGTGATCGGCCGCAATCGCCAAATCATACGACTTGTTGTTGACCGCAAACCAGACCGCCTTTTCTGTGCCATCGTCAAAGATGATCGCTTCGGTCATTTTTGCGCCCAACACGTCGGCGTGAAAGTGGCGCATGGCGGGAATATCGGCCGCCAGCAGATTGAGATGATCGAGTCGCCGCAGATTTGCACCCCGTCCCGGAAAGCGGGAAGCCTGATTTTTGAGGGCAGGTTTGTCGTCTTCACCGTGTTGATACCATTCCGTCTCGTAGTAAATTTCGACGTTGTGACCATCGGGCGTGTGAAATGTGTAGGCCGCGCCGTGACCGAGATCGCCATCCGTCCACCCCTTACCCAACCCCGATCCTTCAATCGCCGCGACTCGCCTCTCCAACGCTTGCGGACTGCGCGTGCGCCATGCAAAGTGACCGATCCCCGTCTGCTGGTGTGCCGTCAATTTGAGCGTGTGATGCTCGTAATCATCGTAGGCACGCAGGTAAACCGAGTCGCCCTGTTCGCCACTGACCGACATCCCCATCAGGTCGGTGAAAAAGCGTACACTGGCATCCAGTTTCGGTGTGTACAGTTCGACATGCGCGAGGTGGGCGATGTCCCAAGTTGGTTCGTTCATAAGTTTGTTGCGTGGTGCGTGGTGCGTGAAGAGTACGCACCACGCACTACGCACCACGTTCTACCATCCATAAATTTCCAGCGTTGTCTCACCCGCCCGCAGCCGCGCCATCACGTCCGCCTCTTTCGCTTCACGCGCCGCTGACTTTTCGATGATTTCGGCCGCCCGCTCCGCTGGCACAACAACCACCCCATCCCGATCCCCTACAACGATGTCACCATGATTGATAGTGATGCTGCCAATGGTAACGGGTTGGTTGAGCGTTCCCTTGCCAAATTTCGTCGTGCCGTGAATACACAAGCCGCGTGCAAATACGGGAAAACCGAGTGCGCTGATCGGGTCAGCATCGCGCACACAGCCGTCGATCACCAACCCCGCAATCCCGCGTGCCTGTGCGCCAACTGCCATGATTTCGCCCCAATACCCCGCCTCCCAAAAATCGGAGACGTGCGCGATGATGACATCACCCGCCGTCGCCTCAGCGAGTGCGCGATGCAGCAGCATGTTGTCACGCGGCATCGACTGCACCGTGACCGCCGTGCCGCACAGTTTCATGTCGGGGCTGATCGGCTTGATCCCCGACGGCAATGCGCCTTGTTTGCCCATCGCTTCATGCAACGTTGCGGTGGGAAACTGTGCGATTTGTTGGATAAGTTCGTTCATGTTTTGATTCCTTGTTTCGGCCGATTATTTGCCAACACAATCCCGACAAACAAAACGGCAATCCCACACGCCTGCACTAAGGATGGCTGTTCATCGAGGATAAAGTAGGCGAGAACCAGCACGATCAGCGGTTGCGCCAGCAAAATCGTCGAGACACGCGAGGCGGGCAGATACGCTTGTGATTGCACCACAGCGAGAAAGCCTAGCCCTTGCGAGATAAAACCCAGCCCAAACAAATACCAATACGTCGCCGCGTCAAAACCGCGAAACTGTACGCCGACGATGAGAATGACGCTGAAAATCAACAGCGCAGCCGTCGTGTTGAACAGCGTCATGTAAGTGATGGCGTTCAGCGTGCGACGTGCGACGTTATTGTAAAGGATGTTGAGGCCGTAGAAAAAGCCACCAGCGAGGGCGATTAGATTGCCACTCCAGACGATTTCGGCCGAAAATCGCCCCTCTGTCGTGATCAGCAAGACACCTACCAACGCTAAGGCGACCCCGACCCAGAAATAGCCACCAAGTTGCTCCTTGTAGAGAAAAATGCTGACTAACCCAACCCAAATCACAGCGGTGTTTGCCAAAAAGATCGCGTTTGAGGCGGGGATAAAAGTGATAGCGGTGTTGAACAGGCCGTTGTTGAGAGCAAACAGCAATCCGCCCGTCGCCCCAATTTTGACCACCGTCTTGAGGGATGGCTTCGTCGCCTCCCGCGTAGGTCGCTGAATAGCAAATGGTACAGTCATCACCATCGCCCCCACCCCAGAGCGGTAAAGCGTCGCCGTCAACCCATTGACCTGTGCGAGGCTGACAAAAATCGGCGAAAACGCAAATGCGAAAACGCCAAATAGCAACACAAGATAAGCGCGGCGTTGCTGGCTCACTTGAGTGCGGCTTCACACGCTTGCCGCATCACGTCGAGCGGCGCGATATGCCCCGTCCACAGTTCAAAACCGACCGTTCCCTGATGGATCAACATGCCGATACCATTGAGCGTTGCGTGTCCTTCAGCCGCCGCCCGTTGCAAAAAGCGCGTCTCGGCGGGTTTGTAAATCACGTCATAAAAGAACGCATTAGCTGGCAATGGGATTTCGTCCGGCCACGGGGTTGCATCTTCGAGCGGCTTCATCCCAACGGAGGTCGTGTTGGCGATCATGTCGATGTCGTCTGGCAACTGGTCGAGCGATTCCGCGCTTAACGGATGGAATGTCAGATCACAATTTGGGAAGATGGGACACAGTTTATCACGCAACGCTTGCGCCCGTTCGACGGTGCGATTGACGATGAAGATGCGTTCTGCACCCGCCTTCGCCAGTGCAAACACGGCCGCCCGCGCCATGCCACCCGCACCCAACACAGCGACGGTCATCCCGCGTGGGTCGTGTCCGATCTCCTGCATCGCCCTGACAAAGCCGATACTGTCCGCATTCGTACCGTGTAGCTTGCCATCACGCATGTAGATGGTGTTGATTGCGCCGATGATCTGTGCCTCTTGGCTAATCACGTCGAGATAGCGCATGACGGTCTGTTTGTGTGGCATGGTGACGTTGCCGCCGACGATATTTTCGGCCGATAGCCCCCTCATCCGCTGGTCAAAATCGGTCGGTTCGGTTGGAAAGAGGCTGTATTGCCAATCCAAACCGAGCGCGGCAAACGCCGCATTGTGCATGTGTGGGCTGAGGCTGTGCGCGATAGGCCAGCCAATTAGTCCGACTTGGGTTGTTGTACTCATTGGGTTCTCCACTGTCGCCTGAAGACGACAGTTAGGTTAGGAAGGCTGCTTAAGCAGGCTGATCGGTTGATGCGTTTGTCCAGACTCAATGACCGCTTGCGTCGCCGCCAGTGTGCGAACGCCGTCTGTGCCTGTGATAAGCGGCTCCGCTTCCCTACGAATGACGGCGCAAAAATGGTTGAGTTGTTCCGTCAATGCGTCGGCTGGCGCGATGTTTTCGTTTGTCTCTTTTTCAAGCAGCGCGTCCCACCAACCATCTCTGCCCGGCTCGTCGTATGTCCACAGCTTGAGCGACGGAAACGCCAGCGATCCCTTCGTGCCGAGAAAGCGGTAACAGTCGGCGGTTTGTTGCGGGTAGATCGGGTTTTCGCCGCTCGTCATCTCATACGACCACGGCGCAGGGGTCGCGTCGGAGACAAACGCCGAGCCGAGCGCACCGTTAGCAAAGCGCAGCGTCACACTGGCGGTTTCCTCGACGGCAAAGCCGCGCACGGTCGAACTGGTCGCGGCAAAGACGCTGGCGATTTCGCCACAGATGAAGCGCAGGTTGTCGATGTCGTGGATCAGGTTGGTCAGGACGGGGCCGCCTCCCACCTCTCTGCGCCATGTGACGTTGAAATAGTCGTCGGGCTTGAGTAGGGCAAACGTCGCCATCACGCCGACGAGATCGCCGATCACACCCGACTGCACGACGGCACGCGCTTTCTGCACCAGCGGATTGTGGCGGCGATGGTGGCCGACGAGGAGGTGGACGTTGTGTTTTTCGGCCGAATCAACCAGCCGCTGCCCCTCTGTAACCGTCCCCGCAATCGGCTTCTCGACCAGCAGATGCACGCCCCGTTCGGCGCACGCGACTCCAATCGGCGTGTGCAGGTTGGTCGGTGTGGCGATGATCGCGCCGTCAATTTGTTGCGCGTCGAGCATCGCGCCGACATCTCGATAAAACGACACACCGTATTGCGCCGCTACCTCTACCGCCGCTGGACTCGCGTCACAGATCGCGGCTAAGTCACAATGTTCGTTTTCGTAGGCGAGGGCGATGTGTTTTCGGCCGATTAGCCCCGCCCCGATTACAGCAAGTTGTACTCTCATCAATCAAACTCCATTGGGTCAGGCATATCAAAGCCCCAAAATCGGCCGATATACCCCATCTGCCCCTTTGACGTATCCGCCCCAAACTGAATGCGACACCCTTTTGCCTGTGCTGCCGTCAGCCACGGGGTCATGCGTGGACGGGTGACGACATCGGCGACGAACGTTTCGGCCGAAAGCATCTCCACAGCAAACGGTAAGCGCACATCCTCATTCATCCCTAGCGGCGTGGCATTCACCACCAAATCAAACCCCGCCAGTGACTCGAAATCAAACGTAACCGCCGTTTCTGAATTCGCCGTTTTGACTATCGCCTCCAACTCTGGATAAATCGCCTTGCGTAAGTCGGTAAAGGCGATCTCGCGCACCCCTTGTTCGGCGCAGGAATAGGCGATGGCTCGGCCGACACCACCCCCACCGATAATTGCCACCCGCTTCCCCGCCAACGCAAACCCACGCGCCCGATTGCCGATCACAAACCCTTCTCCATCAACATTATCCCCGATCAGCCGCCGCCCTTCGCGCCGCACGACGTTGACCGCCCCCAACACCCGCGCCCGCTCCATTAACTCGTCCATGCACTCAACCGTCGCCTGCTTATGCGGAACCGTCACCATGCACCCGTGCAAATTATCCGATCCGCGCATCATCGCAAAGTACGCCTCCACATGCTCAACCGCCACATCGAGCGCAACCATCACCGCATCGATCCCCTGCTCCGCAAAGTAGCGATTAAAGTACGCCGGCGACTGCACCTGCACGACGGGCGTGCCGATGAAGGTGTACAACGCTGTTTTTCCTGTTGGGAATAGTCCGTTCATCTGTAAAAAGAAAAAGAAGGAAGAAAAAGAAGAAGGACTCTTTTTCTTTTTCTTCCTTCTTTTTTCTACGCTCCAATATCATAAACCTTCGCCCCATACTTCAACACATTCCGCGCCACAACCGTGCGGTGAATCTCCGATGTGCCGTCGTAGATGCGCGTGATGCGTGCGTCGCGGTAGTAGCGTTCGATGGGCAGTTCTTTGCAGTAGCCCATGCCACCAAAGACCTGCACGGCACGATCTGTGACGCGGTTGATCAGCTCCGATGCCTGCACTTTGACCATCGAAATCGAAGTACGACCATCGCCGCCCGTGTCTAGTTCGTGCGCCGCGCTCAACATCATCCAGCGCACGGCGTTGATCTCCATTGCGCTGTCGGCGATCATCTGCTGGATCAGTTGGAAGTTGGCGATGGGTTGCCCAAACTGTTCGCGCTGCTTTGCGTAATCGACCATCAAAGTCAAGACGTGGCTCGCCTTGCCGACCATCCGCGCCCCGATTTGGGCGAGACGCACGCGCCCCAATGTCGTCAAAATCAGGCGGAAGCCGTCCCCTTCTGCGCCCAGCAGGTTGATCGGCTCAAGGCGCACATTGTCAAAAAATAGCTCGACATGGCTTGTGCCGCGCAAGCCCATCATCTTTTGGTCTTTGCCGACGGTCACGCCGTCCATTGCCTTGTCAACGAGAAAGAGCGAGATGCCTTTTGTGCCTTTGTTAGGGTCGGTAACGGCCGAAACGACAAAGAAATCAGAAAACAAGCCATCGCTGACAAAATGTTTGCCGCCGTTCAGTCGCCAACCGTCACCGTCACGGGTGGCGCGGGTTTGGATGCTGGCCGCGTCGGAACCGGCGTTCGGCTCGGTGATGGCGATGGAAAAGGTGCGTTCGCCCTGCACGGAGGGCAAGAGCCAGCGTTCGATTTGCTCCCCTTCGGCCTCAAGCAACACCTCATAGACGTTGCCAAAGGCGCGGCGAATCAGAATGTCGGAGGTGTGACCGTACTGTTCTTCGAGCAGCATTGTGTCAACGGCCGATAAGCCGCCACCACCAAACTGTTCGGGGATGTTGAGCGCGTAAAAGCCCAACGCCCGCGATTTTTCAAAGATGGCGCGTGCCTTTTCGGGAGCGAGTACGCCTATTTCATCAACTTCGTCTTCAAGTGGAGCCAACTCATTGGCGACAAAGTCGCGGATGGCAGCGATCAGCATTTTTTGTTCGTCGGATAGGGAAAAGTTCATAGGGAAGAAAAAAGAAGAGAGAAAAAGAAAAAGAACGAGTGGTTTCTTTTTCTTCCTTCTTTTTACAGGTTGACTAACTGGCCGCTTTCGGCCGATTCCTGCAACGCCAACACGCTGCGTAAAAATTCGCGGCTGCGGGAG
>CAYMGE010000161.1:0-8189 GCA_964389925.1 uncultured Ardenticatenaceae bacterium
TTACATGCAGCATTGGCACGCTCCATTGTTTGAAGCAACTGTTCGTGCTGTTCTTCGGTTGTGTTCAGTTTCACTTTAGCCGTCAGTTTCATATTGTGAATTTTATCATATTTGGGCGACAAAGGAAAGGGCTAAAGCCGAAGACGCTTCCTCCCCTGCCTCAAGGCGAGGGGTTTCCGCGCCCTCAAGAGGCTTAATCATGAATATCAAAACTTACGGCAACCACACCAGCCGCATCGGTGTCCGCGACATTACGCCAAACATTCATTGGTTGTGTCACTGCATTGGGGAAGGGGCGGCTGCGGTCAATGGGGGTTTTGCGGCCGATTTTGCCCGCATCAACCCCATCCTAGACCCCGACGCTTGTGACATCATCTATAACTCGTTCCTGTTCATGGACGAAAAAACGCTGCTCGTCGATACGCTCTCACCGGGACAGCGCGACAACATGCTAGCGGCACTCGATGATTTGCTCGGCGGTCGCACGCTCGACTATCTGTGGATTAGTCACACAGAGCTACCCCACGCGGGTAATGTAGACGCGATCCGCCGTGCCTATCCCGACATGCAAATTATGACCTCTGGCGGTCACGATCATTATGAAGTCCACGGGCTTGCAGACGCGATTCTGCTCGATTATGGCGACGTGATCGACTTGGGCGAGCATAAAATTGAAATGATTAAGCCGCTCTTTGTCGATCATGCGCTGACACAGTGGTTTTATGAACGCACGACGGGCTTTCTCTGCCCTGTCGATTGGGCGTTGAATGTCCATCGCGCCGACCAATGTTTTCGCTTTATGGACGAGATGGAACAGGTTGGCTATTCGGCCGAACGCTTCATGCACGAAGTCTCAACCACCTCCCGTTTCGTCTTCCCATGGCTGCGCTGGGCAAATCCCGACGAGGTGGCGGCGTTGGTCGATAATCTGTTCGCCACCTACGATGTCCGCATTTTTGCGCCCAGCCACACAAACGTGATCCGCACCGACATCGAAAAGTATGCGCGTGTTCTCAGCGAGGCGATGCGGATGGCGGTGATGAGTGAATATGAGCTTGTTTATTAACAGGAAAAAACGATGCAAACAAAATTATTGATCAATGGTGAATTAGTCGAAGGTGCGGGGGAGGCGTTGGGGATTTTAGACCCTGCGACGGGGGAAGTTGTGGCAGAGGTGCGGGAGGCATCGGCCGAACAGGTAGACGCTGCCGCCGCCGCCAGCGCAGAGGCATTTGAAAGCTGGTCGCGCACGACCCCCGCCGAACGCTCGGCGTATCTGCTGGCGTTGGCGGACGCGATGGAGGCGGCTTCCGACGAGTTGGGAGAGCTTGAAAGCATCGACGTTGGCAAGCCGCTCGCCAGCGCACGCGCCGATGAAATGCCGCTTTCGATTGACACGTTCCGCTTCATGGCTGGCGCGGCACGCACGATGACGGGTTCGGCCGCTGGTGAGTACGTCGCGGGGCATACCTCGATGATTCGCCGCGATCCCGTCGGTCCCGTCGCCGCCATTGCGCCGTGGAACTATCCGCTGATGATGGGGGCGTGGAAGCTGGCGGCTCCGCTGGCGGCAGGTTGCACGGTCACGCTCAAGCCGTCGGAGCTAACACCGCTCTCGACGCTGCGCTATGCCGAAATGATGAATGACATTTTGCCAAAAGGGGTCGTCAACGTCATTCACGGGCGCGGCGCGACGATTGGGGATCGGCTCATCAACTCACCGCTGACAGAAGCGATCACGATTACGGGGTCTCCCGCAACGGGCATGGCGGCAATGCGTGCGGCCTCCAATCAGATTCGGCACGTCCATCTTGAGCTAGGTGGCAAGGCTCCCGTGATTGTGTTTGATGATGCGGATTTAGAGGCGGTCGTCGAGACGATTCGCGGCGGTTCCTACTTCAACGCGGGACAGGATTGCGCCCAGCCGTGCCGCATCATGGTGCAGGATGGGGTGTATGACAGACTGGTTGCTGAGTTGGGGAGTGCGGTTAGCACGATTAAGTTGGGGTCACAGCGGGAAGATGGGGTTGAGATGGGGCCGATTATCTCGGCCGATCAGCGCACCCGCGTCGCTGGATTTGTGGAGCGGGCGCAGGGGTCGGCCGAAATCGTCACGGGCGGCAACGCCCTCGACCGCGCTGGCTTCTTCTATGAACCAACCGTCGTCGCCAACGTCGATAACGATGCGGAAATCGCGTGCCAAGAGGTGTTTGGCCCCGTCGTCACCGTCTCCCGTTTCAGCGATGCCGACGACGCGATCACGTGGGCAAACAGCAGTCGCTATGGTCTTGCCTCCTCCGTCTGGACACGTAACGTCGGCACAGCGATGAACGTTTGCAGCCGCTTGCGCTACGGCTTCACATGGGTCAACACACACGGTGTCGCCACGCCCGAAATGCCATGGGCGGCGATGAAGGGGTCGGGAACGGGGAGCATATGTCCGTTTATGCGCTAGATGCGTATACGTCGATTCGGCATGTGATGATCGCGCATTAGGGATTTTAGATTTTGGATTTACGATTTGGTTGCCTTCTCGTAAATCGTAAATCACGTTACGCACGTGGTTGTAGGGGCTAGGCAAATGGCGTAATGCTTTGAATGTGTCGAACGTTTACGCCATTTGTCTCGCCCAGTTTGTGCAAATGGTCAAACTGGGCGAGATAAACGGCATGAAAGTCTCGTTCAGGTCAAACCATAAGCCGTTTACCTAGCCCTTACGTCGTATCTGCGTAACGTGAGAGTGTAAATGAAAAGATTAGCAAACAAAACAGCCCTCATAACTGGCGGCCGACAGGGCATCGGCCGAGCCATCGTCGAGACATTTGTGCGGGAAGGGGCGGACGTGTTGACATGTGGGCGGGGGGAGCGGCCTGATAATTTGCCAGCGGCGGTGGGGTGGCAGCGGTGTGATGTGTCGAATGTTGGGGATGTGGCGGCGTTGCGGGAGCGGATTGTGGGGGAGTTCGGCCGATTGTCGATCCTCGTCAACAATTCAGGCGTGCAAATCGAAAAAACGATCCTCGACACCACCGACGACGATTGGGAGACACTGATGGGAGTCAACGCTAAAGGGGTTTTCTTGACCTGCCGCGCTTTTATCCCCATCATGGAACGCGGCGGGTCGATCATCAACATTGGCTCGATTTCGGGGATGGTCTCTGATCCGGGATTGGCAATTTACAACGCATCGAAGGCGTTTGTGCATGGGTTGACGCGCTCGATTGCGGTCGATCACGCGATTCGCTGCAATGCGATTGCGCCGGGTTGGATCATGACTGGGATGGCGGACGCGGCGTTTGCACAAGCTGTCGATCCAGCTCGCGCCATGCAGGACGCAATTGCCCGACACCCTGCTGGACGCTTTGGACAGCCGCAAGATGTGGCAAATTTGGCTCTCTGGCTTGCGTCGGATGAGGCGGCGTTTGCAACGGGGCAAGTTTATACGCTCGATGGTGGGATGACGGCAGCTTCGCCGCTCAATCCGAGTTTGTTTTAAGTAGTCAGGCAAAAGTCTTGGGGCAATGGTAAACGGTATTCGGTATTGACCTGTGGTAGAACGCACACCGATTTACCGAATACCGAACACCCGATTACTTTTGATGAAGTACTTAATGATCAGGCACACTTCGCCGTCGAACCACGCACAACGAGACGCGGTGTCAAAACGATGTGTTCCTGTGGGGCGGTGTGGGTTTCTTGGAGTCGGCCGATCAACCGCTCCGTCGCCCTGCGTGCGATCTCATCAATCGGTTGCTGAATTGTCGTCAACGGTGGCTGCACCACCTCTGTCAACATGATGTCGTCCATCCCCACAATCGACACGTCATCGGGGATGGCAAGCCCCAAATCACGCGCCCCTGCATACGCACCAAACGCATACATGTCATTGATCGCAAAGAGGGCGGTCGGTGGGTTGGGCAGGCTGAACAGTTCGTGTGCGCCCTGTCGCCCCATCTCGATTGCATCCGCATCCCCAAAACTACCATTTGATGTGCCACGCCAAATCAACTCGTCGTCTGGTTCGATGCCGCACTCGCGCAGCGCGGAAAGATAACCATTGAGGCGATCCACGCGGCTGACAGTGCGAACGCGACCAGAGAGAAAAGCGACACGCTTATGCCCCAACGCACATAGATGTTTAACGGCGAGTCGTGTCGCCAGCACATTGTCGATCCCGATGCTGTCGATGATGGTTCGGTCTCGCTCTTGAGTGAGGCGGTCAAAGGCGACAAGGTGGAGGCCGCGCTCAACGAGTTCATCGAGATGGGAAAACTGCATCAACGATGAGCCAAAAATAATGCCCCGCACGCCATATCCCCATAACTCTTCTGCATAATTGCGCTCTCGCTCAGGTTGTCGCTCACTATTGCACAACAATACCTGATACCCATGCGCCAATGCCGTCTTTTCGATATGACGGGCAAAAACCCCATAGAACGGGTTGGCGACCGATGGCACGATCAGGCCAATGATACGGGCATGACCCGTTTTGAGCTGGCGTGCGGCCTGATTCGGCCGATAACCCAATTTGCGGATCGCATTCTCAATGCGAACCTTCGTCTGTGGACGCATCCGCTTTGAGCGTCCGTTGAGCAGGTTGGAGACGGTACTTGGTGACACGTCGGCAAATTTTGCGACATCCGTAATTGTTACTTTCTCACCCATGACAGCTTTTTCCCAATTGGAATTGACAATAGTTGACCAATTTAAGTGTAACGTTTTATTAGCAGATTTGCAAGCCGTGAACGGTAACGCTGACTATTTCCCCTTGTTATCCGTTCAAATAGCACAAAACACCACTCTGTCACACACGAATTTTATGAAAACGGTTGACAGAAAAATAGAATTGATATAAATTGGTGCAACGTTGCACTAGATTTTAACTGTTTATTTACAGGGTCAAGTGTAGCGTTTCGGCCGAAACCATACGGCTTACAAACCAATGCAAATCGAAAGGGAAATCTCCATGCAGATCGACTTAACTGGAAAAACAGCCGTCGTTACAGGTGGCAATATCGGAATTGGCAGAGCGTTTTCACTGGCACTTGCCCGCTGTGGGGTAGAGGTTGTCGCCACTTATTTTACGAGCGAATTTGAACCGTTCGCGGAAGAAGGTCAAACAATTCACGGTCTCTATTTGGACGCGACTGACAGCGACCAAGTGAATAGTGTCATGCAAGAGGCGGCCGATAAACTCGGCGGTAAAATTGATATTCTCATCAACAATGCGGGTGGATTGCTCGGTCGTGTCAAAACCTCAGAGATGAGCGACGAGCATTTTCACAACGTGATGGATGTCAACTTTAGCAGCACGTTTTACTGCACCCGCGACGTGCTTGAACATATGCCAGACGGTGGTCGCATCGTCAACTTAGCATCGCTGGCGGCGCACGACGGTGGCGGTAATGGTTCTGTGATCTACTCCGCATCAAAGGCAGCTGTCATTGGTTTCACGCGCGGTATGGCGAAGGAACTCGGCGGACGCGGTATCACGGTCAACGCTCTCGCGCCCGGCTTCATTGCCAACACGACCTTCCACAACACATTCACGCCGAACTCTGTGCAAGAGGCCATTGTCCAAAAAACCCCAATCAAGCGAGCAGGGACACCCGATGATGTTGCAAACGCTGCGATCTATCTTGTTTCGGAGATGGGCAGCTTTATCACAGGTGAGATTATGGAGATTAACGGCGGTTTGTATTTCGTCTAATTTTGACATCTGCGTAGGGGCTAGGTAAACGGCTTCGTCTGTCAACTAAGCACGCAAGCTAACGCCGTTTATCTCGCCCTTTAACCCCACATCTGCCCAAACAGGGCGAGACAAACGGCATTGACATCGTAATCGTTTTTGACCGTAAGCCGTTTGCCTAGCCCCTACAAATAATCTGAAAGATGCAGTTGTTCACCCAACAAACCCTCAACACACTCAAGCGCAAGGCTGATGTTTCGGCCGATTGGTCAGCCCTCCTTGCGCGTGTTGATACATGGTGTGCCGAATCTGTTACGCTGCCCAACCGGCCGGGCGGCTGGATTCACAACTACATCTGCCCGACCCACTGGTTGCCGCTGGTTTACGACGGCGACACGCCCAACGTCCACCGCTGCCCTGCTGGTGACACCTGCGAAGGCGCAAAGTACGATGAGGCGTGGCTGGCGTGGCGACATCGGCAAATTGCGGACATGAGCCGCGATACGGCATTGGCTTATGCGGTGACGGGTGAGGGGCGGTATTTGACAGAGGTTGAGCGTGTTTTACTGCACTATGCGGCGTTTTATGCGGAGAGTGCGGGGGCGGATTCGGCCGAATCTTGGATGATTACCGCCCGCGTTTTCAACCAAGCACTCACCGAAGCACTCTGGGCAATTCCGCTGATTCATGCGTTTGATCTCGTTGCCGATGCGCTGACTTGGAACAACAAACAGCAAATTGTCCGCGACTTCCTCTGCCCGCTGGCGGAGACGATGGCAGCGGCGCAAGACGCGCTAATCAAAAAAGATCACGTCGAGAGCAACTATATGGCGTGGTTCAACGCCGCGCTGGGCTGTCTTGGCTACACGTTGAGTGAGCGGGAGTTTGTCGAGCGTGCGATTGATGGGGAAGGCGGCTTTATCCGTCATCTCAGCGTCGGCGTGTTGGCAGACGGAATGCAGTACGAGATCACGCCCTACTATCACAACTTTGTCGTGCTGGCATACCAAATTTTGGCGGAAGCTGCGCGTGCCAACGGACGCGATTTGTATACCGTGCGTGGGGAGCAGGGGCAGTCGATTCAAGGCATGTGGCGTGCGCTGACAAAGCTCACGCTGCCCGATGGCACGATTGCCGACTTAGGCGACGGCTCCTACTGGCTCGATAGCGTCTACGACCGCGAACTGATTTTCGTCTACGAAATCGCCCGCGCACACGACGATCACCCCAGCCTCGACCATATTTTGCACCACGCCTACGCCCGCAGCGGACGCATACGGGACAACTGGGCGGCGTGGCTGTTTGGTGTGAATGACGAAGGGATGTTTCGGGAATTGCAATTCCCAAAACACGGTCAGTCAGTAGAGGTCTTATCGGATTCAGGAGTCGCCATCCTCCAACCCTCGCCTGAACTAGCGGCGGTTGTGCCATTCGGCGCATATCGAGGCAGCCATTCACACGCCGACCAGTTGAGCTTGCAGGTGTGGCCTTTTTCCAGCGATGCGGGCTGTATTTTGTACGGCGAGAAGGCGCGGCGAGCGTGGTATCAGTCAGGGTATGCACATAACGGATTGGTGATCGATGGGAAGTCGCACGAGCCGTTTGAGCAGGCGCGTCATTATGTTGAAGAAAAACAGATTCAACTGTGTGCGGAGCAATTCGGCCGAACCATCCACATCGAGCCAAATAAACTCATTGACGAACTAACCGTCTCAGACAGAACCACCCACCAATATGATTGGCTCTTCCACATCGACGGACAGCTCACGCTCAACAATTTATCAACACAACCTTTTGATGAAACGGTGGGTGAGTTTATTGAGGTGACGGAGTGGGTGATGGGGGTCACATCGGCCGATTTTACCATCACACACGACGGCAAAAATTATCAACTACACCTAACCACCCAACACCCAATCGACCTTTTAATCGGAACCGCGCCCGGCAAATCGTGGAATCCGACGGAGCGACGGAGGGTGATTATCGGCCGAACCATCGGCAAAACACAACGCTATCGCACAACCATCTCGCATGTCTGAAATGCTCTTCCTCAAGGCCAAAACGCTCGATCAATGGCGTGAAGTCGCGGCCACAACCCACGCGGCGCAATACGAACGACTGCTTAAACAGGCCGCGTCGTATGCCACCACGCCGCTTCCCCCACCAGAACATCCCGACGACTCGATCACCTACATCGGCATGGCTGCCGCCAATCTCGCGCTTGCCAATTTGCTGACCGACGACCCCGCCTATCTCGACACATTGCGCGACTGGCTCAAGGTCGGCATTGGGTATGACCACTGGGGCAAGAAGCGGATGCCCGATCACGACCTCGACGCGGCGTGGTTGCTGTTTGGCTTTTCGCTGGCGTATAGCTGGGTCGGCGACCGCTTGCCCGACGCTGAACGGGATGCGCTCGTCGCCAAGTTGCGACTGCAAGGGGAGCGGCTCTACAACTTTTCTGTTGAGATGACGGGCAAAAGCTGGACACGCGAATTTT
>CAYMGE010000162.1:0-8038 GCA_964389925.1 uncultured Ardenticatenaceae bacterium
CTGCTCTACCAACTGAGCTAACGACCCAAGCGACGCGGGATTATGACACAATGAGCTTGGAAATTCAAGCTACAATCTGACAAATTTTAGAGCAATCAGATAAAACGGACGAGCCATCGCTTTTCCAAAATTGCATTCAGGCTTGTCATCTGCCTAATCGTTCTTTGTAGCCCAATTGCCAATCTGATTGTATTCTGTATCATAGGTCTGTGTGTGACTATTCTTGCACGGCCGCGATAATAAATGGTTCGATGATGCTATCGCTACCGTCTTTTGGCGGGAAGAAGTCGGACGTGATTGTGATCACAAGCTCAAGCTCAGGCACGACGGTGATGTATTGTCCCCCAAATCCAATCGCGCTAAACGTCTCATAACCTCCAGCGTCCCCCATCCAGAAGAGATAGCCATATTCGGTGTCGCTCACGTCGGCGATTTGGTTTTGTGTTGCTTCAGCGATGTACTCGGCCGAAATCAACCGCTCTCCGTCCCAAACACCTTCATCCAGCAGCAATTGTCCCAACTTCGCCATATCGCGCGGAAACATGGCGATCCCCTTCCCACCGAACGTATTGCCATCATCGTCAATCTCCCACGGCGGTGGCACAATGCCCAGCGGGATAAACAGTTTTTTAGCCGCATAATCGTGCGGCGGCATTCCCGTGACCTGCTCCAAAACGGCCGAAAGCAGATGGCTTGCACCCGTGTCATAGGCAAATGTTGTGCTGGGGGGATCGCTTAATTCGTCAGCAAGCACAGTCGCAAGCGTGTCGTCGTGGCAATCATCATTTCGGCACGATATGCCAGAGGTCATCGTGAGCAAATCGCGTACCGTAATTGTTGCTAAAGCGGGATCGCTGTCCGCGAGCTGCTGCGCGGTGAGAATCTCGCCCAGCGTTTGCTCGACTGTGAGCAATCCTTCGTCAATCGCAATGCCAATCAGTAACGAGGTAATGCTTTTGGTGACTGACCAGACGACATCGGCCGATTCTGCCTCGCGCCCATCCTTATAATACTCGTATACAAGGGTTCCATTCCGCACCACTAGAACGCTATGAATTTGTTGCACTGCATCGGTGATGTAGATAGGCATTTCATCGAGCTTAGCACGGTTCATCCCCTGTGCCTCTGGCGCACTTTCTGCCCACTCGTACAGCGGCAGGGGCGCGTCTACCTCTGCCGTTGTGTAATCAAATGGATATTTGCTCATCATATCATCTATAATCGCCATTTGAATGTCGCTGGCAGCACGTTGTGAAAGGGTCGGAATGGTTGAGGTAGGCTCAACGGTTGGGTCGCTTCTGCCGACATTGGTGGGATCGGCCGAGCCACAAGCTATCAATAGACACAAAGAAAGTAGGAGAAGAGTTGAGCGTCGCATAGAATTCAGATTGTAGCAGAGATAACTACAAATCTTTACGTTTCGCCGCCCGCTCGTTTGCATCTTCGATCACTGCTTCGCCAACTACACCAATTAAACCCGCAATAATGCCCAGACCGATAAAGACGTAGAAGGTCGTGAAGACACGGGTGAAGGGTGTCGTCGGCGACATATCACCATAGCCAATCGTCGTGAGCGTAATGATGGTGAAGTAGTACGCATCGACCCACGTCATGATCGTCGGCTCAAAGCGATGGTAGAACCACGTGCCGCTTATCACCGTGACAACGGTGATCCAGAGTAAGCCGCGAGATGCCTCTTTGCGCCAAAGGATGCGAGCCAATAGACGAGCAAAGCGAAAAATTGCCAATAGGCCTAAAACGGGCATTATAAATTCCTTAGACCAGCGCACTCGGCTTCACTGAAAAGCCCTAGAACGTGTCAGTTGTTTATTCACCTAACGTTCGGTAGAATTAACCCATAAGGGTAGCGTGAGGCGCTCTCCTCAAGCGAACTGAGGTTTCTGACCGCTACGAGGTCAAGCTAACCCCTCATTTCGGTAAAACTTTGCGGTGAAAAATCTGTTTTATCTCAAACCACAATCCCAAAAGCCTATGCAATTAGACATTATTAAGGTCTCTGCTCGTTCACGCACCGCCTCTGTCGCTGGCGCGGTTGCTGGTGTCATGCGCGATGTCGGACAAGCTGAACTGCAAGCGATTGGTGCGGGGGCTGTGAATCAAGCACTCAAGGCGATTGCCATTGCGCGTAGTTATCTATTAGATGAGGAGCGGGATATTGTTTGTATCCCGCGTTTTGTCGAGATCGAAATTGATGGCGCGCAGCGCACAGCACTGCGTGTCCTCGTGTTACCCCGCGCCGAAAACGTCGTTGATTCTCCTCATGCACACCATTTTCCATAGAATTGCTCAGGCGATTTCTCAAAGAAAAATTGTGTGGCGACGGGCGGGACCAACCGAGACGGTTGAGACAGGAATGCCAATTTGCTCGGCGACGTAGTTGACATAGGCTTGCGCGTTCGCGGGAAGTTCCGCGAAGCTGGTGCAGTTTGTGATGTCTTCTGACCAGCCAGGCAATGTCTCGCATACGGGTTTGCAGGCGTTGAGGGTGTCGTTATCGGCCGAAAACCGCACCCTACTTCCATCCATCTCATACGCGACACACACTGGGATTTCTTCGAGCCCGCTCAGAATATCTAGCTTTGTTAGCACTAGCTCGGTAAACGAATTGATCTCCGTCGCATAGCGCAGGGCAGGGATGTCGAGCCAGCCAACACGACGAGGACGACCTGTTGTCGTGCCGTATTCGTCCCATGGATTTGCGCCCGATCCGCGCAGCCGATGTGCCATCTCACCGTCTAATTCGGTGACAAATGCACCGGCTCCAACGCGACTGCTGAACGCTTTTGTCACGCCAATAATCGTATCGGCCGATTTTGGCCCCAGCCCCAACCCGACTAAGGCACCACTCGATGTCGGCCATGAACTCGTCACATAGGGATACGTCCCGTGATCGAGGTCGAGTAGCGTCCCCTGTGCACCCTCAGCCAAAACGCGCTTTCCCTCAGCCAGCGCACTGTGCAGCATCCCGACACCATCTGTCAAATAGGGGGCGATTTGCTTCGCGTAGTCAAGATACTCAACAGCAATGGCAGGCGCGTCAAGTGGCTCTGCATCGTACACCTCGCGCAAGATGACATTTTTCGCCTCGATGTGCGCGTACATTGCGTCAGCCAATTCTTCTGGCTTTGCCAGTAGCCCCGCACGCAGTCCGATGCGCGACGTTTTGTCCGCATAGGCAGGACCGATGCCGCGTTGCGTTGTGCCAAGTGCTTTATCCCCTCGTGCAGCTTCTTTCGCCTTATCCAACGCGATGTGCGCGGGTGTAATCAGGTGCGTCGTGCGGCTGAGTTGCAATCGTTCCGGCGTAACCGATATGCCGCGCTCGCGCAACCCCCTAACCTCGCGCAAAAAGACACGCGGATTCAGCACAACTCCCCCACCGATCAGGCAGGTTGTATTCTCATGAATGATCCCCGATGGAATGAGATGTAGCTTATAAATTTGATCGCCAAGCGTAATTGTATGACCTGCGTTGTCGCCGCCGCTAAAACGGGCAACGATGTCCATTTTGGAGGCCAGCAGGTCGGTGATGCGTCCTTTTCCTTCGTCTCCCCACTGTGCGCCGATGATAATTGTCAGTGACATTGTGTTCCTTCCACACGCAAAAAGCCCGACAAATCTATGTCGGGCTACTTGTCGATATATTGTGTTTATCTAGCTCGTCGGCCGATCACCGAGAGCCGCGTTTTGCAATCCGTTGCGCTCCACTGTCGCGCAGGTGCTTTCACTCTCACATCGGAAGTATACAGTGAACCTCGAAACGTGAACAGAGGAAAAATTGCTTGCTAGATCAACCCTTCCGCTGCGACAGTCTCCCGTTCGCTGACCAACTCCGCTTCGGTCGCTTCGATCATGCCACGCGCCCAGTCGCTTACCTGCAAGCCCTGCACGATCTCATAGTTGCCTGCGCCATCTGCACGCAGCGGGAATGAGTAAATCAACCCTTCTGTCACGCCATAGCTGCCGTCAGACATGACACCCGCAGAGAACCAGTCTCCTTCTGGGGTGGCGTTTTCCATGCTCATCACATGGTCGAGGGCGGCGTTGGCGGCCGACATCGCGGATGATTTGCCGCGTGCGTTGATGATTGCAGCACCGCGATTTTGTACTGTTGTCACAAAGTCGCCGCGTAACCAAGCGTGGTCATCGATCACATCGTAAACGGGTTTGCCGTTAATCAATGCGTTTTCCGCGTCGGGGTACATCGTTTTGCTGTGGTTACCCCAGATACCCACGTTGGTCACGTCGCTGATCGCAACTCCTGCCTTTCCCGCGAGCTGGCTAATCGCACGATTTTGATCGAGACGAGTGAGTGCCGCAAAACGACTATTTGGCACATCGCTGTTGCTGGCGGCAATGAGCGCGTTTGTGTTGGCAGGATTACCAACAACAATCACCTGCACGTCATCGGCCGCTTTATTTAATGCTTTGCCCTGACCCGTGAAGATAGGACCGTTGCCAAGCAGCAGATCAGCACGCACCATGCCCTTGCCGCGTGGTTTTGCGCCAACGAGCAATGCCCAGTTGATGCCGTCAAATGCCTCTTCCACATTGTCTGTCAACACCATTTTGGTGAGTAGAGGGAAGGCACAGTCGTTCATCTCCATAGCCACCCCTTCCAGCGCACCAAGTGCAGGGGTGATTTCGAGCAGACGTAGCTCAACTTCTGTATTTGAGCCAAAAACTTCGCCAGAAGCGAGGCGAGGTAACATGGCATAGCCGATATTGCCTGCTGCCCCAGTGACAGCGACGATGACTTTATTGCGTTCCATAATTAAGACTCCTACGAAAATAAGGATGAAGGATGAGGGATGAAACGGCATACATCCTCTCATTTTCATGCCTTCGCTGGTGGGCATTCGCCCATCTGAACTCCTACGAAAATAAGGATAAAATATGAAGGATGAGAGTTAGGTTCACATCTTGGCATTTTCATATGAGATTGCCACAACGCAAAATCCAGAAGAACAAGCCTAAGTTAGGATGACCCAAGTTGTTTGCTTGTGAGACATGTTCGCCCAATTACGGTGACTATTTTCCCGATATGAATTTATTGACCAACAACGGACAAATGTCCCCCTAACGCTTCAACGATTTTACTGATTGTTTCAAACTGAGGATTGCCATCGGCTGACAACGATTTATACAGGCTTGCGCGGGTTACGCCTGCTTGTTTAGCGACTTCAGTCATGCCTTTGGCTCTAGCAACAGTATTTAGCGCATGAATAAAATCAGAAGTAGTGCCAGTAGCCAGCACCTCTGCAAGAAACTCCCAGATGTCATTGTCTGTTTCCAAATATTCTGCAACATCGAAAGGTTTGGTTTTGATACCCATAATTCACTCCAGTTCTTGAATCATTTGTTTGGCTTTTTCAATGTCTTTGCTTTGGCTGGATTTGCTACCACCATGCAACAGTAGAACCACTTGATAATTGCGGATGGTGTAGTAGATACGCAACCCGCCACCAAAGAAAAAGCGCAACTCAAACAAATTGTTACCAAGCGATTTGAAATCACCAAAGTTACCGTTTTGAACACGATCAATACGGGCAAGCACCTTATTTCTTGTCGTTCGATCTTTCAATCCTTTTAGCCATTTATCAAAGAAAGATGTGCTGGTGATTTCGTATTTCATGCTGGGAGTGTTTCCTGTGGGAAACATCTTGTCAATCAATACTGGACATTTCCATCTTAACGGTGAGTGTTGGAATTTGGTTAAGCTATTTACATGCGGTTTATAGTCGCCAAACTTCTACAAGCCTATCTATTAGGTCTTCTTGCCATTGCTCCACTAAATGTGGTGTCCATTCTTTTACATCTAATACCTACGTTGTGAGAGCAAAACGAGAAATTCCATCTCTTGATTTGAAATACTTTTCCTTCTTGCGTTCAAAATCGTAATTTCGAGCTTGGCTGTTTTTTCGATGAGAGAGAAGGACTAAATCACCTAAACGGTGAGTGTAAAGCTCTCGAATTTCGGGAGTTGGAAACCATTTTTCCCAAATGCTATCATGGCGGGGATTTTGTGGTAAGACATGCTCGATGGATATAATCGAATAATCATTTTGATGTGATTTGTAAGCCTTGAACCTGTCGTTATTCGCGGAGGAATGCTGCTGCTTGTGCATTGCGATCAAAAATGCGGAAAATTTTATCGAAGCCGACCATCGCAAAGATTTCATGGACGCGCTCGTTTAGCCCAACGAGAACAATATCTCCTCCTTTTTGATGTGCCTGTCGCCATGCAGAGACGACTGTTCGTAGCCCTGCGCTATTGCAATAGGTTGTTTCTGTGAGGTCGAGGATCAGCTTTGGGGTGTTTTCTCCGAGCAGGTCGTTGAGAATCGCTGCTAGGTCGTCGGTGATGTCATTGTCTAGTCGGCCGAAAATTCGCACCACAGGCAACCCATCTAACATATTCCGCACAACAAGTGATCGATCCGAAGGAAGCCATTTCATAAGGGTTACTCGATTTCTCTTTGCAATTCGCTCGTACTTTACTTCGTCCATCAACGTGCGCATAAAGTGGATGCCTAGCCCGCCAATGACAATCTCAGCGAATTGACTTTCCGGTGATGGTAACACAACAGCAAACGCCGCGTCATCAAACGCGACCCCGTCATCTTCGACAATAACGCGAAAATCACTTTGGCTCAATTGCCACCGAACGGCGATTTTCCCTTTATTTTCCCCTTGATAGCCATGCTCGATGACGTTTGTACACGCTTCATCACAGGCCAACTCGATGTGATACTGTCCCCGTTCATCAAACCCCGCCTTGCTTGCCCCTTGCAGAATAAATCGGCCGATTTCTCGAATCTGCTCGTATCGTCCCGCAAATATTTGTTCAGCCTGCATTCTTTGTTATTCGGGATCATCTACCAAGAATTGCGTCACACCCAACCCTGTAATGACCGAGGCGACCAGCACTGTAAAGAGCGATGTGAACCGCCAGTTTGCGCTAAAGAAAAGCGTGGTGAGTTGAAACCCCAAGCCCCAACCGACGACGCTTGAAATGAGCCAGAGATACCATCTTAGCGAACTTGGGCGCAACAAAATCGCCTGTAACGTGCCGAGACACAGGCCAACGATGATTCCAATCAAGCCGCCCAGCACCAGTCCACCACTGCGCGAACCAGCGGAGAGATTTTGCGAAAGAAAAAAGTTCATTGCATTTTGGCTCAGAACCTGCGCGACCATGTAACCGCCGCTCGTTGCGACGACCCACGCGAACGAAGGGAAGCGCAGGTAACGGCGAAGGACAAACCATTGCGCTAACCCCATCACAGCGGCAATGATCCCAAACGTCGTGCGCGTTGAAGCGTCCTCGTCAATATTGGTGATTAAAACCATGCCGAGCGTCCAGCCTAGTAGAGAGAAGAAAACCCATTGTACCCAGAGGAGCGTTTGGGCTTCGCGGTTAAATTGTGGGTTGTAGTTACTCATCAGTGATATGCTTGTACAAAAAACACAATTTTTCTGGTTTTTAGTACTTGGTGAAGAAATAAAACTAAGTACCAAGTACTAACCACCTCTTGCGCTTTAGGTGGGGTCAAATGAAAGGATTTGCTTAAAGGAGCCACGATTGTTGAGAGAGTGGGCGGGGAGGTAGCTCGGCCGAAAGTAAGGCCGCACCGTCACGATCAACTTCCCTTCCTTCCAGACCAGATAGGTTTTCAAATCTGACACCTGCCAGCTTTGATAATGCGGCTTGAGCGTGTCGGGAATCGTAATCAGCGTACTCGCCACCGACTCACCCGTTTCCCAATCGAGTAAATGTGCTTCAAGCGGTGCATCGTCGATCCAGAAGTTCGGTGGACTGACGTAGCGAATCGCCAATAGCTTGTCATCAATGAGGGTAAATCGTTGAATTGTTTGCCACGGACGTGACCATGAAACGCGCCCTTCCGCATGAATGTAGTGCAGGTGGTAATTGTGCAGCGATCCCCCACGCCCGTATTCCCCACACGTGATTGCCAGCAAATGCGTTTTGTTCACACAGGCAAGCCGATTGCCC
>CAYMGE010000163.1:0-7782 GCA_964389925.1 uncultured Ardenticatenaceae bacterium
TGTCACCCTCTGCTTCTTTGCGCCTCGTGTTCTCTGCTCTTTTGCGCGACCCTTCCTTGTTACAACTTGTAGCAGCATGACCACGCTTGTTCACCTATGACCACTTTTTAACTATCTCATAAGTCGTTACTGCTCCAAACCAAAACTGCCAATTGTTGTCGAAGATCCGTTTGCAACTCTATTAGGCTGTCATGCCATGAGTTGCTAATATGCTAACTTCCAGAGACTTTGCAATCACGGTTGGCTTTCGTCTGACTGATAATAGGTGAAACGAAAGTATGCTAGCCCCCCTCTACACATGTCCATGTCCCTTGATTTGCATAATCCAATCCCGTTCCAAAATAGGGCGATGGGTCAAGCGTGTTGTCGATAAAGTATTCGTTCAGATAGGTTCCATCACTGTCTTTTACCACCGACAGATGCAGATGTGTCCAAATACGACTTGGCACATTGCCATCATAGTTGCCGACGTAGCCAATTAGCTCCCCTTGCCTGATCGGAACTTCCGTCACACCACGTTCAAATTGTGGCTCAATAAAGTCATTGCCCTGTGCGTCTGCCATGTGTGTGTAATAGACCCAAATTTGTTGACCGGGTTGCAACGGATCGCTGGGGATACGCTGGATGACGGTTGACACCCAGTCAGCTTCACGATAGATGAACCCATCGGCAACTGCATAGACTGGCTGTGTGCCGGGTTGTTCATTGATGAAAATATCGATCCCCTGATGACGGCGACTCTGTGAATAGGGGCTGCGCGGGTCATTCCAAAACAGCCCGATGTACCCTTCCGCTGGCAAAATAAAGGGAGCCTTCGCGCAGGGATCACGCTCGGCAATCAGTGTTGCCCTCTCATTTTCATTGCCTGTTGCCCATGTCGCAAACTCTCGATTGCGTGGGTTGAGCCATGTGCGAGCAAGTAAAATGAGGCTAAGAATCAAACCGCTGATGATGAGATAACGAAAAACGCGCATGGATATAACGCGGTGAGAGACTCACCGCGCTAGAAGTTGGTCAATTTTGGCTTCGATTTGGTCGAGGGTTGCACTGTCACTGAGACGCTGCTCTAGGGCGGATACTTTTTCTGCAATGGCGGTAAGGTGTTCTTCTAACTCGGCCGTCACCCGCTGAAAACGTTGGAAAAACTGCTGACTCTCGTTTTCCATAAACATGTTGAGCAGTTGGTTTGGCATGAGAACGTTGGTGCGGGCGTTGCCACGAATGGCATAGCGACCGCCCCCTGTACAGTACGGCTTGTATTTACCGCTGGGGATTTCAATGCGAAAAAATGGCTTGTCATCTGTGTTTTCGATAAACACCTCAAGCTCAATCGGTGGGATACAGCTTGAGGCACGATTGACGATTTGCAGCTTGGCCTTGTCGCTGACTTCGACACCGACGATTTCGCCACGCTGTCGGCCGTCTTCCAGCTTCACCTCACGCACGCCGATCAAGATGGTTCCGCCTGCGGCCGAATTTGCAAACGCCACCAACGCTTGATTTTTTAACCCTGCCATAGACTCCTTAAACTCAACGTCTCTTTGCTCCGACCGGCCGAGCAACTCTTGCGAACGCTTCGTAATGGTGCGAAATTCTTGTTGTGCCATAGCGGTGAAATTGTAACACGGCTGGTATACTCACCGTATGAAATGGATACGCCGCCTACTACTCCTTCTCATTGTTGCTTTGCTTGCTGTCGCTACCTTTGCTTTCTGGCCTTTTCCTGATCGGCTGGGCTATCTGATTGAACAGGCTGATGCGTATGAGGTCGAAATTTTGCGTGACACGTGGGGCGTTCCGCACATTTACGGCGTGACCGACCCAGATGCCGCCTTTGGTCTGGCCTATGCCCACGCAGAAGATGATTTCCTGACGATTCAGCAGGGGTTGGTTGCAGCGCGTGGTGATCTTTCCAAAGTTTACGGAATGGACGGAACGGCGAATGATTACATGGTTGCACTATTGCGGATTTGGGAGGTAATGGACGAGCAGTATGAAACGCTGTCCCTAGACGTGATCGCCATTTGCGAGGCATACGCGGCCGGGCTAAACCTCTATGCAGCCCAGCATCCCAACGACACATTTCGCGGCGCGTTTCCTGTGACGGGAAAAGATATTGTCGCTGCATCAGTACATAAGTCACCGTTGTTTTTTGGGCTAGATGGCACATTGGGACGATTATTTGAAAAAGTAAACAGCGATCAGGAGGCGGAAAGCCACAATTTCGCGTGGCAGCCATTTTTGGCATCGCCGACGGGGATTGGCAGCAATACATTTGCCGTTGCGCCATCACGGACAAGTGATGGCTCGACCTTCTTTGCGGTCAATGCACACCAGCCATGGACGGGGCCTGTGGCGTGGTATGAGGCGCACGTGCATAGCGAAGATGGCTGGAATGCGGCTGGTGCGCTCTTCCCCGGAATGCCTGTCATCACGCACGGTCATAATGAAAATTTGGCGTGGGCGTTTACTGTCAATGACCCCGATTTGATCGATGTTTACAAGTTAACGCTCAACCCTGACAATCCAGAACAGTATCTGCTCGATGGGGAATGGCGAGATTTTGAGAAATGGGAAGCGACGTTGGAGGTCAATCTGGTTGCGCTGGCGGGATTAGGGGATGAATACAGTGGGGAGCTAAATTTTCCTGTCAAGCAAGATATTTATTGGTCAGTGCATGGGCCTGTGCTTCGCAATGATAATGAGGCGTATGCGATGCGCTATGCGGCGTATGGGGTCGTTGGAATCTACGAACAGTTGTATCGCATGAATCGGGCAGGGAATGTGCGCGAATGGCTCGACGCGCTAGCTTATCCGGGTTTGCCAATGTTCAATGTTGGCTATGCTGATAAAGAGGGGAATATCGGCTATGTCTATAACGCGCTGATGCCAGATCGTGATCCTGCCTTTGACTGGAACGAGACGCTGCCGGGTGATACATCGGCCGCCATCTGGACAGAGTACATCCGCGTCACCGATATGCCCATGGTCTGGAACCCCTCAATTGGCTTTATGCAAAATGCAAATAGCACGCCCTTCAAGACGACAGGCACAGATGAAGACCCGCTAGAAAGCGACTTTTCGCCGACGTTTGGCATCGAAACAGAGATGACGAATCGCGCCTTACGCCTGACAGCACTTTTTAGCGCGGATGAAAGCGTGACATGGGAGGAATTTAAGGAGTATAAGTATGATATGAAGTTTTCGGCCGAGTCCGCCATGCCTCGCCTCATCAACCTCATCACGCAAAATAGCTATGATGATCCCGATGAGCGCAAAGCCGCTCGTATTCTCGCCGACTGGAATTTACAAACAACGCCTGACAGCTTGGGAGCTTCAATTGCCATCTTGACGATGCACCATCTGCGTGACTATGCGAATTTCAATGTCTCGAAATTTGTCGAGGCAGAGATTTCGGAAGAAGCGGCTATCACGGCTTTCAAAGATGCGGTCGAAACGCTCATGAGAGAGCATGGCAAGGTTGCGGTCGCGTGGGCGCAGGTCAATCGCGTCCAGCGAGGCAGCGTCGATCTTGGTCTTGGTGGCGCACCTGACGTGCCGCACGCCATTTATGGCAATCTCAACAACCAAGGGCGTTTTGTCGGCACAGCAGGCGACAGTTCCATCATTCTCGTTCGCTGGGATGCAGAGGGCAATTTATCGTCTGAGAGCATCCATCAGTTTGGGAGCGCTACGCTTGACAGAACCTCCCCCCATTACGCTGACCAAGTGCCGCTGTTTGTCAATCGTCAGCTAAGACCTGTCTGGTTCACAGAGGCAGATGTTCGTGCTAATCTTGAGCGTGCTTATCGGCCGCAAGATCAGTAAAACAATATCGAGACCACCAATCACATTTGTGTTTCCCAGAAAGCAGGCTCAGTAATACCTACTCGTTATTATGAAGATATGGGAGATCATCAAGCGATTCAGCAATTAGAATAGCTCGGCCGAGTTGTTTCAGCTTTTCTTCATCCTCAATCTTCGATAGTTGCTGAATAATTAAGTCAGCAACCACGCCAAATTTGGCATTCATAAGATCAAGCAGTACAAGTTGGCGGCCTTTGAGTAATCCTTCCTCAAGTCCCTTCTCAAGTCCTTTCTCAAGTCCTTCCTCAAGCCCTTTCTCAAGTCCAACTTTCTGACCGAGAGCCATAGCTTCATCCCATGCAAGGGTAAAAGCAGTGTCGCGTAACTCTTGTACATTTTCAGCGTAAGACATATCCATCACCTCGTCCGGTGTCGGTAGCTCCTGATCCGGCATGTACCGATCCACCATACTCATCAAAAAGTGTCGATCTCGCTCGTCAATGTCGTCATTGGCGATGCTCGACAGACTCTTGAACTTCAACTCCCATGGCGACATCTCCCCATGCTCCATTAGCACTGCTAAGGCGGCGGCAACTGCGTTGGTGCTAATGAAGCTCTCATCGGCTGCCATCTTAGGCAAGCCGATTTGTCCATACTTAAACTGAACTAACGTGTGACCAAGCAGTTCTTCTGTGTAATAACGCCAACGTGCCGTGTCGCCACCGCGCTTGAGAATCAACAGAATTGGCAAAACGTCGGCATTTTCGCGCAGACGGATCAAGACGTAATAATCATGCATTCTTCGGCCGATCACGCGCCAAGAGTCCATATACGCCTCAACCTCAATATGCAAGATAATTGTGCGCGTCTCTTCGCCATCTCGCGTCTTGACTTTGGCGACAACATCGGCCGCTTGTGGCCCAATGTTGGGCAGATTGATGTTAAACTCTTGCTCGATAAATTCGACAGTTGAAAAGTCGAGTTGCGCCCACTCCTCTGGAAAGAATAGCCACATAAATGTGCCTAAAAAGCGGCGCATGAATTCTTTGAATAGTTTGTCATGTGTCATTATAGCAAATTGTAGGGGAGCAATGCCTTTCTGCAAAGCTAGCTGGAGAGACATCTTTATGCGGCAGCGATGAGCAGACGATTGCATTGTCAAACATTTCTCGCTGTGTTCATGTCGCTGCTTACGCAATATGTACACTTGCGCTATTAGACTTGCCAAGGCTATTTTATTGTTGGACTCTTACCTTCTGGGATTGATGGGGATATGGGACAATTTGATACAGTCGTGCGTCAACTCACGCTCTTTTTTTGTTTGTGGTTCGTCGGATGTACCGCTTCGGAACGTCGCTCTATTACGCCACTCAACCTCGCACCAAACGATTTGCCCGTTTTTGATGACAAAATAGCATCTGATTGGAACGATTGGTCATATGGTGCGACGGTTGATTCCAACGTTGAACGGAATGTTCACACAGGGGAACGCAGCATCGCCGTGTCGATAGAGGAACGTCATGGGGCAGTTCAGTTGGTGCGCTCGGCCGACATCTACATCGAAGATTTCACCACCCTGCGCCTCGCCATTCACGGGGGGATGCGCGGAAAACAGTCGCTCGATTTGGCCTTGATCGATAGCGACAACTCGTGGTCAGACGCGATTAACCTCACTCCCGTTGCGCGAAAATGGGTCGTCTACAAAATACCGATTACAGCATTTGGAGAACAAAAGTATTTGAAGGGGATCGTTTTACAAGATGCTGGCGGTAGCAAAGCCGATTTTTTCTTGGATAGCATTGTGTTGGATAGCAATGAGGCGGCTGTCAAGCAGAAGAAAGGCCCAGCTTTGACTGTTGATCTGAGGGCGCGACAACATTTGATCTCGGCCGACATCTATGGCCTCAACTTTGCAGAAGAAGAATTTGCGGCCGAGATTGGCCTACCCATCAATCGCTGGGGTGGCAACGCTGTCACACGCTATAATTGGGAACTCGACGTTTCAAATCGCGCCTCAGACTGGTTTTTTCTCAACGTTCCAAATGAGGTCAAAGGCCGACTGCCCAAAGATAGCGCGGCTAACCAGTTTGTTAAGCTGAATCAGACTATCGGCGCGGAGAGCCTAATAACAGTTCCCATGATCGGCTGGACACCAAAAAGTCGCGGCAACGACTGTAGTTTTGCCGTTGAGGATTACGGCGAGCAGCAATTCTCAGATTATGGCGGACGTTGCGGCAATGGCTTAGATCAGGCAGGTGAGCCACTCAAACGTGCTGATCCGACTGACACTAGCGAGCCAATTGATGAGCAATATGTGTCAGAGTGGGTTGCACACTTAATTGAACAGCACGGTACAGCAACGCAGGGTGGCGTTCGTTATTATGCGCTCGATAACGAGCCAATGCTTTGGCACATCACCCATCGAGATGTATTTCCGGAGCCATTGACCTATGAGGGGCTGGTTGAACGGTCGATTCGGTATGCTGAGGCCGTAAAATCGGCCGACCCCGCCGCCCAAATACTCGGCCCTGCCCTCTGGGGTTGGACAGCCTACTTCTACTCCGCACTCGATAGCGTGACCGGCAACTGGGCAGATCCGCCCGACCATTCAGCGCATGATGACGTGCCGCTCGTTGAATTTTATTTGCAAGCGATGGCAGACTATCAAGCCCAGACAGGCCAACGAATACTCGACGTACTCGACCTACATTACTATCCACAAGGTGGCAATATCCCGTTAACAACGGCTGGCGGCGCAAGCGTACAGGCGCATCGGCTGCGCTCAACGCGCTCACTCTGGGACTGGGAGTATGAGGATGAAAGCTGGATCGCTGAACCGGTCGCGCTAATTCCACGAATGCACAACTGGGTCGATGATAACTATCCCGGCACAAAAATCGGTTTGACGGAGTATAACTGGGGCGGCTTGGAGCATATCAATGGCGCACTGACACAGGCTGACGTATTGGGCATCTTTGGACGTGAACGGCTAGACATGGCGATGTTGTGGCAGCCACCAGATTCGGTCGATCCCGGCGCGTTTGCCTTTCGCATCTATCGGAACTACGATGGGGAAGGGAGCCAGTTTGGGGAGATCAGTTTGTTGGCTGCCAGTGATGATCAAGATCAACTATCGATTTATGCGGCCGAACGTTCATTAGACCAAGCTCGCACAGTTATTGTCATCAATAAAACTCGCTATGCCCTAGAAAGCACATTGGCGTTTCAAGGAAACGCTGGAGATATACTGGAAACGTATCGCTACAGTAGTGGCTCGCTACATCGCATCACCCGTGAAGCAGATATTGCCATTGTCAATAATCAAATAACGACACTTTTTCCTGCTCAATCAATTACGTTGTTTGTGCTGCCTTAAATGCCAATTCATTCTTGAAAGTGGCAAGTGAGATTGTTGGTGAGCTTTTTTCGACCGATTTTGTCTCTCTCAAAGCCAATAAATCAGCATAATCATCTAGCATTTGCTCAATCTGCAAGTATTCCTCATACGCCAGAACAACAAATGCTTTTTCGCCGTTTCGTTCTAAGATGTTAGGTTGTAATGTTAACATGTTACTCTCGCTTAACGATATGCCTCTCGTCGGTGCCTGACACGATAAACGATGATGTTTTCTGCGTCCTCTATCTCAAAAAGAACTCTATATTGACCGACTCTAAGACGGTATTCAGGTGTAAAGTTGGTCAATCTTTTAACATCGCCTGATAAATCATCTTGGAGTAGTTCAAGCGCGGACACAATTCGCTGCATCATTTGGCGATCTAGCCTTCGTAAATCACGTTGAGCGCGTGGCTTGAGATTAACCGTATACTGCGTTCACCAATTATAGCAGGTTAGATAATGGGAGATAGTTAAAAAGTGGTAATAGGTGAACAAGCGTGGTCATGCTGCCACAAGTTGTAACAAAGAAGGGTCGCGCAAAAGAGCAGAGAACACGAGGCGCAAAGAAGCAGAGGGTG
>CAYMGE010000164.1:0-7612 GCA_964389925.1 uncultured Ardenticatenaceae bacterium
ACGGCAAGGCTCTCACCGCCTAATTATGTCAGCTATTTACGCCGCTCTGTACTAGGGAGTAATGGAGGGTTCAGATGTTTGCAAGAAAACTCACTTTTTTCGCGCTTTTGGTGCTTATG
Organism: uncultured Ardenticatenaceae bacterium; assembly: GCA_964389925.1. Taxonomy (GTDB): domain Bacteria; phylum Chloroflexota; class Anaerolineae; order Promineifilales; family Promineifilaceae; genus CALECP01. The sequence continues at coordinate 120 of CAYMGE010000164.1, forward strand.
GTTTTTCTCATCGCACAATTGTCTCTAGTTAAGAAGGATGCAGATTCAGTTGTTGTGAATGTGACTGAAACATCTGTGTTCGTTTCGGCCGAAATGGAACAAGCCATCGACAGTGCGCTCAATGCTGTCGGTGGCCCTATGCCCAATGGCATTCCCCCTTTGAACGGCGATGCCGTTCCAATGCCAGATGACATTGAGCAAATTCCAAATGAGCGACCCGCCGGGTTGCGTGCCAACGAACGGTTGATTGCGGATATTGCCATTGAAGCTGACTACGAATTATATTGGCGACTCGGTGGTGAGGCACAGACACGCAGCTACATTTTAGAGTTGATGGCCGAAGTGAGCGCGATATACGAACGTGACATCAACGTTCAACTTAATCCATCTTTTATCCGCATTGCAACAACCCCAAACGATCCTTGGACAGCAACGCGGACAGATGACGCATTGAACGAACTGATGGATTACTGGAACACGAATGAAGTTAATCGGCCGCGTGCCTTGGTGTTGTTGCTCTCTGGGCGTGAATTTACCGAAGCTGGCGGGCGTGCTTATCTGAACGGTGTCTGTGACGCAAACCGTCGCCCTGGCCGCTCCTACGATTATGCGGTGGCGGGGTATCTAGCCAGTTCACCAGGAGTCATCTTTGATCCATATATCGTCGCTCATGAGATCGGTCACTCATTTGGCAGCCTGCATTCACATTGCTATCAGCGGGCAAACAACGAGTGGTATGACCGTTGCTTCAATCAAGAACCCGGCTGCTATAGTGGTGCGACGGTAGCGACGAACGGCACCGTGATGAGTTACTGTCGCACAGTCACTACTCCGCTCTCCTTTACCGATGGCGACCCTGTCATGATCGATGTAATGCGAAATTATGCAGAGAGCGTGACCGAATTATCAGCGATGGGGTGTTTGCGGGTTGATGATAATGGTGTTGAGTCATTGCAAATTGAGGATGTGTGGACGGCCGATGAGAACGGTAGGTCAAAGACGGCATTTATGCTAGGTGATACGATTCGTCATTATGTGACGGTCAATAATTTGAATGATGTGGCGCAATCGGCCGAGTTTGAGTGGGCAATAAGCGGCCCGTGCAACTTTAACGATGGCTACATCGGCACATTGAACATCAGCGTTGGCATCTCATATTGGTATCTACTCAATCGCTCCATCCCCAATGATGCGTGCAGTGGCACATACAATCACACCGTATCTATCAACCACAACGGTCAAACCGTATCTGATTCGACAACTTTTACCGTTGAGGGGACAATGCAGCCAACTGCAACCCCTGATCCCGGCTCAAACACCTTCATTCGCATCAACCCTGCCTCCCAAACGGCTGCGCTCAACACCGAAACGTGTGTCGATGTCATTGTTGACAGCACCCCAGCGATGGGCAGTTTCCAGTTCACGCTTAACTTCCCAGCCAACTTACTGCGAGTCACCGATATCTCGGCCGGTGCATTTCTCGGCAGCACAGGTCGTAATATCGTTCCATTTGAAGAGATCGACAACGCAAATGGTGTAGCGACTTACGGCCAGGCCAGCTTTGGCAGTCAGGCGGGCGCAAGTGGCAGCGGGACATTGGCGATGGTTTGTTTCACGCCACAAGCCGCAGGAACCGCCACCCTCAGCTTATCCGCCTCGCAATTGACTGATGTGCCAGGCAACAATCTCAACCACAATCGACAAGGCGGGAACATTACCATCAGCGATTGTTATTGGGCGGATCTCGACTGCGATGGTGATGTCGATGTGGTCGATATTCAGCTCGTTGCGGGTCGCTGGAATAGCTCTGCGGGAGATGGAACCTACGATGCCAAATACGATCTCGACAACGACGGGGATATTGATGTGGTCGATGTTCAGCGGATTGCCTCACAGTGGAATTGGCGTGCGAGTCGTCAACCAACGACGCAAATCATTGAGGATAATCGCGCCACGATTGAGTTCTCGCTCATGCCGGCCGATTTGGAGATCGCCCCCAATCAAACATTCACCGTCGCCCTAGAGGTCGCCAATGCGGATAACTTAGCCGCTTTTGAAACTGTTCTGCGCTTCGACCCCACCCACTTGCGAGTCGAATCGGTCAGTCTAACCGATTTCCTCAGTCAGACGGGTCGCAATGTCAATGCTGTCGAGCCGAGCATTGATGTCGAGAACGGTTCTATTGCATTTGGCGCATTTTCGATGGGATCGCAGTCGGGTGTTTCTGGATCAGGCACAATCGCCTTGATACGCATGACCGCATTGGGAGAGGGCAGTGGCACACTCGATGTCGATGCAACGCAGGCAACCGACCCGTATGCGAATGAACACAATGTGATTGAGCAGGATGGTGCATACACTGTTAGTGGCACGCCGACTGCTGTCAGAATTGGCTCTCATCGCGCAATGAACTCATCGCTCACCACATTGATTGTTCTCTTTGGATTTATGCTCGTTGGAACCGTTTACATGCTTCGTCGTTCTGCGAAGTAGAAGTCGGCCGAATTATTCGTAGTGTCAAAACCGTCACTACGAACCCTGTGTAGTCGGTGTGCGAACAACCTGTTCGTATACCTAATTGGAGTACCGATGTTTTACAGAATTGTCACGTTACTGATGTTGACAACCGTTTTGTTATCGTGTTCGTCCTTCCCCCAAGAAGAGAAGGCGCAACCAGTTGAAGTCCCTGTTGAATTTGCCCAAGCCTTGGACGGTGCTTTGGCGGTTCAGGGGATGCCATTGCCCAACCAACCCCCAGAATTGATTGAGGATGCGATTGAGATTCCAGAGGGTAGCCGCGTGCCTTTTTCAGAAGGTGGAGAAAGCGTGGCCGCGACGGATATGCTCATCGCCGACATCGCCATTGAAGCGGATTACGAGTTGTATCAAATGTTTGGCAGCGAGACACGAACACGCAACTACATCCTACAGTTGATCTCCGACGTAAGCGCGATTTACGAGCGCGACATCAATGTGCGTCTCAACCCATCTTTTATCCGCATTGCGACCACGCCCAACGATCCCTGGAGCGCATCGACTACATCAGGCGCGTTGACCCAGCTTCGTAACTATTGGAACAATTATGAGACCAATCGTTCACGTGCGCTTGTTTTAATGCTCTCTGGTAAAAATTTAGGTGGCGGTAGAGCGTACTTACAAAGTGTTTGCTACGCTGAATACCAGCCGTCTAACTCCTATGATTACGGCGTAGCGGGCAACTTGCGCGGCACATACACAACCTCACCGAGTTCAAATACGTGGGATTTGGTCGTCGTTGCCCATGAAATCGGCCATTCATTTGCTAGCAAGCACGCACATTGCTATCGACGCACCGACACGAATGATTGGTATAGCAAGTGTTACAATCGAGAATCCGGTTGTTACAGCGGGTCAGTTGTTGCGAACAATGGGACAATCATGAGCTATTGCCATCTCAATGGTGGAGACCGCAAGATCGATCCCTTAGCATTTACCAACGGCGACCCGGCGATGACCAACGTGATGCGTTCTTTCGCAGAATCTGTGGTCGATACGGCAACGTATGGTTGTTTGCGAACCGACGGCAGCCCGCCACCAACTGCGACACCACCTTCAGGTGGATCTGTTGAAGTCAATGATGTTTGGACAACGGACGGGAATGCGAATATCCAGACGACTTTTGACGCAGGTGATGACATCCGTTACTATGCGGAAATCGAGAATACGAGTGGGTCTTCACAATCGGCCGATTTTGTATGGGCAATTAGCGGCCCATGCAGTTTTTCAGATGGGTACAATGGCTCCCTGACAGTTGAGCCAGGTGCGGGAAACTGGTACTTGTCAAGAGAGATTCCCGCCAATGCGTGTAGTGGAACTTATAATTACTATGTCTCTGTCAACCACAATGGCACAACTGACACTGAGCAAATGACTTTCACAGTTGGACAATCTGCGACCCCAACAGCCGTTCCCCCGACAGCAACGCCACCACCAACAGCAACACCTGATCCAGGGTCAAACACATTTATTCGCATCAACCCCGCATCCCAAACAGGGACGTTGAACACAGAGACGTGTGTGGATGCTACGATTGATAACGCACCAGAAACGGGCAGTTTCCAGTTCACCCTCACTTTCCCTGCGAACTTGCTGCAAGTTACCGAAATCTCAGAAGGAGCATTTTTGGGAAGCACAGGGCGCAACGTCATACCGTTTGAGGAGGTTGACAACACAAATGGGATGGCAACGTATGGTCAAGCCAGTTTTGGCAATCAGGCAGGGGCAAGTGGTGATGGAACGCTGGCGATGATTTGCTTCACACCACAAGCCGCCGGAACCGCAATGCTCAACTTCTCCGCCTCACAACTGACCGATGTACCGGGCAACAATCTCAGCCACAATCGACAAGGTGGGAACATTACCATCAGTGACTGCTATTGGGCTGACCTCGACTGTGATGGCGATGTCGATGTGGTCGATATTCAACTCGTTGCGGGTCGCTGGAACAGCTCTACAGGGGATGGAACCTACGATGCCAAGTACGACCTCGACAACGATGGTGATATTGATGTCGTTGATGTTCAGCGTGTCGCTTCGCAGTGGAATTGGCAGGCGAGTCGTGCATCTTCCATCTCGGCAACGCCACCGTCTGTGGGCAGCAATGTCTCTCGCGCAACACTGACCTTCTCACTCGACCCCAGCATGTTGAATTTGTCAGTCGGTCAAACAAAGACAATCGCGCTAAATGTCGCAGATGCGGAAAATCTTGCAGCGTTCCAAGCGGTATTGGCGTACAACCCCGCTCATATTCGAGTCGATGGTGTTACGTTGACCGAGTTTATGGGCAGCACAGGGCGCAACGTCATTCCTGTAGGGCCGGAAATCGACAGCAATAGCGGCCAGGTTTCCTTCGGTGCCGCCTCTTTCGGCTCACAAGCCGGAGTCAGTGGGTCGGGCGCGTTGGCGATTATCGAACTCACCGCAATCGGCAACGGCAGTGGCTCTTTCGATCTGCGCCAATCCATCGCAACCGAGCCAAATGGCGATCCGCACACGGTTGTGGAGCGAGATGGCACATACACCGTCGGGTCTGTCGATCCAACCCCCACGCCGCCTCCATCTGGCTCACGGGTTGAAGTGGGCGATTATATTGTTCGGCCGAACGAGCAGGTTGAAGTCGTGATTCAAGCGTTTGATTTGTCAGCTCCTGGTGTCGGCGCAGGAACGATTGACCTCGCTTACAATCCGGCCATCCTGAACATCGTGTCGTGCGACGCTGATCCGAACAGCATGTTCGATGGGTCTTCTTGTAATGCCAACTTTGCAAACGACACCGTGCGCTTTAGCCTAACCTCCTCCTCTGGCAAATCGGGCGATATTGAACTGGCACGTGTCGTGTTTGAAGCTGTTGGCAGCGACAATCAGATGAGTGATTTGGATGTGATGTTGACGACGTGGGCGGATAAGAATGGTGGTGCGATTTCATCGGCCGATATCGACGGCTCCGTCACCCTCCAAATGGGCATCACTGGCGATGTCAATTGTGACGATACACGCAACGTGATCGATTCGCTCTTCGTCTTGCAACACACCGTCGGCACACGGTCGGCTAGCACCACTTGCCCACCACCCGCAGACACGCTCTATACGCCAATGTGCGACACCAACAATGACAACAGTTGCAATGTGATCGATGCGTTGTTTATCCTCCAGTGTGAAGTTGGCACATCCAATGTCCTTTGCCCATCTACCAACGGTGTTACCATGACTCAGCCAGAACAACGCGCTTCAACGAGTGTAATCGTGGTCGGGTCAAACGCTGTCGTCAATGGGGAGCAGGCTACAGTCCCCGTGTCTGTCACTGTCCCGATCAACGCCGCCTTCTCTGCCACAACAGTTGATGTCATTTACGACGCGACGGTTATTGAAGGTGTTACATGTGACACTCAAAGCGACCTGATTGGCTCTTGCAACTTCACCAAAAATGACGCTGGTGAAGATATCGTGCGCTTTAGTGTTGCATCAGGGTCAGCGCGTACAGGCACGTTCCCACTGGTTGAGATTCATTTTATGGGAATTGGCAATGACAGTACGCAGTTGACGGCCGATGTCGAGTTGTTTGTCGATGCACAGGGCAATGCGCTGCCTTACACGACACAAGATGGCACTGTCAGCGTCTCATCAACACCGACAAGCGTCGATATGACACAGACCTCGATCTCTGAAACGCCGACTTATTTGTTGAGTTTGTTGGGTTTGTTGGTTGTTTCGGCTATTAGTGGTATGTTGCTTTGGCGTAAGCGTTAAGCGTCATCGTATCGTCACGACCATATCGCGCACCTAGCCAGGCTAGGTGCGCGTTTAATTTGTGCCAAAATGACCATTCGTGACTATATCCTGCCTGAACAACATCTCGTCAGCGAACAGTATCAACCGCAAACTCATTGACGGATATCAGCGAAAAGGCGATCAAGCGGTCGCTTCCTGTGCTTTGCGAATTAGTTCGTCTAAAGGAATTGTTATGCTTCAGAGGAAAACGGACAAAGGGTCAAAAATGAAAGAGAATAAGAACTCATCATGGAGACCAAAATGAGCAAAAGAAAACACAGACAATATACACCAAAGGAAAAAGTCGGTATCCTGAGATTGCACTTGTTGGAAGACAAACCAATTTCAGAAATATGCGAGGAGAACAAGTTGCAGCCGAGCGTGTACTATCGGTGGCAGAAGCAGTTTTTTGAGCAAGGGACAGCAGCATTTCGCAGTGCAAGTAGCGAAAAGAGGCAAGTGAGCCAGTTGAAGCAGCAGGTGGCAACACTGAAAGGAAAGCTGCAAACGAAGAACGAGGTATTGAGCGAGTTGATGGAAGAACATGCGCTGCTGAAAAAAAAGATTGGGGGATATTAACAGGCAAACAGGTGACGCAAAGGCAGCGGGATGAGGTGGTTGAGTTCGTGGGGAAATGGACGAAGAAGCTAGAGTGGACGGTCAGCAAGATGCTAAACAGATTGGAAATGAGGCGCGGCAAATATTACGATTGGTGTCAGCGGTATGGGCAAGCCAATCGGTCGAATGGACAGTTGCCACGCCACAATTGGCTCACACCAGCAGAAAAAACAGCGATTGTGAGCTATCATGCCACGCACCCAGCGGTTGGCTATCGACGGATGACATACATGATGCTCGATGAATGCGTTGTGGCAGTCAGTCCGTCAACCGTTTACCGTGTGTTGAAGGCCAATGGGTGTCTCAGAGAGCAACAATCCAAACCGAGCAAGAAGGGGACAGGCTTTGAGCAGCCCACGCGCCCCCATCAACATTGGCATATTGACATCACCTATCTGCGGATTGGCGGGGTCTTCTACTATATGTGTTCCATCCTTGATGGGTTTAGCCGCATCATTGTCCATTGGGACATCCGTGAGGCGATGCGTGAACCAGATATTGAGTTGGTCATCCAACAGCAATTCCCGCAGGTAGGGTAAGGTGGCAAAGCTGAGACCATAAGAGGATTA
>CAYMGE010000165.1:0-7365 GCA_964389925.1 uncultured Ardenticatenaceae bacterium
TGCGTGCGAAATATGGGACGCGGATGCCGATTGAGAGCGAAGACAACATGCTTCTGAGCATGGGGCCGCAGCATCCGTCCACACATGGCGTGTTACGGCTGCTCGTCGAGCTAGATGGCGAAACGATTGTCAATCTCGCGCCCGACATTGGCTTTTTACACACAGGTATCGAGAAAAGTATGGAGAGCCAGACGTTTACACGCGCTCTGGTCATGACGGATCGCATGGATTATCTTGCGCCGTTTTCCAATAATCTCGGCTATATCATGGCGGTGGAGAAGCTACTCGGTGTTGAAGCAACCCCACGCGCTCAGGCGATTCGCGTCATCATGACGGAATTACAGCGCATTTCGAGCCATCTCGTTTGGCTTGGCACCCATGCACTCGACCTCGCTGCGATGTCTGTTTTCCTCTATGCTTTCCGCGAGCGAGAATACATCTTGGATATGTTCGAGATGGTGGCAGGTCAGCGTATGATGGTCAGCTACTTCCGACCCGGCGGGTTGTGGCGCGATTTACCGGCCGAGTTCAAACCTGCATTGGAGCAGTTCCTCGACTTTATGCCGAGTAAAATTGCGGATTATGAAGCACTATTGAAGAATAATCCGATTTGGCTGTCAAGGACAAAGGATGTGGGGGCAGTCTCGGCCGAAGATGCCATCTCATGGGGCTTAACAGGTGCATCCCTGCGTGGCTCCGGTGTCAATTGGGACATCCGCAAGGCGACCCCTTACTGTGGCTACGAACAATATGAATTTGACGTGCCACTTCGTACCGATGGTGACGTGTACGCACGCTACCGCTGTCGCATGGAGGAGATGCACGAAAGCCTTCGCATCATCCGCCAAGCGTGGGAAAAATTACCAAAAGGGCCTGTCAACATCGACAATCGCAAAATTGTCCCACCACCACGCTCCGAGCTAGGCAGCAGTATGGAAGCTGTCATCCATCACTTCAAATTATGGACAGAAGGGTTCAAAGCACCAACAGGCTATGTCTATCAAGCCATCGAATCCCCACGTGGCGAATTTGGCTGCTATTTGCGCGGTGACGGTGGCACGAACCCTGCTCGCGTTCATTTCCGCACGCCAAGCTATGTTAATCTTGCTTCTTTGCCCGCGTTGGCGAAAGGCACATTTGTTGCTGACCTTGTTGCAATCATTGGGTCTGTCGATATTGTTTTGGGAGAGATTGATCGCTAATGTCTAAATTACGAGCAGAATACGGTAAGGAAATAGACCTTATCCTTGCACAATATCCGCCTAATCAGAAGAAATCGGCCGTCCTCCCCCTCCTTCACCTCTCACAGCGAGTGTATGGCTACGTCAGCCAAGAGGCCAAAGAGGACATCGCTAACATCATCGACGTTGATCCAACACACGTCATGTCGATTGCTGGGTTCTATACACTCTATCACGAAAAACCGATGGGCAAGTACATCATTGAAATTTGCAATGATCTTGCCTGCGCTTTACGCGGTGGTGACCAACTGCTTGAACATGCGTGTCAGAGGTTGAAGGTTGCCAATCATGGCACAACGGCCGATGGGATGTTTAGCGTTGAAAATGTGATGTGTATTGGTGCCTGTGACCATGCTCCCGTAATGCAGGTCAACCTCAAGTTTGAGGAAGATGTGACCTTTGAAGATTTCGATTTGTTGATCGAGCAGTTGCGTTCGCAAGCGATAACCGGGCGCGAGCCGCTTTCCGTTGTCGATCGCGTAATTGCCCGTAGGAACTAAGCTCTATGCCACAAAAATTCGTACTCCTCCGTCATCGTGAAGTTGAAAACATCGCCGACATTGATGTGTACATTGAGAACGGCGGTTATGAGGCGCTCAAGCAAGTGTTGAAGATGGAACGATCAGAAGTGATCAACATCATGAAGGCATCTGGCCTGCGCGGGCGTGGTGGGGCGGGCTTCCCAACAGGTCTCAAGTGGAGCTTCATCCCGAAAAATGCTGAGGAAGTCTACATCGTCATCAACACAGATGAGTCGGAGACGGGAACTTTCAAAGATCACGAACTGCTCGAATACAATCCACATCAAGTGATTGAAGGTGCGTTGATTGCTGCTTACGCGGTTGGCTCTAAGGCAGTTTACAACTATTGGCGCGGCGAGTACATGGATATTTCCTATCCTTGTTTGCAGGCGGTTCACCAATGCTATGAAAAAGGCATTTTGGGCGAAAACATCCTCGACTCTGATTTTAGTTGTGATTTTTACAATCACTTTGGGGCGGGAGCTTACATCTGTGGTGAGGAAACGGCATTGCTCAACTCACTGATGGGTGAGCTTGGACAGCCATGGTCAAAGCCACCATTTCCCGCGATCGAAGGACTCTATGCCAAACCAACCGTTGTCAACAATACGGAAACACTAGCAAATATCCCGCCCATCATCACAAATGGGGCAGACTGGTATCGCAGCTTGGGAACGGAACGTAGCCCCGGCACGAAGATTGTCTGTTTGAGCGGTCACGTGAACCGGCCCGGCAACTACGAAGTCGCTATGGGCGATGTGACATACCGTGACTTAATCTTCGGCGAAGAATTTGGGCAAGGCATTCCTAATGGGAAGGCGTTTAAGGCATTACTGCCGTCTGGTGGGTCTGGGCCTTTGATGAATGATTCTCATTTGGATGTTCCATTGACTTACGAAGGGCCGGAAACGGTTGGCTCTGTCATGGGGTCGGCTTCGCTGATCGTTATGGATGAGACGGTTGACATGGTTTGGGCCATGGGCAAAGCGACACACTTCTTCAAGCACGAATCGTGCGGCAAGTGTACGCCGTGTCGTGAAGGGACGTATTGGCTAGATAATTTGTATGATCGACTGCTAGCGGGTGAAGGGACAGCTAGAGATATTACAACAATGAATGATGTGGCGGAGAATATGGGCGGCCGAACGCTCTGCGCCCTAGGCGAGTTTGCCAAGAATCCCGCACTTTCGTCTATCGCCCTATACCGCGGAGATTACGAGAAACACATTCAACTGCCAATGGCCGGTGATTAATTTATGCCTTATAAATCTCCTTCCGCAGAATACATCATTGCGACATCGAAGAAGCGATGGACGCGGGAGGAGTTTCGCCAAATTCCCGAAAGCAATCAGAGAATTGAGTGGGAAGATGGACAATTAATCATCATGGCATCACCTAGCGTCAGGCATCAACGAATATCGATAAAGTTGATAGGCGCACTATTGCCGTATGTTGCTGCAAATGATTTAGGTGAACTGCTATACGAGATAGATGTTGATATCAGTGATGTGCGGACAGTCGTACCAGATATTATTTTTATCAGCGATGACAATGCGCGATTGATTGGAACGCAAGCCATTCGTGGTGCGCCCGACTTGATTATTGAGATATTGTCGGAATCGACACAAAAGCGAGATTGGGATACAAAGCTAAAAGCGTATCAGACAGCGGGTGTCAAGCATTATTGGATCGTTTCGCAAGATTTGACCATTTGGGAATTTGTGGCGAATTCGGCCGAATTTAAGTCTCCTGAATTTTTTGACAAAGGAGAAGATTTTAAGCCAACGTTGTTCCCAGATTTTTCGTTCAATCTAGCAGCTTTAATGGGTGAATTGCCCAGTGAGGACAGTAAACAGGATGAGTGATCTTGTCAATATTCAAGTAGATGGCGTAGACATCGCCGTACCCAAAGGGGAAACCGTCGTGGACGCAGCGATGCGTGCTGACATCAAAATCCCTGTCTTTTGCCACCACCCAAAACTGGAGCCGGTTGGCATGTGCCGCATGTGTTTGGTGCGAATCGGAATGCCGATGCGTGATCGCGGCACGGGCGAATTGATGCGTGAGGACAACGGCGACGTGAAGTACAACTGGGGGCGTGGCCTTCAGACAGGTTGTACGGTGCGCGTTGCTGAAGGAATGCGGATCAAAACAGATACAGAGGAAGTCGAAGATGCTCGTGAGGATATTTTAGAGTTTATCCTGTCAAGCCATCCGTTGGACTGTCCGATTTGTGATAAGGGTGGTGAGTGCCCGCTGCAAAATTTAACGATGGCGCATGGTGAGGGCAAAAGTCGCTTTTATATTGCCGACAAGATGCAGCTCGATAAACACGTGCCGTTGGGCGATATGATCTTCTTGGATCGGGAACGTTGCATCCAATGTGCGCGGTGTACACGCTTCCAAGCGGAGATTGCGGATGATCCGGTGATTGCCTTCCATAATCGCGGCCGGCGACTTGAGATCGTGACGTTATCCGACCCGGGATTTGACAGTATTTGGAGTGGGAATACGACTGATATTTGCCCTGTTGGGGCGTTGACATCGGCCGATTTTCGTTTCGGCGCACGTCCATGGGAGCTAATTCCCGTCGCCAGCATCAGCCCTCATGGCCCTGTTGGTGAAAACATCACGATTTCAACGCGCCGCGAGGCGAAAGCGGGCGGCCGAACCGTCATCAAGCGCATCATGCCGCGCCAGAATGAGTTCGTCAATGAAATCTGGATTCCCGATATTGCCCGTTTTGTGCATCACTATGCCGATCACCCCGACCGTCTGACAACGCCACTGGTTCGCAAGGGCGGACAGCTTGTCCCAGCAACATGGGATGAGGCTCTGACGCTGGTGGCAAGCAAGCTGCAAGAGCGTAAGCCGACCGCAGCTGGATTGACTGGGGATCGTGTCAGCAACGAAGACCTGTTCTTATTCCAAAAACTGTTCCGCAAAATTTTGAAGAACGATAATGTTGACCTTGCCAACAATCGTGTGGCTGGTGGGGATGTAACAGCTACCGTCGGCATCGCCAGTGGCACAAATCTAGGCGAGTTGGGTAAGGGCGACGTTGTTGCTGTGATTGCGAGTGACCTGCACGCAGAAGCACCGATTTGGTGGCTGCGTTTGAAAGAAGCGGCCGAGCGTGGCGCAACACTCATCGTCATCAATTTGCGCGACACACGGCTCGATAAATTTGCAACGCACACGGTTCGCTATGCGCCGAATGAGTTGCAATCGCTTGTTGAAGGGTTTGGTGCATCTGAGGAAGAATATGCTCAGGCCATGCGTGACGCAGAGAACTTAGTTCTTTTCTACGGTGCAGAAGGGATGAGTTATGCTCAGTCTGATGTGCTGGCGAAAACATTGGGCAACTTTGCGATTGACACAAAGCATTTTGGCAAAGTCAAAAACGGTCTTGTTGCTGTTTGGCCACACAACAACACGCAAGGCGCGTGGGATATGGGCGTGGTCAATGGATGGTCGCCGAGCTATCGGGCGGTGCGTAAGTCGGGTTTGAGTGCAGAAGATGTGTATGCTGGGAAGGCTGATGCAGTTTATATGCTGGCGGCCGATCCGATTGGGGATGGGCTGATGTCAAACCGCAATCGGATTGATTTCTTAGTTGTGCAAGATTTGTTCTTGACAAAGACGGCAGCGTCGGCCGATGTCGTTCTACCCGCACAGTCGTGGGCGGAGCGTGACGGCACATTCACCAACGGCGAACGTCGTGTCCAGCGCTACTATCCCGCCATTCCAAAAGTTGGCAATTCGCGCCCTGACTGGATGATTATCGGACAGATCATCGAAAAAATCAGCGGTGAAAAAGCTCCCTTTGCGGCTAGCCTTATTTTTGCAAAAGAGATTGCAAAGGGCGTTAAGGCATATAAGGGGATGGACTACCGCAAGCTGGCAGAGGTCATTGTGCAGTTCCCGATGATTGGCGGTGAAGATGTCTACTACGGTGGCACAAGCTACAAAAATGAGGCTGGGTTGGGTCAGCAATGGGCTACATCGAGTGAGGCGAGAGGGAAGGCGAAGGCGTTTAAGGTCGAGGCGGCCGATTCTCCCTCAGACACACTTAGCATTGTCTTGACCCCTGCTAACTACACACCAGGGACGCTAGTCAACCGCTCTGAATTTGTGCAGCCTCGCGTCGCGCCGCCAACAGTCTTCATTAATAAGGAAGACGCTAGAAGTTTGCGTGTCAGAGATGGAGATGACGTTGTTGTGCGTGTCAAAGGTGAAGCGCGTCGGGCAAAAGCCTCGGTGAACGGTTATGCACAGCAGGGCGTTATTTTGCTAAACGGATTTGAGAGACGAGGGGATTGGGGATCGGCCGAAATCACGCCCGCATAGGCACTTAGAAATCGTATCCGTAGCAGCGAGTTTGGAAAAGGCAACGTCACTTGACGATTGCCTTTTTTGATCAAGTACCAAACGAGGGATTTGACAGGATGAAACCGCCTGTTTTCGGGCAGTAAGCAAGGAGCAGAAGCAGGCAATGTCGCCGCTTTTTAGTTAGCTTAGGTTCTAGTCGTGTGCCTGACCGCTCCGCCATTGGCACGGTCAGGCGCACGACCGCAACATCACCTATTTGTGTTACAAGCTTTCGCGAGCCTGTTTCTTAACCTAGCGTGTCGTTTCAACCACAGTGTCACGCCTAACAACCCAACCACGAATGGCAACAGCCACAGCAGCGACACAGCATTGACGCTCACACCGCTCACCGCCACCGCTGACGGCTCGATATCAATCACCTCCACATAGATTTCACGTGTCGAGAAATCGTTGTTTTGGTCAAACAGGTAGGCATCGATCCGATAATCTCCAGCAGCAGGTGCGTCCCACTCGTAAGACCACGTTGCCTCTGTCGTGGTGCGTGCCTCGAACGTCTCGGTGTAGATTTCCGTCTCGCCGATGGCAAGCAAGAAGAGACTTAGCCCATTTTCGGCCGAAATCTCCCCTGAAAGCACAACCGTTGAGCCGAGCGCGACCATGTGGTTTTCCTCTTCAATGGTGACGTGTGGGGCATCTGTGTTGTCGGTTGGGATAAATTCGGCCGATGCACACCACCCCACCAAATCACACGCCGACAACATTGTGCCGCTCACATGCCCATCGACGTAGCAGGTCGCCGTGGCGGTTCCCATGTCGGTCGTGTCGATGTCGCTGAAAATGATGTCATCCGTCCCGCACGGCGCGTCGAGTTGATCCGCGTCAAGCAGCAAATCTTCGACGGTGAACGTGTACTTCGTCTGCGCCGCGATGCCCGTGCCGACGTGTTCGGCCGCCAGCGTCAGGCTTGGAGCCAGCGTGTCGATCTGTCCGAGCCACGTGACATAGCCAGCAGATACGTTGCCGTTTGCGTCCGTGCCACGAATGTTGAGCTGGTAGTACCCTTCGCCAGAGGGGGTGATTTCGGCCGACCAGTCGCTAAACCGCTCACCCGCTGAGACGAGCGTGGCGGCTTGCCAATTTTCCGTCTGTACTTCGTCGGTCAAAATCTCCTCTAGCCAATACTCAACGCTTGTGACACCCGCCACATCGCTCACCGCCAGCGCAAACACCTCGTCCGCCGTCAGCGCAGCTTCGTACACCTGCACCTCGTC
>CAYMGE010000166.1:0-7306 GCA_964389925.1 uncultured Ardenticatenaceae bacterium
TGATGCCAGTGTCAGAGACAGAGGTGAAGTCACTGCCAGCAGTAGCGGTTCCATCGGCAACAGTCGTGTAATCAAAGGAGACATCCAAGCTGCTCACGCTGCTGAGAGTAACAACGACAGAAGCCAAGCCATCTGCCTCATTGACTGAGACATCACTGACTGATAGAGAGGGGGAGTCATCATCATCAATAATTGTGATGGTGCTACCACCATCACCGATGGTGGCGTTGGTGGGATTGCTAATTTGCAATGAGAACGTTTCATCTATCTCATCGAGAGAGTCAGCCAGAATCTCGACGGGGATAGAGACGGATAGCTGACCAGAAGCGATGATGATACCAGTGTCAGCGGTAGGAGTGAAGTCACTGTCGGCAGTGGCGGTTCCATCGGCAACGGTCGTGTAATCAAAGGTGACAGGCAGGCCGCTTGCGGCATTTAGTGAAGCAACTACGTCAACAGTTCCCGCCCCCTCATTCACAGAAACGGGCGTAACTGCCAGTATCGGCGCATCATCATTATCAATAATTGTAATCTCTGCACTATCCTCTACAACGGTTGCATTCTGAACATTGGTAACGGTGAAGGAGAATGTTTCGGAATTTTCGTCGATGAGATCATCGGTGATGACAACAGTTAGCGCAATTGTTTGACCGGTCAAAATGGTGACACTGCCGGTCGTTGCCTGATAGTCAGAGCTGCTGGTGGCGGTGATGTCGGCCGTCGCGTAGTCAAACGAAACACCCAAGCCACTCGGCTTATCGAGCGAAACAATCACGTCAACAGTTCCATCCGACTCGTTGACAGTCTGGTCAGCAACAGACAAGGCTGGTGGTTCATCGTTGTCTGTGATTGTCACCGTGTGAACAAGCGTTCCCGTAATGGTGTTGTTGACATTGCTCAATGTCAGTTGAAACGCCTCATCAGCTTCGTCGAGCATGTCATCTATCAGAGGAATAGCGACCGTTGTCGAGAGCGTGCCAGCGGCAATGGAGCCAGTGCCAACGGTGCTTGTATAGTCGCTGCCAGCCGTTGCATTGATGTCGCTAGTTGCATAATCGAACGTGGCAGTTAGCTCTGTCGTCCCGCTCAACACGACCATGATGGCGACCTCGCCTGCACTTTCAGAGACAAGCTGTGTTTGCGACACGCTCAATGTAGGCGCAGGGTCATTGTCTAAAATGGTTACCTGCTGAGTTAGACCGCCTGTCGGAACGATAGCGTGGGTGGCTGTCACGACGACAAACTGAAAGGTTTCATTCAGTTCATACACGTCATCAGCAGTCAGCGAGACATTGACCGTTGTGCTGATTGTGCCGGCCGTGATTGTGCCAACTGTTTCAGTAATGCTATCATAGTCGTTGGCAGTGGCAGAGCCAGCGACCGTTTTGTAGGTAAAGGTCACATCACGCCCGCTGGTGGCACCAAGTGTGACGGTGATAGCAGCTTGTCCAGCTTCCTCAGCAAATGTGCTTGCCGCTGCGATGTTGAGTGACGGAGAGGGGTTATCGTCCGTGATCGTGATAGTGGTGGTTAGCGATGTTGAGGCAACCCCATCGGAGTAGGTCAGGGTGAGCGTCAACGATTCCGAATTCTCGTCTAAATTATCAGGCAGAATAGTGACAGAGATATTGCCAGAGGTGTTATTTTCAATGGTGAACGGGCTGGTTGAGCTAACTGCTTCATAATCAAGTCCGCTTGTAGCTGTATCATCGGTGGTGGCGTAGGCCGTGACCGTGATGACGCTGCCCGTTGTGTTGCTAATGGGAACATTGGCGGTGCCTGCCCCCTCAGCAACAGTGATGGGGTCAGCGTTCACCATCAGTACCTCAACAGACGCTGAAGCTATGACAACCTGCCCTCCCCAATACATCACGAAGGCTAAAACTGCTGTCATACAGAACAAAAGAGCAACACGACGAACTACATTTGAGTGAGTTTTCATTGTCCTCTCCTACGCAAACTGGCCGACTGCACAGTGTTTAATGATGTTTCTAGCAATTTGTCCAAAGTAGATTTGAGATACATAGATGTTACACTACAGTCCAATACAGCAAGACATAAATAGCTGATGGGTTGCATGGTATTCAATAAAAAACGAGCGAATATCGGCCCAGCGATTGCTGCGCGATAGAACCAACATGTCACATATTTATGCCGCCGTGTACTAGCGGTCTGGTGTTGGCGTTGCAGAACTGCCACCATCACCGCGAACTTCAAACCGACCAATAAGTGATTCAGCCACAATCGTGCCATTTTGGGTCAGTTGAATTTTGTATTGATAGACACCGATATTGCCAGCTCCGATGCTATTGATGGGGACAACTGCTTGATAGTCTGCACCAACAGGAACTGGGAACCAGCTTTGTTGACCGCCCGGCAACATAATCAGCTCAAATTGACTTGCATCGGCCGATCCCGTATATCGCCACTCAAACTTAACATCAGAATTTGTGTTCCACACACCGGGGTTGTTATTACTATTTGATTTCAACTCGATGAATCCAAGTGCTGGCGTAGGTGTGGGCGGTATTGGGACGGGTGTGTTTGTTGGTATTATGACCGGGCGCGGTGTGGCTGTTGGGAAAGGCGTACTCGTGGGTCTACGCGCTTCGGCCGTTTGAGTCGCGCTCCAGATAGTCGCAGCGGCATTTTGTGCTTGAGCAGTGCGTGTCGCACTCTGTGCTTGAGAAGTGCGTGTCGCACTCTGTGCTTGAGAAGTGCGTGTCGCACTCCAGATAACTGCTGCGGTGCCTTGCGCTTGAACTGTCTGCGTCGCACGAACCGATTGGGCAGTTCGAGTCGCCCGTTGATTTGATTCATTCGCAATACGTGTCTGCTCAAGTGAATTAGCATTGTTTGCTCGTGCTGTTTCTGTCAGGGCGAAAATCCGATTTGCTTCTCGCCTTTCCTCCGTCGCTGCATAGTTTGGTGTAAGGGTAGGAGGTCTTGTTGCAGTTGGTACAGAGGTTCGAGGTACAGCAGTTCTTGGCACACTAGTTGCGGCCGGTACAACTGCGACAGCTTGTGTTTCTGTGGCGGCTGGCAATGTGGCAGTTGGCACAGGCGTGGCCTGCACAAACCATTGTCTTCCCGGCGCATCGTCTATCATTAGCTTGACTGTTGACGGCTCTTGCTCAGGCGTGAATTCGATGAGGTCATTGTTCTCATTAAGAACCGTAATACGCCACTCATCGTCAAGCGTTTCTACTTCCTCTATGGAGTCGAACTCAATTTTTATCGCGCCCAACTCACCATTGCTGAGGCTATTGACAATGTTGCCATTTTCATTCAGTAACGTGCTTCTGCGATCTTGACCATCTTTGACAGAAACAAGTGTCCCCACGTTAATTGGACACGAGCCTGTAACGACAATTGGGAAAGATGCAGATGGAATAAGGCTGGCATCGCTAATTGTGCCGCGTGGAGGGTCTAACACAGGATCCAAGGTGACGAAGGTGAAATTGGCAGGTAGTGAACAATCGGCCGACTCATCCGCATCCTCACTTTCAGCCACAGCGGCACTAATTTGTGCCTGCCGAGTTGCTGCGTCGAGTGTCGCTTGTACTATAGCCTCTGCCGTCAACGCTTGTTGCGTCATGGCATCGAGGGCAGCTCTCGTTTCAGCAGCTTCCTTTGTCAATTGTGCTGCGAGTTGTTGAGCTTCTTCCTCTGCCAACAGCGTTTCACGGGCTTGAAGCGTTCCCTCACTATTTAATTGTGCGAGTGTGACGGTTGGAAGGGTGACAACTTGTTCATCAGCGGGCTGATCGGTGTCACGCCGACCGACTAGCAAAACAACTGTGAGTATGGACAACAACCCTAAAAGACCCAACGCGCCATACAGCATCCCCCGATTGCGTGTTTTCGCTGCTACTATTGCTGAACGTGGTGTTTGCAACACCGCGACAGACACGTTGTCATCCACACGACGCTCCACAGCGAGTGAGCCGATCGACTTGGCTGCGCTATTCCCGCGCTGACTGGAAAGGATGCGAATGATCTCTTCGTCGGTTGCATACGGCTCGTTGCTATGGGAAGGTTTCGTCAGACTATTGGAGCAAACGAGAATCGAGTCCCCATCTAACAATGGAATCCCTTGCAAGCCACGCTCCTGCGCTAGCTCATAGTCATCATCATTGACATAAAAACCAACGTCAACCTGCGTATCGGAGCGCGACCCGATCTCGCGTGCAAGCTCTCCTGCACGTAGGCTTTTGGCAGTCGCACTCGTCTCGTCCCGCCAAGCCATTTCTTGGGCGAGTGTGTGATCCCTCGTCAATTGTATTAAGAGATCGCCGCGACAGATGTAAACACGACTATCGCCTACATTAGCGACATAAAGCGTCCGACCATTTTCAATTGCGGCGATGGCAAGCGATGACGTTGCTCCCCCGTTTGTTTCGTACTCGCTATGTACTCTCTGGTTTGCATGAGTTACTGCCTGAATCAGCAGTTCTGGGATATTTGTCTCTTTCGCATTTGCGATGAACGCAAACACACTGTCTAATCCTAACTGTGCAGCACGCTTCCCTCTTGCCCCTGCACCATTCGCGACACCTGCAACGGAGAGCTTAAGGCCGCCCATCGTTTCGATCTCTCTCGACTTGACGCGCTGTTTATAGATTTCATGCCCACCGGGTGACTTAAAAGCACCATATTCAATAACTGTCATTTTTATAATTCCCTAACACAATGTGTGACGCACGTATACTGATGATACGTTTGTAGGGAGTTGAACCGCCATCGGCCGAAGCTGACAATGTAGGTATCGTTCCCTATTCGAGTCACTGCCAACATACTGACACATCTCTGCGAGACACACAAAGCTAGGTCGATTCGTTTACACTGAGTTTGTTCTGTGGGAGAAATACAATTCGTAGCCCCCGCTCCACTCTTTTTCTCAAGCTGCAAAGCCCTACAGCTTATTTGTTCTCAACAGACTATTTCTGTTTAGATGCCAACTTGCACGCAGATTTACTTTAGGACAGGCTGTTAAACTAGAGACATCGGAAGTCAATATGTATTAATGTAATGGTAGCGTGGAAACTACAAAAAACAAAGTCCGCTATACACTCTTTACAGTTTTTCAGTTGAACTGACACCTTCGCCACTCAGGTCAACGAGTTGCGAAACTTTTGACTTAGGAGCGAGATCTCAACTACTGTCTGAATCAACCTTACGGTGTGGGTGTCGCATTGTTGTTATTGTTCGGCCGATTCGGATCAAATGGCGCAATATCAAACCCATCTTGCACGCTGTCCCCATCTGTATCGGGATTACAAGGATTGAGACCCTCATTTAACTCTTCACCATTGAGCTTTCTATCATTATCAAAGTCGCCATTAGGGTTTCCGCGCACATCTCCACAGGCAAACTCAGGGGCTACTGTCGCAGTGGGCGATTGCGCTTGAGCCGTTTGTGTCAACTCAAATGCCGATGTATTCGTTGCTTGTGCCTCAGCGGTCTGCGTTGCTTGAAAATTACGAGCGTTGGTTGCTTGCGCTTGAACAGTCTGCGTGGCGTTTGCTTGTGCTTGAGCCGTTTGTGTCAACTCAAATACCGATGTGTTCGTTGCTTGTGCCTCGGCGGTCTCTGTTCCTACGAAAATTTTCGTGGCTGTGGCTGCTATGCTTGTCTCAGTAGTATGTGGGGTTGCTATATCAAGCCAATCTTTCCCGATTAGCTGAAGTGGTTCAGGCTCCTGCTCGGCCGGAAAATTGATTTCAAATCCATCAAAATCGCTGACGATCATCTGCCACTCGTCATCAATTCCTGTGACCTCTCCAACAGAATCAAAGGCAAGAACGACTTGTCCCCGCTCACCCGGCTCTAACATGACAACCTCATCCCCTGCTGCATTTTGCAGAATAGGATTGTAGTTTAATCCACCATTGAGCGAGATGAGTCGTGCAACTTTAATCGGACAGTTGCCCGTGATCTCAATTGGAAATGCAGCTTTTGGAACGATTGTAGAGCCGCTAGAAATTTCTGTGCCGGCTGGTGGATCAAGGATGGGAGCAGAGGTTAAGAAGCCATAGTTCTGTGCCTCCGTGCAGTCTATAAAGCCGATCTCTGTCGGAGCCCGTCTCGTGATCGTGGGAACCTTTTGCACGGCAACTGACGTTGGGGATGGGGACTCGGCCGACTCAGTGGCTATATTTGTTGCGGTTGAAGGTGGGGCGGCCGATATTGACTCGGCCGAGAACTGCATCGCCAACCCAAATGCAATCAACAAGAGCAGAATTCCCCCAGCGATTCCATATAACCAACGCTGTTGCCGATTGAGCAACCCACGACTCTCAAATGCTTTCTCAACCGCTTTTGTTAATTCGGCTCCTGAACTGAAACGCGCCTCTGGTTTTTTTGCTAATGCTTTTTCATTCAATCGCCGCCACTGACGCGGCAACCGCTCATTGCGCTTACAAATGTTCGGTATATCGTCAATGATGTGCTTGACTGCCGTACCGCGCTCCTCATCCCCTATATAAGGGACATCACCTGTCAGCATTTCAAATAGGACGATTCCCAGTGAATAAAGATCACTGCGCCCGTCAATTGTCTGCGCCCCGCTCGCCTGCTCAGGACTCATGTAAGCGGGTGTGCCAATGACGGTATCAACCGTCGTTAGCTTTGCCCCGACCTCACCCAAGCGGACAATGCCAAAATCAGATAAATAGGGATCCCCAGCAGCATCATAAAGGATATTTTCTGGCTTGACATCGCGGTGAATCAGGTGTTTTTCATGCACGGCATCGAGCGCACTGCCAATCCGTTCGATGACCTGTTTAATTTCCTCCGCACTCAGCGGTTCTTGACTTTGGCGCAGCCGATCTGCAAGACTGCCCCCTTCCATCAGTTCCATGACGAGATAAGCGCGTCCCGCATCAATGCCTGAATCAACAATTGGGACGATGGCATGGTGATTGAGTTGGGCAACGGTTGAAAGCTCACGTAAAAAGCGCGTGCGGGCTTTGTTATCGTCACTGTAATGGCGATGCAAAATTTTGACCGCCACTTCACGTCTCACTTGTGGGTCATAAGCACGTAGTACGCCGCCCATTGCCCCTTTGCCGAGCTTGCCTCTTATTTCATACCGACCGATTTTCTGCATAAAACAACTACTTCCCGCTTACTTCGTTCTTTTCATTAGATGAGTTTAGCCGTGTGAGTAACCTGTTTTAGTCTCGTCCATCCCCGCTGCCCGGCCGGCTAGGATCGAGCGGCCCAATATCGATCCCGTCTGGCACACCGTCCCCATCTGTATCAGGGTTACATGGGTCAAGGCCGTCGTTTAGCTCTACGCCAT
>CAYMGE010000167.1:0-7223 GCA_964389925.1 uncultured Ardenticatenaceae bacterium
TTACATGCAGCATTGGCACGCTCCATTGTTTGAAGCAACTGTTCGTGCTGTTCTTGGGTTGTGTTCAGCTTCACCTTAGCCGTCAGTTTCATATTGTGAACTTTATCATATTTGGGCGACAAAGGAAAGGGCTAAAGCCGAAGACGCTTCCTTCCCTGCCTCAAGGCGAGGGGTTTCCGCGCCCTCAAGAGGCTTAATCATGAATATACAGTTTTGGGCTGAGTTTTGCTAACAATCGGTACCGTTCATTTAGCGCAAATCCTTCCAGAGAATACCAGCGACACCAACTGTCGTCATAAAGCACATCCACAGCACGATCAAGAGCGTCGCGCCAAGATACTCGACTAGCCCAGAGGAGGCCATCCCAATCGCAAATGCGACATTGCTAACCACCTGAAGCACGTTGAAGACACGCCCCATTGCCGCAGACGGCGTATTTTCTTGAATAATAGTGCGAATCCCTAGAAAGATAGCACCATTTGCAATGGCTAGGATGATAAAAAAAGGAATGGTGATGGCAAGCACAGCGACCTCTTGTAAGTCATACAGCCGCATTAGCGAGATTGGAACGAGAACACCCAACAAATGAAACAGGCCAAATATCGTCGTCCCATAGCTCAACAGGCGGCCGCGCGGAATCGAGCTAAAGAAAAAGCCAATCACTGTGATACCAATCGCAACACCGAACGAGATAGCTGATTGCAAAAAACCATAACCAGCATCGCCCACTTTTATGATGTCGCGGGCATAGATCACGAGCAGCGGAAAGACAGCTCCAATACCGATAGGTGCAATTGCACTGTAGATAACGGTCGCCCGTAGCACGGTCGAACGCCCAATGATGTCAAAGCCTTCACGGATACTGCGCGTGAGCGAGGTTTGTTTGGTTACATCCGATTTGGTCTTTTTGAGTCGGAGTAAGGAGATGCAGGCGGCCGATAGCAAGAAAGTGGCTGCGTCAATAAAAAATGCCAACTGAACCCCGACAGAAGCAATGAGCAACCCCGCCGCCGCATAGCCGACAACCTCAGCCACCCTGATCGTCGCTTGGTCGAGCGAATTGGCGGCAAGCAACTGCGACTTAGAAACTGTTTGTGGAATTGTGCTGATTTTGGCGGGTGTATAAAATTGTGTGACAGCCGTGATGAGAAAACTTGTCAGATAGACGAGAGGAACAGTGATGTTTGCATCTGTGTTAAGACGTAAGATAGTCGGGATGGCTAGGATGAGAAGGGCGCGGATGATGTCGGCCGAAATCATCGTGACCTGCCGATTCCACCGATCACTTAATGCGCCTGCCCACAGCCCAAACATTAGAATAGCGAGTGTCTGGACAACAAACGCCAAACCTAACTGAAAAGGGGAGTTGGTAAGGTCATAAACAAGTAGAGGAATAGCAATAACGGTGAAGCGTGCGCCAAAAGTAGAAATGGCTTGCCCTGTCCAGAGCCAACGGAAATTGGGTGAGGTGAGAGGAGAGGTGGATGACATAGAGATAAAAAAATAGGGAACAAGTTTGTTCCCTATTTTACCGAATAGTGATGCTAAAATCACTTGTATATAATTAGTCGCCACCCCAGCCCATTAGCTTATCTCCCTTACAATGACATCATGCAAAGCATCCGCCATCATACTTGGGATTGGTGTGGAGGGAGTAACCCTCAAATTAAGTAACGACTACTACCTCGTTACCTGTAACACCAATCTACTACACAACCCTAGCAAACTAGTATTCCAGCTTGCTTTTTCACGCCTAAAGCGCAAAACTTTGCCAAAAATAATAAGGCCTCTAGCAACAGTTTGTGTCGCGTCTGATCTATAACAATGTATGAAATTCAGTGATGCACATAAGACTTTAGTACTATAACTGTAGACATTCTAAAGAATTCTCAACATTAAATCAAGGGCAGAACACAAAGTCGCACAAATAAAGCATGATTTCCCCTACAAAAAGGCTATTTCGATGACTTTCTTCTCTGAAAATGGTGCTGTTGACATCATATTGGACGTTTCCCGCATAATATCTCGCGTTTCTCAGACGACGTATAATGGACAGTATGGTTATTAAGATAAATCACATCGCAATTGCAACAAATGATATGGTGCAGGGAGAACGATTTTGGGGGGAACTGCTAGGCTTGCCACTTGAGAAGCGGCGCATTGTGGCAGATGAGGGGGTCGAGGTGGCCTACTTTCAGGCAGGGGAATCGCATGTGGAGTTGGTTCGGCCGCTCACAAGCAACGGCGTTCAACGCTTTATCGACAAACGCGGTGCAGGAATCCACCACCTTTGCCTAGAAGTCGATGACATTCATGCTGCGCTTGACCATCTTGCACAAGCTGGCACACGTTTGCTCAACGATACTCCCAAACA
Source organism: uncultured Ardenticatenaceae bacterium (assembly GCA_964389925.1). Taxonomy (GTDB): domain Bacteria; phylum Chloroflexota; class Anaerolineae; order Promineifilales; family Promineifilaceae; genus CALECP01. The sequence continues at coordinate 2,375 of CAYMGE010000167.1, forward strand.
ACATCCTGACGGAACAAAGTTTGCCTTTATCCACCCACAAAGTACGGGGGGGGTATTACTTGAACTTTACCAGCTCCCTAGAACAAGTCCCTGAATGGACATGGCTAAAATCAACGCTAAATGGAAGTTCATATTGAGAATGGTATCCAAGCCCACCGCGCAAGTCAGTGGCAAGCGGCTCTCAAGCATTACGATGCAGCCATCGTCACAAATCCAAATGAGGCGTTTCCTTACCAACTGCGCGGAAGTGTGTATCTCGAATTGCAAAATTTCTACGCGGCTCTCGATGATTTTAACCAAGCGATTCAGCTCGCGCCGTATAATGAGCTTGGCTATTTGGGCAAGGCACGCGCCTTTGTCGGCCTCAAAGATTATCGTTGGGCGATTGTGCAGTTGACCAATGCGATTGATCTGATTCCCGAAAATGAGGAAGCGGCCGAATACTACGTTGAGCGAGCGGCGATTTATGATCTATTGGGAGAGGCAGCCGAAAAAGACCGCCAACATGCCCAAAAACTAAAATCAATGTCAACTCGCAGAAACCTCATTGAGTGATTTGATGATACCCGTTGTTAGAATCTCGGCCGCTTGAGCCGCCAGTGAGCGCAACACGTCTGCTGCCGGCCGAATTTCTCGAATCATCCCCACACCTTGTCCGGCCGCGCCGGGATTAATATCGGCGCGGCCCTGCTGATTGGCAGCCCGAAAAACGCGATCTGTCATCGACAGTTGTTGGTGCATTGGCAGAACAGTTAACCCCGATGCTTCAAACGCTCGTGAGTAGGGACTTGCAATTATCCGCGCCCGTTTGCCGGAGTAGCCCGCCGTTAGCTGTGTGCCAGTTTCTTTTGTGCGAATCAGCATCTCCTTTTGACCCCTAGAAATACGTGCTTCTGGCGTTGCGAGAAATGCGCTGCCACACCAAACGCCCTGTGCGCCCAATGCGAGTGCTGCCACCATTTGTCGGCCGTCCATGATCGATCCCGCACCCAAAACGGGAACACGCCCCGCCACCTCATCGACCACCTGTGGGATGAGTGCCATCGTGCCAACAACGCTGTTGTGTCCGCCGCCGTCATTGCCCTGTGCCACGATAAAATCAACGCCGCTAGCGAGTGACTTCTGAGCATGACGTACTGCGCCAACCACAACCCCGACCTTCATCTTTAGCCCCTTTTCTTTGGCACGTTCGATCAGAAAGCCCGGATCACCGATTCCGGCTACATAAACCGGCACATCCATTTCGAGAATCATCTCAAGCTGTTCGCGGATGAAGACGGGATCAAAAATGGGAATGTCGGCTTCTGGCAAGTCGCCTAAATCATATTTGTCGGCGAACTGCTCAATAAATGCTTGATGTTCTTCAGGCAGCGAGGCATCGAGTTTAATCGGCGTGGCGAGGTTGCCTTTTGTGACACTAAAGGGAATCAGCGTATCAACTCCAAACGGTTTATCGGTCATTTCGCGGAGTTGCAAAATCTGCTGACGCAACTCATCTGGTGGGACGAATGCGCCACCGATGACACCGAGTCCCCCAGCTTCGGAGACGGCTCCAGCTAGCTCTGGGCCGGCGGGGGAGACGATGCCGCCCATACCGGCCGAGAAGATAGGATATTCGATCCCGAACATGTCGCAAATGTGTGTGTGTAAGATAGATTTGTTCATTGTGAGTGCGGTTTTTGCAGGGAGTATAACGTAGCAACCGTTGCACTCCCAGATAAAAATCGCTACAGTCTGCACTTATGTCCGCTTCTACAACAAACAATGCACTCTATGTCGCGCCGGCTGCCAGCGGCAAGACGAACCTGCTCATTGAACAACTGCGCTCTGTGACCCGCGACCTGAGCAAGACGGCAATTGCCTGCGTGGCCAATCCGTTACAAGCACAGGCACTCGAACAACGATTGGCAGAATCCGGTGGCGCACTGGGCGTACATGTCTTGACATTTGACGCGCTCTATCGGCGCGTGCTGCTTTCAGGCGAAGGGTACACCGAACTCGTAGACCAAGTGCAGTATCGTCTGATTCGGGCAATCGTAGATGAGCTTGGATTGACTCATTACGCGGCACTGGCGGGGTCACCGGGCTTTATTCAGTCATTGCAGGCATTATTTGCCGAGTTAAAAGGAGCGCAGGTTGATGCACAGGCGTTAGAAATTATCGGCCGCAGTTGGCAAGGAGAAGCGCGTCTGTCCGAACTGACGCAGATTTATGCGGCATATCAGTCGCGGTTGCAACAAGAGGGATGGGCAGATCGGGCGGGCTTAGGCTGGCTAGCGTTGGTGGAAAGCGAGACGTTTTCGGCCGAAACATATAGTGGTCTCTGGCTAGATGGCTTTGACAGCTTCACGGGAATTCAGCTTGCCCTGATCGGCACACTGTGCAAACAAGGACTCCCAATTACCGCATTTCTAACAGGCGACCTAGCAGACCCCGCATTGCCACACTACCGCAAATTTCGTGAGACGCAGCAGCAGTTGGAGAAAGTTTTGGGTGTCTCTGCCAACCCCCTACCCGCGATTTCAAATCAACAGCGGCCGCCCCCTACACTAATTGAACTCCCCACGCGCTCGGCCGAAGCCCGTACCGCTGTGCGCTGGCTCAAACAGCAGGTCGTCGCCAATGGTTGGAAGCCAAGCGATGTCGCAATTTTGGCGCGACATATCGGCAACTATCAGGGCTGGATTACGCAGATTGCCGATGAGTACGGTTTGCCAATGACATCACCAAGCGGACTACCCCTACGCTATAACCCTGCCGTGATGAGTCTGTTAGACCTAATTGGGTTGATGGCACGGGATGAGGTGGGAGAATGGTCGCTGCCGCGCAAAGGGGTATTGGCGGCGTTGCGGTCGCCCTATTTTGACTGGGCGGCACAGACGGTTGACAATGAGTCAGTTGGATTCGTGGCGGGCGATGCCGAACTGTTGGACACGGTGGCGCGACAGGGGCATGTCATTGGCGGACTATCGCAGTGGCAGGAGGCGTTTGCGTTGTTGGAAGCCCGCGCACAGACATCTGTTGAAACGGATGAGGAGATCGGGGTTGAGGCGTTCATCTCGGCCGACCTCATCCCCCCGCTCGCCAACAAGTTCAATCGCTTCATCAGCTATCTGACCCCACCGGCCGATGCACAAACGTTCAAAGCATATGTCGGCTGGCTCGAAAACCTGATCGGGAGTGACCCCGCACTCGATGAAGAACCAGAGCCGCACGCGCTCAACATCGTTCGCATGGCGCGTGAGCATGAATATGGGGCGCGAGACGTGGCAGCTTTGCAAGCACTAAAGGAGGTGTTGCGCGGGCTAGTTTGGGCAGAGGAAGCGGTTGGGGTCAAGGGCGAAGTCACGTTGGAAAAATTTTTGCAGGAGGTGACAGGAGCAGTTGAGGCGGCGGGCTATCGGCCGAAAATCAAACACCCCTCCGCCACGCTCGTCACAAGTGTTGTCCAAGCACGCGGGTTACGTTTCAAAGCGGTTGCCCTTCTGGGAATGGGCGAGGGCGAATTTCCCGCCGTGCTGCGCGAAGATCCATTTTTGCGCGATGGAGATCGCAGAATTTTGCGACGGCGCGGCTATCTGATCGAAGACAGCACGGAAAGTGTTGAACGCGAGTATTTTTACGAGGCGGCGACGCGCCATAGCGATGCGCTTTTGCTGACACGGGCGACGCTGGCAGACAACGGTGCGGAGTGGGAGCCGTCGCCATTCTGGACAGAGACGGGCGTGCAACCACAGCGTGTCATGAGTACTCAGCATCTGGCAGCGACTAAAGCTGCCAGCATAACCGAGCTGTTGGCGAGTCTGGCGCAGGGTGGTGAGTTGGCGGCGGGTCGCTGGATACGAGAGAAAGAGGGAGCGCGTTGGGAGCGGTTGCAGCGGTCGGCCGAGATTATCTCAGCGCGGGTCGCCGGCCGTGTCAGCGCGTATGATGGGCGGCTCGATCCCGACTACTTCCAAGAAAACTTTGGCCCCACCTACACGTGGAGCGCATCCCAAGTCGAGATGTACCGCAGTTGTGCCTATCGCTTCTTCGTCAGCTATGTCACAAAGTTGGAGCCGCGCCCAGAGCCACAAATAGGGCTTGATGTGCGTCAATTGGGAACGATCTATCATCGTATTTTGGAGCGAGTTTATGCAGAGACGTTGCCACATCAGCGCAATGACTTGGCGCGTTTGCTGACGAATTTACCAGGGGTCGCGCGCGAGGTTTTGGACAGTGCGCCGCAGGAAGAGGGTTTTCGGCCGAATCCATGGTGGCAACAGACCCGCAATGAAATTCTCGTCACCTTGCAAAAGACAATTGAGGCGTTGCATGAGGCGGCCGATGGCTACACACCGGTACAGTTTGAGCGCAAATTTGCGCGTTTAATTCTGCGCGAGCGGCAGCACGTTGCCCAACTGCGCGGCGTAGTCGATAGAATCGACCGTAACGCGGACGGCGACTATCGCATCGTTGACTACAAGACAGCCGGAAGTAGCGGTTACAAGGAGGATCACGTCAAGCGTGGGGATCGGCTGCAACTGGTGATCTATGCGCTAGGCGTTCGCGCTGGGCTGCAAGATGGCAAAATTGCCGATGGATTTTATTGGCACATCAATGAGGCTGAGGCGAGTCCATTTAAGCTGGCAGATTTCGGCGTGGGGGCGGCGATTCGAGTTGTCTTGCGCCACGTTTGGGATGCGGTTGGGGGCGTGCGGCGTGGTGATTTTCGGCCGAAAACGCCCGCCAACGGCTGCCCAAATTACTGCCCTGCGGCGGCATTTTGTTGGCATTATCAGCCGCGCTGGTGATATTTTTTGGGTGTGTTTCATTTACTTTTGAAAACATGTTTCGGGAATTGTTGCAG
>CAYMGE010000168.1:0-7117 GCA_964389925.1 uncultured Ardenticatenaceae bacterium
CTCTGGTTTGTCGCCTTTTGTCTTTCTCTTTTTTTCCTTATTTGAATGGTATTGAGATTAGACGCTCATATTCAGCGCGACCGCCTATCCAAACGCAGATGAAAGATGATGTTAAACTCATTGATCGAAAGGGTGCGGATTTCGCTTTGAGTTTTTTTATGATAGTAACTCTTTGAGCTTTTTGTGGGCGAGACGCATTCTGGACTCGGCCGATTTCCCCCCAATCCCCAATATCTCGCCAATCTCACGATATTTCAGCCCATCATAATAGCGTAACACCGCTACCTCACGCAGTTTGGGCGACAACGCCTGAACTGCTGCCCAAACGCGCTGCTGCTCTTCTGTCATCTGTGCAACTGCCAGCGGGTCAGGTGACTGATGATCGGTGACGGTATCTTCGACCATCTGATTGATCGAAAAGGTCGGCAACCATTTGCGCCGCCGCTTGTTGCGTGCGCGGCTGATGGCGATGCGATAGAGCCATGTCCGAAAAGCAGACTTGTGCGCGTCAAAAGTGTGCAGGCGACGAAAAGCGTATTCAAAGCTGTCTTGCAGCACTTCCTCTGCATCTTCTTCATTGCCTAATAAACTAAAGCAGAGACGATAAATCTGGCTAGCGCACGCTCGATAGAGCAGCGTATAGGCGACCTCCTCCCCTGCAAGGCAGCGGTCAACGAGCCGCTGATAGTCGTCTTTTTCTACGGGAACGGCAGGAATGTGATGGTAGGTCGTTGTACTCAAGATTATTTTGCGTGTTTCGGGATTTGAACATCTCGAAACAACTGTTTAGTCAAGTTTTAACCAGACATCGAGCTGTTCTGGCTGTAGCGTTTCATTGGATTGCCCGAAAAACCAATAACGCAATATGTTTAACAAAGGTTCCTCTTCAACAGTCGCAAAGTCAGATTGGCTGAAATCAAATGTCGCCTTGGCGTAGTTGCCACTGAGTGAGGGCGTTTCGCTGGCGGGCGTGATGAGGCCCTCGGCCGAGCTGCCCACGGGAATCCCCGCCACAAACTCGACATTTTCAAAGTCGCGCAAATACCAGCGCAAGGCGGGATGATCGACGGTGGAAAGAAGTTCGAGTTCGGAGTTGCTGTTGACCAGTTGGAACGACGCTTCTTGCAACGTTTCGCGCATTAGCTTGATGTCGCTGTCTACGCCCTCTGTGACCCACAGTTCACGTGGGTCGTTGCCTGTGCGATGTGTCAACGTCCATGCTGTCCCCCAGCCGATGTATGCCCAGATAGCAATTGTGCCGAGCAGAAATGCCTGTGAGACGGTCGGTAAGTGTGGCAGAAAGTAGCCGACGCTGAAAATGAGGACGAGTAGAAGGGTGATGGCGATGAAGGGGGCGGCGATATTGGCGGGATTTTTGATGAATCGGCCGAAATTAACCAGCGCAATTACGCCCCACGTAAATGTCGCCACCGCGATCAACCACATCCCACGCGCCGCCAGCTTTTCAAAAATACGCGCCGCCAAATAGCCAATCAGCAAAAACAGCGGCAGCACCATTGCGATAACATTTTCAACTGTCCCTGCTTGGAGTAGCGTCAAAATTAGACCAGAGACAACCCAAAACAGCAGCGATTTTGTTCTGCGCTCATTTGTCAACAAAGTGACACTAATCGCTATGATGCCCAACAATAATGGGATGATCTCATAACGCAAAAGGGCTAAAAGTGGTGTTGACCATCCACTCCCTAAACGAAATTGCCCAAGCCATTCCCCAAAAACATTGGCAACCGCGCCCAACCCAGATGGCACAGCGAGTCCTATCGTGCTAAGGCTGACAAGTACAACGCCGCCAACGATCAAGGGGATACGAAAAATTGCATGGTCAAAAGAAGCCTCATCGACTTCTGCGCTGTTTGTTGTAAAGACACGACCAATTGCCAAGCTGATTGCGCCAGTCAAAAGTAGGCTGTAGAAAAGCGGCGCACTTGCCATGCCAAGTGCTGCGGCAATGGTGAGAGTGAGGAGCCAGCGATTATCGGCCGATTCTCCCCAGTTCACCCACGCCACAAACATCAAAAACGCCGCGAAAATGGCAATACTCTCGCCCCCGGCGAGATGTGTCAGCGCATTAGTTGTCGGGGAAACGGCGAACAACAGTGCCGCGATGAGTGCGCCAATCGTGCCAATTTGCTTTCGCAACAGCCATGGTAATCCAACCGCCAGCAGGCCAAATAGAGCCGGAATGGCTCGCACCCCAACGTCGCCATAGCCGATAAATGGTGAGAGAAGGGCGGTTAATGTGAAGTAGGCAGGGGAGTTGATAGTGAAGTCGTGACCGTTGGCAAATTGATAGACGGGGAGGGCGTTGAGGGCTTCGGCCGAACTCAACGGCAGCGCATCCATCTGTGCAAATAGCAACACGCTCGCCATGAGCAAAATGCAGCCCAATAGCCCATCTGCAATTGTCAGCAGTGGGCGGGTTTCAGCAAACCGTGAAGGGTCGTGCCTCAACAGTAATTCTACTGGACGCTCCTCGATAGCAACATCTGGGGATGGCTCGATGATCTCCTCTTCACTGGCTACTATTACTTCATTTCCAAGCATAAATCGTCACCATTTCATTCTGGAATGCCACTTCCATATTTTCGGCAAATTTTTGTAAGCCTTGTTCACCATATTCTGACCGCTCAAGCGAACCGACGTACACGTAGTCGATATTGTATTGATCGAGCAGGTCCGGCACGCCAAACCAGTCTGGTTGTTCATAAATCTGGCGCACAATCGGGTCACGTGCGCCGGGTTCGGGGTGGTCTGCGCCGCGCCATTGGCGTTCGTGGTTTGCCCAGCCTAATAGTGTGGGCAAGCCTGTGCGTGCGGCGACTCGGCCGAAGTCGCTGTAAGCCCCACCGACAGCCTCCAAGATAACTGGCGTACCCTCGACCTGCGTCTGCAACCAGCGAATCGCATCGTACTCTGTACCGTTATACACGCTTACAAATGCCAATCCGTCGAGCGTGGGCGTTTCGGTATAGCTGGCATCAGCCCAGCGGATCATGTAGTAGGGAAAGAGCATTGAGCCGACCAGTAATGCGAGATAGCCAACACCGGCAATCGCCCCAACAAGTCGCACTTGTTGGCTCAAAATATAAAGGCCAACCGCGGCCGAAATACCAAATAAAGCCCACGCTTGATAGTAAAATTTGAAAATTGTGTTCAGCCGTTGACCAAACTGATCGCGTAAATAGACAAATTCAGGGCCTATCGTCAACAATGCCCCCGTCAAAATCAACAGTAAGACGAATGGCAGTGGAGAAATCGCATTCGACGTTTGGCTGACGGGCAACTGTTTGTCATCTCCCGACAATTTCTCACTGGCGATCATGACGCTGCCACCGACCAGAAATGCTAATAACAGCGTCACGAATGGGTAAGCGAGCCGTGCGGATACAATAGTGGGCAGTAGTTTGAAGATGGCGGAGATGGAAGCACCGACTGCGCCATCGCTGCCAATTTCACGGGCGGGGATGGGGATGTTGAGTTCGTTGGCGAGATTGGAAATTCGGCCGAAATCCGCCACCCCAATCACAAACCCCATAAACGTCATCACCCCAAATAAGACGACCACGAGGCCAATCCCCGTCGCTAATCCCCGTTGCCAAAACCGGAACTTTTGCTGCATAAGCAAAGTCCCAACTAGCAATGTTATGACGAGTAGTGGCATTCCAAAAATGACGAGAAAGTGTGCTAGGCGCGTCGGCCGCATCAACATCGGCAAAATAAATGGCGCACCGGCCTGCGAGCTAAACCCGATATAAAATGGCAAATAAAGCAGATAGGCCACGCCACCAAATGCCAGCGCAGCGATGACGCTCTCCCGCACAACCGCATTGCCCCACCGTCCATCTCGTCGCCAGCGCGTCAAGCCAATCGCGCCCACTAGCAAAAATAGATGGACTAAAACATCCCATGTATTGAGAAATGAGAGACCCCCGATGACAAGTGCAGTCAACCAAAAGAATGGATTTTTGGGCGAGATTTTTTCATCTTCTCTGCGTAAAAACCAGACGAGTGCCACGCCGATACTCAAAAACGCATAGGGCAAGGCTAAGACGTGTGGATGCAAATCCCCCAATGAAAAGCTAAAAGACGGCACTTCGGCAATCGGGTTGAGGCCTGTCTCATTGCGGCCGCTGAGATGATATTCATTGATGACGCGAGAAGATCGCCACCACCACCAGCCCGTCGTTTCATAGCGTGGGGTTTCTGCGACGACGGGCGGCGTGTTGATGTCGCGGATGTCGAGGTTCTCCCAGAACTCGGCCGATCCCACCCCATTAGCATGAGCCACCTCAAAAATGATCTCCAAGTTCCCCGCCAACCCAATCGCCAACGCCCCGATCAGCGCAATCGTCACGGGAATACTGACACTTTTCGGCTGCTCGTTGTCCGCTCTGGCAAGCAGAATGAGGTCGTATATTACGCCGAATGCTCCCGTAATCGTCCCCGCGAAGAGCCACGCCATCCCCAAATTAAACGCCATCGCCTCGCGCACCATTGCGAGTCGCGCCAGTACGCTGACCATCACGTAGCCGAAATAGTAATAGCTGATGGCGAAGCCTGAGAGCCATGGGTCGAGGGGTGGGAAGGAGGGAGATCGGCCGATGGCGTTCAAAAACGCAAACTCCATCGGTTTCTCTGTATTCACAATCGACGGATTTTGCGCCCGCACATACGCCCAAAAGAATAGGCAAGCAGCGAACAGAAGTTCCGTAAACAGAAACAGTTGCCAATTTTCGCGTAGCGTCCCTTTGATCGATTGGTCGCGTTTTGCTTGCGCCCAAGTGGAAAGGGCAATTGTGAGAAGCAGGGCAAATAAAATACCGCCGACGCTATTTTGTAGAAAGCCGAGCGAACCCAATAGCCAGAAAAAGTAGCTAACGAGCAGAAGACCGACCAGTTTGGCAAATGGATAGCCGAGCGAGGGGAGTTTTCGGTTTGTGGTTAGACGGCCGAAAAAATACCACGTCAGCGGCGTTGCGGCCGCGCCAAGCACAAAAATTGCCAGCCACCAACGTAGTGTGGCGAAAATATCTACGATCATTCTGCTACCACCAATCCCAGTTTATCCAAATTAATAATCATTCTAGGCTCTGATCTCAACCATTGCATTTGCCGCCTCTCATGAGTTTGTCGCAATCGGCCGCTCCAACACCCGATAAATCGTCACCCCATTTTCCGCATAGACAATTTCAAGCAACCCTTGCTGTGCCATTTGTTCAAATTTATAGAGACCATTGAAATCGTAGTAGGCGCGTTCGAGTTCACCCACATAGATGTAGCTCACGTCATAGCGGCCGATAATCTGTTGTGCAGTATTGAAGTCCAGAGAATTATACAGCAACGACACATCTGCGGTGCGCTGCCCTAGTCGCGCATCGGGGACGGCCGCCCGCTGCTGTGCCTGATGCCCTTGCCAGCCAATGATCGTAGGTAACCCTGTGTACATGGCAACTCGATTACCGATAGAGCGATAGTAATTGCTGCTGTATGCTTCCGCAATGACGGGCGATCCTTCGATATGCTGCTGCATCCAGCGCAGGGCGGCATAGTCAGACGCAAGCGAAATTGTGCGCCCTGAATCTTCGTATGACTCAGAAAGCATAAACGCCATGCCGTCGAGCGTCGTCGGTGCGTCTGGGTTGCGGATGTCCCATTTGGCGCGTGTCGCTGTGATTGGGTAGAGTAGCGCGGCGATAACGAGCAGGGCAAATACGGAGGAAAATGCGGTTTTGCGCGTTCCGCCCCAGTTGCGCCAATGTTGCACAACGCTGGCGAGGGCAACGCCGCCCAGCACGCTCAGGAGCATCCAGACCTGCATATAGAACTTGAAGACGGTGTTCATTCGGCCGATTGTCCCCTCAATCACAACAAATTCGACAATTAGCGTTAAGCCAAATGCAGAAGCAACTAAGGCAAGAATCAGACGATTCGTCTGCGACAAATTCCCAAACAAGGCTAACAGCCCTGCCATTGTAATGATCGGAAATGCCACTGCCCCGACCTGATAGCCCAATCCAAACAGCGCGAACGTGATTAAACCAATCACAACCACCCCCACTGTCATTGCGGGCGCAAATGGCTCCATCTTCTCACGGGTCGCAAGACTCAGATCACGCATCCACGCCCTAAACAGTTGTGCGAGCAGTACCAATGTCAAGAGTAGAAACAGCCCATAAATTAAAAGATAGCTGCCCAACCCCGTTTTTGCACCGTCCCAAAAGCCAATTTCTGTAAATCCCGCCCCAAACGTCTTATGAAATGGCAGAAACAAAATGTAGGAGAGCGCATACAGAAACGCAATCTGCCAAACGGAATTGGCAATGAGTTGAACGTTTAACGTGCCGAAACGACGCAAATTTAGAAGGAAAACGGCAATTGTGGCAAGTACCAAGTAGGTTGGCCAATCCCAGCTATTTGTTGGGTAGAGAACGCCGATGGCGAGTGCGCCGACAAACCAAGCGGCGAAATTCCTCATGGGAAACTGATTGCTGAGGGCGAGATTTACCACCCAACCCAGTGCCAACATTGTGAGCGGGAGGGCGATCATGTGGGCGTGCAGGTCGCCGTACAAAAAGGTGAAATAGGGGAATTCCGTGATCGGCTGGACGGTTCCTTCAGGTGTTGTGATGGCGCGGGAGGCGTTCCAAAACCAGTTGCCAGGATAGAAAAAGTCCGCTGTATACCACTCAATAATTGTCTTAACCTGTGCCAAATTCCCCAACAGAACAGCCAGTACTGCTGCAAACACGCCCGCGATCATCGGCGACACCCGCCCTTTTTGCGCTGATTTCAAGCGTTGAGTCTCATCAGTTGCGCCTCGCCCCCTGTGACTTGCAACCAAATCATACGCGACAGAAAATGCGCCTAGCCCCGTAAAACTAAACAGCATCGGAATGATCAGGTTGTAGGCGACGGTAGGCACGATACCGAGTATTTGCGTCAGAACGCCGGCGAAGACAAAACCGAAATAGTAATAGTTCAACATACCGCCCGCGTACCATGGGTCATATGGCGGAAAGCTAGTGCTTTTGAGCGTGGCGGTGAAGTAGGTCAAATCCATTGGCTTTTCGCCGCCCCAAATGACGTGCCACACGTC
>CAYMGE010000169.1:0-7111 GCA_964389925.1 uncultured Ardenticatenaceae bacterium
TTGAAGAGGGCAGAGACGTGGTGCGTGGTGCGTGGTGCGTGGAGTTTGGCGAGGACGGTGTATGACCAATCTGCGTCTGATTCTGCCCATTCGAGCGTGGGGTCATTCGCATCTTCTGGAATAAACTCCCGCCGCGTCTTAAAGTTGTGGACACCCGACACAATCGGCGCACGCTTCAGATCGCTGCGCGTCGTCCCGTTCACTGCCGTCAATTTGCCACCCAACACATGCTCGACCACCGACAGCTTATGCACAAAGTTGTTGTTGAGCCGTCCGCCACCCGTGTCGAGCCGATGCGACCAGCCAAACGGGATCAGCGGGTTGAGGTTGAAATGGGAGATGCACTCCACTTCCTGCGGCTCCCCGATTGCCCCGTTTGCGACCAACTCTTTTGCCAACAACACATCGGGCATGTAGCGGTAGGAGGCGGCGTAGGCCGTCTTGACCCCCGCCGCTTTTGCCGCTTCGTAAAGTTGTTTTGCTTCGTCGGCCGTCGTCGCCAATGGCTTATCACAAAAGATGTGACAGCCGTGTTTCAACGCCGCCAAAATCGGTTTGACGTGCGCCCCACCCGGTGTGCCAATGGCGACGATGTCGGGTTTCAGGTCGCTGAGGGCTTGTTCCCAATCGGTGTTGTGGTAGGGGATGCGGAGATCGGCCGAAACCCTCTCCAACACATGCGCTGTCCGCCCCACCATCCCCACAACCTCAACCCCAACATCGCGCAACGCCTTCGTGTGGCCTTGTCCTGCATAGCCTGTGCCTAAAACGAGTGCGGTTAATTTCATTTGCTAACTACCTCCCAGTAAGGTAACTCCATGTAACATATAAACGGGTTCTTTTTCGTCGGTTTACTGCGTTGGTTGTTGAGTTGGCTCATCTGAAATAGATTGACGACTATAGGACTAAGTGCTACAGTGGCGTGATGAGAAAGTTGATGACAAAACATTTTGCGAAATGGGCATCGAAACAAAAAATTCCCGCAGAGGAACTCGCTACAGCTTTAGAGGAGGTCATCAATGGGCAATTTGAAGCAAACTTAGGAGGATACCTTTTCAAGAAACGTATCCGATTTCGTGGTAAGGGCAAAAGTGGAAGCGGGAGAACGATTCTTTGTTATAAACGAGATGATAGAATTATTTTTGTACATGGCTTTGCCAAAAATGAAAAGAGCAGTTTGAGTAAACGAGAACTTCTCGCTTTCAAAAATTTAGCCAAGCTATTGCTTGAACTATCTGTGGACGAATTGCAAACAACGATACGAAGTGGCTCGCTAATAGAGGTGAAATGATGAGAGAATCGATTGCAGAATCAATTTTGAGTGTCGTCGATGATTTGAATCGAGACGGATTGGTCGATGAAATCACAATGAAAAATATCCAGCAGCTCTGTTTGCCAGATGTCAAAGAGTACGCACCCGATGAAATCATCGCCTTGCGTAAGCGATTTAGGTTAAGCCAAGCGGCGTTAGCCTCTGTGTTCAATGTGAGTGTTTCGACTGTGCAAAAGTGGGAGCAGGGCAACAAAAAACCGACTGGCTCTTCACAAAAGCTATTCGACCTGATGGAGCGCAAAGGGTTGGAAGTTCTCATTTGAGTGTTTGCTGGCTGGTAGCCTCGTTTTAGATGGCAATTCAGATATTCTCTCTTTGATTTGTCTCTGCGCTCTTCGCGCTCTCTGTGGTACATCTTCTTTATTCACCTAAAATCTCATACGTCATGCCCGGCTGCGCCAAGAATTTGACCACGCCACCCTCATTCGTCTTGGCCGGCATCGTGCGGATGAAGTTGCCGTCGATGTCGAGTTCGTTGATTTCGCTGGCAGAAGCGAGGAGCCCTTCAACGATGATAAAGCTGACAAATTCGTAGGTGTTGCGAACGATGACGCGATTTTCGCCCATTGGCTCGAAGTAGAGGCTCATCCCTTCGGGTTCGTCGAGACCGCTCAAATCTTCTTGAGCCAGTCGCCAGCCGTCGCCGACCAGTTCCGTGCCAGTGGTGTATGCCCAATTCAGTTCGCCGTCGGTTTGCGAAATCCAGCCCCATGTGCCTGTGAATTGCAGGCCGTTGATCGTTTTAGTGCTGAATGCGTCGTCGAGAATGAGCAGGTCGGTTGCGTCGTTGCGTGCAATTTCAAGGGCGCGACCGCTCTCGATTGATACATCGGTGAGGGTGATGAGTTCGGCCGAATCCCCATAAGGCTGAATAATCGACGCAAACTGCGTGGATACAACCCCCTCACGACGCGAAATGATGATCGGAATCGGCTGTCCCGCAATCTCATCACCAACACGGGCGGCGATGGGGCCGCGTGCTGTGACGTAGGTGGTGCCGGGTGCGCCGAGTAGCGTGGCGCGGACGTTGGCATCGGCCGAAACAGTCCAATCAGCTTGCAAATCGGTGTCAAGTTGGACAGATTCAACGCCCGTCAAATACCCATATCCATCCACACCTGACAGTTCATCGAGCGGCGCGAACCCATCGCTATCGGTCGAGAAGTTGCCGAAATTGCGATAGACCCAATCGTAGGTGTGCGCGTCTGCGCTCGTCGCATTGAAGAGGTCAATCAGGTAGTCATCGTTCATCAACAGTGTGCGCTGTAGGGTCACGCCTTCATACAAATCACTGCTGCGCGTCTGGATCATCTGCACGCTGTTTTCAGCGATAAATTTCGTCATGGTCGCACCGAGCGCACGTTCCTGCGATGTGCCATCAACAACCAGCACATTGTGGGCAACCGATGTTTTGAAATACCCCTCCTGCTCTGGCAAGCGATATTTGATCGAACCCATATCAGGCGAAAGTTCCTCACCGTTGCCGTAGAGGACGAAGCTCATCTGGTCGGCGTGGCTGTGACCGCCTTGATAGCCCATGAAGTTGACGGTTGCTTGGATGCCAGAATCGGCCGATCCAGACCGCAACACAGCCAAATCAGAGTCCGCATAAAGTTCAGTCTCCCACGCTGGGCTAGCAGATTCCCCCAACTCCCCCACCCCATACAGCAGCGCGTTCAAGTCCGTGCGTTGTGATTGCTCAATAATCGGCACATAGGTCGGATCGCCCAAACGCCGATACGCCAATTCGTAATAGGTCACGCGATCTGAATCGGTCAGGTTGACGACGCGCCCATCGTTAATTGTCGGCATTTCCAGATTTGGATCGGCGTATGTCACCATAAAGTCAAACAACGCCTTGTACTGCGGATTGTCGTAGACGTTGAACCCCGCGTGATGGGTCGCCTCCATCAACGGCAGGAACGCACGCAGCACGTAAAACTGATAGTGCATCGACCCCTCGTACCACATCCCGTCATCCGTCACGCTCTTGTCAAGCTGATAGTTCAAACTGCTGTCGTCCTTGAGCAGCGCATACCAGATGTACTCCGCATCCTCCAACACAAAGCCGATCACGCCCACGCCTGAGTTGTACCAAGTCTGATGGTTGTGTCGCCCTTCATTGTTGAGCATGATCAACTCGGCCGCCGGGCGCAGCAACTTATCTTCAATCGTCGTCCGTTCCGCCTCACTCATTTGGTCGTGGATGAGATCAAAAGACCACGCCAGCGGGATGATCCAGCGGGCTTCGTTGATCGCTTGCGATGTGGCGCGACCGCCCGCATCGGCCGCATCCCCTGTGCGACCCTTGCTATCAGTGATCTCGTAAGTCGCGTAGGTTTCGGTGTAGGCGAGCATGATCTCTTTCGCCTTTTCCGCATACGCTGCGTCGCCCGTGAATTGATACATCAAGCCCAAATCACGCGCTCGGTCAGATAGTTCGTAGTGGCGTTCTGTGATGGCGTAGGCCGTAGCGTCGTCGTCGTGATAGAAGCCGCCGCCCGTCTCTGGCACGCTGATTTCAACACCGATCAAGCTATCGGCGCGGGCTTGCAATGCGTCGTAGGCACTTTTTGCCCAATCGTAGGTTTCGACTTTTTGCTTGATTTCGGCGATTTCGGCCGAATTCAAAAACAGATGCGGATGCTCCAAATCAGTCGGAATATCAATCGACAGCTTCGGCCCCAGCCGCACGTTCGACAGCTTCATCTCGTCAAAAATCAACTGCGTATCTTCATACGGGGTATGTCCCCAACCGCTCGACGCGATTTTGATGTAGTCGATTTTGTGCCAGCCGACAGGCTCCCGCGTGTTGACAAACTCATGCAGCGGAATCTCAAACAGTCGCCACCCTTCCCAGTCGATGATGATTTCCTTTTTGTAGTAGTCATCTGCACTGGAGGAGTCGAGTTCGGAGTAGATAGCGAGTTGAATACCTGCATCGTTGGCAACGGCCGAATGCGCCCAAAACGACAAAAATGCGTACTCACTCCAATCGTGCGGAATGTCGATGGCGGTCAAGCGCGTGCTGAGAACGGTATCCGACCACATCGCCGCCCCATCCCCCGCAATAAAGTTGTCAGCTTGAAAGTTGAGGTCATCCGTCGGCTGCACCCATTTATCTGTCTGTTTGGCGTGCCATGTCGATGAGGAAATGTACCCTTCTGGCACAACTTGATCGGAGCGATTGACGGTCGTTTCGGTGTCTTGCGAGTAGGAGTACCAGAGTTCAGTATCGGCCGAATCAAAGTGCGAAATAAACAACCCCTCACTCATGTACTCGTCCAGCAACGGCCCTGGATCGCTAATCGGCCCCGATGTCTCAATCGAACGCCGCGTCGGTTCTGGTTGTGGCGGCGCAGCGACCTCCTCAACCGTCTCTTCCGCGACCTCCTCCACAATCGTCTCTACCGTCTCGACGATCTCTTCCATCGTCGGCAAAACAATCGGCTGCTCCTGTTCCACAACAGGGTCAGAACCGCAGCCCACCAGAACGATTATCAAAATGATGATACTGATCCATCTTACTCGCATGATATACCTCACAAGCTCTTTGAGTGACTCAGAGCTATACTATTTTATTTGCTCACTTGCCTTTTTAACTTTGTCAATGAAACCTATCCACCCCTGACGGTGTTCACTGTACTCACTACCAGAACGGACAAGCGACCATGCCGTCGCAGCGTAGCCAACAAATGGCAAGATTGAAAAGAATGCCATAAATGTGTCCCCAGCAAGATCGATATAACTTTTTGCTCTCCTATCAGTTTCCTCAAAAATCGCACGGCTTAGGTGAATATTTACAGCGTCTCTGAACATTTGCTCGTCTGTAAGGGTAGTAGGTTCTTCCCAAATCTTTTGTGCAATGAGATTTATACCACCACGAAAATCGTTCCACAGTTGATCGGAGCGCAAATCTAAAACCTCTTCAAAACTCAATTTATCTAAATCAGGAACACGTATCCTTACTAAGTTATGAGCTACAGCGTAATCAACATCGGGCAGGAAATGATGTTCAGGCAAATTAAGATGTCGTTTGGCCTCAAGAAGTAAATGATGATGTGGGTCTACTAACAAACTTGCCTCTAGCAGGTTTCCAACTGCAATATCTCGATTCAATCTATTGAACTCTGCGAGTTCTTTGATTGAATCAGTATCAGCTTTTGCAAACGTCTGTTGTAATTCATTTGGCACTTTTGAATCATCAACCTGCACCCACTGTATGCAGTCCTCTCGTAAATTGTGCAACTCTTGCAATATATGATAGAAGTCGATTCGCATTGAAACGGCGGGACCTTCGATAACAGTTTCCATTGGCTCAAATGATCCTGATGGCCTAATCATCATCTTCATATAATTAGAATCATTTTCGCCCTTCATGAATCCCATTCGCCGACTAAAGTTCAATTTACTTGGTGGAATGTAGCTTTGAAACAGGAATTCATCATTGATGATGCTCGAACTATATGCTCCATCTTCAACAACTACATTATCGTAGATTAGAAGAGCTAACTTAATTCTTGAACGAATGTCTTGTTCTAGAGCTTGATCACCACTTGAGTAAACATTACTTCGCAATGGTATGAAAACCTGCATATTAGATTCCTCTTTTCGACTAATCGAGTCCGTCCATCTATTTGCATAAACCGCACTGACATCATAACTAGACATGACACTTCGTTTGATTAGTTCCTACGATAAACGTCAACCTACCAACGTCATCGACCGCCGTAATGGGGCAAAATTGCCGCCCGACTCTTCTTGCACAGCAGTTGCGGAGAAGAGGTTGGTGAGTTCGGCGTATTCTTCGGCCGATAACTCCACATCAAACGCCTTAATCGAAGCGTGCAACTGCCGCTCCGAACTCACCCCCACAATCGGCGCAGCCACCCCCAGCGAATGACGCACCCACGCCGCCGCCAACTGCGCGGGATGCAAATTACGGTCAGCAGCAAACTGGTTAAACCCCGTCAACGCATCGCTATACCGATCCAGCCACAGCGGAACCCGCTTGTCCGTCTGCCCCCGCGAATCCTCTGGAATCGCCTCACCGGGTTTGTACTTCCCCGCCAGCAACCCCAAACACAACGACCGATACGTCGTAATCGCAATGTTTGTCGCCTCCGCTTGCGGCAACACTTCTACCTCCGCCCCACGCTCAATCAAGTTGTAAGGAATTTGATTGTTGACAAACTGCGCCCAGCCGTTACTCGCCGCAACCGCATTGCAGTGGGCAAACAGCCACGCGGGAAAATTACAGCACCCAATAAAGCGCACCTTCCCCGCCTCAACCGCATCGTTCAACGCTTTCATCATCGGCGCGATCTGCATCTGCTGACGAGGCCAGTGAATCATGAACAGATCGACCGTTTCAATCTGCATCCGCGTCAAGCTCTCGTCCAAACTCTGCGTAATCCACGCAGGATCGACGTTCTTGGTCACCTTAGTGGCGATAAATAGCTCATCGCGCTTCCCCTTGATGATGCGCCCTAAAATCTCTTCGGTCGCGCCGCCGACATACGCCGCCGCCGTGTCGATAAACGTCACGCCGTTGTCCATCGCCGTGCCAAGAATCCGCGCCGACTCCGCCTCATCACAGCGGTCGCCAAACATCATCGTGCCGAGACACATTTCGGAGATTTCTACACCTGTATTTGCAAACTCAATCTTGTTCATAATCGTTTTATCCCAAAATCTACGCTACACTATCGTCAGCTAAACATTTCAGCTAACGAGGTTTATCATGCAATCAGTCGCTGCAACTGAAGCAAAAAATAA
>CAYMGE010000170.1:0-7083 GCA_964389925.1 uncultured Ardenticatenaceae bacterium
CAGCGCGTCGAAAATCAGTGGATGGGCGTACAGACGGGCATCATGGATCAGATGATTTCAGCCAACGGGGCAGCAGGCAATGCGCTGCTCATCGACTGCCGCTCGCTAGAGATGACGGCGGTGCCACTGCCAGCAGCGACGGCTGTCGTTGTCCTCGATACGATGGTGCGGCGTGGGTTAGTTGATAGCAAATACAATGAGCGGCGCGAGCAATGTGAAGCGGCCGCAGCCGTTTTAGGTGTCGAGTTGCTACGCGACGTTGACCTGTACACCTTCTTGCAAAAACAAGACAAGCTGGAGCCACTATCGTTGCAGCGAGCGCGACACGTTATCTCAGAAAATGAGCGCACGCTGCTGGCGGCAATTGCGATGCAGCGCGAGGATAGCGTCGGACTGGGCGCGTTGATGAATGCGAGCCATGATAGCCTACGCGATGATTTTGAAGTGTCTTGTGATGAACTAGATATTTTTGTTGAAATTGCGAAAAAGCAAGAGGGGTGCTTTGGGGCAAGGATGACGGGGGCGGGATTTGGTGGGTGTGCGGTGGCGTTGGTTTCGGCCGACTTCACCCCCCAATTCACCACCAGCGTCGCCGCAGAATACGAAGCAGCCACAGGAAAAAAACCAAACGTCTACGTCTGCTATCCGACAAACGGCGCAGAACGAATCATGTAGTTATGAAAATAAAATTTGACCGCTATTACAATTATGACGACCTGACAAAAATTGTTGAGGGTTGGGCAGAGGATTACCCAACGCTGTGTACGCTCGACGTGCTGGGCAAGAGCTATGAAGAGCGCGATATTTGGATATTGACCATCACCAATCAGGAGACGGGCGCACACGGCGAAAAACCGGCCTACTGGGTTGACGGCAACATCCACGCGACCGAGCTTTCGGCTTCAACCGCCGCGCTCTATCTCGCCAACATGCTTTTGACACAATATGGGGACGATGAGCGCGTGACCTATGCGCTCGATACACGCACGTTTTATATCGTACCACGTCTAAATCCAGATGGGGCAGAGTGGGCGTTGGCGGACGTGCCGCGCTTTATTCGCAGCAGCACGAAACCTTATCCACGCGCGGATCGACTGGATGGTTTGCATCAGGCGGATGTTGATGAGGACGGCCGAATTTTGCAGATGCGCGTGTCTGACCCCAATGGAAGCTGGAAACCCCATGCGGAGATTCCACAAATGCTCGTCCCACGCGAGCCAGATGATCTGCCCGGTGGTGAATACTACCGCTTGCTGCCGGAGGGTGAGATTCAAAACTACGATGGCGTGACGCTCAAGGGTGCGCCTAGCTTGCAAGGTCTTGACCTCAACCGCAACTTCCCCGTTTTTTGGACACCACAACAAACGAGCGGCGGCACATATGCAGGCAGCGAGCCAGAGCCACGCGCAGCTATCGAATGGGTCACATCTCACAAAAATATCACGGGTGGAACCAGCTTCCACACTTTTAGCGGCGTGCATCTGCGCCCACCGACAAAAGGACCCGATACCGAACTGCCAACAGATGATTTGCGAACCTATAAAAAGTTAGGTGATAAAGCCAAAGAGATGACAGGCTATCCCGCCATTTCAGTCTTTCACGATTTCGCCTACGATCCAAAGTCGCAAATCAAGGGGACGTTTGATGATTGGCTGTACGAATTCATGGGTGTCTATGCGTGGACGACAGAAATCTGGAGCGTTCAGCGACAGGCCGGTATCGAGGATTACAAATATATCGAGTGGTGGGGGTATCATCCACGTGAGCATGATGTGAAGATTTTTAGATGGTTTGAGGAGACGGTCTCGGCCGAGTTCTACGTTGATTGGTATGAATTTGAGCATCCGCAACTCGGCAAAGTCGAACTCGGCGGCTGGGACACGCTCAACACGTGGCGCAACCCGCCGCTTGAGCTGCTCGAAAAAGAGGTCGCACCGCTGGCAGAATTCTGTCTCTTTAGCTGTCTCATCTCGCCCAAGCTAGAGCTACACAGCACTGATGTGCAGTCTGACGGTGATGTTCATCGCATTCGCTTTGTCGTTCACAACACGGGCTATCTGCCAACCAACGTGAGCGAGCAGGCCAAGGTGATGAAGGTCGTCACGCCGCTTGAGATAGATATTGACTTGCCAAAAAGTGCGAAGTTGCTGATGGGTGAGAAGAAAACGTTTGGCGGACAGTTGGCGGGGCGCGATCAGAAGTTGCAATTTGCGGCTTGGTCGGCCGATGTCACAGATAACCTCGCCAAATTTGAGTGGGTCGTACAGGCAGCATCTGGCACCGAAGTTCATCTCATTGCCAAGCATGACCGTGCGGGGACTGTTCGCGCCAGCGTTACTCTTTAGCGTGTCTTTACAGAAAAGTGCAAAAACCCTCACCCCGGCCCTCTCCCGCGCAAAGGATATTGCGTGAGAGAGGGGTCGGGGTGAGGATCTTCGCGGCGTAGCCACTTTCTTGGCATATAGAAATATGTCTAACGCTTCTTCGCATCTACCTCAATTTGTCCTGCTCGGTGCGGCAAAAGCGGGCAGCGTCTCTTTATATCACTATCTCAACCAGCACCCACAGATTTTTATGGCACGTAATAATGGCAACAGCTTTTTTGCGCTGGAAACGATTGATCGTGCTGCCAACTTTAATGCGCCACCCGACCGACACTGGCTTGCTTATAACTGTGTCTGGACAATCGACGATTTTTGGGCGCAATTTGACGGCGCATCGGCCGCTCAACGGCTAGGCGATGCGTCCCCAATCTATCTATCCAGCCCGCTTGCGCCTGAACGAATGCACCACTATGTGCCAGATGCAAAACTGATCGCCATTTTGCGCCATCCGGTTGAGCGGGCGTTTGCCAACTACGAGCATTTTCGGCGGGCAGGCTTAGAGCCGTTGACGACATTTGAGGCGGCACTGGCGGCCGAGCCAGAACGCATTTGTCTCGGCTGGGGGCCATGGTTACACTGGTTTTATCGAGAAATGGGATTCTATACCCAACAGATAAAGCGCTATTTGCAATTTTTTCCGCGTGAGCAGCTCAAATTGTTCTTGTTTGAAGATTGGCACAGCGACCCGCTCCAATTGGTGCAGTCAATCTATGACTTTATCGACGTTGAGCCAACATTTGTGCCAGACTTGAAGCGTCGCAATGTGGGAGGATCGCCAAAATGGGGATGGCTGCGCGAGCTAATGATTCGGCCGAATCCCCTAAAATCAGTTATCAACACCATACTCCCAACCAGCGTCCGTCACCCAATTCGTGACCGCCTGCATCAGGCCAACACAATTCGCCCCACACTTAACCCCACCACCCGCCGCACGCTGCTCGACGACTACCGCGCGGACATCCTCGAACTTAGCGATCTCATCGGCCGTGATCTTTCACACTGGCTCAAATAAATTTCACCTTGCTACCTAGTGGCGCACGAGTTTTGACTTTTTCTTGCGCCGGCCAGCCCAACGTCAGTAATCCCTGTGGCTCCCAGTCGGCCGGCAGATCAAGCGTATCGCGCACGAGTGTGGGGACAAAAAGCGGGGCGCACAGCCAGCAACAGCCTAGCCCCGCATCGTGTGCTAGCAGCCAAAGCGACTGTGCAGCCATAGCGACCGATTGGACAGCCATCGTTTTTTCGGCCGCATCCCGCCGCGCATCCCCATACACGTCCATCTCCGCCATCGACAGACAAACAATGACGACGACGGGCGCACCCGTGATGCGTGCGTAGGAGCGTTGGACATCGCGCTCAATGGCGGGGAGTGGGTCGTTGTCGGCCGAGCGATCCCGCCGCAATCGCTCACCCATCGCGTTTGCGAGCATCGCTTTGTCGGCAAACTCAGTCAGCACAGCAAAGCGCCACGGCTGGCGATTGTGTGCCGATGGCGACCACGTCGCTGTTTCCAGCAGATCACGAATTAGATCATGAGGGACAGGTTGGTCTGTGTAGCGACGAATCGCGCGGCGGCTGCGAATCAGTTGTTTGAGCGTCATCGAGATAGTCATCCTCAACATATATATTTTGTGGCACACTCACCACGCAAGCTCTAATTTTGCGGCATAATTGCAGGATGACAACATGGCGTAACATTCTTCACAAACTTGGCTACGAAGCAGAACATCAATTTGAAGCACTTTCACAAAAACTCAACGAACGGATCGGGACTGAGCGGGATTATTATGTCCAAGCCTATCGTTGGTTTGGGACGCACGACCATCTCATCGTGCGCGGGCGTGTTCTGGGCGAAAACGGTCTACGCGACGCACAGGATCAGGACGGGACGTGGAACAATCTGCTGAATTCCTATCGTCGTTTTAATTCAAAAGAGCTGCCTTATGCCCGCCTGCGCTTGAAGTATGGCGGTATCGTCAGTGAGGTTGAGGCAGATGAAGAGGGCTATTTTGAGGCGGCACTCGTCGCGGGCAATTTATCTGTCGATGAGGGATGGCAAACAGTTCAGGTGGAACTGATCGAACCGGTCGATGATGAGATTACGATGGCACAGGTGCTGGTTCCGGCACAATCGGCCGAATACGGCATCATCAGCGACATCGACGACACCATCCTCAAAACGTTTGCCACCGATCTCATCAAGGTCGCCAAACTCACCTTTCTCAACAGTGCCAAGATGCGAATGCCTTTTGCGGGTGTGGCAGCCTTTTACCATTCACTCGTCAACGGGATGTCTGGCAGCGACCAAAACCCAATTTTCTATGTCAGCAGCAGTCCGTGGAATCTCTACGATCTTTTGATCGACTTTATGAAAATTCACGACATTCCACTCGGCCCTCTCATGCTGCGCGATCTAGGCATTGATGAAAACAAATTCATCACCTCCGGTCACGGCGATCACAAAACGGCACAAATCTCGCGCATTCTAAACGCCTATCCTGACCTACCCTTTATTCTGCTCGGTGACAGCGGGCAACATGATCCCGAAATCTACCGCAACATCATCAAGGCATTTCCCAAGCGGATTAAAGCAGCCTATATTCGGGACGTTTCGCAAGAAGCGCGTGATATGGAAATTCGCACGCTCATTGACCTGTTAGAGGCGGACGGCGTGCCTATGGTGCTGACGGAGAATAGCTTTGTGGCGGCCGAACACGCCGCTGCATCGGGCTTCATCGCGCCCCATACGCTGGAAGTCATTCGCGTCGCAACCGTCGGGGATGAAGAAGACCCGAGTGCAATTGAGCAGCTTCTTTAAGACAAACGAGGTTCCACCTCGCCCGCTCAACTTACGGGGCATCCCTATGTCGATAGACCTCTTCGCCCTCCAGAATTGTCAATAAGACAGTGGTGTTTTTGATTTGGCGGGGATTTACGTCAAAGATATTTTGGTCGATGACGACAAAATCGGCCGCCTTGCCCACCTCGATTGACCCGATAAGTTCCTCCTGATGGACGGCATACGCCGGGTTGATTGTCATCCACTCGATGATCGTCTCAAGCGATGGCGCATTCTCCTGACCAAGAATTGAGCTGATCTTGGCAAACGGTGATAGTTCGTCCGCATCCCAATCGCTGCTGATCGTGACCGTCGCGCCCTGTGCGTGTAGCTCAAAGGCGGGGAGCAGGTGATTCGCACGGTCGCCGAGCAGCAGGCGCATGTTGTTAAAATAATCGGCCGAGATCGCACTCGGCGCAAGCTGCAAATCGGCAATCACACCCAGTTCCTCAAAGCGCGTGCGATCATCGGGATGGGCGAAATAGAGATGGGTGAGCCGATGCCGACGATCTTCTGTGCCATTGGCAATTGTGGCTTGCTCGATTGCGTCTAGTGCCAAACGAGTTGCCCTGTCTCCCGTCACATGATAGTTGATCTGGAAGCCGGCAGCATCAAGCTCTCTTGTGTAGCGATTGAGCATATCTATTGTGAAATAGGGAAAGCCGTCCTCTGGCACACCCGGCAGCCCAAATAGTTCATCATACGGCTCAATCATCACGCCCGTCCCCTGACTGATAATCCCATCGATATACACTTTTGCTGTGTTAAAGTGCAATAAACTGTCGGGGTCATTGGTAAATCGTGCTTTAAAGTCACTCATCTGCTCCTCAAAGGGGCGGTCAGGAAACAGATAGAGGGTGTTGTTCGCACGGACAGAGAGCAACTGCTCATCGGCCGCACGTTGCCAAACTTGAGCATGTCCACGTGTCCAATAACCACCCGCATCGCTCACACTCGTAATGCCATTTTCACCCAGTGCATCGAGAGCGATCAGCAGCCCCTCATAAGCCAATTCTAGGTTCGTCGGGTTCGGATAAAGGGCTGTGGTGCGAAGCGGTTGCTGGGCATTTTCCAAGACGATCCCTGTCAATCGACCCGTTTCTGGATCGCGGTCAACGAGCCCGCCGGGCGGATGGCTCTCAAGTTGGTCAAATCCAATCGCCTCCATCGCCAAAGTATTTGCCCAGCCGCCATGCCCGATGTCATCGAGGATCAAAACTGGTCGGTCTGGCACTGCCTCGTCGAGTAGATCGATTGGGAAACCATCATAATTGAGCAGATTGGCGATGTTGACCCCTGTCCCACGTACCCATTCGCTGTCAGACTGCGTTGCTGCACAGGTGCTGACTTCATCAATATACTCTTCCGGGAGCAGAAATGGCTCAAAATAACAGAGCGTTTCGTTCATGCCAGCTTCGATTGCGTGAAGATGAATATCGTGGAAACCGGGCATGAGCATCGTGCTGTCGAGATCGATGATTTCGGCCGATGTCTCATCCACCATCGCAAACACCTCATCCTCCGTCCCAACCGCCACAATCATCCCATCACGCACCGCGACTGCCTCAACCCAAGATTGCGCCGGATTGACGGTGTAAATATCGCCATTGATGTAGACAACGTCACGCCCATCACTCTCCGCTGTCACAACTGGCAAAAAACTGTCCACATCCTCTTCGGGGATTGTCTCGATTGCCTCACAACTAGCTAGCAAAGCGAATAGCAGAAAAATCAAGCGTTTCATAGCTCTTTGGGCTTTAGCCCGTGGAAACCCCGTCGCTTTAGGGCGGGGAGGAAACTCACGTGCTTTAGCATATTATTTTTACACAAATGTATATTCGTATCCATCGGCACTTTGAA
>CAYMGE010000171.1:0-6752 GCA_964389925.1 uncultured Ardenticatenaceae bacterium
GTGCTTTGTAATCGTCGTTGCCGTCAAACGTCGCGGCGGCATTCGCCATCTTCATGTTCAACAGCGTCGAAAAAAGTGAAGCCGATCCAACGGAGGCACAAGAAGCCTCTCCCAAAAATTGGCGGCGTGAAATTTTGCGTGTCATGATAAATCCTTTCGTAGTGCGTGGTGCGTGGTGCGTAAAGACCACGTATCACGTACCACGCACTACGCTCTAATCAAACCTATGCAATTTGCACTCACCTACTTCAAAATCGCATACTCCGGCGATGCCATAAACAAATAAACGGCAAGCTCAAGCACTCCCTGCCATTCCCCTTCGCTGTCGTGGTAGCTGACTAGGGCGGTGCGGATGATGTTTCGCATGGGGGTGGAGAGCGTGCCGTAGGTTAGGAGGAGGTCGAGTCGGCCGATCACCTCGTCAATCGTCATGTCGTCAAACAGCGCGTAGTCGATCACGACATTTGAGAGATTCGGCATCCGGTCAGTCGGCAGCGCATCACCGTCCTCGATCCCCTTTGGCGTTTCCAAAACAAACTCAAGCACCGACTCTTCCCAAAAATTGAGCGTTTTGATGACGCTGACGCTCGTTGTGATTTGAAATTCAGGCGCGTTTAGCCCCGCCTGTTCGAGTGCGCCGAGCGGTTTGAAGTCGGGCGAGAAAAAGTTGAAGACGCTGGGCGATGCAAATGGATATTGAGCCAGCGCAAATTCTGGAATTTCGCTGAAGAAGTAGTAGCGGTTCTCGCCGTTTTCGTTTTTTGATTCCAACGAGCGGCAAAGCTGGGCGTAACGCACAAACGGTTCGCGCAACATGCCGTGTGTTGGATCGCTGATGTAGGTGGGGTTGCGTGCCTCATCATCGAGCAGAATCGCCTTGACGACTGCCTGCATATCGCCCCGCACGCCGCTGCCGTTGTCGTTGAACGCATTGGCGACGCGATTGATGTAGGCGGGGGATGGATTGGATGTGACGAGGCGTTGGATGAGTAATCGGCCGATAAACGGCCCCACATTCGCATGGTTGAACAAGTTGTCAACCGCATCTGATATATCTTGCAATCCCGTTTGACCCGCAGGCACAACAAACCCATTGAGCAACGTCTTCGTGCCGGGTTCGTGGAATGCCTCATACATCTTCATCGGGTAGTTGCCGTTTTCCCAAGTCAGCTCCGTGTGGACAAAATCATCCTCGTTGACAATATCGGGGCCGTTGGGACCATCGACTTCAAACGTCATGCCCGTGAAAATTTTGGCGAACTCTTTGATTACGCCGTTGTCGTAGGTCGGGATGTCGTTGCCGCTGCCATCTTTTTTGCGCGTGCCGTCGTTGTTTAGCTCGAATAGGCCAATCGAGAACAACTGCATCACCTCGCGGGCGTAGTTTTCGTCGGGGAAGCGGTTGGTGGCGAGATCGGTTTTGCGATTCCCTGCATGGCTCAAGTAGTAGCCCATCGAAGGGCTGACGGAGACATCGTAGAGCAGGTCGCGGTAGTTGCCGAACGCGCCCTTGAGCAGCAGATCGTAGAAGTAGCCGACGGCGATGCTCCAATCGACCAACGCATCGGTGCGGGTTGAAATGACAAATATCTCAGAGAGTGCCATCGCCACGCGCTGCCGCAAAATATCCGCACCCGTCATCACCGCTTGCCACCACGCCCAGCGAAACGGGTGAACGTGCAGCAGCAGCGTCTCTTCGACTTGGTACAGCGGCTCAATGACGTTCAGCATGTACGCCTGAATGTCCGTTTGCGGCGCGGCGAATTGCTCGTCGATCCACGCTTCAAAACCGATATTGGTGACGTGGTTAATTTCGGCGAGGGTGGGGCCGAACGTCGCCTGTTGCAGAAAGCGGCTGGCGAGTTGCTGGTCGGTTAGATTGGCGTTGCGCCTTGCAGATGTGCCGTGCCGCGATACATCGCGCTGGGCAGCGCGTGCAGTTGTGGCGGGTTTGGTTGCGAAGGTGAGAAAGTTTCTGCGGTTCATGGTTCATCGTTGCTCTCAAGATTGACTGCTTGGTCGCAGAATTTGTTGATGGGGTAAGGGTAGGGGATTTCGGCCGAATCCACTTAAACTCCACCTAAAAACGTATTCCCCACAGCTTAAAACAGACGGCGTTACCTTAACTGCATGTAAAATTTGGGCGTTTGGGTGATTCTAAATTAAAAGTGATCGGGGGTAAAAATGTTGACAATTGTAACCACAGTGATTACAATTGTCGTATGATCAAAACATTCTGTGATGATGTTACAGAGGATATATACCATGGTAGGCGAGTTCGAAGATTAGACGGTAAATTGACTAAGAGGGCTAGAAGACGGCTAGAATTACTCAATTCAGCCATTAGATTGGAGGACATGTACTATCCGCCTTCAAATAGGTTTCATGCGTTAGAAGGGCATCACCCGAAACGCTATGCCGTCTGGGTCAATACTCAGTGGCGAATCACATTTGAGTGGCAAGAAGGACATGCCTTCAACGTGTGCTTTGAGGATTATCATTCTTAACGGTTCGTAGTTTTTTTGATCACAACAGGAGTCTTTGAGCCTAGCGGCTGAAAGGCTCCACCTTCTTAAAGATTATGATTCCAGAATTTAGACCCACACATCCTGGCGAGTTTGTGAAAGAAGACATTTTGGCTGAATTTGATCTGACCCAAGGAGAGTTAGCAGAGAAGTTAGGCGTGTCACGGCGGACGGTCAATCAAATTGTCAACGAGAAACGCTCGATTACGGCCGATATTGCGTTGCGTCTCGGCCGATTCACCAGCACGTCCCCACAGCTATGGCTCAATCTACAAGCCGCCGTCGATTTGTGGGACGCACTGCATTCCCCTCACCCTCACCCGATCAACGACGTTCGCGCTTATACATTTAGCTAGCCACAAGACTGTCGCACAGCAGGCCGAATCTATCTAACGACTAAACCGTTCTGGTTTTTTGGGATTTGAAGCGGAAAGTGCGTGGTGCGTAACGACCTCTGGATACGCATCACGTACTACGCACTACGGAGCGCAATCCACACGAATTCCCAAAAAACCACCGTTCTCTAAACGCGGCAAATCAACAAGATCGATTTGATGTCGTGTGGCGTATCCAGTGGCGGCTTCCGAAAACCCCTCCCGCGAGAAAAAAGCGTAGTGGACGTGCCATTCCGCCTCATGCCAGCCCAAATCGGCCAATAGCTTCGGCCGTTTTGCTTCGATACTACGCCCCTTCACCGAATTTGCCGTCGCATAAATCCCGCACCGCTGATAACTCTTTGCTTGACAACTTGACAAACACATATCTATAATGCCAATATGAAAACGTTTCCTGTTGGCGAATTCAAAGCACACTTTTCTGAAATCATTGAACAAGTCCGTTTAGGTGAGGAATTTCTGATCACCTACGGCAAGAAACGCGAGAACGTCGCTGTTTTACTCCCCTATTCAGCTTACAAATCGAAAAAGATACGGCTTGGTCTGTTGCAGGGAAAATCCTTACGCATTCACGACGACTTCAAGATGACAGAGGAAGCATTGCTCGATTTATGATTTACCTGCTCGACACACATATCATTCTGTGGTCACTGTTTGAGCCAGCGCGACTTTCTCCTGCTGTGCGTGCCATTCTCGAAAACGAACGCGACACAAAATACGTTTCAGGTGTCAACTTGTGGGAAATCTCACTCAAGTTCTCGCTCGGTAAATTGGAGCTTGGCGGCATGACCCCAAGCGATCTGTCTGAAACCTTGATCGAAGCTGGCTACGAAATTCTCGATTTGGACACGCGCCTACTCGTAACCTACTATCAACTCCCCAAGAAATCCGACCACCGCGACCCGTTTGATCGTCTCCTCATCTGGCAAGCCATTTCAAACGGCTATACGCTGCTCACGCAGGACAAAAAGATCGCTCAATATCGTGTGGATGGGCTAAAAGTTGCGTAGATGGCTTTGAAAACTGGCCGCGCACACAATTCCACGTCATATATCTCACGCTGATTGAGCAGACGCGCAAAAAAGCACAGGTGGTACATAAGGGGTAACAATGGCAATTGACACAGCATGGTGCGCGGCTCGACACGCGCTTCGTGCAGCATCATATCGGTCACATTCTTCAACGTAAGATTGCTGATGCGCCACGTTCCCTGCTTAACGCTGCCAAGCACACAGCTTAAAAGAGCAAGCAGTAGTTTAAATCTGTGTAAAATTCGGCCGATCACTTGGAAACAGACCCATCACCACGTACCATCCCACCCATGTCCCACCTACTACTAGTTGATGATGAAGCAGTAATTACCGACCCGCTGGCGCGGCGTTTGCGTTTGCGCGGATTTGAGGTGTCGGTTGCCAGCAATGGTCAAATCGGTTTGGATATGGCGTTGTCGCTAAAACCCGACCTCGTTGTGCTAGACGTGATGATGCCCGTGATGGATGGTTGGGAGGTGTGCCGCCAACTACGGGCGGAAAGCACTGTTCCCATTTTGATGTTGACCGCGCTCGACGATGATTTTGATCGCATCGCGGGGCTGGAATTAGGGGCAGACGACTATCTGGCGAAGCCATTCAGCACCAACGTCTTGGTCGCACGCATCAACGCGCTGTTGCGGCGGGTGGCGTTGGACAAGCAGGCGCACGCGACCCAGAGCGATGTGATTTCGGCCGATCCCATCAAAATCAACCTCACAAAACGCAGAGCTTACAAGGGAGATCGGCCGATTCCCCTGCGCTTCAAAGAGTTTGAACTACTCGCCCTACTCGTCGCCAACGCTGGCACACCCGTGACACGCGCCGAAATTTTTGATCGCGTGTGGGGAACGGACTGGCTGGGCGACACGCGCACACTCGATGTTCACATCCGATGGCTACGGGAAAAGTTTGAAGAGAACCCCAGCAAACCCAAGCTGATTTGTACCGTCCGCAACGTCGGCTACATGATCGCCTCATCTGAATGAGTCGCCTCAATCTGCGCTCGCGCATCTTTCTGAGCTATCTGCTCCTGATCGTGCCGATGGGCGTGATTTTGATCCTGTTTGCGCGGCAAACGCTAGACGCGACAATCGAGGACAACTTTGCCATCAGTTTTGAAGAAGACCTTGACTTTGTGGAGGAACAGGTTGAAGAGTGGGTCATTCGCTTGGTGGAAGAGGAGTCGTTTGATGAACAAGACCTGTTTAATGAACTCGCTGACCTTGCGGAAGACATCGATCTGCATGTTCTTCTGCTCGATGTGGAAGGGGAAGAGATTTTATTTGACAGCTTGCCCAGCAGGGAAATGACAGATTTTCCGGGCGAGGATGTTGAATTTTTAATCGAATTTGGCTTTCCCGATGGCATCGAGACGGCCGATGAGTTCCTGTATGCGGCTCATTACGTTTTCTATGAAGATGATCCAGACTTTATCTTGCGAATGGGTCGTTCGGTCGCTGAGGTGACGCAAACCCAGCAAACACAAAGTACCGCACTCACCGTGACGACGATTTTGGTCGGAGCGGGCTTGCTTGTACTGCTGGGATCGTGGATGGCGAACACGTTGACGCGACCGATCAAGCGGCTTCGCACGACGGCGCAAGCGATGGCGACGGGTGATCTAACGACTCGCGCCGATATGAATGCGCCGCAAGAGGTCGCAGAGTTGGCGCACGATTTTAACGAGATGGCGGCAGCGGTCGAAACGATGGTGACGGAGCAAAAGGCGTTTGCCGGCAACGTCGCGCATGAGCTGCGAACCCCCCTCACCGCGATTCGGTTGCGAACGGAATCGCTGTTAGAGGACAACCCCGACGCGGCGATGACGCGCAAATACATTGAGGAGATCGATTCAGAAGCGCGTCGGCTGAGTGGTTTGGTCGATGATTTGCGGCTGTTGGCGCGGGCGGATGCTAATCGAGTTGCCATCGGCCGAGAAATGGTCGATCTCGGCCGAATTATCCGCACCCTCCACCAAGAGTATCAAACGCAGCTCACCCAAAAACAGTTGACGTGGCACAGCAACATCGCGCCCGATTTACCGCCCGTTGAAGCGGGGTTGAGCCACATGCAAATCGTGCTGCGGAACCTGATCGACAACGCGATCAAGTACACGCCTGATGGGGGAGAGGTTGTGGTTTCGGCCGAATCAAACCCAAACCAACTCATCGTGACAGTGCGCGATAATGGGATGGGCATTTCGGCCGAAGACCTCCCCCACCTCTTCACCCGCTTCTACCGCGCCGACAAATCCCGCAACCGCGCTATCTCTGGCAGCGGCTTGGGGTTGGGGATCGTTCAGAGTATGGTTGACCTTTACGGTGGAACAATCTCGATTGCAAGCGATGGGATCGGCCACGGCACGACGGTGACGATGACGTTGCCTGTGCGTCGCAGGTGAGAGGTATTTCGCTTCGTGGGTTGATTAGCGAGGATAGTCGGTTATGTACTATTCATAGCTGTCAACTTAGGTGAAGAGTTCGAGAAGGTGTGCGGTTGGAGGAGGTTTGGAAGCACGCCCCATATTAGCAACGATGAGAATCAAAGTATGCCATATCTCGTCAACAGAAGCTAAAGAGGCTTGCAAAAAACGGTGAAAGTGAGAGAGCAAAAAGCCACGAATCAGCTTATGTGAGCGTTCAAAGCTGAAAGAATGAATGGAGGAGGCGATAGTCTGTGCAGCTAAGGCGATGATGATGCGAGTGATGAGATAGAGGATGAGGGCAGAATAGATTTCAATCATGATCTCGACTGTTGTGAAAATAGGGGTTGAAAAAAGGAAGGAAGTGGGGTAAGAAAGC
>CAYMGE010000172.1:0-6714 GCA_964389925.1 uncultured Ardenticatenaceae bacterium
CCAAGCATACACTGTTCAAAAGGGGGTGGAGCAAAAATGGCAAGGTGGAAGAGCATGCAAAGTTCGCCGAGAGGTCGCCACGAATGTTTTTAACGTAAAGCGTCTGATTGCCCACCATCAGCACGATCCCTGCGGAACGTCCCAACGCGCCTAGCGTCACGAGAATATCATCCGCTTCACTCTTGGGTGCTATCGCCGCTGCTTTCTCGTCGATGTAGACGAGCAGGAGCGGCAGCCGTTCCCCTGTGATCTCTGCATACTCCGCAATGTTTTGACAGAGCCGACCGAGCTGCCCTTGTTGTTTAATCAGCTCATTGCGCCGCGCCATCTCATCGGAGACGGCACGCAACGCATCGGTGATCGTTGCCTGTGTACTAGCGACGGGATAGAGCATGTGCGGGATATTGTTCCACACCAAAAACGAGACCCCTTTACCGTCCAGAATCACCAACTTGAGGTCATGTTCGGTATGTGTGCCAATCAGTTGATGAATGATACTTTGACTAAACACGGTCTTGCCAAAGCCTGTTGTACCTGCGAATAGGATGTGACCTGTCTTCAAAAGGTTGACCCGAATCGTTTTACCCGTCTCAGGCTCAATGCCTAGATTGACCGTATAGCGAGGTGCTTTCTCGGCCGATTCCCGCAGCTTGCTCGGCAGCATGGCAAAGAACGTTCGGCGTATCGTTGGCCATGCCCATTGCAAGACAGCTTGTATCCAGCCCTGCCAGAACGCCAAAACAAGCAACGTGAACAGACAGGCAGCGATAAACCCGAAAATCCAGTTATCGGTGAACACCGTCGCCGACAGCCATGTTGCCAGCCAAATACCAAACAGGGTATTCGGCACTTTTTCTACTTGTGGTGGCTCATTCATCTTTTTACTCTTTGAAATAAATAAACGTCATACGACTCGCCATTTCAGGATAGTTCTGATCGACCCATGATTCTGTGAGACCCGTTCCGATTGCATACCCATTCACAATGATTAGTCGGCTATCTGGGTTGGGGCTTCTCAGCACATTCTCGAACGCATCTTCCACCGTGAATGAAATCGTGTGGTTTCCTCCGCTGAATCCTGACGGGAGTGCCATGCCGTTGACAGACGACTGCATAATCTTCTGCATGAGCTGCGGGTTGGTGACCGCGCTTGTAGGTGCAAGCACGTAGATGATCCGTCGATTGGGATCAAACCGTGTCACGGCCGTTTGTTCTGATGTCGCAAGGTCTTTTGTTTCAACCTCATCAGGAAAGTCCAGCGCGATTGCGCCGCTCTCCACATCAAACCCTTCATCCACCAGCACATTGGCATAGCTCCCACCTGATGCGGCATAAGCGTTGACATCGCCCAAAATCGCGGAGGCGTAGGGCAGTGAGTTGCGAATCCCGCGCTGTGCGCTTCGCATAAACGTTGGTGGGCCATATTGCAACGTGAGCGCAAACAGGGCAAAAATCAAGACCGCATTCAGAAGCCCAAACCAGTTCAGGTTTCGCTTGGAAAGCACCACAAAGTAGCGAAAAATGAAGAAGATGATTGAGCCAATCGCAGCCAAAACCGAGATGACCAATCCCCATGAAATAACTGTCCCTAACCCGTTTCCAAACCATTCGCTTGGTGTCATGATTATTTTCTCCTATTCCAAAACATGGACTGGCCTTGTGCCTGCCCTCTTACCGTGTCGGCCGCAACCCATTGCTTACGGCCGACACGGTTGCCTGAACACCCGCACGCCAAAACGCAAAAACCCCCTGCCTGTAAGACAGAGGGTTTGGGTTGCAGTGCAATAGCCGTTCACCCGCCGTTTGCAGGTGTGCAATTTGGACGGGATCATGGCTATAATTCTCGCAGCCGTCTGTCCTGTTCATAGCAGGCTTTCGGTTAGACGGCGGTTAGGTGTTGCAAGCACCTTATCGCCGTTGCGCGTTTTACAGGTTATTCAGTTATTGAGGATTATAGTCGTCCTCGTTGGCAATTGTCAAATGTTGCGTGAAAATTCCTGCATATAGGTTTCTACATTCACAAGTGTAGTAACCCACATTCCTCTTGGTAAGCCAATTTTCTTCCCACGCAGTTGTCCTTTACCCACCTGTTGACGAAGCGTACTAATCGCACGATTACAAATTCGTGAGGCAACAACGAGAGAAATCAGATAATGACTTTCCCGAAAAAAGCGGAGAATTTCATCTGTTTCAAACCACATCCCCCCACCCTCATCAACCTGCGCGGTAACCTCTCCCCGCTCGACCAATTCGGCTAGCTCCCACCCTGCAAACTCGTATTCCGCACACACCCGCACAAATGACAATTTTTCGCTTTCCATCTCTGTATTTTAACGGAGATCGGGCGTTTTTTGAAATATCAATGTATCGGGACTTGCAAATCCCGATACATGCACTTTAGAGTTCACCCTTGA
This sequence comes from uncultured Ardenticatenaceae bacterium, assembly GCA_964389925.1. Lineage (GTDB taxonomy): Bacteria > Chloroflexota > Anaerolineae > Promineifilales > Promineifilaceae > CALECP01. Next base: position 2,415 of record CAYMGE010000172.1, read on the forward strand.
ACGCCTTGTCGAGAATGGCGGGGAGCAGCGCGTCTAGCTCCTGTTGGGTGGCGGCTTGATGTTGGCGGATGGTGTCTAGTTTGGTTTGGAGTGCGTTGAGGTGGGCAGTGATACGAGCGGGAACGGTCAGGAGACCGTCCAGAGCTACCCTAGATTTTTGGGAAGATACGCTGGCGCGGAAGAAAGGCGACACGACGAACCATTTAGGAAACCTATTTGCCTATCCGTCTTTAGCAAACTCATCTCGCAATTGGATGACCTCTTCAACTGGCAGCTCTGCCAACTCCCCCGCCTTCTCAACCGTATGCTTTTCCAGTAACTGGCTCACCTCGTCTATCTCCGATTGTAGTTCGACAGTCTCTTCTATCGACAAACCGATTATTTCACTCGCCGTCACCAAGCTGTGCCGCCTTCGCAAACGTATCAGAATCAAACGTAGTCGTCCGCGTTCCTCTCTCGCTTTTTGCTCAATTCCCTGCTCGATTCCCTCTTCAATCCATTGTTGTGCTAAAGTCGCCATTTGTCGCGCTCCCTGCTCCCCTTGCGCTAGCAAGAGTTGCGTCATTGTTTCCTTATCAACACGCTCCGTTGCCACGCTTAAATAGTACAAAATCGTATAGATATATTCCAGCCCAGTCTCTTGTTCACTCAATCGAAATACTAAATCCACCAACTGCGGTAACTGCTGTCGCAGACGTGGATCGAAAATTGAGCGCAACGTCATCAAGCAGACTTGCAACCATATTTTTCCCTTGATCTCTACATCGGAGCGATACGAAAAGTTGTGTAGCTGATAGTTGAACTGGGGTGTATATGGCTGCAAGGGTGCTGGCAGCGTGCCAAACAGCGCATGCATGTCTGTCGCCAACTGCCAGTTTTGTTCACCGTGATACAGCACAAGCGGCAAGATTGGGGGCAGATAGTCCGTTTTGCGTGTCGGCTTGTTCTCCTCCCAAATTCTCACCATATACCGCAACAACTGTAAAATCACCCAGCGGTCTGGTGCGCTCTTGTGATCGAATAGCAAGTACAGCCACAAACGCTGATTGCGAATCGTTTGCACACGGTACAGCATATCTGTCTGATGGATGCGTAGTTCCTCATCAATGTAGCTACCCTCCTCCAGTTGTAATGTATCCAAGTCGATTTCGTTCAGTAGTACAGGAGGCAAATACTCTTGCAAGAAATTTTCAATAATCTCGCGTTTGCGGAAACTCTCGCGGAAAAAGTGGTCGTGTGGATGGTGAACTGTCATGGGGCATTGTCTCTGTTTTATGGGCATTTCAGCCGCATGGGAAGGATAAGCGGATTGTGATGTGCTATTTCAAAACGGTATCTCCGCGCCGTCAGTCAACGTTTCCCACCATTGGCGCAAAAAGTTCATTGCTTGTTCAAACTTTGGTGCGGGCAGTTGTTTGTAACCGGGAATGCTAAATTGGCGATGCAGTTCGCCATACACGCCACCAAATTCATTACGCTTTGATCGCTTGCCCAGCTCAAGCGCGATTTGTTTGACCGCCTGTGCAATCTGGACGGCCTGCGTGTTGGTGATATAGCGACTGTCGTCTCCGCGATCTGCTTCAATAATTTGCAAACGGTTTTCGTGGTCAAATAACTGCGTTTTGTTTGACTCTACTTTTGCCTTAATCGCTAATTGTTGCCGCGCCATATTCGCAACAGCCATCGCTATCTGATATGCCTGTGCTTCGGGTGAGTCTCCCTTCATCAGTTCGTCGATGAGCGGGTCGGGCGCGGTGGTGACTTCGTTTCGGCCGAATGCCTCATACAAAACTCGATACACGTCACGCTGGTATTGGAGTAGTTTTGGACGAACATCGTCATTAACGCGCATTGCGTTGATACCAAAGAGCCAGCCATTAAGATAGTCGAGGGGTAAAGCAGTCATTGTGCGGCGTTGGGGGGCTGACCCTGTGATGTCGTTACGACATCGCAGAGTTTCACAACCTCTGACAAAACAAGATCGCGATCAATGCGCCGTCGCTGTGATGCAGAATCGATGCCGATCAAGTCGCAGATCGGCCGAATTGGAACATATATTTGCTCATCTTCGACTTTTACCGCAATGACTTGGTCATCATAAAACGTAATTTCGCGCTGCTCAATGACTGTTAGTTGTTTATCTTCACTCATCGCACGACCTCCAATCTATGACTATTCCCAATCTGGCATCTCCAAACGGACTGTCACAACCTCACGTTTAGCTGGCTCATTTCCCTTGTTCAACTGCGATAACCCAGCCGCCAATAGATAACGAACTAGCTCCATCTTGCCTACACCCAACTCCCGTGTCTTCTCGTTAATCGCTTCATCCATCTCTGGCAATACAAGAATAGAACGGCGCAAATACCGCCCAGCCATCGTTGTATCTTTTCCCTTGCGATTGAGTGCCTTACGCGCATCAGTTGGCAACACATTTTCTAAAGGGTTGTCCAGAATACGTTTTCTCTTGCTTTGGGTTGGCTCAAAGTCAGCCATTGGGTTTCCAAGACCTTTTTTCTTACTCATGTACTCTCTCCACTAAACTTTGATAGGCTGCTGTCGCAGGCGAATCAGGTGCATATTCAAACAGTGTTGCTCCACCCTGAAATGCAGGAGCTTCGGCAACTGACTGTGCCTTTGGTATAGGTTGAGCAATACGTCCTTCGCCATATGTTCCTTTTAGAGCCTCTAAAATCTGCCGATCAAGTATTTGGCGACTGACATAAAACGTTGGCACGATTAGGTCAATGTTGATTTCAATACCTTCCGTTTGTGCCTGTCTAATATCTACAACGTGCTGTGCGGCTCCCGCTGCGCTGAGATAGTCAACCTTCACTGGCACGATGGCTGTATCTGCAAAGTGATAAACTGCGTTGGAAAGCGCATCAAGCGTTGGTGGGCAGTCGATAACAATGTAGGTGAATCGCCGCCGTAATGTGCCGAGCGTTTCCTCTAGCACATCAAGTAGTGGAATCTCTCCACGATTTTGCCGTCCCGACATCATCTTCATAAAGTTGCCGAGAATTACTTCCTGCTTTGCGTCAGCGAGTGAATTGGATGACGGAATCAACCACAAATTACCGCGTGGAAACCCTTCATCCTCACGGTCGGCTGACACAACTGCCTCAGTCAATGACTGCCGCCCAGTTAACAAATCACCTAGATCAGCTCCATCGCGCTCAACCCCAAGTGCCATTGCACAATTGCCTTGTGGATCAAAATCAATTAACAGGACATGTCCATCTGCTTCCCACTCCCCATCTTCATCTTTCCGCAGAAGTTGGCGTGATAATCCATGCGCGAGATTGATCGCAGTTGTTGACTTGCCCACCCCACCCTTTCGATTCACAATCGCAAACACTTTACTCTTTGCCATCACATGCTCCCAGTTAATTCATTTGAAATAACAGTGATTTCAATTTTAATTCATAGGTCATCACTATTGTTTCACTAGTATAACGAGCTATCTCCTATTAGCAAGCATCAACAGCAATGATTCACCTGTTGTTTCACTGTTATTCACATTGAAACCTAGTGAATTCACTGTTGAATCACAAACAAAGTCAGGATCGCTATTTTCTTTTTTTATATTGTGACCAGTCAAGTGGGGTGGGGGAAGTGGGAGGGGGCGGCCAAAGATTAACCAATGGAATAGCAGACATCCGCGCAAGGTCAGGAACAGGCCAAAGCCGCTGTGCGCGAAGAACATGCTTGCGGCCAATACGACAAATGACCTGCTCCTGATCCAAGGCCATGACGGCATTGGCATCCAGCACGAAATCTTTACGAAGCTGTTCGCTGCGCGTCTCGCCTTTGGTGCCAGCGTCAATCTCAAAGCGTTCACGGCTGCGTTTGCGGCCGAAGCTGACATGCTCCTTCAACTCTGACCCATACAATCTTGCCATCCTATCGGCCGTCGTCAAATCAGCGGGAGGATACCAAACCTGATGCCGGCAGTTCGCCAGCAGCGTCTCAACGCCATCCCGCCCATACATCTGCGTCAACTGCCCATACGTTTGCGCGTACAGTAAGATCGTGACCCCATACCCACCAACAGTAGCCAGATAAGTCAACAGGTTTCGCAGCCCAACGGCAGGCAGTTCATCAATCGCCACCAACAACGGCACACCCTGATGATGTTTCATGTGGAACCGCATCATGCCAGCAACAATGGCGGCAATTGCACCACCGACCCCCGTGAGCTGCTCAATGGGATAGGTGACATAGACCGTGCCTTTGTGCGCGGCCCAATCGAGCGGGATCGCTGTTTGTCCCGTTCCCGTCGTCAAGGTCGCAAGCG
>CAYMGE010000173.1:0-6631 GCA_964389925.1 uncultured Ardenticatenaceae bacterium
GAATAAGTTGGCAATACTTCCAACGAATCCCGTCCACTTTGCCAACCCTAAAGGAACCTTTTGCACGAACGGCAACACGACCTGTGTGTGTTCCTGCTTTCTTCCCTTACTGCCACCTCTTGATTTTGGAACGTAGCACCCTAAGAGGCTATTTGAAAATTCAAAGTCGGGCTATTTTGCATCAAAGTGGGCGCAATCATCAACTCATTTTGACGACAAAACGGCGATTTTAGCAATTATCCACTCAAAATTGCCATTTTTTGCCAGTATCAAGCGGATAGAAAGGACAAAAGCCCAATTTTCAAATGACCTCTAAGTGCTTAGGCGGGTCAGGTACGAGGCTCTTTCAAGCCCCGTCGCTTTAGTGCGGGGTTCCTGACCACAGCTCCTTTGAGATAATCAATGGCTTTATCCACAGCCTTGTGGACAAGATCGATAAGGATTATATATTAACCACGTATTTTCACTTAGCATTTTATTGCTTGGCAAACCTGCCTATGCGGGCGATGAGCCTCTCTTCCTCGACGCAACCCTGCGCGGCCGTGTCACAGATGGCGCGGGCAACCCGATCAGGGGAGTCTATGTCACGTTGATTCCCACGACTGACTCAACGCAATTCGATAGCGGAAACCGCATAGCAGATGACCCACACACCACCACCACGAACACCACGCTCGCCCACACAGGCTGTCAGATCAGCAGTTGTCGCTGACAAAGAATGTTGGCTCTTTAGGAATTCGTGTGATTTTCGCGTTGTGTTGCGTGGTACGTGTCCAGAGGTCGTCAATTCGTCCTTTATTTGGGATAATAGAGGTAGGAAAGCGACGTGAGATAGCATATTTTTTCTGTTTGTCAAGGGTTCGCGAAAGGCCGTCTAAGGCTCGGAAACGGTGGAAAATGGCGGTTAGGCGCGAAAAGCGTCGATCAGGGTGTCATTTTGACCAATTTTTCTCTCATCTACGGCTCAGATTGTCGTTTTTTTACAAACTTTTTCGTGACCCTCGCAAGCAGTATTAGCGGTGAACTTTTTAGCGATTTATGGTATACTATCTGTCGTGTTCTAGCTACCCTAAGAGGGTTTTGTTGCGAAAAACGCTCTGTTTTGTGCAAATTCGCAACCTGTGGATAACTGCTGTCAGATCGGCCGAGTCACCTCGTTGAGGATTGAGACTTGGCGACGGTGTCACGGTTGGCGGTTGCGTTGGCGGTCAGATCGGCCGAGTCACCTCGTTGAGGATTGAGACTGCTTGTCGCTGTCGGCATTTGCGTTGGCGTGCTGTCAGATCGGCCGAGTCACCTCGTTGAGGATTGAGACAAATTTCCAAGTTTAATTCGGGTCTGCTCTTGCTTTGTCAGATCGGCCGAGTCACCTCGTTGAGGATTGAGACAACTATACACGGCTTTTTCCCAGTACTCACGGAGTCAGATCGGCCGAGTCACCTCGTTGAGGATTGAGACCAAGCACAATTACCTTATCGTAGCCTAGAGACAAAGTCAGATCGGCCGAGTCACCTCGTTGAGGATTGAGACAAATGTATCTCTAGCGTGGAATTAAAAGTAAAGTTCGTCAGATCGGCCGAGTCACCTCGTTGAGGATTGAGACCAGATGCACTGACAGTGCCATCAAGATCACCCAATAAGTCAGATCGGCCGAGTCACCTCGTTGAGGATTGAGACAATGCCATGTGGCGCTCCCAGCATCGCGCTGTAAGCTGGTCAGATCGGCCGAGTCACCTCGTTGAGGATTGAGACCTTTAGCGGTGACGCGTCAAGCAAAGCAATTGCATGTCAGATCGGCCGAGTCACCTCGTTGAGGATTGAGACATCTGACGCACGTTGTACGTGCCGTTGGTTATCTCGATGAGTCGGATCGGCCGAGTCACCTCGTTGAGGATTGAGACCAGCCATGCGCTATATGCAGGATGGATGTCCATCCGTCGGATCGGCCGAGTCACCTCGTTGAGGATTGAGACGCGTAGTAAGCGAAGCTCTGGGTTGCTCCGCCCGGCTCGTCGGATCGGCCGAGTCACCTCATTGAGGATTGAGACCGTTGATTAGTACAGCATTTGTAAAATCCACCTCCGGTGTCAGATCGGCCGAGTCACCTCGTTGAGGATTGAGACAAGTAACTCGTTAAACTCTCTGGCCATGCACTCAGTCAGATCGGCCGAGTCACCTCGTTGAGGATTAAGACTTGATCCACGCCAATTTTGGAAAAAACTGAACCGAGTCAGATCGGCCGAGTCACCTCGTAGCTTTCTATAAACAAGTCAAGGAAATAGCGTAAATTGGTGAAAAAAGAAAAGAGTGTATGTCAAATCAGTAAAACGTGTGGGTAGGGGCTAGGCAAACGGCGTACAGTCTATCATTATCATGATGTTCATGCCGTTTGTCTCGCCCCTTTTGTGGCGCATCACTCAAACGGGACGAGATAAACGGCATTGGCTTGTGCTTTTGTCGAAATCATGCGCCGTTTACCTAGCCCCTACATGTCATATCCCTTCATCTTTTACTCAAATGAAATGCACTCAAATCAAATGGGTGTGTTTCAAATACTTTTCTGGGAAGTCCGCGATAAATTGCGTCTGAGTCATGGATAAGGCACGCTGAAATGATCCTGCCCATTCAAAGTCATTATCCGCTCTCCCGTCATTGGGTCATAAAGTCCGACCGCGATTTGTGTTGCCGTTTCGTCCGGGGCAATTAGGATATGACGCTGCATAAACCGATCCCCCTTGTGTAGCGTCGCTGGATCAACCCACAGCCCATCATCACCCGTCAAAAACGCACCATCCACATTCCACAAATGAGTAAATACGGTCAAGCGTGAGCCTTCATAGGCATTTGGCTTGGGCGGGTAACTGTTGAGTGGGTTGGGGGGCAGCATCAACGCTTCCGCAACATGCCATGTCAAGTCGAGCAGCGGTGCGTCATAGCTTAGACTTTCGAGGCAGAGTCCGTTTGTGAAGCATGTTAAATCTTCGGCCGATGCACGGGGCAGATTTACTTCGCGTAGTGAATAAGAACTGATGCTGCTGAGAGGCAGGCTATAGAGGTCGGCAAAAGTTCCCTGCGCGGGAAAGTCCGTGAAGCTGACTGGCGGATCGAGGAGGATGGCTCGTTCGGCCGAAAACCACCTAGCCCGCACCCCGTCTGGCGCATACACACCAAACGCCACCTGTTCCCATCGCTCATTTAACACACCTGACATGCCAAAATCAGTCGTATCCTGCAAGCTCTGCCCGACTGCCTTTTGCGGCTCATGATATAAAAAGCGCACAAATCCCAACTGCGACCACTCGGTGAAATAGCCATTGTGGTCGCGTATGCCGACGGCAGAGACGATTAGGAGGGTAGGGAGAAGGAAGAGGTATTCGGTTGTCGGCATTCTGTGTGTAGAAAATGATTTATTCGCATAGTCAGTAAGCGTGAATAATGGTAGTGCCAAGAGGATGAAGACGGCTGGCTGTGCCGCAATCGTATGCCCAAAAGATGCGGCCGGCACGCTGATAAATGCGGGGCTTAATCCACCAAGCCACCAGATGAGCAAAAAGGTGTGTGGGAATGAACGATAGCGGATCGCTTGGTAGCAGCACAGGAAAACGCCTAGCCAGAAAATCGCGGCGATGTGTGGGGCGAAAATCGGCCGAAGTGGCACATTGTACAAATACTCCTCGTCCCCCTGCGCGTGAACCATCGTCATCGTTTTGACGATATGCTCCCAAATCACTGAAAAATCGCCCGCCTGTGCTGCCCGAATCGGCCCCGCCACCACGCTGATGCGCCCCTCTTCCTCAACCTTTGGCATTGTCAAAATCCCCCACACAACCGGCGTTGCCAACATTGCCGCAATGCCAAACATCATGACAATCCCCCACCATTTCTCGCGCAGCTTGTCCCGCTGAAACAGATGCAAAAATAAGACGGTTGCTCCCAAAACAGCAATCATCACCCAAGCCGCAAAGTAGGTATGTAGCCCGATCCCGATCAACAGTCCCGCAGTTAGCCAAGCACGCTTAAGCGTGCTTCTCATCAACCTAACGTGGGTGTTCACGCCCACACAGAACCAATAAAATGCTCCCAGCAAAAACACCACGCTCGATACATGCCGAATCGCCGTGCGTGAATACATCAACGACCAAAAGCTCATGGCTAACGTTGCGGCCGCCAGCAGACCAATGCGCCGATCAAACAGTTCTTTTCCAATCAGATAGGTCAGTGGAACAGTCAGCGTTCCCAACATGATGTTGATGCCACGCATTCCGAAGGGGGATCGGCCGAAGATCGCCATAAACCCCGCTTGCAACAGATGCCACAATCCCTCATGCCCCGACGCATCCGTAAAAAAGAAGCGATACTCTCCATCCAGCACATGCTGAGAGACAACAAAGCTATTGCTCAACTCATCGACGCGAAATCCCGGCGGGACATCATCCAGCCGATAGACACGCAGGAAGAACGCGAGAAGGATGATTGCGAGGAGGGGAAGGTGGCGTTTCATACGCTTTATCGGCTAATTGTTGTTAGCAAAACTGTGTCCCCCAGCGAAATACCATTGCGATGCGCGATCAAGCGTCGGAACTGATTGGGGGCTGGTTGGGTGTATGCGCCGATGCGAACATCATAGTCACCAGATAGGCTAGATGGTAGCTGTACTTGATGTACTTGTACAAACTTATCGCGCTCATGCCAATAGTAGCTCGGCACATCTAAACAGTCGTAGCCCGCCGTCGGTGCTTGTGTCGCGTCGTTGGTGATATGTGTGAATAGCTTGATTCCCTCAATGGGCGCAACCGCTTCCCACAGCGTCAACAGCAACACAGTGTCTGTGTTTACATCAAGCTGCCATGTTGCCACGCATGGCAAGGGCGTAGCCACGACCTCCTCGATCAACTGATAGCCCAAAAGCTGTACGTTTTGGTCAAACATGATCGGCTTGATCTGTGTCAATTGGGCTTGGACATCGTTGGAAATTTGCTGTGTGGGGAGGTTGTAGATGGTAATCGGCCGATCCAAATCCCCCTCCCGCATCTCAATCTCCGCGATAGCCTGTGCCTCTACAAAATCCACCAAGATGGGATGCAGCTCTGCCCAGCCCGAAAAGACCAAATAGCTTTCTGGCTCGTCGGGCAATAGCAAGCTCCCAGCCCCGTTGAACCAGCGCAGTCGGCCGACATCATCCGCAAACATTAACGCTGTTGATGGATCATGAAAGCGATCTGGTCTGGGCGAAGAGATCGCTGCCACTTGTTCAGGATGCTCATTTAGCCACTCAATTGCCGTGACCCGCGTCGCCTCATACTGCACGCGCACATCTGGCAGATTTGCCCACTCGACAAAATAGCTCTGAGCAGTGTCGGCGAAGACCCAGCAAAATAGAAGCAGAATGGGAATGTGGTAAGTCAAGGAACGCCCCTGTTCCCTACTTCGTACTCTCTCCCCCATCCAGTCCAATGCAAGTGCCGGAAACAAAAATAGCACTGGCTGCATTCCGATGGCTCGCGTTGTGCTGGCATCTGCGCCCGTGATGAGAGAGGGTGCCAGCCCTGCTGTCAGCCACATCAGGCCGAACGCGACCGCCGTGCCGTTTTTTGAAAAAATAGCGCGTTTAATGGCGATGACCAGTCCGATATAGAAGAGAATGCCAATGATGGGGGTGAGTAGCGGCCGACCCGGCAGATTATAACGCAGCGAAATCGGCCCGCTCTCCCCTTGCACCGTCAAAATTTTTGCCCCACTCTGCACATTTTCCCAGAGCTTACTAAAATCCCCCGCTCGCGCAGCCTCAATCGGCCCATCGAGCTGCCCTAGCCGCGCTTCCGCACCCGTCGTCGCCAGATGATAAAACAGCGGCGCACCAATGATCCCAGCAACTAAAATCACGATCAACGGTTTTCGCCACTGTTCTCGCAGCATTTTACGCTCGAAAATCGCCCAATAGCCTAACAAGGCGGGAAACAACAGCCAACTGATTCGCGCTGGCAAGTAGGTATAAAAAGAAATTCCAATGGCGATCCCTGCCGCAATGTGCCAAGACTTGCCCTTCAGTCCCCGCCAAAACAACGCCGCGCCAACTGCCAACATCGCTGGCATCAGCACCGACCGCAACGCATGACGCGCCGTCATAACTGCCCAAAAGTTGACGGCAATTCCGACCGCTGTCAAAATGGCGACACGGCGATTAAATGCTAAATTTGCCCATGTATAGGTTGCGGCAACGAGGATGAGGCTAAAATAGACGGCAATTAGGCGACCTGCGAGAAAGGTCGGGCCGAGAAAGGACATGAGGACGGCGGTTGCGTAGTCAAAGAGTGGTTCTCGGCCGTAAGCAGTCGGGAAGTAAATCGGCCGACTCCCCTGCACGACCCCCCACGCATCGAGTCCATGATCCGCCTCATCATGCGTCATGCCCGGCGGGACATCTGTGAGCAAATAGAGCCGCAAAAACGCAGCAACCAGCAAAATAAGCGTAATCCAAAACCACCGTCGAGACATTCGGCCGATTCTACATGCCTCGCTCTCCGCATTCAACATGTGCTATACCGCCGCCCATCATACGGCTGGATTATCGCGCCTTTCTGCTACCTTAAACGTGTGCAAAAGTGTGCAACACGCGATAAGTACCTGCTTC
>CAYMGE010000174.1:0-6495 GCA_964389925.1 uncultured Ardenticatenaceae bacterium
CGGGTGTTCGGTATTCGGTAAATCGGTGTGCGTTCTACCACAGGTCAATACCGAAAACTGTATACCGATTACCTTTTACCATTGCCCCAAAACTTTTGCCTGACTACTTAGGCAATATGTGCGCGATGCTTATCCAGGCGGAAGCGTTGGTCAAACAAACGCCAGAAGCCGCGTCCACCATCGCATAACCAGACAACCTGCGGTGTTTGTGTCAGCCCTTGTTTGAGAGCCTCCAGCCACATACGCTCGGATAACTGGTCAATATCACCCAAGACAGCCGCCACGCGATGACGATGTAAGCGGGTTGTTGTCTTGCCATAACGAGTGCGTCTTTTCTCTTGAGTTGTCCCAACAGCATCGCTGCCGTTTCAAACGGGACAAATATCGCCGCCAAACATGCCATTTGCTGCAATCCGCTATCGCTTTTTTGATTTGGTTGCAATCCCATTGCCTCGTCTAATGGCGCAACCTGCCCTATCGCGCATTTGTTTGGGCAGCGTCCCACTCGCCTTCGCCACTTGATTATCCCGATCACGCTTTTTATTTGCCGCCCTGCAAATCCTTTGCTTTCCAACCGCTTGCCGCACTTTTCACACACACACCATTCTGTTTTGCTTTCTGCTCTCTTTGCTAACACTTCTTCTACCAACCCTACTGCAATCTTTCTCGCTAATCGCCATGCGATTATTATCATCAATGCTAGCGTGGGCGCCTTTGCCAGTTCTTCCACCATCTCTTCGTATTCTCGATTGGATTGTTGTATAGTTTTCAGTAAACACGGCATTGTTTTTGAGCCTTCCTTTTGAGTTTGTGATAATTCTTCAAAAGTTTAACTCATATTTGATGTCGTGTTATCTTTTCTCCCCTATATTTTTTATCGTATAGGAAAGGGGGTTATAATGCTTCTTAAATTTTTTTATTAGATAATTATCGAATATCATGTTGAAACCAAACGACTTTTTTGACCTCTCAAAGCCCGAAATCGCAGAATTTTTTGCCGATTGCCACTATGTATGGGAGGTTTTGCCACGTATCAAGACAATCGTTGCACAAATGGTCGGCAATCAACAAACGATTCGTGGCACAGTGATGGCTGGCGCAATTTTGGGGGATGCGCCTATTTTTATCGAAGAGGGGGCGATCATCGAGCCAACTGCCTATGTGCAGGGGCCAGCATATATTGGTGCGGGCGCGGTCGTGCGTCATGGCGCATTTGTGCGCGAAAATGTCATTATGCTGGCGGGCAGCATTCTGGGACATGCGAGTGAAGCCAAAAATAGTCTCTTTTTACCCCATGCACATGCGCCACATTTTGCTTATGTTGGGGATAGCGTGTTGGGGCAACGTGTTAACTTAGGTGCTGGCACAAAGCTGAGTAATTTGAGTGTGTTGAGTGTCAAAGATAAAGTAACGGGCAAACGGTCAACAATTAAGTTAACGGTTGAGGGTGAGACTTACGACACAGGAATTGCCAAAATGGGCGCAATTCTCGGTGATAATGTGCAGACAGGGTGTAATTCGGTTCTAAATCCGGGTTGTATCATTGCACCGAATACATTAGTTTATGCCAATATGAGTTTGCGGAAAGGGTATTATCCGCCGAACGCATTGATTAAGTTGCGGCAGCAGATAGAGATTGCGCCGCGCCGCTAGAATGAGGATGTAATGTCAAGTAACGGACAACAATACGAGACGCAAGGCTGGAGTCTTGCAGAGTTATTTGAGGGATTGGATTCGCCTGAGATTGAAACGCAGTTAGCAGTTTTGGAGGATACGGTCAGCCAGTTTGAGGCAATTCGGCCGACGCTCTCCCCCAACCTTTCTGAAACAGCGTTCAACGACACTTTATCACTATACGAAGATATTATCGCGCTTTTTAACCGCATTTATGGGTTCGCTAGCCTCGCGTTTTCGACTGATACACAAGACCAGCAGGTGCAGGCATTTTTGGGGCGCATGGGACAGATTGCAGCGCAGGCTCAAAATCGCATCTTGTTTTTCTCACTTTGGTGGAAGGAGTTAGATAATGTAAATGCAGAACGCCTCGCTGCCTCTGCCGGCGAATTGTCTTATTGGCTAGGTCAAATGCGGGCGACAAAGCCTTTTACATTGACAGAAGCTGAAGAAAAGGTTGTGAATTTGAAGGATGCCAATGGCGCAACTGCTTTACAACGACTGTACTCAACGATCACAAATCGTTATAAGTTTGAGCTAGAGGTTGATGGGGAGATGCAGGCAGTCAACAGAGAGCAGTTGTCAGTGCGTTTTCGTTCGGCCGATCCCGATCAGCGTGCAGCCGTCTATCAAGAACTATTTCGTGTTTATGCAGATGACGCGGTTGTTCTGGGTCAAATCTATCAAGCCCTTGTACGCGATTGGCGGTCAGAAAATGTCGAGCTGCGCGGTTATGACTCCCCAATTGCTGTTCGCAATCGTGCAAATGATGTGCCAGATGCCGTTGTTGAAACGATGTTGAGCGTTGTTCGCAAAAATGCTGGACTATTTCATCGCTTTTTTGCGCTAAAAGCAAAATGGCTCGGTGTGGAAAAATTGCGTCGCTACGATTTGTATGCGCCTGTAGTGAAATCAACTGTTGGCTATACATTTGATGAAGCGGTTCATCTCGTTTTGGAGAGCTTCAATGAATTCGACGGCAATATCTCACGCTTGGCAAAGCGGGTGCTAGATGATGCTCACTATGATAGCGAGGTGCGTGATGGAAAGCGCGGTGGCGCGTTTTGTGCAACATTGGGGCCCGAGTACACGCCATGGGTGCTGCAAACGTTTACGGGTGAAGCACGTGATGTCGCAACGATGGCACATGAACTAGGGCATGCTGTGCATTCAATGTTGGCAGAAGATCACTCTGTTTTGACCCAACAATCAACCTTGCCATTGGCAGAAACAGCTTCGACATTTGGCGAGATGCTGCTGTTAGATAAGTTATTGGCCTCGAATCCCGATGAAAATTTAGAGCGTGACTTGCTATTTAGCACAATGGACGATGCGTATGCGACCATTATGCGGCAAGCCTATTTTGCCGCTTTTGAAGTGGAAGCCCATGAGGCGATTCATAATAATGCCTCAGTTGACGAAATAAGTGACCTGTATGTTAAGTTGCTGCGCGAACAGTTTGGCGATGCAATGGAGGTGAGCGAGGATTTTCGTCATGAATGGGTTGCCATTCCGCACTTCTATTCAACGCCGTTTTACGTTTATGCGTATGCGTTTGGACAGCTATTGGCACTTGCACTGTACAAACAGTATAAGGAAGAAGGTAACGGCATGATCCCGCGCTATGTCGAAATTTTGGCGGCAGGTGGTTCACAAGCACCTGTTGATATTTTGAGACGGGCGGGGATTGATATTTATTCGGCCGATTTCTGGCAAGGTGGCTTCGATTATCTAGCAGCACAATTGGCACACCTCGAAGCATTGCCGATGCCTGAAACAGCTTAACTTCTCACGGGCACCGCCAAATCATTGATTGAAAATGTGTTTCGGCGGTGCCTGGTATCTTTACACGACGAAATTCGACTAACTCGAATTGCTTTCCAACGATCTTCTGAATTTCCCAATCTTCGTAAAACGAATAAAATCGCGGTGATTGTCCATGTTTGGCCTGCATCCCCTCTGAGCGTTTACCGCCATAGACACCATAATACAAGAGGCCATTCAAGCGCATCCTCTGTTTAATTTGAGCGAGGGTGGTCGGTAAATCGGCCTCTGCAACGTGAAGTAGACAATTTAGTGCGTAAACTGCGTCGAATGTCTGATTTAGCTTGGATAGCTGCATGAAATCGAGCCGATGAGCCGTCAATCCTTTTGCGTGGCAATGGGTGACCATTTCGGCCGATAAATCAGTACAAGTGACCTCCAATCCATTTTGTTGAAAAAACAAACCATCACGACCGACACCCGACCCTATTTCAAGCAGGGTTTCAGCACCTGTTAGCATTAAATGTGTCAGAAAATGCTGACGCTCGATCTCTTTCCATTCGGAAATTGTTGTGCGTTCACGCTCGGGTGCATTTTGGTCGTAGAATTGCCGTAGTTGATCCAAGTTTTCGAGATACATTAGCGATCTCCAATTGAATTGATCGTTCGGAGTTGTGTTGAAGAGATGTCAGCGCGGAAATTAGGGAGATGGATAAACATCGGCCGAAATTCCTCATCAATCTCCAAATCGGTCAGGGTCAAAAACGCCTCCCCCTCAAGTCGTCCTGCCACAACAAATTTACAGCCTAATTTTTGCATTTCACGTAACGCAAAGTGCATTTGATCTTTGCTCTCATCATAGTAATGGGGATGCACAATACGCACGGCTGTATCGTAGCCGATCACAAATATCGTGCCTTTGAAAATGCGTGCCTTTTCGAGGAATGTGGGCGCATTAGTCAGATAGATAGGATAACGTCCTGCAAATTGCGCGGCTCGTTGAAGGGCATCTTTTTGAGCAAGCGATGGCTTATCAACGTTGCGGATAGAGAGTTCAAATGCCAGTGGCTTGTCGAGAAAGTTTGTTGCAGCATCATATAAAGCCAAATGGCCTTTATGAAGGGGGTTAAACGAGCCGGGAAAAATGATTTCGGGGGAGATAGAAGTGGTGGCAACTCGGCCGAAATCATAGATGCCAAAGTAAGAAACCTTATCTGTGTACAGGTCATCTATTGCTTCTGAAAGGCTATACTCTGTTCTTTCAACTGAATCGGTGGGGAGCAATGGTAACGAAATCAGACTAGTAATATCATAGGCACTTGCGAGTGCATTTAGCAGCAAGATGCTGACGACTCCTTCTTCTTCATTACGTGTGCGTGCATTCTTGGTGAGATTTATGTGCCACACGGTAATTTGTGTAGTTGTCCACGTGGCGATATAGGCGTGATGTGAGCCTTTTTTCGGCCGATCAGTCGCAATGGCTCCTGTACATGCACAGCCAATCAACTTCTCGCCGCTTGTGTCAAGCAGTTGAGCGCGTGTTTGCATTCGTCCTGCAAGCCGTAATGCTGTTTTCTCGCTCACATATTTTCCGGGTTCTCGTTCTAGCCAACTACCAAAAGCCTTTTTACTATATGGAACGATACATTCAAGCACAGTGCGACTTGCGCCTGCCACGCTCATCAACCACGCAACAGCTTGAGTTCCTACACCACTAGTGGCGATTACCGCTTTGCCTTTTGTCGCATGAATCTGCTGAACTATATTGTAGATTTCATTGTTCATATTGCTGATTGTAGCGCGATGTTTCACGTGAAACACATAATAAATATCGATAAAGGGGATGTTTCACGTGAAACATTGACCGAAAATTGTCACAATTCACCTCACTAAATGGGCTTGCAGCTCCTTCTCTTAGACAACATTTAGAGCAAGTCTGTTAACTCATTATGCAAAAACGACGATTCATTATCGGTATTTCAGGCGCAAGTGGTGTAATTTATGCAATCCGTTTGCTGGAATTATTACAGACAGTTGAAGATGTAGAAACCCATTTGGTTATGAGCGTAGCAGCCGCACAGACAATTGGATTAGAAACTGATTTTACGGCTCCACAGGTTGAAGCCTTAGCAGATGTTAGCTATCGATTTCGGGACATTGCCGCCGCCATTTCGTCGGGGTCATTTAAGACAGACGGAATGATCGTGCTACCTTGTTCGATGAAAACGTTAGCAGGCATTGCTTATTCGTTTAGCGATAATTTACTGTTGAGGGCGGCCGATGTTGTGCTAAAAGACCGACGCAAATTAATCGTTGTTCCACGTGAAACACCACTGCATTTGGGGCATCTGCGGACGATGACACGTGCGGCCGAAATTGGAGCAATTATCGTGCCTGCGCTGCCGGCGTTTTATCATCGGCCGAAGACAATCGACGACATCATTAACCAGACGTGCAATCGCTTGCTCGATCTACTCGACATTGAGCTTACTGAAGACCTATTTACTCGGTGGCAAGGCGGTGTAACTCATGGAACGTAATCCCACAGAACTTGCATTAAATTATTTAACCAATCACAATGTCCTCTCTCTTGCAACAACCGGCGAGCAAGGTGTTTGGGCAGCGGCTGTCTTCTATGTCAACGAGGGTTTTTCCATCTCTTTTCTCTCCGCAGGCCACACGCGCCACGCGAAAAATATCGCCCATTCCCAAACCGTTGCCGGCACGATTCAAGAGGATTACAAAGATTGGAATTTAATCAAAGGCGTTCAACTAGAAGGAACGGTTGAGCAGTTAGAGGGTGTTTCACGTGAAACAATTATTACAAACTATCTAAAAAAGTTCCCCTTCGTACACGGTACGCCACAACTTCGTCATGCAATGCAGCGTGTAAATTGGTATCGATTGACCGTTACTCGCCTGTATTTCATTGATAACTCGGTCAGGATTGGGCATCGTGACCTGATAATAGGACGGAGCAGATAGCGAAATAGAGTCAACTTAGCAGCAATTCCCGCAGGTAGGGTAAGGTGGCAAAGCTGAGACCATAAGAGGATT
>CAYMGE010000175.1:0-6481 GCA_964389925.1 uncultured Ardenticatenaceae bacterium
TTGCGGCGACGGTGGATGAAGCAGGTACTTATTGCGTGTTGCACACTTTTGCACATGTTTAAGGTAGCAGAGCGCAGGTAGCTACTAAATTGGAAAAACGAATGGGTAATTTCATGATCATCCATTCATTCTCCTCAATTCATTATCGCCATTCCCCGAAAACCTTGCTTTAATGCGCTTGTCAACGCGCAACGAAAAGCAGAGTATGTCAAATTTTGAATGGCAAACTGAAGATGATTACGATTGGGACACCCCACAAGAAGAGACAACCGCACTCCCCTCAAATCGCTGGCTAGTTCCGTTCATCTTTCTTTGTTTGTTGCTGGGTCTCGTCGGATTTAGCGTTTATCAGCGTCTTAATCAGAACGTTTTGTCGGCTACAGAGCGCATTGAAGAGCAGCTTCTCGCCGCCCACAAAACAATTTTCACAGCCGCACAGCAAAATGATCTCGAGCTTTTTAATCGGCTGCTATCGGGGCGCGACCGGTCATGGGCAACGGGGCAGCAGCAGATGTTGGGGGAGGGTCAACTGTTGAATCGCTCGGCATTTGGCCTGACAATGGTCGAAGAAATTCCGACCGTTAGCGACATCAGACTGTCCCCTGACCTGAAATCGGCCGTCATCACAGCAACCACCCCATATCA
This sequence comes from uncultured Ardenticatenaceae bacterium, assembly GCA_964389925.1. GTDB lineage: Bacteria > Chloroflexota > Anaerolineae > Promineifilales > Promineifilaceae > CALECP01. The sequence goes on from CAYMGE010000175.1 coordinate 646, forward strand.
CATCAAAACAAGCAGTGGTGTTACGAACACAGTAGAGCTGAACCTCGTAAGCGTGCTACGATATGGCAGTAGCGATCAGTGGCTTTATGCGCCGCCGCTGACTGACTTCTGGGGAGAAATATCTTATTTGCCCATACTGACAGAGGTGCGTAAGCCGATTTTATCGGCCGAATTTCCCCAACGTGACGCAAAAATCGTTCGTCGTTTGGTCAATGACCTGACCGAAACATATAAGCAACTTTGTCATCTCAACAAGCCGGATGCTTATCGAAGCTCGGCCGAAAATTGCCTACTCGATAACTATGAAATCATCTTCAGCACTGCGCCTACGTCGCTTGTCAGCACGCCATCCGTCCCCCACGAACAATCTCAGCCGTTTATCGTCGCCACACCAACCCTTGTTGGTCTCCCACAAGGTGAAGCAGGATATAACGCCCTTCTCACAGGCTATGCACGTCAGCTTTTTCCACCGATCATTGCAGAATTGACAGGCTACGATTGTTGCGACAAACGACTCTATTTTGACGCGCTCGTCACGTGGCAGCTAGCCGCTGTTGGCCTGCTCCCCGATCCTATGAGCCTCCTTGAGCGCGATACCATCATCGCCAGTTTGCCTGATGTCAACAACGCCAACTGGATTTGGGAGGAAGCAAGCGATGCAACGGCGCAACTGGTCATCGCACATCTCTTCACGGAATACCCATCTCTTACCGGCGTTGAGATGATAACTTCTCTCAATCAGTCAAAACTATTCCCAGTATGGCTAGATAAAATACTCAATCAAACGAATAGTCCCACACACCCGAAGCCGCCCGGCTCCCTGACAGCATACAAGATGCACCTTTATCAATTTGCGGCACAGATGACAGCGGCAGATTCACCAATCCCGCTGCCAGATGAAACGCTTATGTTGTCTTGTCAGGTCGGCGCAGATTCCGTCCTGATGAGCTATGATCCTATGACTCAGGCACTTGTTGAGCAGCACCGCTTCCCAGATGTAAGCAATTTGCTTGCCTTTCAAATGCCCAAGCGTGATGCGGTTTGGCTTGAGACACGGGGTGAAATGCCCAATCAATCTTCACAAGCGTATCTTTACCGCGCAGGAGATACGAACGTTTCCATCTTGCTACCGCTCAACAATCGTCTAGCCCCTGCCCAAATAGATATAGATTGTTGTGATTCGGCCGATGGACAATACGTCATAAAAGTAATGGAGAACAACAATTATTCATCTGTGAACTGGTCAGCAGATGGAAACTGGCTACTTTTGATGGGGGATGGTGTTGGGCGATTGGTGGCTCCACAGCACGATTACGTACACTTGCTCGCACCGCCGCTGTACTGTAGCTCGGCCGTCTGGTTTTCCCCTACCCCGTAAGGAACTCATCATTTATGTCAAACTTTGAATGGCACACTGAGGACGATCACGATTGGAACGACCAGCCCACCAAACCGAACCACCAAAAGTCGCGTCGGGCTTGGCTCATCCCATTGACACTCATTGCATTGCTGGGCATCACGGGATTTATCGTCTACCGTCAAGTGCAGGAGACGGTTGAGGCGACAGCACAGACGACTGAGCAGCAGGTTCGCGGGGCGTTTACGACCCTGTATGCGGCATCGGCCGAAAACGACATCGAACTATTCAACTCCCTCTTGTCGGGTCGTGACCGCACGTGGACAGCCCAACAGCAACAGCAGTTCACTACAAACAGCCTGCTTGACCGCAGCTCGCTGGGCTTGACGCTACGCGATGCGCGGCCGACGATGGGTGACATTGAACTCGATCCCAATCTGTTGGGGGCGACTGTTGTCGCCAATGCGCGTTATGCGGTGCGTGATAATGGCGGCCTCACTCAGACAATTAGTCTATCCATCCCAACTGTCTATCGGCGTGGCGACAATCAATGGCTACATGCGCCGCCTCTACCAGAGTTTTGGGGTGACGTTAGCAGCCAACAACTAGACAATTTGCAATTGAGTTATCCGCAGCGAGATGAGGAGATTGTGGGGAAGCTCGGCCGAGACTTAGACAATATTCTCACAACGCTTTGCGCTTTTAACGCGCAATCTCCTTGTGCGGCATCGTCCTATCAGGTCAACTTTATCACCGACACAACGTCTCTCACGCTGCCCGACCCGCTTCCGCTCGGCACAATGATCAACGAGCCACCTCCCACTTACACGCTTCCCACCCCTTCCCTCGTCGGTCTCCCACAAAACGAAATGGGCTATCAAGCAATACTAGCGGGGTACGCTCGTCACATCTTTCGTCCGCTCATCGCTGAAATGACGGGCTATAGCTGTTGCGATCAACTCGTTTATATGGATGCGCTGGTCGATGTTCAAATGCGTCAGGCAGGCATCTTTGGATGGGATTTGACGGCCGAAGACTACATCGCCGTCGCACGCACACACGGTGAGGTAGATAACCTGCTCTGGGGAGATGCAACGCGGCGAGAAACAACCGCATTGATGGAGTTTCTATTCACAACTTACAAGTTTGAGAGCAAGCAACTTGTTGCTCAGCTGCGAACATCGGGGCAGTGCCGTTGTCCTATTCGCTATATCAACGAAATGTTGCTCCCAGAAGAGGGCACGGCGAGCTATTTAGCAGCCATTCAGTCGAAGGCATTTCGAGTGTTTTTAGCCGAGCGGTCTAATCGCACTCAAAAGAGACCCAGCTATCCAGATGCTGACCTCGCCTTCTCTTGTCTCGATGAGAGAGAAAACAGGACCGAGCTAATTCGTTTTGATGTTGAGAGCAAGAGATTTGAGACACTTGCAGAGGTTGGTTATCCAATCGGTCAAGCGTATCCTCAAGCACATACAGAGAGTCTTTGGCTTGCTACGGGTGATATCGTCTCAATCTATCAAGATGGAAACATCACAACGCTTCCGGGTGAGGTGGATTGGTATCTGATGCCACGCCCTAATTCGGCCGAATCCGTCGCATTTTTCGACCCACTCGACGATGATAATGGGTTTGTCGGCCTAATCGACACTCGTGACTGTGATGGCGACTGCCCAATCACTAAATTGGCAGGTTTTCCCGTCTGGTCACCAGAGGGCAACCACGCGCTCACCTATATTCTTTCCAGAACTGACGGTGAAATCGAAGTTGAGCTATATAGTGAGGGGGAAATGCTGCGGCCGATTGCCCTTCCGCAACCCTTTGGCACGCTTTTTTGGCTCGACAATGACCACTTTATTCTCGGCGATGGTCTCGACCTCTCGATTCACTCCGTCACGGATGCGTCTAGCGAACAGTGGCTAACACCCGAAGATTTCTTTCCCTTTTCGGGCGAGGATGCTCTCAACGCGACCATTCCCGACGATATTTCTTTCCCAAAGTTTTGGATAGACGATGAGTTACTTCTGCCCATCATGATTCCTCGTACCAGCAGGAGTGATCGTTTTCTAATTGCTATTGATACGACCAGCAAGGACATGCGACTGATACGCGACCCATATCTACTAGATGTCGCATTTGGTGCGGCTAGATCACGACAAAACGACAACTTCATCGTCTCGCACGAGCAAGGATACAATCAACGCAAGCGACTAACTTTCTACAATTATGAAATGAACTGGCATTTTATTATCCCAAAAATGGAGCGTGGTAATTTCTTTGATGACGCTTGGTCTGATGAATGGATGTTTGTGATGGATGAGGGTTTCGGCCGATTAATCCATCCTACAACCCAAACAGTTGAGTACGTTTTTCCACCTTCGCATTGTACCTCTGGCACATGGTACAGTGGAAAATGAGCATTGTCAGGTGCGTGATTTTCTTCCTCGCCCTCGTAGCCTGCTCCTTGCCGCTTCTGCCCCTATAATTCACGTCATGCAACGTTATTTCATTACTATCGCAGGCAATATAGGTGTCGGCAAATCGACGCTTACACAGCTTTTAGCAGACCGTACAGGCTTCGAGCCAGTCTTTGAACCACACACAGAAAACCCCTATCTTGCAGATTTCTATGAGGATATGGGGCGCTGGAGTTTTCACTCGCAAATTTTCTTTTTGACACGGCGATTGCGGCAGCATCACGAGTTGTTGAATCGGCCGAATTCCGCTCTCCAAGATCGCAGCGTCTATGAAGACGCTGAAATTTTTGCTCGCAATCTGTTTAATCGGGGTGCGATGAGCGCACGCGACTGGCAAAGCTATCACGATCTCTACTGTACGCTGACAACGATTCTGACACCACCCCATCTCGTCGTCTACCTCCGTGCTTCTGTTGAGACGCTTCAGCAGCGTATTGAGCAGCGCGGGCGCGAGTATGAACAGGGGATTTCGGCCGATTACCTCCAACAACTCAATATACTTTACGACGAATGGGCATTCAACTTCTCACATAGCCCTGTCCTCGTCATCGAAACAGACAACCTAAATTACATCCGCTACGAAAAACACCTCGATCTCATCTGGGAACGCATTCAACAACGCCTGCACGGACTTGATATTCTGACACTGTCATAAACACAAAAGCCACCCAAACAGGGTGGCTTTTTTATAGGATTACAGCAGATGGGTCTTTTGAAAGCGAGGAGACAGAGGTACATCTGCCTAAACCTAGAAAGTTGTCCAGTCGCGTTTCTCTCGTGCCAGTTTCAGGGGAGGGAGTCTTCTCACTTCTCTGACTAGGTCTGCTCACTATTAAACATGAATTCTCAAAAATATCAACCGGCAACGTTGACATTTATCTACTATCAACACTGTTTGCTGGACGAAAACCAAACGATTTCCCTATGTCTGGGCTATACTTTGACTATGAGCAAGTTGCGAAGTTCCCACCATCCGGCACAAACCTACGATGAAGCGGTCACTCGTGTTGAGAGCTTGTGGAATCGGCCGATAGTCAGCCCTCTGTTCCCTGCCTCACGCACTATATTTATGACGCATGGCGAACGTACGCAACGTGGCATCATCTTTTTTCATGGTTATACGAACTCACCTCACCAGTTCCGCATGCTAGGTGAACGCTTCCACGCACGAGGATTCAACGTCCTCATCCCGCGAATGCCTCATCACGGTCTTGCAGACCGACTGACGGAGGATTTACGTCATCTAACAACTGCTCAACTGGTTGAGACGGCCGATATTGCCATAGATGCGGCCGCAGGCTTTGCCGATGAAATCACTGTGATGGGTCTATCTATGGGTGGGGTGTTAACCGCGTGGGTTGCACAGAATCGTTCTGAAGTTGATCAGGCCGTCATCATCTCCCCCGCATTTGGCGCAGATGCCATTCCAAACTGGCTTATTCCTCTTTTCTCGCGCCTTTTGCAACGACTGCCTAATCAGTTTATCTGGTGGGGTGAGAAAAACATCGTTGAGGAGATTCAGCCCCATACCTACCCACGCATGGCCTCGCGTGGCCTCGCTGCATTTTGGCGGCTGGGTCTCACTGTGCAAAAGCAAGCGCGATCAAAGAAGCCTGTTGCTAACAAAATTATACTTGTATTAAATCAAAGTGATAAAGCGATTGATTATCAAATGGCGGTAGCGATAGAAAAACGATGGCTCAAGAAACAAGCCAACGTGCGTCGCTTTGAGTTTTTACTCGACGACGAGTTAGAGCATGACATCATTGACCCAGAAAATCCATTTGCAAACAGTTCTCTAGTCAATCCAATACTAGAAAGTCTTGTAGGCTAAATGTTTTGGGTGTGTTTCAAATACTTTGAGGGTGTCATTCCAGCGTATGCAGGAATCCATTCTTCGGGGTGGTTGTTTCGGGAATTGTTGAACATTAAAAAATTAAACGGGTAAATGTAGTACGTGGTACGTGACCAAATACGCATCACGCACCACGCAATGATTACCCAA
>CAYMGE010000176.1:0-6403 GCA_964389925.1 uncultured Ardenticatenaceae bacterium
TTTTTTATGGCAGAGCTAATCTTCGATTTTCCCAAATATTTCAGCGAACGTTGAGGTTACTGCGTGACAACGGTTGGTCTGGATGAGGAAGCCATCCGCAAATATGTGCGGTGGCAAAACAAGCGTGAAGAGACGGCATTGGTAAAACAAGGTCGTTTATTTGATTAGTTAAGACGTAACAGGCATCTTCTAGGTGCATCATTCAAAGCCACCGCCTCTGGCGGTGGTCGTTTACTCACGTATCAGTGCCTCGATTTCCTGTCTGTATTCCTGCTCTCCCGCTGGACCGACAAATACCTTGCGGATTTCACCGTTGCGGTCAATCAAGAACTTTTCGGGAACGCCCTGCACGCGATACGCTTCGTAGATGTCCAAGCCAATATCAGGGCCGTTGGGATAGGTAATGTCGAACTCTTTCAGAAATGCTTTGGCGGCTCGGTCGGTGTCGGCATACGCAACACCGATAAGCAAAAAGCCGTCATCTTGATAGTCGCGCCAAATCTGCTCCAACATCGCCGCCTCTCCTCGGCAGGGAATGCACCACGATGCCCAAATATCGACCATCACGATTTTGTCGCGCTGCTCCGAGAGCGTTAGCAGCGTGCTGCCATCGTAGAGCAGCAGGTCAAAGTCAGGAGCGATGCCCGTTTCGGCGCGGCCTTGCGATGTGCGATAAAGCCCTAACCCAATCAGTGCCAAAAAGCCAAAAACGGCTGACCAAACGAGTATCTGTCGTCTCATGACAGTGTGGCGCGACCGCTCAGATAGCCGACATAGGCGGGAACCAGCGGTAAGACGCAGGGCGAAAGAAACGACAACAGGCCAGCCAGCATGGCGAGTCCGATGGTAGGAACACCCGTCCCGCCAAACTGTGGGTCGATGTAGAGGCCGCTGCGCTGCGCCCAAATTGCGATGTAAAACAGACTGTTGGTCAGCAGCAAAACGCCCATGCCGATCAGCAGCAGACCACTGACGATCTGCACTTGGCGCGTGTAGCGGCGCAGCCAGCGCGTGACAAGAAAGGCGCGGTCAAGCAGCAAACTAAGCAGTAAAAACGGCACGCCCAGCCCCAGCGCATACGCGCCCGCCAGTAGCATCGCCGTTCCGCTGCTGGCTTGGGCAAAGCTGAGTGTGAGAATCGCGCCTAAAATGGTACCAATGCACGGTGTCCAGCCAGCGGCGAAGATCACGCCCATGAGGGCAGAGGTGGTGTGCTGATTTTTCCGTTTGGCGGCAGTCACATCCGCCCCCCAATCGATCCGCGTATCGACATCAAGCCAGCGCAGACGCAACGCGCCCAGCGTGTGCAAGCCAAACAGAATGACGACCACACCACCAATTCGCGCCAGCCACAGCTTGATATCCGCAAACAGCGCACCGAGCAGCGTTGCCGCCCCACCCCAGCCGATCACGAAGATCAGCGTAAAGCCGCCAACAAACGCCAGCGCGTGGCTGAACGTCAGGAAGCGGGTACGGGTGGGTGCGGTCGTTGTCGTCATTGACTGAGCTGCGCCAGTGCGTCATTGGCTGGCGCAAAGTAGGGGTTGAAGTCGGCGGCGGCTTGGAAGTCAGCGCGTGCCTGCTCGATGTTGCCGAGTGCTTGATAGGCGCGACCGCGCCAGTAAAAAGATTCCTCAAAGTAGGGACGGTTGGCGAGCGTCGTGTCGGCGAGCAGGATGATGTCGTTGTAGCGGCCTGTCTCGTAGTACGCTTCGTAGAGGCCAAATTGATACCACAACATGCGCCACGGCAGACCGATGATGCGGGCTTTGTCGTAGACGGCGGCGGCTTCTTCTGTTCGGCCGATTTCTACCAAAGATGTCCCCATGTTGAACCACGCAAACAGATCCTCTGGCATCGCCTCCGTCTCCGCCTGTGCGACCAGCAAGCTCTCCTGCCACATCGTGCTGTCGTCCCAACTATCCCCGATCAGGGCGGCCAGTTCCGCCTCGCGTTCGGGCTGATAGACGACGATGTAGGTGCGGTTGAACTGTCGCCAGTAGGTGGCGAGATCGTCATACGTGTAGCGGCGGCCTTCGGTCGAGTTGAAATCTTGCAGGGAAGCCGCATCCCAGATTAGCGAGTCGTAGACCCACAGCCCGTTTTCCACGTCGTCGTAGCCGACCGCCAGCAGATAGTGACCGTACCATTCGAGCCAAGCCACTTCGCCGGGCGGATCCATCCCGATTTCGATGATGACGGGAAAATCGTTGGCGAGCAGCGTCTTGAGCAGCGGCAGCGTGCCGTTGACGCGCATTTTGGCGTTCAGCCCCGTCTGCTCTTGGATGTAGCCCGCCATCTGGTCGGGCGACACGTTGCGGTCTTCGGCATTGGGCTTGACGATGGCGGCGGTGTCATACTGCGTTTTCTGCACATCGAAGATGCTCAACGCCATCGCCAGCGTTGCGGGGCCGCAGTTGTTCCAATCTTGCTGATGGTGAACGATCCCGTCAATGCGCGTTTGGGTGGGCAAAGTGGTGGGCGTTTCCGTTGTGGCGAGCGTCGGCGTGAGCGTGGGTGCAAGCGTCGGGACGGGCGTTTCCGTTTGGATCAGCGTCGGTGTTGGTGAGACGGTGGTTGCTGCAATCGGCGTGATCGCGGCAACGACGGTTGGGGGTAGTGTCGCGTCTACCATAAGGCCAACCGTCGGCAACGTCGCGCTCTCTGGCTCTGGAATCACCCACTCCTGCACGAATTTAGGGAAGCGAGCCAGTTGTCGTGATGGAAGATTGTTGAGAATTTGCCACCCTCCAATACTGCCTAGAAGCAGGATGAGAAGGGTGGCGAGAAGTGCCTTACGCATAGAATTGTGTCCGCAGATGGCGCGGATTTGTGTTTAGAGTTAGCGGTTTCGGCCGATTAAATAACCAACCAGACCAACCAACACAAGGATAATAATTATCCACAGCAGCCAGCCGCCCATCATGCCGCCCATCATTCCATCCATCATTCCGTCCATGTTTATGCTCCTTTAGGCGACGATGCGATAGTTTCGCATCATGCCGCCGTCTTCGTGTTCCAAGTTGTGACAATGATATAAAAATAGTCCCGCGTGATCGGAAAAGCGCATCAACAGGGTCGCCGTCTCGTCGGGCATCAGCAAAACGGTATCTTTCCACCCCTCATCGACGTAGCCATCGACCGTTTCAGCCGGTGTGCTGCTGCGTTCTAGCACCTGAAATTGGTTACCGTGAATGTGGACGGGGTGAGGGAAGCCGTTTGCGCCGTTGCCGACGTTGGTGACGCGCCATAGCTCCGTTGTGTTGAGCTGGACAATCTCCTTATCGACGACCTCATTCATCTCAAAACGTCGGCCGTCAATCGTCGGGGTCATGTGGTTGACGAAGAAATCGAAGGTGCGTGGGTTGTCGCGGTTGATGGCGGTGGTGGGGTCGAGCCAGTCGAGCGGCGCAAATGCCGTCGGCAGCGGTTGCTCGACACGCTCTTCGCGCAACACGTCAAACGTCATGATGTCGAATTGAGCGTTGTTGGCTCCACTGAGCGGAAGCGCAATTAGCTTGGGCTGGTCGTTGAGCTGACTTCGGCTGAAATCGCGCCAAACCTCCACCCGCTCGCCCGGCGAAAGCAGTAGATACGGCTTCTCAACGGGTCGCGCCAGCAGGCCACCGTCGCTGCCGATCACGGTCAGCGGTGCGCCGTCATCCCACGCCAGCTTGTAGACCCGCGCATTGGAGCCATTGAGCAGACGCAAGCGATAAGGGCGCGTCGCCACCTCGTGTCGATAGTCGAGCTGACCGTTGACGAGGATGGTGTCCGCCCAGAAGCCCTGCATGATTTGATGTGCGTTGTCAACGTAGGCGAGCTGGTTATCGGCCGAAAACGTCCGATCCTGAATCACCAGCGGCACGTCAAACTCACCACGCGGCAGGTCGTACCCTTGCTCCGCGTCATCCTCAACGATGAACAGCCCTGCCAGCCCGTAGTAGACTTGCGCCCCCGTCATGCCGTGCGGATGCGGGTGATACCAGTACGTCCCCGCCCGATTGTTGACGGTAAATTCGTAGAGGTATTCGTCTCCGCTGGGGACGGCATAGCGCGGATGGCCGTCCATCTCCTCTGGCAGGTGAAGGCCGTGCCAGTGGGTGATCGTCTCCGCCTGTAGCTCGTTGATGAGCCGAATGCGGACGCGCTGCCCCTGTCGCACGCGAATGGTGGGGCCGAGATAGCTGCTGCTGGTCGTCAATCGGTCTTCTGCCCCTTTGTGCAGTTCGCCAACGTAGCGCAAAATGGGGGTTGCCTTGCCCGGTCGCAAAAGCTCCTGCGAAACGGTGGCACGGAGGGTGAGATCGACATCGACATCGCCGCCCGCTGGTTGTGGGGTGTGAGAGGTGAGCGTGGAGGTGGGCGCAGGGGTCAGCAATTGGGCAGACGATTCGCTGTCTACCCCCATCATGCCGCCGCCCATCATGCCGTTGCCACATGCCGTCAACAGCAACGCGCCCGCACTGCCGCCCGTCAGTCGTAAAAATTGTCGTCGGTTCATTGGTTAAACAGTCGCTCGTAGCCCGCACGTTCCCACGCCCGCATTCCGCCCTGTAAATTTTTGACGTTGGTATAGCCTGCATCAATTAGCGTTTGGGCGGCGGAACGGCTCATGCCACCACTTTCGCAGTAGAGAACAATTTCTGTGTCTAATTCGGTGGGGAGATCGGCCGATTCCAAAATCGTGTTGTACGCAATGAAGGCATCGGTGTCGGCGATTTCGCCGCTGTAGGGGATGTGGACGTTGATTAAGGTTGCGTCGTCGGAGAGGTTGGCGACGGTTTCGGCCGATATGTTTTGATAGGTGGTTGCAGGTTCAAAATCGGCCGACCCAATCGTCGGCACAGCATCCGTTGCACCACAACCCAACAAGGCAAGCAGCAGCGTGAGCCAAAGATAATTTCGCATATTTGCATTGTAGAGGGATAGGTAGCCAGCGAACAGTCGCCAAATAGCCGATTTTTGCATCCGCCATTTGGCGGATATAACGTCATCTTGTTACCCTTTTTATACCCATTTATAGGCGATCTAGCGCATGTGGTGCCGTCACTATTTCGCTATCTTAAGGGTATGAAAAACTTTGAGACGCACACACATCTTCTAATCTCAAGCGATGCACATGACGTGACCGATTGTGCAGAAATGCCTGTAGACCTCTACGAAACGCAAAACCGCGTCGTCGTTGTAGCAGGCTTACCACGTTGTCTGCCAGAGCGTATTTCGCTGGCCGTTGCCGACGGTGCGCTAACGATTACGGGTGAGGAGCATGAAGGCGAAGACGAGCTTGACGAGGCGCGGACGTATCACATGCGTGAGTTGCCGTCGGGCAAAATCGGCAGATCCATCCCCCTCCCCACCTGCAAACAGGAGAGCGGACGCGCCCATTTCAACAACGGACTGCTCGTTGTGACGTTTGACAAGTAACTTTTTACAACCGTGAGACTTCTCACACAACATCAAGGACTACATCATGAATCACAATTCCTCCTCTATCCCCGAAAAGTACCGCGAGTGCATCGAAGCGTGCCAAGAATGTTACATCGAGTGCCAGAACTGCCTCATCGAAATGTTGGGCAAAGACAGCACGAACGATTGTCCCGCCTGCTGTATCGACTGCGCGGAACTGTGTCAGCTCGCCATTGGCTTTATGGCGCGTGACAGCAAAATGGCCGCAAAAGTGTGTGAGCTATGTGCAGAGGTTTGCGACTGGTGCGCCGAGCAGTGCGCGGCACACGACCACGAACATTGCCAACGCTGTGCCGAGAGCTGCCGCCGCTGTGCGGAAAGTTGCCGAAAGATGGCACAGGGCGCATAGGCACCGCGAATCACAAATGATGAGACGCACGACTGACGATTGCCTAGTCGTGCGTCTCTGCTTCTATGAGCGAAGAAATCGAAAAAATTTACACGCGCCATGCGCCACGCTATGACTTGACGGAAAAAGTGTATCGACTCTTTGGTTTTCAGGAGGAACAGTATCGGCGTGACGCAATCGCCGCGCTCGACCTCAAACAAGGGGATACCGTTGTCGATTTGGGCTGCGGCACGGGCAAAAATTTCGCGCAGATTTTGGAGAAAATCGGGGCAGACGGCACGCTGATTGGTGTTGATCTGACGGCAAGGATGCTCAGACAGGCGCAGCGCAAGATCGACAAGCATAATTGGCAAAACGTCACGCTAGTGCATTCGGATGTGGCGGACTATCGCTTTCCAGAGCGCATTGACGGGGTGCTGTCCACGTTTGCGCTGTCGTTTTCGGTCGAGTACGCTTCCGTCATCCAGCGCAGCGCACAGGCGTTGCGCTCGACCAACGGTCGCATCGCCATCGCCGACATGTGTTGGTCAGACAGCAATTCCCGCAGGTAGGGTAAGGTGGCAAAGCTGAGACCATAAGAGGATT
>CAYMGE010000177.1:0-6338 GCA_964389925.1 uncultured Ardenticatenaceae bacterium
GTTTGGCGGCGATATTTGTCCCGTTTGAAACGGCAGCGATGCTGTTGGGACAACTAAGTGGTGTCAAAATTAGCAGCCAGACAATCTGGGAATGGGTTCAGAAAAGCGGTGAGAAAATGATGCAGGAGCTAGAAGCAGAATTAAGCCGCCTGAAGAATGGCGAGTTGCCTGAAAGAGAAGCGATGAGTGCGGAGGAAATGGCACAAACCCTCTTAATAGGCGCAGACGGCGTGATGGCTCCCTTCCGCCCACAAGCGAAAACGGCGACGGGAAAAACAAAGTGGCGCGAAGTCAAGGTCGCTATCTTCGCTCGTTTAGAGAAAAGACGCACTCGTTGTGGCAAGACAACAACCCGCTTACATCGTCATCGCGTGGCGGCTGTCTTGGGCGATGTTGACCAGTTATCCGAGCGCATGTGGCTGGAGGCTCTCAAACAAGGGCTGACACAAACACCGCAGGTTGTCTGGTTATGCGATGGTGGACGCGGCTTCTGGCGTTTGTTTGACCAACGCTTCCGCTCCTATGCCACTGGCGTGCTTGATTTCTATCATGCCGCTCAGAATCTCTGGTCTGCTGTCAAGGTCTGGTTAGATGGGCGCACTAACCGTGCCAAATCTTGGTTTGCCGATGCCCGCCATCGTTTACGGCATGGACAAGCCAACGACGTTTTGGATGATATTCAAGCCGCCTTGGCTTTAGATGATTTGCCTGATTCTGCTCATCATGCCCTCACCCGACTTTACAACTATCTGGATAAGCATCGCTCACATATTGCCTATGACCAATTGAAGGCCTCTGGGTTGCCCATTGGCAGCGGCTTGGTTGAAAGCACCTGTAAGTGGTTGATTCAACAACGCTTCAAAGGCGTTGGCATGCGCTGGAGTGAAGATGGCTTCAACCATTTGCTTCATTTGCGCTTGGCTTGGGTCAATGGGCGCTTTGACTCTCTTTTCTCTTCTTCTACACTCCCCCCTAGTCATTTATGCGCCCAAATTAAGGCTAGTCGATTGATCTGCTTGCCGCTACAATTGCAAAGACATGATCCCTATTTCGTTAGAATTGACCAACTTTTTGTCCTACCGCACCAAGCAAAGCCTCAATTTGAGCGCAATTGATCTCGCCTGTATTGCGGGTCAAAATGGGGCGGGAAAGTCCTCTTTATTGGAGGGGATAACTTGGGCATTGTTCAACAAATCGCGCACGCGCAGCGATGATGATATTGTCAATCGAATCGCGGCTCGCAATGGGGAGCGGGCGGAAGTTCAGTTTGTTTTTTCCATAGAAAGCGCGGTTTATCGCATTATTCGGCGCAAAAAGGCGGGCGGGCGCATGATGTTGGAATTCCAGCTTCAGCGCGATGGTGACAACTGGACATCGCTGACGGAATCAAAAATCCGCGAGACGCAGGCCGCCATCGAGCGCACGCTCGGCATGGGATATGACACGTTTGTAAACGTCAGCTTTTTCTTGCAGGGCAAGGCGGATGAGTTCACCACCAAAACGGCAGGTCAGCGCAAAGAACTTTTAGCAGAACTCTTGGGGGTCAACAGGTGGGATGTTTACAAAGAAAAGGCGACGGAGAAGCGTAAATCGGCCGAAAACGAGCTAAAACTGCTCGACGCTCGTGTTCAGGACATCGACAGCGAACTGACTGAAACGGGGGAACGCACGGCTCGCCTGTCTGAACTGGAGGCGACGCTCAAACGTATTACCGCCCAACTGGAAACACAAACCCTACTCCTAAATCAACTGCGCCGTGCGGCCGATAGTGCAACTCGTCAGGAGAAAGAGGTCGAACGACGCGAGCAGCAAGTTAAGCGTGAGGAAAACCGCCTCGCTGATTTACGTCGGACATTACAGCAGCGTGAGACAGAACGCGCCCAATTTCAGATGATTCTTGAGCGGCGAGATGAAATTCTGGCGCGATTTGAGAGCTATGAGGCGACCTCGGCCGAACTGGACGCGCTACAACAGTTAGCCGATGAATTCAACCGCTTGCAACAGGCGATGCGCCCACATGAATTGGCAATTGAGCGTGAGTTGAGTCGTTTGATGCAGCGCAAAGCCGAGTTGATAAACCAACAACAGCGGGTAGCGACCATGCGCGAGGAGCGTTTGGCGTTGGCGGCGCGATTGGAAAATCGGCGTGCGGAAGTCGTTGTGTTGGGGCAGCAATCGGCCGAACTCGCCCAACATCAGCTAAATTATCAGAACGCCCGCGAGCAGTTACAAGCACGCCACTCCGAACGCCGTCTCCTTCAGCAACAGGCCGATCAACTGTCAAAACAAGCGCAACAGATCGCGCAAATGCAGGCGGAAAAGCGCAAAATCGAGATCGAGTCTGCGGCCGCCACGCTGGTTGCCGAGCGGCTTGAAAAGCAAATCGAGGCACTTGACACGCAGCGCATGGCACTTGCCGAGTTGCAAACGCGCCATCGCTTTTTGCTCACGGTGGAGCAGCCGCGTCTCAAGGCGCAAATCGACAAGTTTCGAGCGCGGCTTAAAAAGGTTGAGGCGGTTGAGGGTGGAGAGTGTCCGTTTTGCGGCCGACCGTTGACAGGCAGCCATCTCGCACAGGTGATCGCCGAAACCAAACGTGAGGGCGCACCTTACGCCGACGACTGGCGCAACAATAAGCGTATTCTCGCCGACATGCAGCCTGAAATTCGCAAGCTGGAGATAGCAATTGCGAATGGTGAGCGGCTGGAAAAGGAAGTCACACAGGAGAATCGGCGTGTCGATCAAATCGAGGCACGTCTGAGCGAGATAGAGCGCAGTGAGAAAGCGTGGACAGAAAGTGGTGGGACTGAGCAGCTTGCCACGTTAAAAGAACAGCTTGCCGATCAGTCAGCGGCACAGGCACAGCAAAAAATTGTAACGGAGTTGGAAGGACTGCTTCAGCAGCGTCCTGCGCTTGAGAAGCGTTTGCGCGAATTTGAGCAGAGCATTTCACGCTTGGAAACGCGCTCGGCCGAAATCGACAAAACGGTAAAAATGTGGGAGGAGGAGGGAGCCGCCGCACTCTCAAGCGTCACACAGCGTTTAGACGACAACACCTTCGAGCAGGATGCGCGGTCAGCACTCGCCACCTTGCAGAGCAAGTTAGCCGAGCTTGCGTATGATGCGACTCAGCATCAACGTCTCCGTCGGAAGCGCGACAGCTTGCGCGATGTCACGGCACAGAAGCGACAGTTAGACTCGGCCGAAGCAGCCGTCAAGCCACTCACTGACACAATTGCCGACTTGGAGAAACAGATTGCGGGACAGCGGGTGAGTTCGGCCGAGATGCGCCAAGAACTCGAAGACGCGCGCGCCCAGCTAGTTGCCTTCCGCGCAGAAGCCAAAGATTTGCGCCCCGTCGAAGATACCGTTTTTCAAATGCGCCGCGATCAAAATGAGGCGAATCGTCGCGTTGGCGTTTCCCAGCAGCGTGTCGCCATTTTGGAGCAGCAACGCGAGCGGCGCAAAATGTTGATGGCGCAGCGCGAAGCGTTAACGCTGCAAATTCAGCAGCTTAAAATGCTCGAAAAAGCGTGTGGACGCGATGGCATTCAGGCCTTGCTGATCGAACGCGCTCTCCCAGAGATTGAGGATAGCGCAAATGAACTGCTTGACCGCCTGACAGATGGCGTGATGCGCGTCGCTTTCGAGACACAACGCCAGCTAAAAACGAGCGATGCCCTGCGCGAAACGCTCGACATCCGCATTCTCGATGGCAGCGGTGAGCGTCCTTATGAGAATTACAGCGGCGGCGAACAGTTCCGCATCAACTTCGCCATTCGGCTGGCACTCTCAAAAATTCTCGCAAAGCGAGCCGGTGCGCGACTGCAAACGCTCGTCATCGATGAGGGATTTGGCAGCCAAGACCCCAACGGCCGACAACGCCTCATCGAAGCGATCAAGACCATCGAACAAGATTTCGCCTGTATTCTCGTCATCACCCACGTCGAAGAGTTGCGCGATGCGTTCCCGGTCAAAATTGAAGTGGTGAAAGGCGTACAGGGGTCGCAGATACGAGTAAGTCAAGTGTAGAAAGCGGCAAGTTGCGGGTTGTGGCTCTCCGACTTGCCGCCTGCGACTTGCCGCTGCAACTTCATGGGCAGAATCACACCCCGCCCCTTCCTAAAATGGGTCGGTGGCAAAGGGCAGTTGTTAAATAAGTTAGTTGAGCGCACGCCACCGCGTTTTGGTGTCTATCATGAGCCATTTCTCGGCGGGGGTGCCTTTTATTTTGCATTGCAGCGCATGGGGCGGATTCAAGAGGCGCATCTCGCTGATCTAAATTGGGAATTGATCGATACCTTTCAGGCGGTGCGCGATCATCCAGAAGCAATTCTGGCGCGTTTAGAGAAATTTCGCTATACGGAGACCTTTTTTTACAATATGCGGCGCAAAAATCCAAAGCGCATGAAGCCTGTGAATCGGGCAGCCCGCATGATCTTTTTGAACAAAACGTGTTTTAACGGATTGTATCGAGTGAATCAGAAGGGGAAATTTAATGTGCCATTCGGCCGATTCAAAAATCCCAAATACCGCGATCCCGACAATTTGCTCGCCGTTTCCGCAGCTCTCAGCCCGGCCAAACTCCACAACGCCCCCTTCCACAACGTCCTCGACCGCGCCAAATCAGGCGACTTTGTCTACTTCGATCCCCCCTACATCCCTGCTTCCCAAACAGCAAACTTCACGAGCTATCATGCAAAGGGCTTTACCTACATCGACCACATCATGTTGCGCGATGTCGCGCGTCAGCTATCGGAGCGTGGTGTCTACGTCATGCTCTCTAATTCAGCCACCGCGCTTGTCCGTGACCTCTACGGCGACAACTTCATCCTGACCGAAATCAAAGCCCGTCGCACTGTCAACCGTGACCCGACCAAACGCGGCAAAGTGGGAGAATATCTAATCTCAAACTATGCGGTTGGCGATGTCACATTTTCGTAGTGAAAAAGAAGAAAGAAAAAGAGTTCTTTTTGGCTCCATCTTATTTCCTATATCGATTTATGCACCATTTAGCCCAACTTAATATCGCACACATGTTGTATCCACTCGACGATCAGCGTATGGCTGGTTTTGTCAATCAGCTTGACGAAATCAACGCGCTAGCAGAAGCTGCCCCCGGTTTTGTCTGGCGTTTTATCACCGAAGATAACAACGCCACGAGCGCACGCCCCTTTGATGAAATGACCATTGTGAACTTATCTGTCTGGGAAACTATCGACCTGCTGCACGCCTATACCTATCGCAGCGATCATGCTGGCGTTTTTAAGGATCGCAAGCGATGGTTTGAGATGCCACGGCAGGCAAATTCTGTGATGTGGTGGGTTCCCGCAGGACATCAGCCCAGCGTTGAGGAAGCAAAAGAACGATTGCAGTATCTTAGACAACACGGCGCAACTGCACACGCATTTACATTTAAGCAGCGGTTTGCTCCGGTAAACGAGGTGCATAATGATGCAAATTCTTGATGCCATTGTTGCTTGGTTAGCAGAACACGGGCTTAACATTGTCGCAGCACTGACGATTTTTATCGTCGGCCGAATCGTCGCACGCCGAGTCACCAACTTTTTGGGCAATGTCCTCGCCCGCAACAACGTCGATGGCACACTAACCTCCTTTTTCAAAAATTTCACATTCCTTGCATTAATGGCGGCCGTTGTAGTTGCCTCGCTCAATATGCTTGGATTTGAAACAACCTCCATCGTTGCCATTCTGGGAGCCGCGACACTTGCGATAGGGTTTGCCTTGCAAGATTTCCTGTCCAACTTTGCGGCGGGTGTGATGATCATTCTCATGAAGCCCTATGCAGTTGGTGATTTGGTGGAGATAAATGAGGCGCGAGGGTTTGTCGATGAGGTTCAGGTCTTCAACACAATTTTGAAAACATTTGAAAACGAGCGCATCATCGTTGCCAACAATGCCGCTTTGGGTGCGAACATCACCAACTACTCGGCAAATGGCTGTATGCGGCTCGACATGGTGTTTGGGGTTAGCTATCAAGATGATTTGCTCAAGGTCAAAGCGATCTTAAAAGAGATATTGAGCGACCAGCCAGAGGTTTTGACTGACCCTGCCCCCATTGTTGCCGTGTTAGAGTTGGGGGACAGCAGCATCAATTTCGCCGTGCAACCATTCATAAAAGCGGAAGATTACTGGACGGTTCATTTCAATACGCATGAACAGGTCAAACTTCGGTTTGATGCGGCCGGCATTTCGATTCCATACCCAACACGAGACATCAACCTAGTACAACCTATCAAAAGCCTAAAGAGCTGATTTTGGCATTAAACGGGTAAACGTAGTACGTGGTACGTGGTACGTGACCAAATACGCATCAC
>CAYMGE010000178.1:0-6285 GCA_964389925.1 uncultured Ardenticatenaceae bacterium
TGAAGCAGGTACTTATCGCGTGTTGCACACTTTTGCACACGTTTAAGGTAGCAGTGACCACTACTGGAGAACGACAAAGGCAGCATTGCCAAACCGATCTTGTCGCCATTGACCGTGTAGGCCGAGGGGTTGCCAACGTGCGGGTTTGGATTGCGGCTGACTGCGCGGGAAGACCGCCCACGCGCGGCCTGCATGGGCTTGTAGAGAGGAAGGAGGCGGCACATATTGCGGTAGCCCGCTGCGCTGCGGGCGAGCAGGACGATTTCGGCCGATCCCTGCGCCCATGCTGCCCCAATGGCGGCGGGAGATTGAACAGAGAGGGTAAGGCCAATTATCGGCCGAATGCCCGCCGCCTCACACGCCTGCGTCAACGCAACCGCGCCATACAACACATTGCGGTCTGTCAACGCGAGAGAGTCCATGCGGTCACGCTTGGCAGGGTTGACCAACGCCGCAATGGAGAGTATGCTGCCGAGCAGCGTGAATGTCGAGTAGACTTTGAGGTGCATGACGGCTACATTGTGACCCGTCTTGCCGCCAGTAGAGACGTTGTTGACTCGTTTGAAAAGCGTGCTACGTTTAGGCAAACGACAGTGGAGAAAACACGATGGATGAAGCATATTTACGAGAGCTGATTGAAGAGGCAACCGTGGATTGTTATGACGAGTACGAACAGTTCTGGGGATTTTGGACAGCGTTGGAAGATGAACTGCACTTCCCCTTTTCGGCAACGGTGTTGGGCGACCGTGTTCAGGTCGTTGGACTAAACGGCGACCGCAGCGATGAGCGGCGGGGCGTGATGGTGAATGTGGAGAAGGGAGGAAAGAGATATGCGTTTCCGCTCTCGGAGTTGGATGTGAGCGAGTTGGCAGACAAAAATGCGGCGTGGGTGGCGGCGTATGCGCTCTGGAGCAGCGTGTAATATTTGGCGCATTGCCACAAATGACGACATGATTGCAAAAATGGGCAAATCCAGCCGTGGGTTGTTCTTGTTGACCGTGATCTGTTTGCTCGGTTGGTTGCTGGTATTTGTAGGACGTGAATGGCGCGACTGGC
The DNA here is from genome assembly GCA_964389925.1 of uncultured Ardenticatenaceae bacterium. Taxonomy (GTDB): domain Bacteria; phylum Chloroflexota; class Anaerolineae; order Promineifilales; family Promineifilaceae; genus CALECP01. Next base: position 1,057 of record CAYMGE010000178.1, read on the forward strand.
AGCACAGCGATGAGTGGCAGCGTGTGACGACAACAACGTTTGCGATTCAGCCAAAAAGCAGTCGCGTCACTTATCATTACGCTGTCAACGGAACGACATATCGCGGACAGCGCACCCACTTCTTTGTCATTGCGCCATTTCAAGATAGCCGTGTGTTGAACTGGATCGACGAAAACAGAGATGCGACCACACTGACCGTGTACTACGATCCCGACACGCCAATCCGTTCCGTTGTCGTGCGTGAGGTAGAGGCGGCGTGGGCTGGGCAGTGGTTGCTGATTTGCGGCGTTGCGCTGCTGTTTGGCGTGCTGCCGCTGATATTCTTTGGTGGTTTGTGGCGGTGGTTGTGGCGACAGTTTGCACGGGTGGGAGATAGTTAGCGGCATAAATGCAGCTTGTGTAGACGCAAAACCTTATCCATAATCCCATCCACCACAATCGAAAAAGAGTTCTAAATGCCAGCAAACGTTCATGACCTAATCGCAGACCATCCGCCCATCATTGGCGCAACCCAACACGAACCACTCCGCACAGCACTGCCTTGCCATCAAGGATTACAATGCAGCAGCAATTCCCGCAGGTAGGGTAATATGACAAAGAGAAAAATAAGAGGGGGAGAAAATCAAGGAAAAAAGCCGCAGAAAGAAGAGAGTGCAGAAAGAGAGAGATTAAGGTAAGTATGGAGTATAGTGAGGCAAACATTCTGGGATTTAAGTAGAATCTCGTACCAACAACGTCGGCCGCAACAAAATCCCCTTCTCCTCGACACTCTGCTCATCCAACTGCGCCAGCAACATCTCCGCCGCCACCTTCCCCGCTTCTTCGACGGGCTGCTGTACCGTCGTCAACGCAGGATGCAAAAACTCCGTCATCGGAATGTTGTCGTACCCCGTCACGGCAATATCTTTGCCGACCTGTAGCCCCGCCGCCGCAATCGCGTTCATCGCCCCGATTGCTAGCATGTCGTTGACGCAGACGATGGCCGTCGGCCGATTTTCCAGCCCCAACACCGCTTGCGCGTTTTGATACCCCGCCTCGACCGTGTTGTGCATTCGCCGCACCCAGCCATCGTGAATGGGAAGACCCGCCGCTGCCATCTTCTGAAAATAACCCGTCTCCCGATCCTCTCCTGCTTGCGATCCCTCTGGCCACGTAAACAGCGCGATCCGCTTATGTCCCTTTGCCAGCAGATGATCCATCACCAAGTCGATCCCATGCTGCCCCTCCACATCGACCCAGCAGAAATCCCAATCGTCATTGGCTCGGCCGAAGCTGGCAAACGGAATACCGTGTTTCATCAGGGCGGCGATGCGCTCGTCGTTGTGGTTGGTTGAGGCGAGAATGTAGCCGCTGACTTGACCCGTGTAGTACAAATCGCGGTAGCTGTAGACCGATTCGCGGTCTTCGGGCAGGATGAGGACGAAGCGTTCGGCCGATCGCAAATGCCTCGTAATGCTATACAAAAAGCGGTCGATAATTGGGTTGAGTGTGTCGTCTGGTGTCCATGAAAAGCCGACCATGTTGGAGGTTTGGGTGCGGAGGTTGCGGGCGGCGATATTCGGCCGATACCCCAACTCCTTGACGGCGTTCCAAATGCGGGTTTCGGTTTCGGCCGAAATAAACGCCTTCCCGTTCAACACCTTTGAAACGGTCTGATAACTTACCTCTGCCTTTTTTGCAACATCTTTTAGCGTTACTCGCCCCATGAATGTCTCCTGCTGCTAAATCTATGCGAACGTTCGGGCGAATTATACCACGCTCCGCTCCTCAACCGACCAGCGCACAATCGCCAACGCCGCCAGCACCACCCATCCCACCAACCCAAACACAAATGGCAATACCAGCACACCACCCAAAATCAACATGACGCTGCTAACAACGACAAAGAGAAATGTGAGCAATGGGTGTTGCAGACAAAAGCGCAGCCCATTCATCAGCGTGGTCGTCACTCGCTTATCCGTCTGCGTCAACCAAAACGGCCAGTACAAATAGTTAATCGCCAACCACAACAGTAGCAGTCCACCCCACACGATTCGTACTCCCTCCCAAATCGCGCCCTGCTGATCGGCATACAGCGCAAAATTGCCGACCAGCACCCCGCCCAATACCAAATTCGGCAACGCCCATCGCCACGCGGGGAAAAAAAGCTGTTGCAACATCTCCCACATATCGCGTGCGTCCCACACCTCGTCGTCGAGGATGCACTTGCCGATGGCGAAAAAGGCGGCAGTCGCGGGTGGTGCAGTCACGATGGGCAGCAGCAGCAAAAACCACAGCACATTTAGCACTAAAATACCGATCCAATGTTGCCACCATAATTTGCCTGCGCGTTGCAGAAGGTTAAAAAAGGCCATCCAGAAATTAAAACGTCATCGGCCGAAACCGACAACGTTTAAGAAAAATGCAGAAAAAACTAACCCCAAAACTCGATGAATCACCGAATACCGACCTACCGAATACCGCTACCCCTTCACCCCCGCATAACTCACCCCCTCAATATAGTAACGACTAAACATCGCAAACAACGCCAAAATCGGCAGTGCATTCACCATCGCCCCTACCAAAACTAGGTTGAGGTCGGAGGAATACTGCCCCTGAAAAACCGCCAGCGCGACGTTCAGCACCCACATATCGGAGGTCGTGAAGTAGAGCAGTGGCGCGAGATAGTCATTCCACATCCCCTGAAATTGCAGAATGAAAACGGTCAGCAAGGCGGGACGCGCCAGCGGCAAAATCAGATCGCGGTACATTTGGAAGTAACTCGCGCCGTCGATGCGTGCCGCCTCCTCCAAATCGGTCGGAATCGCCTTGAGATATTGCGTCAACATGAAAATCGTTCCCGGCACGACCAAGCCCGGAAAAACGAGCGCGTACCACGCATTGATCCATTCGAGCCGTGCAATCAGCACGTAGGACGGAATCAGCGTAATCGCGCCCGGAATCGTCATCGTCAGCAGAATGAAGCCGATAATCAGCGACTTGCCGGGAAAGCGCAGTCGCGCCAGCGCGTAAGCCGCCATCGAACAGAAAAATATCTGCAAGCACGCCCGCACAATTGACAGCAGTGCAGTGTTAAAAAACCAGCGCACAAACCGCCCTGCCCCTGCTAATGCCGCTAGCTGTGTGAACAGCAGCATGACGACCGCCATCACCGCAATACTGCCGACAAGCGAGACGATCACGCGCTGCCAGTCGGGGGTAGACATGGCGATGACCCCCAGCGCGATCAACATTAAAATAGCAATCGCTATCGGAGTCGAGTAGATGACAACCGTTTGGTTTGCTGGCAAAACGGCACGCAAATAGACGCTCATCCCAACCGTCGCCAGCGCGATGATGCCTAGCGAAATCGGCAAGCCAAAGCGTTGAATCGGTGTGCGTTCTCCTTGCAGATTGGCACGCAGCCCCGTGGCGAGAAAGGTCAAGTAAAATGCGAAAATGCCAGAGATCACACCGACTGATGTCGTCCCTTCGGGTCGTACTTGTCCACCGAGATCGGTTGTAAACAGCGCGATCCAGTTTTCAAATCGCCACTCTTCGGGCAGAAACGTCGGTGGAAAGGCGATGATTTCGGCGTTCGTTTTGAATGTGCCGAGAAACGCCAAAATAAACGGCATGAACACGATCAGGGCGACCGCCGTCAAAATGATGTAGCGCAGAGCAGTAGTGATGTATTGCGTAACCGGTGTTGGTTTATTGGTTTGTGTCGTTAATGCTGCCATGATGCGCTCCTAATACTGCTCCGTGCCGCCTTCGATGTATCGCTTTTGAATGAAGGTGAACGCCAAAATGATCGCCGCCAAGACGATGGCGCGTTTGACCCAACCCTGATCACGGTTGGCGAGAGCGCACAGCGTGGCGGCTATCAGGCAACGGAGCGGATGCTGGCGCAGGTGGAAGATCGGCCGACGGCGATCTTCTACTTCAACGACCGCATGGCGATGGGTGGCTACGACGCACTGCGCCGCCGCAACCTCTCCATCCCAAACGACATCGCCATCGTTGGCTTTGACAATCAAGACCTCATCGCCCCGCATCTCTACCCCACCTTGACGACGATGCAGTTACCCCACTATGCAATGGGGCAATGGGCGATGGAACACTTGCTTAACCTTATCAATGGCGCGGACGGACAGCCTGTTCAGAAGACGCTGGACTGTCCGCTTGTTGAAAGACAATCGGCCTAAGCAAATCGCTCCGTTACAAGTACTTGTCGAGAACCGCCCGCCGCTGTGCGTCCACTGTGGCGAGTTCGGCGCGTAATCGGCCGATTTCACCCTCCAACGCTGCAACCTTTTCCCACACCGCATTCTGTTCAACAGGGGACGGCAGCGGAATTGTCAACGATTTGAGCTTTGTCGCGTTGATGTTGTACGGATTAAGCGTTGTTGCCTTAGCTTTTGCCGCTTGCTGAAACTGCGAAGAATTCATCATCAGGTTAACATAAAACGGGTTCGCCATTGCATGATTTACTTGCACACGTATGAGGTAGGATGCGAAGCAGTAATCTCCCTCCAAATCAAAAATGCCCGTCTTCCCCACGAGTTCAAAGCTGCCATTCGTGCGGTTAAATAAAATATCGCCGCGCTCTAGTCGGAACTTAGCGAACTCGTCCGCACTGATATTGACGTACTTCATCGTGCCGTTATCAACCATCCGTCCATGCTCGATTTCATTCATCCGAAATATCTTGTAGCCTATCCCGGCCTCGTTCATCCCCTCCGAAATGCCGTACTGAACATCTACCGCCAAACTTTCAATCGTTCGTTGTCCCGTTACATTTTGACATAACTCATTCACAACCGCCGAAATAGATTGTTCTATCTCTATAATTTTACGTTGCGCTTCTTCAGCTCTAGCTTCTATCGCCTTGCTCTCCTGCACTATTGATTGCTGCACTTCAGGGGAGGGTAGAGGTATCTTAAACTCTTTGATTACTCGTTGAGAAATATTTAACCTTGCAACGCCACTCCTTAATCGTAAAAAACTGTCTAATTGTGTCTTTAACAAGTAATAGAGATACCATGAATCAATAGTGTCGGTGGGTAATATCCCACAAACCGCTTGGTTTGTAGCTGCATCAACCGCCAGAATACCCACCTGTCCCGCCGTTGCTCCGTACATAGCAACTAGAACAGTTTCTTTTGGGAAGATTTTGGCAGACGAATTGTTCAAACCTAGTACACGTCGGCGCAAATAGCTGATACAATAGGGAGGTTGTGAGGAGCG
>CAYMGE010000179.1:0-6135 GCA_964389925.1 uncultured Ardenticatenaceae bacterium
CTTTGGCTGCTTTTGGCCTCTTCTGCTTTTCTGCCTTCACCCTCTTTTTCAGTTGGTTTTTAATCCTCTCATGGTCTCAGCTTTGCCACCTTACCCTACCTGTGGGAATTGCTGATTTGCCGAGAATTGATCAGGAGTTGATGGACAAACGCGAACAGCTTCAAAGCCTACGGCAGCAAGAGATGGAATTAGGCTCAGTTGTTACTCGCAGTGATTCTTTTGAGGCGTTGGAAAGGATTATAGGTGAATTAAACGAGAAGTACAGATTGAAAGGAACATTTCAAAATGCACTTACACAAATAGAAAGTGTTGATGCTAAGCTGGCTGAATACAAACGCGAACTTGATGAAATTGACGACAAACTATTCTCAGAAGAATTTGCGATAACGATTCAAGAACAAGTGAATAAGTTTAATCGCTATTTCTCAGCCGTATCATACGAGTTGTATGGCGAGAGATATGCACTGAAATTTGATATAAAGCGCAACAAAAAAGGACAGCGCCTATACGAGTTTACGGCATTTAACACAAATTTTAGTTCAGGGAAAAAACAAGGTGAAATCCTTTGTTTTGATATTGCCTATACTCTGTTTGCTGATGAGGAAGATATTCCTTGTATGCACTTTCTTCTCAACGATAAAAAAGAGCTGATGCACAATAATCAACTTGTGCGAATCGTAGACCTCATCGAACGAGAAAATATTCAGTTTATTGCCTCCATCTTGAAAGATAAGCTACCAGAGGAGTTGAACAGAGAAAAATTCATCGTTGTTCGTCTCTCACAAGAAAACAAGCTGTTCAAGATTGAAAATGGCTGATTATCCCTCACGCAAATAAACCGACCAGTAAACAAGCCCAACCAACCCCGCCCCACCAATCACGTTTCCAATCGTGACGGGCAGCAGGTTGTTGAGGAGAAACGCTTGCCACGTGAGTGAATCTGCGACCCCGCCGCCCCACTGCTTGATAAACAACCCAATCGGCACAAAGTACATATTTGCCACACTATGCTCGAAGCCAGCGGCGACGAATGCCGTGATCGGGAAGATAATCGCCAGCACCTTATCCGTGACCGTTCGCGCACTCATACACAGCCACACTGCCAAACAGACGAGCGCATTACACAGTACGCCCAGCATAATCGCCTGCCCGAATCCCAGATTGACCTTCACCGTCGCAATCGCCAGCGCGTTTTCGCCGACTGCGCCGCCGCCAAACTGGTATTGACCGCTCAAAAACACGCCAATCGCCGTCAATATCGCGCCGACGAAGTTGCCGACGTAGACGATTCCCCAATTTCGCAGCAGTTGCGCCGTCGTCACGCGCCCACTCGCCCACGCCATCACGATCAGGTTGTTGCCCGTGAATAGCTCCGCCCCCGCGATGACGACGAGGATCAGCCCCAAGCAGAACACGAGACCGCTGACGAGCTTGGTGATGCCATACGGGAGGGTGCTGCCTGTCGTCGCAACGGTGGCGAAGACTGCCCCTAGCGCGATAAAGGCTCCCGCCAACACCGCCAGCACGAACGTCTGAAACGTTCCAAGCTGCGCCTTCGCTACGCCAACATCTTCCGCCTTGTGCGCCATTTCTGCTGGCAAAAGCGAGTTGAGTGAAAGGGAGTGTGTCGTCATCAGTATAGTTCTCCATTGAATTGGTAGAGCGGTTTACCGCGCAGCAGCTCAAATAGAAGGGATAGCCAGTGCCAAAGTTTTCGCATGATGTCACCTCTATCGCTAGGGTAGCGGAAAGAGGGTGGGGGAGATATTGACAAACGGCACGGCTTGAACAGTCAAATGTCACTTGGCGTGTGATGGTGGCGCACTAAAATATCTGCGGTGCGTGATTGGTGATAGACAACGCGCCACGACAAAATCATCTATTCAAAATCGCAATGAGGGAGATAACAATGCGCGTTGCTGTCTTTAGTACCAAATCATACGACCGACAATTTTTGCAAGCTGCCAATGGCGGGCGGCATCATTTAACTTTTTTGGAGCCGCGTCTGACCCGCGAAACGCAAAGTTTGGCGACGGGACACGATGCGGTTTGTCTGTTTGTCAATGATGAGGCATCGGCCGAAAATCTCACCCAACTGCACGAACTCGGCGTGCGCCTCGTTGCCCTACGCAGCGCAGGCTTCAACCACGTCGATCTCGCCAAAGCGGAAGAACTCGGCATGACCGTCGCTCGTGTTCCTGCCTACTCGCCATACTCGGTCGCTGAACACACCGTCGCGCTGATGTTGACGCTCAACCGCAAAATCCACCGCGCCCACAATCGCGTGCGTGAGGCCAACTTTGCGCTCGACGGATTGCTTGGGTTTGATATGCGCGGGCGGACGGTGGGGGTGATTGGGACGGGGAAAATCGGCCGATGTACCCTAGACATCCTGCAAGGATTCGGCTGCGCGCTCCTCGCCTACGACCCCTATCCCAACGACGACGTGACGGCACGCTACGTCGATTTGCCAACTCTGTTCGCCAAATGCGACATCATCACCTTGCACTGCCCCCTCACGCCCGACACGTTCCACCTCATCAACGCCGACAGCATCGCCCAAATGAAGGACGGCGTGATGCTCATTAACACCAGTCGTGGCGCACTTGTCGAGACACAAGCGGTCATCGACGGTCTCAAAAGTCGCAAAATCGGATATGTTGGATTGGACGTGTACGAGGAAGAAGCCGACCTGTTCTTTGAAAATCTGTCCGATTACATCATTCAGGATGATCTCTTTATGCGCCTGACGACCTTTCCGAACGTCGTCATCACGGGTCATCAGGCGTTCTTCACGGAAGAAGCCCTGCACGCTATCGCCGAAATTACGCTGGACAATGTGACGCAGTTTGAGAGTTGGGAAGTCAATGAGGACAACCTTGTGACGCTGGCGCAACATCGGCGGTAGCCGACATAAAAAGCGCGGAACAACCCGTTTGTTCCGCGCAATATAGATCAGACAGTCGCTAGTTTCTCAGCAACAATTGGTTCAGCCGATCCAACAATGCGTTCGCGCAGTGTTAACGTGATTGCGCCCATGCCAAGCAGGACGGTTAACAGCGTGATGATCGCACCAACAACAGGGATGAGCCGCAACAGCTCAAAGAGCAGTACGCCGATGGCGAGTGCGCTGAACAGCGGCAAGAAGCTGTTGTTTGGTGTGGCGTTGGTGCGTGTCAAAATCCACTCACCTACAAAGAACGCAACGATCACCTTGGAGAACAGGGCGATGACAAAGACAAAGAGAATGACGCTCAATGCCAAAACGCCACCGCCTAACCCGACGACGGTTGGAGCCAATCGGCCGAAACTGATTATGCTGCCCAGAACCGTTGCAAAGATGGTGGCCATCAACAGCACAAATAGCGCAATTGGCACAACGATCAGCGCGAATGCTCCCCACAATCCTGTGTTGGCTGGATGTGCGTCGAGATGAGCGGTCAGACGGTCGATTAGCGGCTGGCGCACCCAGATCAATAGCGCACCGATTACCAACAGGGCGACCAGTTCACCGCCGCGCTCCCGCAGCGTGTCGCTGAACGTTGGCGCGGGTAATGTCGTCACCTCGTTGACGTTGTACACTCCGTTAATTTGTGCCGAATCGGTGAGGCGCACGCCGTTTGGAACGGGTTGTGTCTCCACAAACGGTAACCCAATGGGCGCGTCGCCTGTCGCGTCGATTTCAGCGTTAACATCCCCACCGACAAAGCCGCTTAGTTCCAACGCGCCAGCACCGACGTTGACGTTGCGCTCAATCGTGCCGCGTAGCAACGCTTGATATGCGCCGATGTAGACACTGCGCTTGACCGCGCTACCCGACTCGGCAATCACGCTATATGCACCCACATACAAATTGCGCTCGACGGTTGCACCGCTTTGCAAAATTATGTCGGTTACACCTGCATAGAGCGAACCGTCTATCGTGCCGTCTATTGTGACTGTTTGCGCCGCCACCATCACGCTGCCTTCGACCATGCCGTTGATGGTCACGTCGGTCGCCGCCACAATCAGATCGCCCAATATCGTGCCGTCAACCGTGACGGCGTTCCCCGCGACTACTAAATCGTCCTCAATCAGTTCGCCAGCCGCCACAAAAACGGTGTCACCACTGCGAACTTCAGCCGCCTCCAGTACCGATGCGCGTGTCAGCAGTAGTCCCAGCACCAGTAAGCCGAATGCGAGCAAAATCCACCATAAAAGAGAAGATGTTGTTCGGTTCATCAGATTACCTCCATGTGGCGCGAATATATCGCCACAGATAAAAGATAAAACAAATCCGACGCGAACAACACTGACAAACGTCAGTTCATTTTAAGTCGAACGTCATGCCAGCATAACCAAAAATGTAGCGTCACGGCTTTAGCCTGACGTTTTTGATGCGCCACACTACTACCAAGCACCAGCTCGTCTTAGCGTCATGTTGCTTGTGCAGAAGTCGCCATAGAATGGCTGTGGTTGCACCTGTTTTTTCAGAAGTTTTTTGAGAATCATGTGGGTGTTGTTTTCGGCCGATTCCACCCCATCAACCCGCACATCTGGCGCAAGCGGCGGCTCATACGCAGCCCCGACACCGGGCAGCGTCTCAATTTCACCCGCCGCCGCACGCGCATATAATCCTTTTGGGTCGCGCTGACGACATGTCTCTAAATCAGTCTCGACATAGATTTCAGCAAAACGGGACAGTTGCGCCATCTCACGATAGCCGCGCTTGGCGGCGGTGGCGGCGATCAAGACATTGACCCCGTTCTGCGCCAACAGGATGGCGATGTAGCGCAACGTGGCATAAAACCAGTCGCGCTCTTGCTCGTTGTAACTGGGGTGCGGGGTCAACACCTTGCGTAGCTCATCCGAATCGAGCAGTTGTGAGGCGATGCCACGCTCGGCTAAGATACGCTGTACGCTGATCGCCAGCGTCGTTTTGCCAGAGGCGGGTCGCCCCGTGAACCACCAGACAAACCCCTCAGAGATATTGGTTGACATTGTGCCACTCATAACATTGACCTTCCAGCACGTTGTGTCCAAAGTTCCACAACTTGCCACGCAAGTCGTCCGTTAACGTCGGATACCAAAGTGGATTGGCGAGTACCAGCACGCGCCACGCCAGCCACGGCTGAATGACGCTAAGTAGTTCGCTGTCGTACCGTTCGCGCAGATAGGTTTTCCAAAACAGTTTGTGCAGGGTTTCAAACTCACCCGTCAGCTTGCCATACCGTTGCAGGGACATGAAGAGATAGTTGATCGACAAACAGGCGACATCATCTTCGGCCGCTCCCCATTCGCCGCGACTGCGATCTAGCAGATGCAGATCGCCGCCGTCAAACAAAATATTGAACGGGTGAAAGTCTCCATGTGCTTGACACAGCCGATGAACCAACGGCTTGATGCGCCACCGCCAAAGGTTGATTTGCTGCTCCATCGTAAACAGATCGCAATGCTTGATCTGTGTGCCTTCCAACACGAAGTTGTCCGTCTGCCCCATCACGCCTTCGCCATGCCCAACGAGATCGCGCACGCGCCGTCGCCAAAGTAGGGGATCGTCGTGACGTTTTTGGTGGATGATGGCGAGATAGGTTGCAAGATGGATGGCGCGATGGCAGTCGTCTGCCTCTAGGGAGCCGCCATCACGCAGGCGAATGAGGTCGTCTGCGTAAAGTTTGCCCGGCACATAGTCGGTTAGGATATGGACGCTTTCGGCCGAATTGAGCGACATTAGCCGTCCATCCGCACGCACCGCGACAAAATCAAGCGCGGGAACATGGTGGGGCAAGCGTCCAAACGTCTGCCAGTCAAGCCACATCGCCGCCACGCCATCCTCATCCCGTTCACGTCCAAACCCATTGCGGCGCACCGAATGCAGCACGCGCTTGTGGGGAACGTCGTCAACGAGAAAGTGCAGCAGCAGCGGCTTGCCATAGCCAAACTGTTTGAGCGCGTCGTCCCGTTCGAGGTCGCCGCTCAGGTCGCTCAGGCCAACCCACTCAATTTTTGATCCGCCGAACTTTTCACGCAGGTAGCAGGTGAGAGAAGTTTGGTCAATCATGTTTCATGCAAAGAGGTTCCACCTTTTGGAAAGGTGGAACCTCTAGTACAGAGCGGCGTAAATAGCTGACATAATTAGGCGGTGAGAGCCTTGCC
>CAYMGE010000180.1:0-5695 GCA_964389925.1 uncultured Ardenticatenaceae bacterium
TCGGCCGATTTCCCCCTCATCCAGTAGCGGCTCAAACTCACGCGGGTAGGTCAACTGCAATCGCACGATACACCCCACCACTTTTTCCGGCTTTGGCAGTCGCTCTAAAATATCTTGCATGAACGTCTCGCCATCATGCAAATCGATCTTGAGGTCTACAAACTGGCGCGTTTTCAGTTCGACAAACTCCCAAGTCGTTTCCCCTTTTGCCACATTCGCCAGTACAAATCCCTTTTTCTCTTTGACTTCCCCAAAATCAACGCGCTCAATCGACCCTGCATAGATCACGGGTGGATGTCCCGTGCCTATTTCCTGATGTTTGTGGATGTGTCCCATCGCCACGTAATCCAGCTTGGGATGCTTGACGATATTGCCCGACAGTTGCAGGTCACGTCCCAACATGACCTGTCGTTCACTCCCATAGACCGCGCCGACAACCGTCGCATGTGCCGCCAAAATGAGTGGCACGTCAGGGTCAGCCTCCTCGATAAACATCTCCAAAATTTCCTGCACGCGCTGCTCACGTGAAATTCGCAGATCGCTTTCACTCATTTTGAGCTTTGCTTCGGCCGTTAACAGATGACTCTCCGACACCCAGCCGGCCGCAATCACCTGCACGGGCAACCCTAGCTGTTCCTGCGTATAGAGGTCAAACTGGTGGGTGACATAGATATGCGGCACGTCGAGGGTCTTAAACTCGTGTAGCGCATGACCCCCACGCACGGCCGGTGACGTGTCGTGATTGCCAACCAGCAAAATCGTCGGGATACCGGCCTTCGATAGTCGCATCATGCGCTCCTGCCACTGTTGTTGAAAGCGCGGGTGAGGCCGCTGATTGCGATAGGCATCCCCTGAAAAAATAACCAGATCGACCGGTTCTTGAATCGCCCGATCAATGATCGAATCGAGCGAGCGTAAAAAGTCCATGACGCGCATAGGCAGCCCCGTCTCAGGATCATGCTGCCCATAGTTGATCATGTCAATGTGTGCGTCGGCAAAGTGGAGAAGTTTAATAGACTGCATCGTTAATTGAGTCTGTCGCTTTGTTTATCGTTTCGCGCTCCATTTTAACATATCTGCCCACTCAGCGTGTCTCGATAAATAAGCGATAATTACCCGTCGGGTCGGGGGTTGTGTTCTCCTCCACCGCAACGAGCAGATAGTAGACACCGTCAGCTAACTGATTTGTGATGATCTCATTTGAATTACCCACATTTTCGGAGCGATTCAACTCTGTTTTGTCGCTTGCGTAGAGAAATAGGTCGTAATTGTCGCCAGACGGGACATTTGTCAAGCTGATGACATACTCATCGGCAAGAGGCGCAGTAAACGTGTAGACATCAAATCGGTCGCCCGTCTCGTTAAAGTTGTTCTGGACGAGATGCCTGATCCCCATTGGGATTGCCTGTGTTTGTAAACTACGCTTGAATACTCTATCTCGCACAGCAAATGGGATAAATACATCATTGCCGCTCGGTGGATTGAGTTGTGGAATGTTGGCGATTCGTTCAACGAGATTCGTGATGAAACCGCCAAAGCCGCTACTGGCAACATCTGCCTCGCCTCCGATGACCCATAGATCACCGTTGGCAACACCACCATTCGCCCACGTGCGCGCAGGATCGCTGATGTCAAAGCGGTCGTCTAGCACAACCCACGAACCTAATTCAGCATCATACACTTCTACTTCTGGCACTGCATACAGTTGATTTTGATCATTAATCGACACGCCACCATAGACAATCCAGCTTCCATCTTTACCAATCGCGCTGCTGGCGTTAAAACGCGGTACGTTTAGCCCGGCAATTGTCTGCCAACCATTGCCGGGTAGCGTAATGCTGAGACAGAGACTATCGGTGAGCAGAACGTTACCATCAGCGGTGCTTCTCACCCCACCTGTTACGCAGAGAAATTGGTCAAAAAGCGTTACGCCTGTATGTGCGTATCGGCCGTTTGGCAAAGGCGGGAATGGTGTGTTGACCAACCAGAGGTCATTATCGACAAAGTAAGTGTATACATCGCTGCTGGTGTTGCCATCCACTGCGTTGAAAAAGCGATCTCTGAGACCGCCAATCACCGCAAAGCCGTTGCTAAAATTAAGCACGCTTGTATAAATAGGTGCATCATCGTCGATATACGGTGCATTATTGCCAACCGACCAGCTATCAGTATCGACATGATAGACACAGTTTATGCCGCTATGAATCTCCGCGTCGCCCACGTAGCCAGAAGGAAAAAAGACGCGCCGCAATGTCTCCCCACTATCTAGGTCTTCATTGACATAAAAAGTGGCATCTGTATTTGAGTAGCCCTGTGTTGAACAGGCACTCAACATAGTTGCCTTTTGTTGCCATGTGCCATCGGCCGGATCAAAAACATGCGTCGCCCCCGTGCGCGTTGGGGCAACCTCATCGACAATCGTTTGCCCCCCAAAAACATAAATTTTGTCGTCAATAACCTCCGAGACATGACGGCTGCGAATGGCTGGCGGCTGGTTCCAATTGGGATTAGTCGTACTAAGGTCTACTGAGTCAAGCCGCACCGATACATTGACTTTTGCTTCGCCACTCACCTCCAGATTGTAATCAGCTATCTCGATAAAGTAAGTTTGCCCCTGTGAAACGTTCAAATCAACCATTGAGAGCAATCCATCTGCGTCATCATTGCAGGCCATGACGACCGCCGTCGCACAACTATCGCCCTTCAGCACGGTCAAAATCGTATCGTAGTCTTCTCGATGTGAAAAATTTGGCAGCGTCGTTACCGTTAGCTGGCCGGTCGCTGGCGCAATAAAGCGATACCATGCAGTGCGATAGCCGCGTTGATTTGGCAGTGGCGACTCGGAACAAACGACCGGGTCGGAGCTATCGACGGTGTATCCATTGACGATGGTGAGGTCGCTGGCGAAGTAGATTGTGCCATCGGCCGATACATTAAACGTCGGCAAATTATTATTATCACCCGACGGACATGAATCATTGGCCGCCCGTGAGCCGCGAACAATTGGCATCGGCTCCAACTCAACAGGTACGTAGAGTCCCTGCACCATCGGCTCCCACATTGGCAAATCGTCGGGCAGTGGTATTGGTGCGCTTGGCGCGACCCGCTGTAAGCTAAACGCATCTTGTTGTTGAGCCGTCACGAGCGCGGTGCATGTGAGCAGTAAAAGCATAGAGAGTAGAAAAAAACGTCGCATGAAGACCTCCAGAAAGTTGCAGGGGATTATAACCGTTTCATAACTTTTCCATATTCACAACTCTCTCCGTTCACATTTCATTCAAAATGCCCTCTATCTCGAACAGGGATAAACCCTGCCATAAATCGCCAGCAAAGTTTGGCAGCCGCAGTTCATCGTTGACCAAGATGCCCTCCTCACGCAGCAGGTCTGCTTGTCGCTGTGCCGAGAGTTCTCGATTGGTTGTGCTGATGCGTCCCACGTGATTGACAACGCGCTGCCATGGCACATCTCCCGCCTTGCCATCTTTGAGTGCATTGAGAGCATATCCGACAGCACGAGCGGCTCGCGGTCGGCCGAGCATCCGCGCCACACGTCCATAACTCGTCACCTTACCCGGCGGAATCGAGCGCACAACGGCATAGACTTGCTGATAAAAGTTCAGTTGGCTCATAAATTTTTGCGAGTATAGGACTGCTTGTTAAACAAGTTACAAAAAAATGTCAAAAATAGGACTTGCGAGCTATTCAAAACTGTACTGACCTTTTGGCACGACCCCTGTATCCTACATCCATCTCGACTAGGTCGAGTGACCAAGCAAGACCAAACAAGGACAGACAGACAGCTTGGAGACAACAGTAGGTTATCGTCTTCAAACGAAAAGAACAGCCAGAGAATTCTCTGGCTGTTCTTCTTTTCACATATTAGCCCACATGAGCATTTTTACCCAGACAAAAATGCCTCGACGTTGGCGCGAGAAATGCGAATCGCTTTGCCAAGTTTACGCGCCTTCAAGTCGCCTGCTTCAATCGCGGCAAGGACATCTTCCTCGCTGACCATTAAGTAGCCTGCAACCTGCGCGGGGGTCATCACGGAGGGCATTTCATCATTGCTGCTACTGCTAGCGGCCGGGGCAACCGGCTGTGGAGCGGGTTGCTGTGGTGCTTGCTGCCGTCCCATCTGTTGTTGCATCGCGCCAATCCCCATCATACCGAGACCGAGTTCGCCCAAGTTGCCACCGCTTGGATTTGAAGCGGCCGCCACCGCTGCCTCTGCCATTTTAACCTGTGTAAAGCTCGTGCCATACCCCATGCGGGTCACCACATCGAGCGAGTCGGGATGCAGGTTGAAGCGGATGTTGAAATCGATCAGCACCATGCCGAGCGAGTCAAATTCAGGCTGCAAGAGGCCGACGAGCAGCTCGTTGAGGTCTTGCGAAAAAGATTGCAGTTGCGCGGGGCCGAGATTTTTGGCAATAGCCAGTTCACTCAGCTTATCCTGTAGCAATACGCCCAGCAGCGGATCGAGGCGGTCTTTTAGGTCGCTAATTTTGACGCTGTCGCGGAACGCATCCATCGCCTGCAAAAAACGCCATGGATCGCTGACTTTAGCGACGTAAGTGCCATTGCCAATGATAGCGCTCGCACCCGGATTGCGTTGGGGATGCTCGACGATGATCGGCTGTTGGGTTCCCCACTTGAAGGTCATTTCCGTCGTTTTCAGAAAATAGACATCGGCCGTAAACACATTCTTGCGGCCGAAAAACCCCGCTTCCAGCAAATCAGTCAAAAACGGAATGTTTGCCGTTGTCAGCGTTTGCCGACCCGGTTCCAGCGTTCCCATCTTTTTGCCACCGCGCACAAATACCGCCGTCTCATACGGGTTGACGATTGCCTGTGAGCCTAGCGCGATGTCCCCTAACCCGCCGGGCGGGAACTTCTGTACAATTTCTTCACGACCCCAGTGGTCGATTGCAACGCGATCAAATACAGCCATGTTGTCTCCAAAATTTGCCAGTTGCTAGTGGCTAGCAACTTGTCACTAATCCATTCCTGCTAAAATTTCTTGTCGTTCTGCAAACGCGCTAGCAACCTGTTGGACTGCCGCGTTTAGGTCTGTGATAGCTCCCCCGATGTCACCACCTGCGTTGACTATCTCTTCGAGCGAAGTAATGCGCTCTGTGATGGTCTCCGCATAGTCGAAGAATTGGGCATCGAACGCATAGATATACTCTAAGTCTGCCTCGTCTATCGTGTGGCGAGCGAGAAAGCCCGTGTAGCCTGCTGGCGCATCCACAATTTTGCCGGCGAGGCCGCGCAAATTTGTATCGACTCGGCCGAGCCGTTCAGCATATTCCATTGCCAAGACGATATTTTGTGCCAATTGCTGGTGAACGTTGCTCAGTTGTAGGCGAGCTGCTTCTAGCTTGCGGCCGATGGCCGCCCGCAACGCCTCATCCGCCTCCCGCCGCTCGTTCTTCGCCACATAGCCGCGAATACCCGGAATTCGGTCTAACAGACGTGCAAAGGCACCCTTCTCTGTTTTTTCTGGAAATGGTGGGGGTTTTAGTTCAGCCGCCTCTTTCATATCTGCAAAAAGATCATCATCCATCTTTGGCTCCTATGTCTATTTCATTCAGGGCAACTGCTACCTTAAACGTGTGCAACACGCGATAAGTACCTGCTATCCACCGTCGCCGCAAGCGGTCTTATATGGTGTCCACAGGCGTTACGCCGCTGT
>CAYMGE010000181.1:0-5475 GCA_964389925.1 uncultured Ardenticatenaceae bacterium
ATTTCAAGACTATTTTAACAGTCTTTTGGTGCTTCCCTTATTAAACATATTGTCATTTGAATGATGTGAAATCGCTCGCCGACAAAATCTCCTATAGACCATGTATTCTCACTCATTTGAAGTCTCCTAATGCGGCCACAAAATACGTTAGACCTGTTTCACGATTTTACTCTATAGAGATTATCGACTTATTTATCAAAAGGTAAGTATATGCTTGGCCGAAAGATGAAATCATGCGCCTAACGTCCCATCTGTTCGGCCGCAACCATTCATTTTCCAAGCCATATTGTGCTGGAGGATGGTACACGCTTGACCGTTGGCAACGGTATTTATCAGTCTGATCTATCTGGTGAAAGCGTGCAAGAATGTGTTGGATCAGGCATGTACATATTTCACGTGTTGCTAGACAAGGATGCGCTTAGGCCACTTCAAGGAAAAAAGTGTCCAGAAAATCAAGCCTCTACCAGAGGTAGGATTGGACAAATAGGATTGGACAAAACGGGACGATTTAATCTCTGAAATGGCCTTAGACGCATTTATTTGCGTTCTCGTCTCGCGTATCGTTCTTGGGGTGGGGAATTTCCGACCGAACGTCAACTGTCAGAGTTGCGTCGTTATTTGAGCCGTGTGTAGATAGATTGACTATTCAGCAACTACTCCCAAAACTCTGACTCCGTGCAATCATCGGGAACAACATCGCCAGCGATGCGGAATTGTTCGCAAAAGACAAAATATTGATGATTGCGCCCCGCAAGGTAGCCCGCGAGGGTGACGGTGAGGACGATGATGATAAGGCGATTGCGATATTCGGCCGAACGTGTCACCCCGCTATCATCCAGCATCCACGCCAAAACAGACAAAATGTAGCCAGTAGCGGCAATAAACAGCACCATCGCCACTATCCACAAGATGCTCGCATACCACGCATTAAAGATGCCGCCGTGAATGGCGAAGTTAAATGAAATGTCCCACGCTGCCAGTGAGGTGTCGAGCGCAGATATGAGCAGGGTGCGGAGTTCGATACGGTTTTTGCTGGGGGTGTTTTTTTGCATCGTCTTGAGGGTGGTTTTCGGCCGAACGCCAACTATCTGAGTTGCGTCGTTATTTGAAGCGGTTGCGTTGAGGGTTGATTTCGGCCGAAATCAACCCCTCGACATCTTCATTAACCGCCTTACCCCCAACGCTCTCCATTTGCCTCACCAACAATCCAATCACGAAAGGCACGCAAGGCGGGGTTTTCAAGTGCGCCGCTCAAGTATGTCAGGAAGTAGCCGTATTGTGGTAATTCGATAGGCGAGATTTGATACAGGCGTTGGGTTGCGATTTCGGCCGAAATGAGCCAATCGTTCAGCGCAACCCCCTGACCATTGACCAACGCCTCGACACGCACATTGGGATCGGGGATGATGAGGGGGTTTGGTTTCGGCCGATACACCAGCCCAGCTGCGTCAAACCACTCGCGCCACGCGACGCTTCCCTCGCAATCATGCAATAACGTCAGGTCAGACAACGCCGCCGTCAAACCAATCGTCTCAACATGTTGCGCCGCCGCATTGCCCGCAGTCGCTATCGCGGGCGCATAAAACAGCAGCTCACATTCCGCATCTGACCACCCCCCCGTTCCCCAGCGAATCATCAAATCGAGCTTTTCATGCCGCAAATCACCCAACCCAAGGACGGGTTGCAGCCGCAGACGGATGTGAGGATGGGCGGTGATGAACGTCATCAGTCGCGCCGAGAGCCAGCGTGACGAAAAGTAGGTAGACGCGCCAACGGTGATTTCGGCCGATTCAGTAGACCGCAGCGTGTCAATCCCCTGTTCAACCGACTCAAATGCAGCTTGCGCCAGCGACAGCAGTTGGCGACCTTGCTCTGTCAGCACAATGCCGCCGTGCTGACGCAAAAACAACTTGAAATCCAATTCGCGCTCAAGCTGCTTGATTTGATAACTCACCGCCCCCTTTGTCAGATTCAACTCTCGACCCGCCGCCGTGAAACTCAAATGGCGAGCCACAATGATAAACAGCCGAAGCGCATTATAAGAGCGGAATAGCATGACGATCCCCGTGCAAAAATTTTAGACGCTGCATACAAATCTTTTCGCTTGCAATCCCCTTTTTCATGATACATCATATTGATGGAAAGCAACTCGCTCCCCATCTTACGCCAACTGTTTCGGCGTTTACAACTCAATCAAAACACCCTTCACACATTCTTGAGGACTCCCATGAGTGAATCTACTCGCACGTCTGCACTCGCATCCCGCCACCGCGCCCTCGGCTCCGATTTGGAAGATTGGAACGGCATGGGGACGGCTTGGAGCTATCACACCAACCCTTGCGACGAACACGACGCGGTTCGTGAGTCGGCCGGCATGTTTGACATGTCGCCGCTGAAAAAAGTCTATCTGCGCGGCCCCGACGCGGCGCAAGTCGCCCAACACGTCATTTCACGCGACATGAACCGCGTCTACGCTGGCAAATCGGCCTATGGCGCAATTTTGACAGAACGCGGCACCGTTTGCGACGACGCAATTCTCGCTAATAATGGAAATGACGAATGGCTTTTGTGTCATGGGTCAGGCGAGAGCATGGCGCGTTTGCAAGAGTCAGCCGCAGGGCTAAACGTCGATATAGCGTTTGACGATAACCTGCACAACTTGTCCGTGCAGGGGCCGCGCTCACTTGAATTGCTCAACGCCCACACACCATACGCCCTCGAAACGATGCCCTATTTCCATCATGCGGCGACCGACCTATTCGGTCATGCGTGCCGCATTTCGCGCACGGGCTACTCTGGTGAGCGCGGCTATGAAATTTTCGCAGACGGCGCGGTTATCGGAGATATTTGGGACAATCTCGTTGGGCTGGGTGTGATGCCCTGCTCATTTGCCTCGCTCGACAAGGTGCGCGTTGAGGCGGCTTTACTCTTCTTTGGCTATGACATGACGACCGAACATACGCCGTGGGAAGTCGGTTTAGGGTTCACAATGAGCCGTAACAGCGACTATCGTGGCAAGGCGGCGGCGTTTGCGGCACGAGGCAAGGAGCGATTTCTCGCTGCGGGCATCGTCATCGATCATGACGACATGGTAGCTGGCGGCGAAACGCTGCGCCGTAACGGCAAAGATGTCGGTGTCGTCAACAGCCCCGCTTACTCACATCGGATGCAAAAGTCGCTGGCACTCGTACACGTTCATCCAGAGGCGGCCGCCGTTGGCACACCGTTGGAAGTGGTGGGGGATGGGGTGGTGTATTCGGCCGAAATCAACCCCATTCCATTCTACGATCCTCAAAAGTTGCGCGTCCGAAGCTAAGAAAAGAAAAGTCTTGAAGACTTTTCTTTTCTACTGACACATGCAAACCACGACACGAACCAAACCGCGTCGCCGTTCCCGCCGCAATGCTCAAATCAAGCAGCACGTTGCCGAAATGCCGCCCGCCTACATCAAGCGCAATATCCCTGTCTACGACTTGCTTAGTGAGGAAGGGGTACAGCGGTTAGAGGAACACGCCGACTGGATTTTAAGCGAAATCGGTATTGAATTTCGCGGGGATGAAGTCGCCTTGCAGTTGTTCAAAGAGGCAGGCGCAACGGTGACGGATAGCCGCGTGCAGTTTGATCGTGGACATGTGCGCCACCTATGCGCGACCGCACCACGCGAATTTGCGATGTTCGGCCGCAACAAACGCCCCGTCAAATTTGGCGGCAACAACGTCATCTTCGCCCCCGCCTACGGCCCGCCCTTCGTCACCGATGTTAAAGGCGGCCGACGCTACGGCACAATCGAAGATTTCAACAACTTCGTCAAGCTAACGCACCAATCGCCCTACCTGCATCACCAGAGCGGGACGCTGTGCGAACCAGTCGATATTCCCGTCAACAAACGCCACCTCGATATGGTGTACGCCCACCTGCGCTATGGCGACCAGCCGTTTATGGGCGGTGTCACCGCACCATCTCGCGCCGAAGATTCGATTGAGATGGCAAAAATCGTCTTTGGCGCGGCGTACATGGCTACCCATTGCGTCATTCAGGGCAACATCAACGTCAATTCACCACTTGTCTTTGACGATGTGATGTCGGGTGCGCTGCGCGTCTACGCCGCCGCCAATCAGGGGCTTGTGATTTCCCCGTTTATTTTGGGTGGCGCGATGAGTCCTGTCACGATGCCGGCTGCACTGGCGCAGGCGCACGCCGAGGCGATGGTCGGTATCGCGCTGAGTCAGTTGGTGATGCCCGGCTGCCCGGTCGTGTATGGCAACTTTTTGACGACAATGGATTTGAAAACGGGTGCGCCGACGTTCGGCACGCCTGAATCGACGCTGGCAGCGCAGGCGATTGGTCAACTGGCGCGGCGGTTGGGGTTGCCGTTTCGCTGTGGTGGGCATTACACTGCCTCCAAAGTGGCGGATGGTCAGGCGATGGCGGAATCGGCCGATTCGATGCAAGCAGGTATCAGCGCAGGCGCAAATTTCATCTTTCAGGCGGCGGGTTGGCTAGAGGGCGGGTTGAGCATTGGGTATGAAAAATTTGTGATGGATGCCGACCACTGTGGGCAACTGCAACGCTATTTGGGTGGGCTTGTGATTGATGAGCCGCATCTCGGCGCAGACGCTTTTAGCGAAGTTGGCTCTGGCGGCAACTTTCTCGGCGCACAACACACGCTGGCGCACTTCCGCACTGCCAACCACACATCTGATTTAGCCGACAATAACGCCTACGAACAGTGGCTTGAGGACGGGCGCGTTGACCTCGAACAGCGTGCGTATCACCGCTGGAACGATATGCTGCAACATTATAAAGCACCGCCACTCGACCCCGCGATTGACGAGGCGTTGCAAGCGTTTGTTGCCCAGCGGAAAGGGGCAATGCCTGACGAATGGTATTAGCGTCTGTTGCTCAATGCGTTGAGGGTGAGGGCTTTTCGGCCGAATGCCAACTGCCTGAGTTGCAACATTATTCGCTATAGCAGACAACGATATGTGTAAAAACACCAACGACTAGATTTTAAGCTCTGCCACGACCATCCACGCGCCCTTCTCTGCCTTGTATCCCATGAAGTATGCGTCGCCAACGGTCAACCCCTCACTGGTGACAAACGATTCGAGCGCGTGCTGGCGATTCTGCGCCATGTCGAGACCAAAGCTCAACTGCTCACCTGTCACGTCAAGCGTGGGCAGTGCCGCTTTCATGCTGCGAAAATGCTCGCCGGTCACAAAGCTTTTGGCGTATATGTCGGCCACAATGGTTGAGCCTTCTGCTGCATTTCCCTTCACCAGACGCAGCGTGTTGCGAACAGACGTTTCGCCCAGATAAAGCGTCACCCCCTCCCAGAGAAAAATAGTACGCTTGCTCGCGTCATAGCCTGCCGCCGTCAGTGCGCTAAACCAATCTGCCTTTGAAAAATCGGTCTCCACACAGCAATTCCCGCAGGTTGAAAATGTGAGAGAATAGAGGGATGAAGAAGATAAA
>CAYMGE010000182.1:0-5222 GCA_964389925.1 uncultured Ardenticatenaceae bacterium
GGATTCCTGCATACGCTGGAATGACACCCTCAAAGTATTTGAAACACACCCAAATCGTTTGACAACTTTTTTACCGTTCACCGCCCACTGTCAACTGTTCGCTATCCGCGCCAGTGGGCGTTTGAAGCCGCAGATAAGGCGGTTCGGAATGGTAAATGCCCATGCGAATCGCTGCCGCATTCGTCAAGTCCACCGTATGCCCCACGATCACGTCATCCCCGACGCGCCACGATGCACGCCCGTTTAGCTGTACGTCGCTTTGGCTGACGGTTTCGCCCTGCTCATCAACAACATGCACAAAGACGCTTTGCGCCTCAGAGCCAGTTGTTACGACTTGCCAGAGCGTAGCAAAATGACATACGTTTCCCGCCATCTCACAGCGCGTATTGCCAAGCAGTTGCCATTGGTTGGCAAAGTTGGAGGCATCGGCCGATACCTCCCCCACCCATGAAAACGTGTGCTGAGAAAAGTCATCATGACGATTGTCAGACGGCAAAAGCGTTATCAATGCTGGATGTAATGATAGCTTTGGCACATCAGGTCTTAAAATAGTTGAATTGTCTACTGCGGGGATCACAACTGCTTCAACGACACCCCCATCGCGCCCCGCAAAACGCAACGCCAAATCGTCGCGTTTTAGCGCAAGTGCCATCGTCGGTGCATCCATCGTGTCTGGTGTCCAGCCAAGAATTGTGACATCGCGCAGATGAGGTTGCTGATCCAGCCAACTCGCCATGCTCGTCAGTGATTGCTGCCAGACAAACTGTACCTCTTCGTGTTCTGGCCAAGTCTGCTGTGTAAACCAAAGATGATCCACGCCGTTATCTATTATTGCGACCATAAAAAGGAGCGACAACATGCTACGCCACATAGGTCGGCCGCTCAACCACTTCCAAACCTCCCAACCTATTACACCAATTGGCACACTAAACAACGGCAACATATTGATCATGCGAATTGTGCTAGGCGCGTCAACGGTAACAATGCTGGGAATTGTTGCAGTTGCAATCCAAAGCAGCACAAAAATATCGCCGATTTGCCGTCGCCACAGCATAAACAGAAGACCACTATAAAATACAATGGCTAGCCGTATGGTGAAGATCGGCTCGCCAGCCACATTTTGCCGCCACAGTGGGTCGCCGTGCCAACCCCATACGCCGAAGATATGCCATGCGTTTTCCAAGACGGGGCGGACGTTTAGTTGGCGCAACTGCTCAAGCGGATAGTTGATTTCGGAGATGCGGAATTCGGCCGATGGGTTAACCGCCAAATAGATAAACAATGGCGCGGAGATTAGCGTATAGGGCAGTAAAACATAAAGCGCACGACGCGATTTGTTTCGCTGCCAAATCAGCAGGTAGCTGAAAAAGAGCGCAAAGAAAATCGGAATGACACGCGAGGCCATGTAAGTGTACGTTGACAGCCCTGCAAAAACGCCAGCAATAAGTGCATACCTGCAACTTGAAACTTGCACTTTATAACTTTTCCAAAAGAAATAACCAGACAGACCGGAAAAGACAGGCAGCATTATCGCCCTCAATGCAAGCCGACTGTAGAAGATTGGGAAAAAGGTGACAGCGAGAATGAGCGCCGCAATCAGGGCAATTTGCCGATTGTACAGCAGCTTGACAAACGCATAGTTGACCGCGATCAGCAGCACGCCTAACAGTGCAGCCGGCAACCGCAATGCAAGCGCATTATCGCCAAGCAGCACGACAGACAGCGTTTGCAAATAATGAAACCCCGCTTCATGTCCGTATGCCTCTTGAAAATAGATGCCATGCTTGCCCGCCAGAATAGCGCGATCAATCAGCCAGTTGGCAACCTCGTCATGCTCCAAGCCAACCGTTGTCAAATTCCAGAAACGTAGAAATGTGCCTAACAACAGGATCAGTGCCAATAACATTTTTGCGTTGAGGGAAGCCAAACGCTGAAATCTGCTCATCATTCATCGTTTATGATAATAAGTGGCGCAACCTGGCTCGCCTCTTGTAACGCTTGCTGAGTGTCAACGGTCGCTTGGGAACTGCCCACATAGCCGCTCAACATGCGCTGCAAAATGGGGGCAATCGTTAGCTGCTCATAGATAGTTGTGCGAAGAACACCTGCTGTCCAGCGCTCATCGTCGGTTATGTCATCGAGCAGAAGCGTCGCCATCTGAGGAAAGAGCGTTTGCACCGATTCGTCTCCCCCCGTCAATGACATCTCGCGCCAAGCCGCTACCTGATCAATGCCTTGACCATTTGTCACCCGCAGTGGCACACGTTGCTGCGGTGCAAGCGCGATCCAGTCGAGATATGCCCGTTCGTACCAATAGGTGAGAAAATCGTTCGCTATCGGCTCGGCCGCGACTGTCACCCCCCACAACGTCGTCAAACTAAAATTAGCGTGTTCAGCAAAGTTGGGCTGCCCCGTCAACTGGGTTGTGAATCCCGTATTTTCAACGAGAAAGTTTGGATTGTCGGCGCAGGCATCACAGGTGATGGGATAGGTCGCATCATACCCCGCCAGCATCGGCAAAATCGAGGGGGGGGTTATAATCATCGCGGTGCGGCCGGCTAAATAGGCCTTAATCGCGGTAACATCTGTTTGATAATCGGGAGGACTATACTGATTGACCAAACTGCGATAAAACGTCAATGATGCGAGACAGGCCGGGTGCATAAATGCGACAAACCCACTGCTATCAACCATGCGACACCCATTGGCGGTCGCAACCCACTCAAAAACACGCTGTGTGCTATACGCATCCTGCTCAGTCGGCACAACAATGCCTGACACGAGATCACTGCGTGCCAGCGTCTCATCATCGAAGGTGTAAAACGTCTCCGCACCCGCCAGCATTGCATCAAATGTGGTGGGGGGCGCAAGCTCGGCCAATTCAAACCAATCTTGGCGGTAGAGCAGCAGATATTGCCAGCCATCGCTTGGGATCGCCACATACTCGCCATCGACTTGTGGCACATCGGCTAATGCACCCAACAGAAAACTATCGGCACCAAGCGTTTCGATTAAGGCGGTAGACGCAGATGAGTCCAGCACACCATCGGCCGCCAGCCCAGCCGTCTGCTCACTCGTGTGCATGATCAGGTCGGGCAGTTGATTTGTCAACTTTGCCGTGCCTGCCAACTCAGTGATCTTTTGGGGCGGCAGATAGACAAACTGAACCTGCACGCCCGACTGCGCCGTAAATTGTGCGCCGATGGCTTCGGCAAATGCAGCCGTCGCCGCATCCGTTTCGTTGAGCCACACGATGATTGGTTCGGGAAACTCGTCGATGACCGTCAAAATTTCTGTAGGGACGGGTGTTGGGGAAGGCAGCAACTCGACCGTTGGCGATGGTGTGGGCGGAACGAGCAGCGTTTGCAACCGTTCTGCTTGTGCTGTCTGGGTGACGGCGCGGGGCGGGTTGAGCAGTTCTTCGGCCGAGCAGCCAACGAGAAAAAAACCGAGCAGAAAAAGGCAAAGATATTGTATGAGGATACCTTTGTTGGATGAAAGGGCGTGGCGGCAACGTGGCGAAGTAAAAAATAATTGCAATTTAATCATTTGACTGTACGCTGCGACTTCGCCACTAGTTAGGCACATGATTGCGGTCGCTGATGATGCGTAGACCGGTGAGCGTCAGCCATGGCTCGACATGGTGGATAACGTCAGTATGGGGGGTGATGAGGTTGATGAGACCGCCCGTGCCGATGACGACAGGAGAAGGGGTGATGTCGGCCGAGAGTCGCGCGACCATCCCCTCGATCATGCTCACATAGCCAAAAATCAAACCTGACTGTACGGCGTGTGTCGTGTTGCGCCCTATCACCTGCGGGGGGGCTTCGAGTGCGACGCGGCTCAACTGCGCTGCCCGGCTTGCCAGCGCATCGGCTGCCAAGCGCAAGCCCGGCGCGATTACAACGCCCAACAAAGCGGGGCGCTCATTCACAACGCTCGTGATGTCAAACGTCGTCGCTGTCCCCATGTCAATTATAATCGTTGACCCCCCGTATAAATGAACGGCCGCTGCTGCATTGACAATGCGATCTGCGCCTACCTCCAGCGGATTCTCCGTCAACACGTCAATACCCGTGCTCGTTTCTGCGCTGACTTGCAACGCGGTCATGCCCAAATAGCGTTGGCTCACTTCGGCAAACGTCGCCGTCAGCGGTGGCACGACGCTCGACAACACAACGCGCTTGACTTGACTTCGCAAATTGCGCTCATGCAGCAGTGTCCGCACACTGATCCAATACTCATCCACCGTTTTTTCGTGAACTGTCCGCAATCGCCACTGGTCTGTCCAATTTTGACCATCCCACAGCCCCAGCGTGACGTTTGTGTTTCCAACATCAATTGCCAATAACATGGGAGGGATTGTAGGAGGGGCAAAATGAAGGGGCAACCGAACGGCGGGGATTGGATGGGAGGTCTAAGTTGTACCCGACGTTACGGTTTATGACTTTGATTTATGAAGCAGCGTACATTTTCATAAATCGTAGATACGTGCTTGAAGTTTGACATCGGCCGATAACCCCCATACAATCGGCTATCTTGACATACTCACCGGAGAATCAATGAGACGAGTCACCATCATCGACGTAGCCAAAGCTGCTGGTGTTTCCCGCCAGACCGTCTCACGCGCCATCAACGACAAAGGGGACATCTCTCCTGCGACAAAAGAGCGCGTCATGAGTGCTGTTCGTGAGCTTGGCTACACGCCCAACCGTATGGCACAGGGCATGGTGACACGTCGCACCCACACCGTTGGTCTCGTTTTCCCCGATATTCTCAATCCGTTTTTCCCAGAAGTTGCCAGAGGTGTACAGGATATTGCCCGTGAACAGGCGTATAACGTTTTTTTGTGCAACACGGACGACAACCCTGATATTGAGGCAAGCATTCTCGCGTCACTGGCAGCGCAGCCTGTTGACGGCATCATCATTTTGGGCAGCAGTTCGCCAGATGCAAAATTGAAGATGTTTGCAGACGGTTATCGGCCGATCCTCATCACCAATCGTTTCATCAAACACCCCAACATCAACCGCTTGATCGTGGACAATATGCGAGGTGGCATGATGGCGGCCGAGCATCTTGTGGAAAACGGCCATGTCTCTATCGGCATCATCACGAATGCCAACTACGAACACCATGAACCGCGCCGCATACGCGGGTTTAGTGACAATACCATTCAAATAAGGAAAAAAAGAGAAAGACAAAAGGCGACAAACCAGAGA
>CAYMGE010000183.1:0-5105 GCA_964389925.1 uncultured Ardenticatenaceae bacterium
TTTTTTATGGCAGAGCTAATCTTCGATTTTCCCAAATATTTCAGCGAACGTTGAGTATCCGATTCAAGGTATTTTGAAATATCACGGGATGTCCGACTGGGATTGGCGAATTGCATATCTACCAAGTATATCGGTAAATAATGATGCCGCATACTCGCTCACGTCTGTAGATTTTAGTAAGGATTATGAAATTGACGAAGCTTATGTAAATGATGAGCCGGCTATGGGTCGAGATTTACAACGCATTGAACAAACATTAAATTATGTTCGAGAAATTGCGAATATTACAACAAAGGCAAAAGTTGTTTCAAAAAACATCACGAGAGCCTCTAGGGTTGGAAAAGGGCTTGGTACGAGTGCATCAGCTTCTGCCGCTCTGGCGACAGCAGCTCTTACGGCTATCTTTGGTAGTGATATAACAAAGAACATGCGTTTTCTGACCTGTGCTTCTCGCTTATTAGCTGGCTCAGGTTGTAGGAGTGCCGCTGGTGGGATTTCTCTATGGATGTCTTACCCTGGAATAACACACGAGAATAGTTTTGCTGTTCGCCTTGATAATAAGCAACAGTTAGCTGATGTTAGGTTGATTACAGTACCAATTGATTCACGAATTGGACTAAAAACAGAGATGGCACATCGTGATGCAC
This sequence comes from uncultured Ardenticatenaceae bacterium, assembly GCA_964389925.1. Classification (GTDB taxonomy): domain Bacteria; phylum Chloroflexota; class Anaerolineae; order Promineifilales; family Promineifilaceae; genus CALECP01. The sequence continues at coordinate 648 of CAYMGE010000183.1, forward strand.
CCAGCAGTTCATTGTATAAATCGTGGATGTATAGTCGTAGGGAAGAGATATTAGAATGTATTGATGCAGTTCAGGAATCTGATTGGGAGATAGTTGGACAACTTGCAGAGTTAGATAGCATTAGATTACATGGCATTACCATGTCTGGGAGTCGTCATAATAAGATATTTGCCTGGGAGCCTGAGAATATAGCTTTATTTCGCATGTGTAATGAGTTACGAAGTAGCGGTGTTCCTGTTTACTTTTCCACTGATACCGGCCCTACAGTAGTTTTGATCACTCATAAAGATTATGAAGATGATGTGGTATCTGCCATATTGCATAAGGATAATTCGTTTGAGGTAGTGCGTGGAAAAATCGCAGGAGAAGTGGAGATTGTGGATTCATATGAAGCCGATGCCATCCTCTTATAGCTACAAATTAGATCAGGGGCATGGGCTTTCTCCTTGCCAAACTTGTTGACCGCCTTTTCCTGCACGCGCACAAACTGTGTCGCGCTGCCGTCGGTCGGCAGCAAGAATGACTGCTGTTGCAAACGCCGGCGTTCTGCCATGACCCAGATGAAAAGCGTCATCATCTGACCGTCTGACAGATTGCCTTGTTCCTCTTGGAAGCGATCTTTGAACCAGTTGGCGTGATTTTCATTGCTACCCATCGGCCGACCCGTCAGGAACTCTAGCGGATACTGCGCGATCTTCGCCGTGTGACCACTATAAACACGCGACCGACCCAAAGACATCTGCTCGATGAGTTCTGTGATCTGTGTTGTCAGCCATGTGCGTGGCAGGGTGCAGTTCCCTGCGTGTGTTGGGATGAGGTCGCGCCATTCGCTCTTGGGGGCATATTGGCGACAGACGGGAATGGGCGCGAAGTTGGTGTCTTTTTCTGTTGGGTTAAGCTGGGTAAAACTGAGGGAACGGCTCCCCTTTGCCCACGCACAATACGGCGCATTTTTCCGTGATTTGACTGGCGAACTGTCCAATTTGTGCCGACAACTGGCGCAGGGTGTGGCGAACGGATGGGTCGCGCTTTGGGCGGCGGTGGATTCCATAAACTGGCGAATGCGTGCTTGTGTTTTGCTGTCACCACCAGAGGTAGATTCTGTCTTTTCCGTTGGCTGAACGGGCGTTGTTGCCGTTGCAATGATGGGGCTACTGGCCTCAATGGTGGATGTTTGAATGCTGCCATCTGGTATGGGTTCAACGCGAGTGCGCTTCACGTCCGATGCCGCAGAAGGTGCAATAGAGCGTTCGGACGGTGTGGCTTCTTCATCCTTCATCCTTCCGCCTTCATCCTTCAATTGCGCTTGCCACGCTTGCTGCAAAGCCTCCTCAGTTTTGACAACGTAGCCACCATTCTCTCGCTCTACACCATTGTGCGTTGCCCAATCGAACGGGACTGGTACTTGCAGTGAGTCGTCGGGCGCGTAACCGTGTAAACATTTGCGATGTTCACCAGCAGCGTGGAGGCGACAGGGGATACCCGTCGCGCCGTCGCGCCCTTCGCCGATGTCGGATTGCAGCGAGACACGGGGCAACTTGCCGATGGGACATGTTTCGCAACTGACGGGCAAGAGCAGGTCTGCAACGATTGTTTGCCAGTTGAGATTGTTGTCCGCGTCGCGGTATTTGCGCTGGGTGTCCAGTACCTCAAACCATGCGGTCGTTTTTGCGCTGTCAAGCCATGCCTCTTTGAGATAGCCAGCCGCCGCCATCTGGACAGCCGCCGTCCATGCGTGGGCAGCGTTGCCGTCTACTGACTTTTGCCACAGTGCAGACAAAATACGCGCCATGTTGCGCTGGCTTTGCCGCTGCAAACCAGAGAGCGGAACTTGTAGACCATGCCAGTTCTTGAACTGCTTGGCGATCTGTTTCAAGCTGCTGACTGTTACGGCAGTACCGTTGGGCGCGAGTGAGAGCAAAACGAAGTTGGTCAAGCCAGCTTTGAGCGGATTGTCGTGGCGCACCAGTTGACGGGCGATACCCATCGGCAGTTTGTCTTCGCTGATGGCGGTGGCGATGGCGGGGTCGATTTGTGTGAGGGCGAGATGGTTGAGGACGTAATCTGTGTGAACGCCAGAGTGTCGGGCGATCTCGGTTGGGGTTGCGCCGACCTCAAATGCAGCGTGGTATGAACGCGCGAGGCCGAGTGGGTCTGGGTCTTCGCGGTTGCTGTTGGCTGCTTGCAGTGCCAGCATTTGCGCTTTTGCGCCGCCCTTGAATTCGGCAATGGTGATTTCATTCTCGCCGTACAGTTGGAGCAGTTGGGTGATAGCGGTGTGGACAGATTCGGCCGAAAGCGTCATCTGCACCGATCCTTCCACACGCTGCTGCCCCGTCAACGTCTGCACAATCTCCACCAGCAGTTCCCGCACAAACGGCAAATCTATCCCATTCTCGGTGCGAGCTTGATGGTCTGGCAACTTCGCCCATTCCAAAACGGCGTAGGCCAAAATACGCGCCAACCAGCGGCGATGACCGCTGATGATGCGATATTGCGCCGCCTTGCCGTTGGCCGGTTGCGCGAGTGCAGCGGTGACGGGCTGCCACTCGTCAAGGTTGCGCTCCACCACTTGCAGCGTCAGGCCAGCCAGTTTGTCGAGGTCATAGCGCGTGCGGTCGTGTGCGTCGTGGATGTGTAGCTGCTTGAGCATGACGCGCAGGAGAACGTTCGACGGCGTAGTATCCGCTGCCTGAATCAGCGTCGTTTGGGTCATAGGGTTTTCTCCGTTTGGGGGTAAAAAGCAGACCCCGACCCATAGAGCAGGATCGGGGTTAATCACTTATAACAAGGAGGTTTGCGACTCGTCATGAGCCGCTCACTTCCGCACGCGCGTTAGCGCGGGACGGTGTGACGCACTGACGACCGCCGCGATTGATTTCCTTATGCAGTTTGCTGAATTTGTCTGTTACGCGCTGATCTTCGCCCCAATCGCATCGTAATTCTTGTTCGTCACCATCAAAAAGAGACAGCTCTCCTCACTGCGCTTTTCATACAGTTCGCCCAAATCTGCCTTCTCTTTGGAGTCGTCATTCGTCACGCGGTCTGCACCCTTGTACTCGACGACCAGATAGCGTCCATCGGTCAACTTGCAAATGAAATCGGGATAGAACTTGTCGGAGGAGGTTTGCAACGAGAACGCCTTACTGCCCCGATCTGGATTGCGAACCCACATCTCGATTGCGTCGTGGCTGTCGAGATAGCGGGCGCACGCTTCTTCTTCGCCGTTCATCGCGCCGATGTATGGACGGGGATAGTAATGGTTGACAAACTCGTAGCTGCCGCGATAAATGGCGGTGTAGGGGGGATGATTGCGGTCAAAGGTGAAGGTCAGTTCGGCCGAAACGTCGATAGGCGAATCGGGAAGCAAGAACTGTGTGAACGCCTCACGCAGTTCTGCGGTACGATAGGCGTTGATCTTTTTCTCGACGGCGGTACGCAAACGGTATTTGTCGTGGACGAGTTGATCGAGCGTCATACCGCGTTGATCGATCAGGTTTTGTATTAGCTTGGTGAGGAATGCGCCCGACTCAGCCGGCACGATGTCGGGGTGCGGGATGTTGCGGTCAAGCCACAGGACGAGATCGGCACGGCTCCACCCCTTGTCACGGGCGAGAAAGTGCATCTGCTGGTGAACATTTTGCAGATGGTTGATTTTGACCTTTTCCTCTTGGCTGATCGAGATTTTGATCTGCTGTCCGCGCTGGGCTTCGGCCGAAAATTCCCCCTCACTCAACACCGCCGCTTTTTGCGAAAGCCGCCAGCGACGTTCCAGATAGTGCGTCTTGTCTAGCTCCTCGATCCAGTTGCCTTGCTTGAAGGCGAGAACGGGCAGCGTGAACGGCACGCCACGCTCGGACGGCGTGCGCGTGTCGAACTGTTGCGACTGCTGATAGGCGGCGACGATTTGCGGCTTGGCGGCGGGGACGTGTTCGATCAGCGCGTCCCGCTCTACGTCGCTCATGCGTCCGCGAAAGGCGACCGTTCCCGCCTCATAGCTGACGGTGACTTTCTCGCGGATGAGGGTCGGCAGCGTTTCCACATCGAACGTCGTCGTGTCGCCTAAATCGGTGATCTCTTTGGCGCGTTGGGCGGCGGCAAACATGGGGGCGAACGTCTGCTGTTCGGGCTGTTCTTCTCGGCCGATAATCAACTGTTGCGCGTCCAGCCGCTCAAACCCATTTTGGACAAGCCCATCAACGAGGGCGTTTGCCGTTTCTGAAAAGTTGGCAGAGGCGGCAAACGCATACGCTTGGTTGAGGGCTTCCGTCTGGCGGCGTTGGGCGTAGGGCAGCCGCATGATGCGCCCCAACATCTGTTCCACCGCTGTCGATGAACTCATTTCAGCAACCGAACACAGCACGTAGGCAAACGGGCAATCCCACCCTTCGCGCAACGCCTGTACGGTGATGACGTAGCGGATCGGGCAATCTTCCGCCAAAATGTCCACGCCATCCA
>CAYMGE010000184.1:0-4894 GCA_964389925.1 uncultured Ardenticatenaceae bacterium
AAACTGCAACAATTCCCGAAACATGTTTTCAAAAGTAAATGAAACACACCCAAATAAAAACCCTCACCCCTCTCTAGTTATGCTTCGTCGCGTAGCTCGCGTTTCAAAATTTTACCCGTTGCGGTCATTGGTAACTCATCGCGCAGGACGATCATGCGTGGGTATTTGTAGGGAGCCATATTTTCTTTGCACCATGCCTTGATCTCATCGGCCGTCGCCTCTGCCTCCGCCTTCGGAATGACATACGCCTTGACTTCTTCCCCATACTGGTCATCTGGCACACCGATCACGGCGGCGAGGCTGACAGCGGGATGCTCCATCAGCACTTCTTCTAACTCACGTGGGTAGACGTTGTAACCGCCACGAATGATCATGTCTTTGACACGATCTACGATGTAGATGTAGCCGTCTTCATCTATGCGGCCGATGTCGCCCGAATGGAACCAGCCACCACGCATCGTCTCAGCGGTTGCTTCCGGCCGACCGTAATATCCCTTCATGACGTTGTGACCTTTGATCAAAATCTCGCCCAACTCACCTTGTGGCACATCTTCATCATTCTCGTTGACGATGCGAATCTCAACGCCCCAAATTGGGATGCCAACCGAGCCAGCCTTGCGAACGCCATCCAACGGGCTGAATGTCGCAACGGGACTCGTCTCGCTTAGACCATACCCTTCCAAAATTGGCACGTTGAACTTCACCTCAAAATCTTTCATGACCTCAACCGGCATTGCCGAGCCGCCAGAACCGCATAGCTTTAAGTTGGTGGCGATTTTTTCAAGGTCGAACTTTTCTTCCGCGCCCGGCAAGTTGAGCATCGCCCAGTACATCGTTGGCACGCCGCAAAAAACGTTGATCTCATCGCGCTGCATGATGCCAAGCGCGGCCGCAGGGTCGAAGCGCGGTAGCAAAGAGAGCGTGCTGCCCGTGTAGAGTCCCGCATTCATCTGGCAGGTTTGCCCAAAAGAGTGGAAAAGCGGCAGCGTGATGAGGTGCGTTTGTCCGCTTTCAAGCCCAAAGAGATTGGCTGCCACAAACGCATTCATCACCATATTGCTGTGGGAAAGCTCGGCTCCTTTCGGCCGACCCGTCGTCCCACTCGTGTACAAAATCACGGCTGTATCATCAGGAGCGGTGTTGACGCTGTTAAACGTCGGCGCATTGCCGTGCATGAACATGCCCATTGTCGGCACCCCTTCCAGTGGACTTGGCGCGGCTGGGTCGGCCGTCATGACAACCATCGTCTCGCAGCGGTCGGCCTCTTGGAAACCAGCATGTCCCATCTGACCCATTGGCAAATCGGCCGTTCCTTCAAAGCAAAAATACGCTTTTGCATCAGAATCATCGAGATGATAGGCGATTTCACGCGGGCGCAGCAGCACGTTAAGCGGCACGACCGTTGCGCCTGCCTTCAAAATGCCATAGTAGACTATTGGGAAAAATGGCAAGTTTGGACAGCCCAACGCAACTTTGTCCCCCTTTTGAATGCCTGCTTTGACTAAGCCGTTGGCAATCATATTGGACATTGCGTTGAGTTGTGCAAAGGGCAACTTTGTGTCATTGAGAATGACAGCGTTGCGTGTGGGATATTTGCGCGCGCTATCTTCGAGTAAGGTTGCGAGATTAAGCATGGGAAGCGTTCTCCTAACTAAGTGATTAATAAGTTCGTCTCAATTATAGTGTGGGGTGCATGGATGGCGAATGGTTCGGCCGAACTCTCAACTTCACGTCCCGCTCACTCGATCGTTATACTGTCCGCAAGTTGCCGCAACTATGCTAACAAATGGTATGTTTTCATCAGGGTTATTGCCGAGCTTATTTTTGCTACTTGGTTGCGCTATTTCATTAGTCACAGCGCGATATGCGCTTACTCGCACGACCATTGCCGGTCATCGTTACTTTGCTCTCTTCATGGTTGCCATTGCCATCTGGATGTTTGGCTATGCGCTCGAGTTCATGACCGTAACACCCACTTACAAGTTTTTCTGGGCAAAAGTACAATATCTAGGGATTCCTTTTGTCACCCCGTTACTTGTCATCTATTTAGTGCGCTATCGTGGATCGTCTTGGCTAGATGGGTGGCGCGTTGTGCCAGTCATGACCGTGCCAGTTGCGACTGCGACGATTATTTGGGTCAAAACAGAGTGGATTTGGGAATCGGCCGAGATCATCACCGTCAATAACCTAACCTTCTACACTTTTTCATACGGCCCATGGTTTATCGTTAATTTCGCATTTGCCTATCTCTGTCACTTCATTGGGCTGCTTGTTCTTTTCGACATTACACGCCGTTCACCCACGCTCACCCGTTTGCAAGGTGCATGTCTGTTTGGTGGGCTGTCGCTTCCCTTGCTGGGAAATGTGTTCTACATTTTTGACATCGATCTGCTACCCGGCATCGACTGGACACCATTTGCCATTGTTCTCTTTGGCATTGTTACAGCTTGGGTCATATTTGAATTTCGCTGGCTCGATCTCACGCCAATTGCATCCAGCACTGCCCTCGAAAGCCTGCCTGATAGCGTCCTTCTGCTCGACAACAAAAATCGCATTCGCGCCTTTAACAACAATGCACGCCTCTTTTATAACATTGAGGTAGAACGTCCCTCGCAGCTAAATATCAAAACCTTGCTGCTTCCAACATGGTGGCAAGCAATCCGCGATGTTCCAATTACCAGCCGCTGCACGCTTGAGCTGCCCGACAACGAAGAGTATCAACATTATGAAGTTCGCCTAACGCCCGTCTATGATCGGCGTGATCGTTTGCGCGGCCGACTCTTGCTGGCACGCGACATTACAACACGCAAGACGGCGCAACTTGCGCTCGCCCAACGCGAAGCGGAGTTGGCAATACGGGTAGACGAGCGCACATCTGAACTGCGAGCCGCCAACAAAGCTCTCACAAACGCCGCAAAGTTGAAAGATCAGTTTTTGGCAAGCATGAGTCATGAGTTACGCACGCCGCTCAATGCAGTGATTGGAACGGCCGAAGCCATTCGTGAAGAAGTTTATGGTGGTGTGACAGAACAGCAAAAGGTTGCACTCGACCGAGTGGAGCAGAGCGCACATCATCTGCTCTCGCTCATCAATGATATTCTCGATGTTTCAAAGATTCAGTCGGGTGAGTTTCGCATCCACGTTGCGCCCACCTCTGTGCAGGATATTGGCGAGGCTGCGCTCAACGTCGTTCGCTCGGCCGCCAGCCGTAAACAGATCGAGCTCAGCACAAGCTATGACATCACCCACCCCATTATCCATGTCGATGAGCGGCGCATTTGCCAAATTATGATCAACCTGCTCGCCAACGCGATTAAGTTTACGGCCGAAGGGGGCAAAGTGTCACTCGATGTCTACGACTCATTGACCACACGCATCACCTACTTTCTTGTCTCAGATACGGGCATTGGTATCGCGCCTGTCGATTTGGAACGTCTATTCAAACCGTTTGTGCAACTCGATGCGTCATTGGCACGCCGCTATGAGGGAACAGGGCTTGGCCTCACACTTGCACAGCGGCTAGCCGAGATGCACGGCGGCAGCATCACAGTCCGCAGCGAGGTTGGGGTTGGCAGCACGTTCACAGTCGCCCTGCCGTGGGATACGCCCGTCAATGAATCTGCGGTCGCGGAAGAGGATTTGCGAGAGCTGTTTGCTTATCCATCAGTCGGGTAAAAGTGAAGGAAGTGGTAGGTACGACTACTTGACCAAACATTCAGAACAGATTACGCTTGACTGCAAATGGATAATGAGGAGCAAATAGCATGGCGGCAAGTTTTGATCTCTTTTCAACTGTGAATACAGCGGTTAACGACGCGCTGACTCAGCGCGGGCAGGTGAACATTCTGATTGCGGGGAAAACGGGGGTTGGCAAAAGCACGTTGGTCAATGCGCTGTTTCAGGGAAATCTTGCAGAAACGGGTCAAGGACGGCCTGTGACAAAATACACCCGCGAGATTACAAAACAAGGGGTTCCCGTCACTATTTTTGATACACGTGGGCTTGAGGTGGGGGGCTATGATGAGACATCGGCCGCGCTGACCGACTTGATCGATGAGCGCAACGGCGATCCAGACCCATTTCGACACATTCACGTCGCATGGCTGTGTATCTCTGAGGATTCGCGGCGCGTTGAAGATGCCGATGAACAGCTTCTAAACTTGATCGCTGCACGACAGGTTCCCGTAATTGCCGTCATCACAAAGGCACGCATGGACGGTGGTTTTCGAGACGTGGTGCAGGCGTTATTGCCCAAAGCCAGAAATGTCGTGCGCGTGCGTGCGATTGAGGAGGTGTTTGACGATGGGTATCGACTTGCACCGATGGGGCTGGAGAACTTAGCTGAGGTGACAAGCGAGGTCATCCCCGAAGGGCAGCGCACCGCCTTTGCTGCCGCGCAGAAAATCAGCTTGCGGTTGAAAGTCGAGCGAGCGCAAGCGATCATCGCCGCAAGCGTGACAGCATCGGCCGGCATGGCTGCAACGCCTCTCCCCTTTTCAGACTTTATCGCCATCGTGCCAATTCAGGTCAGCATGTTGGCGAGCATCAGTGCTGCGTTTGGACTGCCGCTATCACAAGCCTTTCTAACAACGCTCGTTTCCAGCACCTTGACAGGAATTGGGGCAACGATTAGCGGCCGACTGATTGTGGCTGAGTTGGTCAAGTTGCTGCCCGGCACGGGGACAATCGCGGGTGGGGCGATTGCGGCCGCCACAACAGCCACGCTAACGACCACTTTTGGCAGTGCTTATGTGGCAGCCCTGCGTAGCTTGCTCAAAAATAATCCAGAAATGGTTCCAACACAAGATGAGATTGTTCAGGCGTTTAAGCGGCAGCTTGCGAGAGATAGTTAAAAAGTGGTCATAGGTGAACAAGCATGGTCATGCTGCCACAA
>CAYMGE010000185.1:0-4850 GCA_964389925.1 uncultured Ardenticatenaceae bacterium
CTTGTGGCAGCATGACCATGCTTGTTCACCTATGACCACTTTTTAACTATCTCTAAGAAAACCAAACGTTGTGCCTGTCATACCTGCGAAGGCGGGAATGACAGCCTGAGTGGTTGCGATTTAGTCTTGTAAAAAGCGCAGCAATCGGCCGGCAAGCAGCGAATTGAGCGGAGAAGGAGCCATGCGCGAGAGCGCAGACAAAACGCGGTTGCGCCAGCCCGGAATGTAGGTCGCGCTCGTGCCGAGCTTTTCGAGCGTCTGTTTAGCGACATCTTCTGGCTGCATGACGTTGACCTCGCTTTCGATCTCGGCCGATTCAATAAAAGCCGTATTCGTCGTCCCCGGCGCGACAACCAACACGTCAACGTTGTGCGGATTTAGCTCAAGTGCCAACGACTCGCCAAACTGCATTAGGTATGCTTTGGAGGCGGTGTAGTTTGCCCAGCGTGGCACGGCCGAAAAAGCAGCGATAGAGGAGACAAAGACAATGCCACCGCAGTTGCGGTCGCGCATTTTGCGGCCGAAGCTGTGCGTCAACATCATGGGCGCCTGCGCGTTGACGTTGAGCAGTTTCACCTGATTGTCGAGAAAGCTGTCAAGGAAGTTCTGCGTGATCGTAAAGCCCGCATTGTTGATGAGCAACCCAATCGCTAGGTCGGCCGTCGCCGCCTCCACATTCTCCAAGAAATCAGGCGTTGACAGGTCGATGTTTAGCACCCGTGTCTGAATACCAGTCGTCTCGCGTAGCTCATTTGCCAAGCGTGTCAGCCGCGCCAAGCGTCGTGCCACCAGCACGACGTTCACACCGCGTTGCGCGATGTGCCGCGCAAACTGTTCCCCAATGCCCGAAGATGCGCCCGTAATCAAGGCCCAAGGCCCATATCTTTGTTGAAATTCTGAGATGTTTTGTGTCATTTTTAAGCGATAGCCTCTAGTTTATAAGCAGGCGAATCAACACAAATTGTCTGTACGCCGCACGATGTAAATGCACCCATTATCATAATGAGTTTAGCACAGTATAGCCCGCTTGGCGTAGCTCAGTAATAGCGTTTTGCAGATCGGTCTGCTTGACGAGAATGTAGTCGGTATCGTAGGTAGAGAGGGCAAAGATGCTAATCTCGGCCGCCGCCAACACCCCCGCAATCCCCGCCAAAATCCCTGTCAGCGCAAAATCGAGCGTTCCAACCACGCCTAGCATTGCCCAGCCCACCTCCACCGTGTCACAGTCAAGCGCAAATGCCTCTGGCAGCACAATCGAAAGCTCATCGCCGATACGCGAGATATTGAAGATGGGCAGTTGAAAGAGGGTTGGAGGTGGGGTATGTTCGGCCGAGAACCGACAAATTTTGAAGGAACCGTGAATGATTTTCAGGGTCAACATATTTGCGAGGGCGATTTACGAACAAACGCGCATTTCCGTAAATTTCGCCACTATGAAGTGTGTTGCGTTAGACGCGCAAAACGTTCAACGACTAAATCGTAAATGAGAAGTCAGCTCTTCACGCCACTGACGCTTTCGCTTTACGCCGCTCAAAATAGCCACGCCCATACGTCCAACCCAGCCAAAGCAACAGCACGACATCTAATCCATGCTCAAAAATCGACCACTCCCGCCCATAGTAGTTTGGGTCCCAATAGCTGATCGGTGAGAAGTAGCGCAGTTTCCAGTTGAACGGGTAAAGGAGTAGGGGGCCGTCGTTGGTGTGTAGGGGAATGTCGATTAGCGAATGTAACATCGCCGCACATGCCATCCAAAAGAGAGCCGCTCCACGCTTGTGATCGCGTCGCCAAAGCTGGTAGCCGGCGAAGATCATGATGGACAAAATGATCGGGCTGTGAAAGATATTTTGTGCTGAAATCACCCAAGGACTCTCAAAAAACCACACGTCAAATAGGCGCATCGTCATAGACAAGTCGAGCAGTTCGGGTGGGGTGGGTGTTCCCGGCGTTAGGTCTGCAAAAAGCGGATCACGAAAAACGCCGCGCACAAAGTCAACGCCAATGGCGACTGCGCTAATGGCGATCAGAAGTAAATCGGGCAGCACAGAGCCAAGCATCAATGCGCCCGTATGAACGGGTGGCACACGGTCAGGATTACGCTTGCGCCACTTTTTGAGCGGCCGATTAAGCGCGGCGGTTAGGATGGCATGTGAGTAGGTTTGCATGAGTGTGTTTCAAGCTACGATGGGTCAATTAATAGCGTGGTTGTGGAGCAGAAAAAATGATGGTCGATGTTATTTACTTTACCACTTCATCTCTTTACCACTCACCCAACTAATCTCCAAGTATAACAAAAAACGTGACACTGCGTGATCTGTATAAACTGAGCATGTTGCGTTATCATTGTTTGTGTCATTCGTTATTAGCCGCTGTAAAGAGTATTGCGTATTACGCAGCATGTTCAATCTTGGGCGAAAACTTCATGACGCTAACTTGACAGCTAACAAGTCGTTTCGCATAGACAAAAATTCATTGCCATGAGACAAATCGGCCGAACCCCCCCCAAACTCGACGCACACGCCAAAGTAACTGGAGCCGCCAACTTTCCCGCCGACGTTCTGCGCGAGAATGCGCTGTATGGCTGCGTGATGTTTAGCGGACAGCCGCACGCACGCATGTTGAGCATAGATTTGACGCAAGCCCTTGCCGTTGAAGGCGTGCTGCTGATTTTAACGGCCGAAGATGTGCCGAAGAACAAGTATGGGCTGACGCTATATGACCAGCCCGTTTTGGTGGGCATGAACAGCACGTCGCACGCGCAGGTCAGCCGTTGGGAGGCCGATCAGGTGGCGTTTGTCGTGGCGGAGAGCAAGGCAGCGGCCGAAATCGCCCGTGAAAAAATCCGCATCGAGTGGGAGCCACTGCCCGTCGTGACTGATGTCTTCAGCGCAATGGAAGATGAGACGATTTTGCAAGGGGAGAGCAACGCCTATTACGATTACAAAATTCGCAAGGGTGAGATAGAAAAGGGGTGGGCGGCGGCCGATGTGGTGGTCGAGTCGCGCTATCGCGTGCCGATGCAGGAACACGCCTATCTCCAGCCAGAGGCGGGAACGAGCTACATTGACCGCGATGGACGCATTACGGTTGAGGTGGCGGGGCAGTGGACGCATGAAGATCAGGCGCAAATTGCTCATGCGTTGATGCTCAATCCTGACCAGATCCGCGTCGTTTACACGGCAATCGGCGGCGCATTTGGCGGCCGCGAAGATATGTCGATCCAGATCGTGCTGGCATTGGCGGCGCAAAAACTGGCTGGGATGGGGGATTATCGGCCGATTCACACCATCTGGACACGCGAAGAGAGCATCATCGGTCACCACAAACGACATCAGGCGGTCATCGACACAAAATGGGGCGCAACGAGCGACGGCAAAATTGTCGCTGTTGAAGCGGACTGCTATCTCGATGCGGGGGCATATAACTACACCTCAAACAAGGTACTGGGCAATCTGCATCTGTGCGTTGCGGGGCCTTATGACATTCCCAATGCCCGCATCGACAGCCAAGCTATTTACACCAACAACGTGCCGGGCGGGGCGTTTCGCGGGTTTGGTGCGCCGCAGGGATGCTTTGCGGCCGAGAGCCAAATGAACAAGCTGGCGGCCGAGTTGGGCATCGATCCCGTCGAATTGCGCTTGAAAAACGTGTTGCGTGATGGCGTGGTGGGGCTGACAGGGGTTGCTTTGCCCGCGGGTGTGAGTATTGGGGAAGTGGTGGCGGCGTGTGGGGAACGGTCAATGCAGAATGGGGAACGGGGAATTATTAATCATGAGCGAAGTTCGTTTGCTTCTTTGATAGGGGATGCGCGGGTTTTACGGCGCGGCAAGGGGTTTGCCTGTGCCTATAAAAACGTGGGATTTTCATTTGGATTCCCAGAACGTTGTGAAGCGACAATTGTGCTGCATGGGGGACGTGAGATTTCGGCCGTGACACTCTATCATGCGGGAGCCGATGTGGGGCAGGGGGCGCACACGGCCTTTCGTCAGATGGCGGCCGAGGCGGTCGGTGTGCCGGTCGAGATGGTCGAAATTGTTGCATCCGACACGGCGACGAGCGGCGATTCGGGGTCGGCTTCCGCCTCACGGCTAACATGGATGGCAGGGAACGCCATCATTCGGGCAGCCGATCAGGCATTGCGCGAATGGCACGATGAGGAGCGACCAGCGCGTGGGTATGTGCGCTACACGCCACCACCGACGCAAATGTTGGATAAAAAGACGGGGCAGGGGCAGCCCAACTTTGCGTATGGATATGTGGCGGAATCGGCCGAAATCACCATCGACATCGAAACAGGCCATATCTGGGTAGATCGCGTCGTCTGCGCCGATGATGTCGGCAAGGCGATCAACCCGAATTTGATCGAAGGCCAAATCGAAGGCGCGGTCGTTCAAGCACACGGCTATGCGCTGACCGAAAATTTGCAACTTGAAAATGGCTTCATCAAAAACCCCCGCTTCAGCAGCTACCTCATTCCGGGCATTCAGGATGTGCCGGCGCAGGTCGAATCCCTTATTCTCGAAATCCCAGACCCACGTGGGCCGTTTGGCGTGCGTGGCATGGCGGAAATGCCGCTCATCCCGCTTGCGCCCGCCATCACGGCAGCCCTGCACGACGCAACGGGTGTGTGGTTTGACGAGATACCGCTCACGCCAAGTCGTGTTGTTGCCAAGTTGCGTAAACATGGCATTGCTGTTGACAATTGAGTGTGAATTGTTTGGAGATAATTAAAAAGTGGTCATAGGTGAACAAGCATGGTCATGCTGCCACAAGTTGTAACAAGGAAGGGTCGCGTAAAAGAGCCGAGAACACGAGGCGCAAAGAAGCAGAGGGTGACAGATTGTCGCTCG
>CAYMGE010000186.1:0-4668 GCA_964389925.1 uncultured Ardenticatenaceae bacterium
CGCGCAAAAGAGCAGAGAACACGAGGCGCAAAGAAGCAGAGGGTGACAGATTGTCACTCGATGTGGCTTGTGGTGGGAGCAACTAGACAAAGACAGAGGACGTTTTATAATCACCAAAGACGGATAATATGTGGCAATCTGCGTTGAAAACCAAGATGATAGATGAAAACATAGAAGAAGTCAGAAAAAGGAAGGCGACCCCAGAAAAGTCGCCGCCGTTGGGCTACAGCGGCGTAACGCCTGTGGACACCATGTAAGACCGCTTGCGGCGACGGTGGATGAAGCAGGTACTTATAGCGTGTTGCACACTTTTGCACACGTTTAAGGTAGCAGGTTCTTTGGGATGTGAAGTGGAACAGACGTAGTGCGTAGTGCGTGCCGACCTCTGGACACGCACCACGCACCACGCACCACGATGCGAAAACCACACAAATTCCTAAAGAGCCGGTTAGGATTCAGAGGGCGTACTCGACCAACCAACTTTCCGATTAGAACACATTTCATTTTAGCTCACGCATGATCCACCGTCGTGAACGGTCTTCTGACCGTGCCGAAGGGTGGCATCGTCACATACACAACAGACCCACCGTAACATCTATCGGTTCTTTGGGATTTGAAGTGGAAAGTGCGTGGTACGTGGTGCGTGGTGCGTAACGACCTCTGGATACGCATCACGTACTACGCACTACGGAGCGCAATCCACACGAATTCCCAAAGAACCCATCTATCTCAAAACAATAAACTTTAGTTGGCGTACAGAATACAAAAAAGCCGCCGTTGACTTTGCCAAAAACGAACTGCGTGACGGTGTGCTGGAGCAAGACTGCTCGGCCGAAGAAGCATAAATTTTGACGCAAGGAGAAATGATTATGATCGAAGTTTGTATTGTAGGGTTTGGCTTTAGCTCAATCCCGTTGCTCCGTGAGCTGGAGCGCACCAAGACGGAGTTTCGGATTATTTCTGATGGTAACAGCGTCTGGGATACGCTGAACGAACATGGACGATTAAATTTTGATTTGGTGAGCAGTTATCTAAGCAGTTTTTACTCATTTGATTTGGTCAACGAATTTGAAGAAGATTTTTTCCCGACGGCAAAACAGTTCTATCAGATGCACAAAAGATGGCGCACCGTGTATGGGGCGAAAGTTACCAGAGATACCGTCACGCAAATCGACAACTTCTCAGATCACAGCATCATCCATACGAAAAGTGGGGAGCAAATTAAAGCTAGGCACGTTGTCCTCTCGACTGCTTTTAGAAGAGCGATCCACAAAGAATTAAATGTCGTTGACTACAATGCACGCAACGAAACATTTGTATTCGATACGATGGGCGATTCAGTCAACCTGATCATTTCAAAGCTAATTGCAGGCAATAATAAAATCATCCTGCGAACAAATGGTTTTGTTGCATTGGACAAAGAAATACGTCTTTTTGGCACGGTTCCCTCTCTCGATCAAATCGAATTTCATAACTTTCGCTATCACTCTCAAGATGCGTATGACGACATTGTAACGGACATCTCGTTATCGTCGGACAGTCCGCATTTTTTAGGGACGCAGTTTCCAGTCGTGATACGACCTTATGATCCCGATGCCGTTTTTGCCAGAAATGGCAGGATTGTTATCAAGTATTGGCCTATCGACCGCTATAGTCAGAAGTTTGGCGACAATTTGGAAGCGGCAATTTGTCAAGGGTATCTGCTCAATGATATAGCGATGTGGCTCCACACGGGCAGGGTAATCGCTGTTCCCAAAAACACGCCAATCGATTTTGAACGAAAAACCATTACCTATGCAGACATCGAAAGAGCTTTCGATCATTACATCAAAGGTGACACCGAAGTGCCAAACCTGCCTAGGATCATGATCGATGGGAAAACACCCTACGAATATATTTATAGAGATAACTATATGGGTGTGATACCCAAGTCACTGAACAATGTTTACATGATAGGGTATACGCGCCCTACAACAGGTGGTCTTGGGAATATCACGGAAATGCAATGTCTGTTTGTTCACAAGCTAATCACTCAGCCAGCGTTCCACGAAAAAATTCATCACAATCTCGATGAGAGAATAGCCGCTTACAATCAGCATTATTGCGGTAGTGAAAAGCCAGCGAAACTCGATCACATCGTCTACTACGGATTTTACATAGACGACCTCGCCAGATTGATTGGAATTGATTACAAGCCTACCGATTGTCAAACGTTGGATGACCTCATTTTTTATTATGTTTTCCCCAACAATACGTTCAAATATCGGCTCAAAGGAGAGTATGCAGTCGATGGTGTTGCGGGATTGATTGAGCAAATCACTAAGAGATACGATGACTTTGTTTGGGCATTGGCCTATCTATTTCGGGGGAACGCGGTTGAACCTGCTCATCGAAAAGCGTGGCTGTCGCAGATGTCGCGCTACTTTTTTAACGATATGCGACACAAAGACCACCATCGCCCTTTTCTCGAAGCATATCTGCAAACGTATCGTCAACTCCAAAACATGGCAGTTGACGAGGTGGAGGATGCGGAATGGGATTTGATGGTGGAGGAAGCGTGTAAGACAAGGGACAGGGTGATTCAAAACGGTGAGGAGCAAACGCATTACCAATGTGATGAAGATGTGACAAATGAAAAGGAGTGGATTGCGTCATTATTAGCGTCAGGAGGTGGCTCGGCCGACATTGAAGCGTTGCCGTTAGACACGTTTCACGCCAACTTTTTATCCGCTCTGCGTCATCCACAAGAATATGAACGTGCCTATTTGTAGGCGCGTTGTCAAAATACGAGGTGCTATATGAATCACAATGACAATGGAACGTCGTATCCAGCGTTGGTGCAGATGCGCGAGGAAGTTATTGCGGGGCTGCGGCAACCAAACAAAAAGTTAGCGGCGAAGTTTAACTATGATGAGAAGGGGGCGAAACTGTATGAGGAGATCGGCCGAACCGCCGACTACTATCTGACCCGCTTAGACACCGCTATTTTGTGTAACCAAATCGACGCAATCGTTCCCCATCTGAGCGATGCGCTTTTGCTGGTGGAATATGGAAGCGGCAACAGTCAGAAGACGCGCATTTTGCTCGACCATCTGCCAAATGTCGTTGGCTACATTCCCATCGAAATAGCCGAGCAGCAGCTATTTGAAACGGCCGAATCGCTGAAAAAAGCGTATCCCGACATCGAGATAATGCCCGTTCATGCGGACTTCTCCCACCCCATCACCCTGCCGCGCCCTACCCGTGCGTATGACAGAAAACTGTTCTTTTATCCGGGTTCAACAATTGGCAACGTCTCGCCAGAGGATGCGACGGCATTTCTACGGCGCAAGCGGGCGCAAGCGTCTGTGGGGGATGGGTTGCTGATCAGCGTTGATTTGATCAAATCGGCCGAAATCCTAGAACGTGCTTACGATGATTCTGAGGGGGTCACACGTGATTTCAACCTCTTCAATGTCGTCACACGGCTAAATCGAGCGTTCGATGCGAATTTCGTTGCCTCGCACTTTGTTCACCGCGCCAAATACGATCCCGTCAACCATCGTGTCGATATTTTCTGGGAAAGCCTGCGTGACCAGTGTATCCGAATGGGTGACGAGGAGATTTTCATCGCACGTGGCGAACAAATCGACCGCGCCGTCGCTTACAAATATGATTTATCGCTGTTCGCCCAGTTGGTTGAGGCGGCAGGCTGGGCATTCAAAGAAGCGTGGTGTGATGAAAAAGAGTGGTTTAGCGTGCAGTATTTTGTCGCGGTTTGAAGATAGATTTAACTTAGAGATGGGGTAAATATGGTCGCCTTGATTCAACGAACGCCTTTGCGGAGACGCTCTTTCGTCGAACGACTAGAGAAGATTGATCGAAAAAGAGTGAAAACGAAGTCTAACACGCTGCTCAAACAGCCATTGGGCGTTGTGCAAAAGGCCGTCGCGGCTTTTTCTGGCACACAGCGACAAGCTCAGATGAGCGAGCTTGCGATTGCGAATGACGAAAAAGCGGCAATCGAAATCAGCCCAGAAGAACGACAGGCCAATCAAAGTTTGGTGATAAGTATTAGTTCGGGCGTTTTAGTTGCCATAGGAGGCGTTGGCTTTCCGCTCTTGACAGCTCTTGGCACAATTGGGATTTGTTATCTGCATGTGCCAATGATCCAAGCGACCTATCACGATTTCATTAAAAATCGCAAGCTCAATTCGCTGATTATCTATCCACTCTTGTTGGGGGGGGCATTGGTTGGCGGCTTCATGTTCGAGGCGGCGATAGGCATTACGACATTTTCGCTGGCACGCAAGCTGTTGGCGCGTACCCGCAGTAATTCACGGCACAACCTGATCAATATCATGGGCGAGCAGCCGCGCTATGCGTGGGTGGCGGTCGATGGAACAGAGGTGCGCGTGCCGTTTGATGAGATCGGTTTGGGGGACGTGATTGTGATTGGGGCGGGGCAGACAATCCCGATTGACGGTGTGATCGTGGAGGGAAACGCCTCGATTGACCAGCACGCGCTGACGGGTGAGAGCCAGCCAGCGGAGAAGGCGGTTGGCGATGAGGTGTTGGCTGCGACTGTGGTGCTAGGGGGCAAGATTTTTGTAGAGGTGGTTAAGACAGGTGGGGAGACGGTGGCGGCGAAGATTGGGGAGATATTGAATAATTCGGCCGATTTTGAAC
>CAYMGE010000187.1:0-4426 GCA_964389925.1 uncultured Ardenticatenaceae bacterium
ATGGGATGATATTTTAGCCTTTGCCACTTGACCGCCTTTTCCAGAGTTTTCAGTAGCCTATTGTGAACTAAGCATCCTGTCCAGTTTTAGTCTACCATTACACCTATAGATTGGTCGCTTATGGTTATTCTGCTGATGTAGATAAAAGCGTCCCTTCTACAATCAAGTCAACCATCGTCCTGCCAAAAGTGATGGAGCATGTCAAAAATATCCCTGAATTGGCGGCGTTTTTCAGCGAGCGAGGCGTTTACATCCCAATTGCGACGGCCGATTTTCCCACAGGCTTTCTTATCGCGCTTGCTGGCTCAACAATAGAACAGCTAAATGAACATGACTTGTTACAACTCAGACAGATTTGCGACATTCTAGCGATTGGACTGCCGACCATTAACCTATTTGAAGCCATCAGCAATAATCAAGCTATCTCTATGTACACCCGCGAAATTGAGCGACAAAGATTAGCTGCTGAGATTCATGATGGTCCCTTGCAGGATTTATTGATTTTGGGCCGAAAGATAGACCATAGACAAGAGTTGAATGACGTTGCAAAACGGCTGAGGGAAATTTGTCATCGTTTATATAACCCAATTATGGATGATGCGATTGAGTTCATTGCGAAAGATTTAGTTTATACATTCAGTGATGCCTCTTTCAAAATTCACCTAATCATACGGGACGGTGTGACAGAGGTGAGGGTTCTGCAAAAAGCAAAACTGGCGTTTTCTTTCGTTTTGAAAGAAGCACTTAGCAACATTGTTAAACACACGAAAGCTAAGAATGTACTCGTTGTGTTAGCCATTGAAGGGGTGCAGCTTAAAGTCACTATCTCAGATGACGGCGGTGGTGTCTACGATGCAGATGCTATTCCAAAACGTTATAAAGGCGAGCATCAAGGAATTTCCAATATGGAATATTGGGCTTCCGTCGCTGATGGAAAACTATTGATTGACAGTAACTCGGACGGTTGGTGTGTGCATCTAACATTACCCATGATCAGTGATGTAGATGTTCAGGGAGGCAATGATCAATGAAATGAATCAGAACAACTTAAGATAAATTGAAAGGTCAGCCCGTGCTGCAAACGCGGACTGACCCCAAAGGTTTATTCCGAAACGGAAACAAACGAACTGCCCTCATTATAACAATGAATCCCGTTCGGAACACACCCAAAACGTCAAGGCAAGCGTGAAGAAAATGGTTTCTTCACACGCGGAAACGTCAGCGATGGTATCGGATGGGGTTTTTTGTTCCCCGTATCCAATCCCCTGACCCTTCCGCCAACCGCATCCACTGGCCTGTAGACAGCACGTGATGTCGAAAGGGCGGAGCGTGCAACGCGCAAGGAGCGTCATGGTGTTCAATCCCCTCAAAATCCTTCCATTTTTCCTCTGTGTCTTCAGCGGTTGCACGACAGGAACGACCGCTCTGTGCGCCCCACAGGTCGCGGGAATCGCAGTGTATGCCACGCCACTTTCACAAAGTGACCCAGATCGCAACACATCTGCGACCGCTTACAACGGAGAGCCACAGGTCGCATGTGCGCCAACGGAATCCCCTTTGCCTACGCCAGACGGCACGCCCATTGTGGCACAAGCCGGCACACTCCTCAACCTAGACCATAATGCCGCAAATCAGCATGTGCAAGCGGTCGCTGTTGGCGATGATAGCCTCGCCATCGGTTGGGAGCAGGCTGGTGACCTTTGGTATGCAACCGCACATGGGGGCAGGTCACTCAAACCAAGACCGTTCACTGCGGGTCAGCAAATCGCGCTTGCATACAGCCATGTAGATCGTCTGCACATCGCATGGGAACAGGACAGTCATATCTACTACGCATCGGCCGATGACGGCGACACAGTGACAGACACACCAATCACAATCGACACTGGCACAGACCCACACATTTTGGTGGATGACGGCGGTTGGACACACATCATTTTCACAAATGAGTTTGGCCACTTCCAACACCGTCGAGATCGCGGTAACGGGAACTGGATCGGCGTGGCTGCACCTGCATCACATAACGAGAGCAGCTTAGTCAATGCAAGTTTGCTCTCCCGCATTTATCTCTTGAATGATGTTGTTTGCTTCATCCGCGATATTAGGGTCGTCACTTGGTATATTCACTGCCGCCCACAAATTGTTTAAGGCATTGTCTTTTTCCCTTAAACTGCAATAAGCTAGACCTCTTCCAAGATAATGAGCCGTGTTATCGGGGTCAATGCTTTGAACCATATCGAAGTCGTTAATAGCTAACCGTAGATGCTCGTCTGTTCCTTCTGTGCTAGAACCTAGAGCATAGTAGGCATTGCCCCTTAATAAATAAGTTTCAGAATAGGCAGCAATCTCAAGTGCTGCGGAGTAGTTTGCGACTGCTTCTTCATATTGCCCCATTTTTTCTAGCAGCCCTGCGCGTCTGATTGAATAAATTCTTCGATTTCCCCGAGAAATTTGGGTGCTATCAAGGTAACTTCCATACCATGCAATCGCAGCCTCAATTTCCCCCATTTTTTCATACACAAGACCAAGATAGAGAAAATTGCTCGCAGAGCCATTGTTATCAAGTTCAAGAGCTTGCTGGCAATCGCTCAACGCTTCCGAGTATTGACCCAAATAGTAGCGAGCTAAGCAGCGATTCGCTCTAGCCATGTGCAAATTATCCTCAGACAAAGTCCCAAGATCAATCGCCAACGATAGATCAGTTTCACCTTGTCTACGAGCTGCTAATGTCTCAACTCTGAGGTAAACAATTCCACGATTTAGATACGCTAAAGCATTGTGGACATCTTCATCAATCGCGTCATTACAAATTTCTAATGCCGATTCGGGCTGCCCATTCACCATAGAAAGTCGAGCGGACTCACACTGTCGAGCTAAAATATCACCCTTTGTAGGTGTAACGGTCGCTGATTGTGTAATGGTTGGTGTTAATGTAATTGGAGGGAGAACTGTAATCGTCAGCCCTATTGGTGTGGGTGAGAAGGTTGGGGTAGGTGACGGGGTAGGCATTGGGCGCGAACCGCTGCAATCGGTGATTGTGGAGACCCCAAAAAATGCAAGTATAGCAAGAAGCAACGCAATTGCTTTTGCAAAAGTATCAAATCGAGTATGTCCGTCTGCTGATTTTCTCATGGTGTGACATCAAAAAAGCCACTGCAAATTGGCAGCGGCTTCACGACTGTGATGAATTGATACAGTTCGACTGATTACACTACCTTTTTCAGCCGATTTTTATCGCTAGATTTGTACCAATTCCCTAATGATATGTCAATGTAAATACAAAACAGAGCTATGAGTTTTTGAGTTACTCAACAAGCGCGTAATGCTATTTTGGGAATGACGAAACATGATTACAATTAGCCTATGGAAAACGAGCGGCTGACTTTTGAACAGGTATGTGGTCAATACGAATTTGCAGCGTGGGAGCTTACCGAATTGGTAGAGCGGGGAGAGATTGCAGGAGCAATGATAGATGATGAACACTGGTTTTCACATGATGAAATTCTTCGTTTCTTTCGCGCTACACCCTGTCACTTTTTCTCTTTAGATGTCGCCGCACAAATCTATGGCAAAAGCCCAAGTACATTGAAACAACAATCGAAAAAAGGCGTGCTTCAAGCAAAGAAGATTAGTAAACGTTGGGCGGTCAATGCTCAAAAGATGGACGAGTACATCAAAAATTACGGACGTTTGACAGGTATAGCCCACTAAGCCTATAATCACGCTCAACTGAATAACCTATAAACGCAACAACGGCTAGGTGCTTCCAACACTTAGCCGCTGTCTAGCCGAAATTCTGCGCTCGTCAGAAGGTCGGTTGCGAGAATTATAGCAGTAATGTGCCGCGACTTCATTTTGTCGGCGGCTCCCATTGCTATCGACCCCGCGACTGAACCCCTGCCACAAGCAGGGGTTTTTTGCGTTTTAGGCGATTCAGCGACAACGCGACGGCTGCCAGTTCTCGCACGGGCTGGCAGCCGTTCAGACAAATCGTGTGCTTGTCACATGCAGCGGAGCGATCCCTGTAGCGTCGCGGCTTTAGCCCGACGTTTTCGATCATGCGGTAGCGTCGCGGTTTCAACCCGACGCAAGGAGAATGTAATGTTTTGGCGAATTTTAGGCGCAATTGGGATCGGGATTGTTTTGGCGATGGCGATCATTTTGGCGGTGACAGATCAACGGCCTAACGTGACAAATCGCGTCGCGTCTGCGGCAATCGATCCCGTTCTCGAACAGGAACGCCGCAATCTTGAATTGGAACGCCTCCACAAAGAGAACGAGCTAACAATGATGGAGATGTCCAATGAGGCACAGTTGCGCGTCGAAAAAGCCCGCATCCTGCAACAGCAGCGCATCCGCAACGAGATCAATTTTGCCAACATGGTCGATTTCTTTCGCTGGGCGTTTGTGGCATCCCTCGCACTGA
>CAYMGE010000188.1:0-4397 GCA_964389925.1 uncultured Ardenticatenaceae bacterium
CCTCTTATGGTCTCAGCTTTGCCACCTTACCCTACCTGCGGGAATTGCTGCAAACATTCCACCCCGACCTCCCCGCCCTGCAAACCGCGATGGAGCGCAACGGCGTTCCCATCTCCGAACTGGTCAAGCAGCTTCGCGCCCACGTTGGTTCCCCACACGGCGACTCCATCCACTACGGCGCAACAACGCAGGACATCATGGACACCACCCTCGTCCTGCAACTGCGCGACGCGCTGACGATTATTGAAGACTCGCTCACCCAAGCGATTGACCAACTCGCCACCCTTGCCGATACCCATCGCACCACGTTGATGTCAGGACGCACCCACTCGCAGCACGCCCTCCCCATCACCTTCGGCCTCAAAGTCACCAACTGGCTAGCCCCGCTCCTGCGCCAGCGCGAACGGTTAGCCCAACTGCGGCCGCGTTTGCTCATCGTGCAGTTTGGCGGCGCAGCTGGCACGTTGGCGGCGTTGGGGGCTGACGGGTTGCGCGTGCAGGCTGCGCTTGCCGCTGCGCTTGACCTCAACGTGCTGCAAACCGTCTGGCACAATCAGCGCGATACGTTGGTCGAGCTTGCCAACTGGCTATCATTGACGACGGGCGCACTGGGCAAGATCGCCAAAGATGTCATTTTGCTGTCGCAGAGCGAAATCGGTGAATTACGGGAAAGCGACGACCCGACACGCGGCGGCAGTTCAACGATGCCGCAAAAGAGCAACCCGATGGTCAGCGAGGCGATCATCGCCATTCATCGGCTCAACGTCGGCCGTTTGACGACACTGCATAATGCGCTGTTGCATGACCACGAGCGCGGGACGGATAGCTGGCAAACGGAGTGGCACACGCTGCCCGCTATGCTCTCGATGACCGCCGCCGCGCTCAACAAGGCGGCGTGGTTAGCCAAAAATGTCGTCGTTTATGTAGATACGATGCGGGAGAATGCGGCGCGGTCAAATGGGTTGATGTTGGCGGAGGCGGCGACGTTTGCGCTGGCGAATCACATGCCGCGCAATCAGGCAAAACAAGCGGTCAAGCAAGCGATTCAAACGGCAATTGCCGAAAATCACCATTTAATTGATGTATTGCGCGAACATTGCGACGTGCCGCTCAATTGGCAACAGCTACGCGACGAAGCAAACTATCTCGGTGTGAGTGACGCGCTGATTGGGCGGGTTCTGGGTCTGGTGGTTTCAACCACCAGCTCAGTTCCCAAGCAGGCTTAAGCCTGCTTCCCGACCTAGCGTTGTCGTTCACGGCAACGAATATGAAAAAAGCTACGATAATTTCGGCCGAAAAAACCCCCCAATATGTCAAAAACGGCGACACCCTCCTCGTCGGCGGCTTTGGCATGACGGGCAATCCTGTCCACCTGCTGCACGCCCTCGCCGAGAGCGACGTGCGCGACCTAACCTACATCGCCAATAACGTCGGCGAAGTCGGCTTAGGCGGCGGTCGTCTGTTGCGAAACGGACAGATTAAAAAGGCAGTTGGCTCCTTCTTCACCAGCAATCCCGAAGCAGTCGCTGCCGCCCAGAACGGCGACATCGAATTTGAACTGATCCCACAAGGCTCAATGGCAGAAGCATTTCGCGCTGGCGGGGCGGGCATCGGTGGCTTTTACACGCCGACCGCCTACGGGACTGTTATTGCAGACGGCAAAGAGACGAAGGAGATCGACGGCAAGCAATACGTTTTCCAAAAGGCAATTCGCGGCAACGTCGCGCTGATTCGGGCGTGGAAAGGAGATACAGCAGGCAATCTCGTCTATCGGATGACTGAGCAGAACTTTAACAAGGCGATGGCGACGGCCGCCGACATCGTGATCGCAGAGGTCGAACATCTCGTTGCGGTGGGCGACCTCGACCCCAACGAAATTCACACGCCGGGCAACTTTGTCGATTATCTTGTCCAAGCGCACACGACGCTGGAAGAACTCGGCTCGTCCGCCTCCATTTCAAGCGGCGCAAAACGAGTCAGCGAGCGGCGCATGACGATTGCACGCCGCGCATTACAGGAGCTACAGCGCGGTGATGTCGTCAATCTCGGCGTGGGGATTCCCACGTTGGTTGCTGATCTCATTACGCCTGAACACGGCATTATTCTGCACACTGAAAATGGCATGTTGGGCGTTGGCCCCGCGCCAGAAGAAGGCGGCGCAATGGAGTATCCCGTTAACGCGGGTAAAATCCCCGTCACTGCCCTGCCCGGCAGCAGCTACTTCGACAGCGCGGATAGCTTCGCCATGATTCGCGGCGGCCACATCGACGTGGCGGTTATGGGTGGGTTGCAGGTAGATGAAAAAGGAAATTTGGCGAATTGGGCAGTGCCGGGCAAGCCGCTGCTCGGTGTAGGTGGGGCGATGGATTTGGCGAGCGGGGCGAAAAAGTTGATCATCACGATGACGCACACCAATCGTGACGGGTCGCCCAAAATTGTGCCAGAATGCACGCTACCGCTCACGGCGATTGGGGCGGTCGCTATGGTGATTACCGATCAGGCGGTGTTTGAATTTGTTGATGGCAAGTTGACTATGACGGAGTTGCTCGGCGGGGCAACGCGGGACGAGGTATTGGCGGGGGTTTCGGCCGAAATCGCTCTCAATTAAATTGCCGACCCCCATCGACCACAATCGTCTGCCCCGTCACAAAATCGCTGGCGGATGAAGCGAGATAGAGGGCTGTACCGACCATATCGGCCGATTGTGAGGCCCGTTTAATCGCCCCGCGCTCAATCCCATATGTTGCCGCATCACCACGCATATTGAGACTCGCCTCGGTCAGCGTAAAGCCCGGCGCAATGGCGTTGACCGTCACATTGTCATCGCCCAATTCACGCGCCATGCTGCGCGTCATGCCGATGGTCGCGCCCTTGCTGGCAACGTAGTGCAGCCAACCGGGGGAGCCGCTGTAAAAAGTGGCAGAGGCGATGTTGATGATTTTACCGCCGCGTTCGCGCAACGTCGGGGCAGCCGCCTTGCTCATTTGCCAAATGCCTTTGACGTTGACCGCCATGACACGATCCCACAACGCCTCGTCAATTTCCCAAAACGGCTTGCGCTCAAGACCCGCATAGATGGCGGCATTGTTGATCAACACGTCGATTTGCCCCCAACGTTCGAGCGTCGCAGCAACGAGATTTGTCGTGGATTCCGCATCGGTCACATCGACCAATGCCGCAAACGCTTGACCGCCAGACTGAGTGATAAGATCGGCCGATTCCTGCACCCCATCAAAGTTGACATCGGCACAGACGACCCGCGCTCCTGCTTCGGCAAACCCCAACGCAAACGCCCGACCCAAGCCACCCGCTGCACCAGTCACAATGACCACTTTATTTTCGATAGACACGTTCAAACTCCTTTACAGCCAGCCGATCTACATCGAGATCGAGCCGTTCGCAATCTGCCAGCGCAACCCACTCTAAGGCGGCTGCTTCATGATTCTCAATTTCTCCGCGCCACAACAGCACCGCAAAATAGTGCAAGTGGCGAAATTCCTCTGCGCGATGCAGTAATGAACAGACAGGAATAACGTGTTGTGCCTCAACGCCAAGCTCTTCGCGCAATTCACGATGGAGCGTTTCAATGAGCGTTTCGTTTGCCTCTACGTGACCGCCGGGAATCGCTCGCACGCCGGGTAACAGCGGCTTGCTCATGCTGCGTCGCTCGACCAGCAAGCGATTGTCTTGGATCAGCATAAAGGCAACGCCTTGCAGCGGTGGTGTGAGCAGGGTGCGGGTTTCGGCCGAATATTCCCGCGCCCATTTATTCGCCGCCTTTGTAAAAAACCAGCCGTCAATCTTCGCCGTACAAAAATCTAAAAACGCCAGCGGCTCCTGCGCCATCCAGCCAACACCCGCCGTCATTACACCCTTGAGCGTAAACCGCCACAATTTGTCCGCATCTTTCACCAGCGAATCGTTGAGCGAAAGTGCCTCTTTGCGCGTGTCGTGACCATCAATAATCGTGCAAATTTCCTCGATTCGCGCCGCGTCAAAATCTAACGCGGTCAAAATCTCCCGCGCAATGTTCGCGCCTTCAATCTCGTGCAGCCGCGTAATGTTCAAATCATGCTTGACAGGCGACCCCGCTAATCCCGCAAAAATCTGCTCCTCCGTCAACCGTGCATACCCATTGTCGTGCATCAATATCGCTGGCAGCACGACCAACGGATCAGCGTCGGGATAGTGCGCCACCAAGCGCCGCGCATCGGCATAGGAAGCGCGGATGTGGATGTCGTTGTCGCGCACCTGCCAATACGGTTGGCACGCCTTAATGATCTGCTCGTAAAGTTCGCTCATTATTCAAGACCGAGATAAATCGTCTTTAGCTCAAGATATTCCTCAAGTGAACTTTCCTGAAAAAAATGGACATATCAGATAGGATAGGAACCATC
>CAYMGE010000189.1:0-4303 GCA_964389925.1 uncultured Ardenticatenaceae bacterium
CACGCTCCTCACAACCTCCCTATTGTATCAGCTATTTGCGCCGACGTGTACTAGCGCGAGTTTAATCGCTGTTGTTCGCTTTCCTACGCGGTTATCGCCGCGCAAAATGACAACGCGCTCTTGGCTCAGTTGCGTGTACGCCTGCTGATAGTTAGCCGGTGGTTTGTAAACATACCACACGAGATTTGCCTCAATTTCCGACACCATATCGCTGGCAAGCGTCATCTGCTCATGCGGTGTGTTACCAATACCTGCTTGCTGATTGTTGATAAACCCGCCACCAATTTGAGCATGGTGAATGTGGATATTGGTGGACGCATCGCGGAAAGCAGCCGACTCGCTGGAGTGGTGGGTCTGACCTTCCCACGTCTGTTCACGCAGTTTCTCCGCCTTTTCAGCGGTTTTAGCGTCGGGTGTTTCGGCCGATTGCTCAACGACTTTCTCATCCATTACACCTTCTCCATCGCCACGAGCAGCGGATCCAGCACCCGCTTGGGTTGCATCGCCACACTCAACGCCGCATCACCTTCCTCGTTTAATACCGGTGGGCTTCCTAATGCAGATACGGCTGTGTACGTCACCGACTTAAACTGCGTCTCGGCATAGTGGACAAAGTTCGACACGCTCATCTTTGTCACCAAGACATTACGCAACATCTCTGACACCTGCTGCATCTTCTGAGAATACGTCGTCAGGTTAGCCAGCTGCATCGGCTCGTCTTGATCCAGATAGTCAATTAGCTCTGGCAGGTCGGCAAATGCCGTATCAATAAGCGCATCTGACTTTGTAAATACAACAATGAGATGTTGCGGCTGCTTCTTTCCAGCCAGTGCCGTTAAGCCCAATGTGTAGGTCTCTAAGAGACGCGCCATCTCATCACCATAAGACCCATCTAAATCCTCAAGACTGACGAGAAAGAACACTGCTTTTGAGCGTGCGATAAAGCTGGCATATTTTTCGATACGCACTCCCGTCTCAAACGCCTCACCCGGTGGGTCGTACAGCGCAATCGTGCGCGTGCCAAACTGTTGCATATTGAACAGTTGATGAATACTGGGCTTGGGGAAGTTGAGTCGCGTGCTGTCTGGCAACTTTCCCTCATTCAGAATGCTCATGTTGCGACGCAGATTGTCAATCGCGTTCTGGTCAAGACTGCGCCGAAAAAACGTCTGCCACACAGACGGCAGTTGATTGCTCATCGCATGCAGTAGTGAGGCCAGATAAACCGTTTTGCCATGTCCGCTAAACCCAACAACACTCACCAACAAAGGGATGTCACCCGCATGGCTGTTTTCCCGATAGAGTGGATGCAGTTTCTCTTGGCAATCTTCATTCACGCACGTCGCTGCTTTTGGGACACGCGACAGACAGTACGGACAAAATATCTCGTTGCGCTCTCTGCCACGTCGTCGCAAAATAATGAGGATAACAATCAGCAGAATGAGCGCTGCGCTAACCGCTACCAATAGTTGTGGGTCGATTTCGTTGAGAAATTGGAACGATGTCTCGTCAAGAAAGTCCAACATGCCTTTATCTCCGCTCAGTGAGCGCACTCACCGAGCAGCGTTCTTGCTCAGAGAGTCTATTCTCTTACATACTGTATTGCTTTCTGTCATCGGGCGGTTTTGGCAATGATTATACGGATGAATCGTGCGTCGATCCTCTCAAACTTCTATCAACCTCCTATCAACTTCTGACATGACTAACAGATGTAGATGAACTATCTGTCTTACATTTTGCCATGTGTGATGTAATGATCGAGGTCTAGCAACGTTGGGGGGCCTGCCACAATCGCCCAGCCAGTTGCCGTGTAGACATCTTCTTCACCAAGCGCGTGCCAAAGCGGGTAGGACAACAGTGCGTGACGTGGCGTGACATCGGGGGCTGTCAGTTGATCCAACCCTTTGATTAGGAACTTCATTGTGAGAGAACCTTGCTGCCAGAGCTTAGGCAAGGTCAGACCATTCGTATTAAGCAGAGCTAACGTAATTGGAATGTTGAGAGATTGGCGTTTGATATGGTTGAGTTCGGCGCGATTGTTACCCATCAGCCAAACGGGGGCAATGGGGTCGGGTCGGCCGATGTCATAAAATCCTGATTTAGGCGCAAACATACGCCGTATACGCGACTGGAACAATGAACACCTCCTAGTTATTGTTCATATATGATGAGCAGAGTTGGCAATTGTGCTAATGAAAATTCAACAGAATAAATGCTATAATACTTCCGTACAGTTTGATTCGTTCCAGCGAACACCTAGAAAAACACCTACAACAGAATAATTTCGCAACTGTTATAACTGGCTGTGTGCTTACAGAGAGAACCAACGAAAACCACAAAGGCACGCCACAGGGGGCGCGTCCGTGGTCTTTCACGGAGGTTTTCTCATGTCAGTTTTTAACATCGCTCTTTTCGACGATTCCAGTCCGTCACGGGAGCAGATTTATCGCCAGCTACGGCGTGATGCAAGGGTATTCATCGACAAGGATGCCCATTTCGCTACGCCTGCTGAACTGGTTACGTTTGCACGTGACTATCCGCTACGGCTCGATGTCATTCTTATCGACACTGAGTATCACAGTGGCAACTGGTCGTTAGAACAGCTGATCGCTGAATTACGCACATTGCGCCCCGGCTGTGCGCTCGTCTGTCTCACTGAGTACGGTGGTGAGCAGACGGTTCGTCGCTGTATTCAGGCTCGGGCAGACGGGGTTCTGTTAAAAGCCGATGTGCAATACGGCGTTGCCAGTTCTCTGCTCATGCTCAATGAGTCTCAGTTCCTTTATTCCAACTCGCTTAAATTTTACGTGCGCCGCTACGCACGCAGTCTAGACGGTGCCAGATGTGTGCCAACGTGGGAGATGTACTCACGAATGTCGCCCTCACTAGCCCAGTTGGCAACGCTACTGTTTATTGAGGGGCTTTCGGCCGAAGCTGCTGCTGAGACGGTTGACCTCTCTCACAGCGCGATTGCGCCTACCAAGTATCGTGTCACCAAACGCCTTGCACAAGCTGAAGAAGAGGGTTGGTACGATTTGCGCTGGACACGCTGGATCGATACGTCAGACTGGTCTACTGACCGCTGGCACTATCACTTACTGACGAGCTTACCCGCCATTTTCTAACGATTGTTGGCCTCAGAATGTGTGTCTGTTTCGACACGCATTCTGCTCGTTGGTTTTGCCAAGAAGTGTATGCTGACTGTCCTCGTCGTGATGTTCATCTTTTATAAACCGTTCTGTTGCTGGTAGATGTTATCCTTTCGACACCTCGCGTTATGAAATGTTGCAAAATGTATGCAAACGATAGGAGAAACCTCATGACGCAACTACTTAATCCATCTTCACTGACCCGCCGTACCTTGATTGTTGCCATTTTGACGCTGGCGATTGTCGCCTTTGAGATATTCAACTTCGACACAACCCGCTTTGCCCTCAGCCAGTTGCTAGGCACGACCAACTTTTGGGGCATACCGTGGGCGGCAATCCTTGCTATCGCATTTTGCAGCATTGACTTTGCGGGATTATTGCATCTATTTTCGGCTGAAAACGATGACCGCTACATTTGGTACATGGTCTGTGCATGGCTTTTGGGTGCAACGCTCAACGCTATCATGACGTGGTACGCTGTCTTGACCGTGCTACTCAATCATGCAACGGGCAATGAACTCATTTCACGCCAGCAAATTTTACAACTCGCCCCGATCTTCGTCGCGCTGCTCGTCTGGCTGACACGCATCTTCTTTATCGGTGGCATGACAGTCACTAGCGAGCGGGTATTGTCCGACACCTCAACACGCTATCGCGTTGAGCCAAACACCTCTTCTACCTTACAACCTGCGCGACTGCGACATGCGCCAGCCTTGTCTGAACAAGAGCAAGCACTAGCTTGGAAAGATGATGAAGCAACAGCATGGGACTAAATCGAACACAAAGCATCTTTATTTACATAACTCAAAGTCAGCTTCCGCTAGCATTGGATAACGTAAGCTGATGCTCTATACTGCCTATCAGCATGAATTATCATTTTCAGTGGGATCCAGCGAAAGCCAGACGTAACGTTGTTAAACATAACGTGGCATTTCAATCAGCGGCAACTGTGTTTCGTGATGCGAATCAACTCTCGCTCTATGATGATGAGCATAGCGATTACGAAGATCGTTGGATTACGCTGGCGGTTGATCAAAATGGACATCTGCTCGTGGTGATTCATACATTTGAACAAAGCGACCTGCAAAATGCAACGCTAATATGAAAAACAACTACGATTTCTCGAAAGCAGAACGCAGTAAGTTCCATAACCC
>CAYMGE010000190.1:0-4289 GCA_964389925.1 uncultured Ardenticatenaceae bacterium
TACCACGTACTACGTTTAATTTTTTAATGCTCAACAATTCCCGAAACAACCACCCAGAAGAATGGATTCCTACATACGCTGGAATGACACCCTCAAAGTATTTGAAACACACCCTAAACATTTGCGACCACTTAATGAGCGCAAATGAACATGTCATTTTCACACATAAACGCCCTACACCGCTTCTCTTCATTCGACAATAGTACTTTTGGTGGATAGGGTGATTTTGTTGTGCGTGCTATCCTTCCACCATCCGTGTTTATTCGCTAAACAGGGTGACACGCCGTAACTGTAGCAACGAACCAAAGGGACATTGGTTTTGAATTTGACAGCATCTCAACAGATTACTCGTTCCCACATTATTCAACCCACAGAACATAAACAAGAAAAATACCTCGCCTGTACGCGTTTGCTAAAGCAGCATTATTCCAAGAGTCTGCCTGCTTCCCTTGTCTACCACTCCCCATTTGAGTTGTTAGTTGCAGCAATTTTATGTGTGCAATCAGAGGAGTCGGTTGTCAATCAAGTGACAGCCAAATTATTTGCGAAATACCCCGGTCCGCAGGCAGTTGCATCGGCCGATAAGCACGACCTACGCAATATCATTCAGCCTACAAGGTTTCGTCGACGCAAGGCCAAACATTTACAATTGGCAAGTGAAATGTTGATGTTGGAGTACGATGGCAAAATACCAAGTGACTTGATCGAATTGACAAAGCTGCCCGGTATTT
This sequence comes from uncultured Ardenticatenaceae bacterium, assembly GCA_964389925.1. Classification (GTDB taxonomy): domain Bacteria; phylum Chloroflexota; class Anaerolineae; order Promineifilales; family Promineifilaceae; genus CALECP01. The sequence goes on from CAYMGE010000190.1 coordinate 732, forward strand.
CGCGTCGTTCAGCTTATTTGATTTTGTCAGAACTATATGGCAAGACAGAAGGGATCATCGTTGACTCGCGGGTCTGGCGCGTTGCGGAGCGCATAGGATTGGCGAAGGGGCATTCGGCCGAGTCCATCGAGGCACAACTGACCGAATTCGTGCCACACGATGAATGGAAGATGCTTAATATCCTCTTCACCCAACATGCTGATACGCTCTGTTCTGTAAAGTCTCCACAATGTTCAAGTTGCCCACTTAACGGACTGTGCAGTGCCAAACGCTTCTAACGCCCACGCCCATTGTCAGGTATCATCCCAGCGTAGCCTTTGTACTTTTCAGCTTTTTCATCGGGGGAAACAATAGCGTTCTTACAACTCGGCCGCAACGCCCCTGCTACAATTTCTGAATGAATAAATTACTTGTTGAGTGGCTCGGCCGAGTCGATTATGAAAGTGCATGGAATCTACAAAAGCAGAGGGTGCAACAGCTTGCCAAAAACCCTGATGAGCCAGATCGCCTGCTGCTTTTAGAACATCCACCGACATTTACTTTCGGCCGACGTGCCAGCCTCGACAATCTCCTCTTCAGCGAGCAAAAACTTGAGGATGAAGGCATCACGACGCACTGGGTAGATCGCGGTGGTGATGTCACCTATCATGGGCTTGGCCAACTGGTCGGCTATCCGATCATCAACTTACGACGTTTGCAGAACCGCGCCCAGCCAGACCTGCACCGCTATTTGCGCGACCTAGAGCAGACGATTATCGACACATTGACGGCGTTTAACGTGGCAGCATGGCGGTATCCCGGCTACACAGGGGTGTGGGTTGACCAAGTTGCAACGGATAGCGGCGTTTCGGAGCCACATAAAATTGCGGCTATTGGGATCAAAGTCAGCGGTGACGGGATCAGCAGTCACGGTTTTGCGCTCAATGTGAATGTCAATCTGGCGCATTTTGGGGGCATCATTCCATGTGGTATCGAGGAACATCCCGTCACAAGCCTGCAATGCTATGTGGGTCGGCCGATAGCGATTGAAGCCGTTCTAGCGCATTATGTTCAGGCCTTTGAGCGCACTTTTGTCTACTAAAGGCCGTCCAATCTTAAAGCGACATCGCCAATTAATATCTCGTCTCCAACACTGATGACGAGTGGTTCGTCAATCTCAACATCGTTGACAAGCGTTCCATTGCGGCTGCCCAAATCTTCAACCCACCATTGATTTTCGCGGAAGGTGATTAGGGCATGTTGACCAGAGGTATAGGTATTGTTGAGGACGATACTGTTTTGGGGAATGCGGCCGATGCTCAACACAGGTCGCAAAGGCACGCGCTCTATCTCACCATCGGGATGTGTGATAATCAATTCACCTCGTGTAACATCTTCCTTCATCAATAGATGCTCCACTGCCCGTAACTCACGCTGCATAAAGTACGCCAACGCACCCAAAAATGTCAATAATGACAGCGCAGAAACACCGCGCATCAGCAACAAAAATGTGTCTGTATTCATTGCTGAATCTCAAAGCGCGGGTGCATCTGCGTGGCTTGTGAGACATCCTCCTCAATTGCTTTCGTTTTTTGCGTCAACCCTTCACCATAGATTAGCTTTACGTCTGCCAACTGTATCAAATCGCCAACGCGCAACGCACACTCTTGAACACGCTCGCCGCTGACATACGTTCCACCCCGACTGCCCAAATCATAAATGATAAATTTGCCAAATCGCCAGCGCAACTGAGCATGGCGGCGACTAACCGTTTTGCCCTCCACGACAATATCACAGTCAGTCCTTCGGCCGATAGTCAACTGCGGCTTGTCAAGCGGAACGTGCCGCCGACCATTCACAATCAAAAACGCATCGCGTTCTCGCAGCGCAACGAGCGGATCATAAGCCGTGATTGGTTGAAAAACACCTGTCTCTTCCATCTCAATGACTTTATGCGTGGCGTGAATGTGGGCGTAGTGGCGTGCAATGTCAGGGCTGGCAATCAGCTCGACGACAGGATCAGTCGCCATTTGCAGCCGCAGCTCACGCGCAATTTGCAAAACGTAATGTGCCAAAATTGCCGAAACATCAGGCCAATTTGCCCGCATTTCACTGTAATCGACGGGATGTAGCTGGACGCGAAACTCATTGGGAGCAAAGCCATTTTGCTGATTATTTTCAATGGCGCGGGCAAGATCGGCCGAAATCTCCACTGGATCAAGTCGCCCACCAAACAGCCGCCCCAGCGACCGTTCTGCCCAACGTTGTGCCATTCTTTCAAAGCGTTCGAGAGGTTTTTTTGGCATAAGTGTTCCTTGACTGCGATTATAGAAAATCGGCCGATTGCCCGTCAATCAACAGCCAGCATACCTCACGCGCTGTATACTTTCCGTTGGTGTATCGTCGATTAACTATTTAGCCAGCATTTTCGCGCGGGCGGAAATCTACGCTGACGACAACAAGAATGACAAAACAGATCAAATTAACTGCACTCGCTTCCTGCGCTGGTTGAGCATCTAAGCTCGGCCCGGCCGACTTGGCGCACGTGTTGCAGCCATTACGCGAGACATTTAACGAAACGCAACATCCCAATTTGCTGGTTGGACTTGGCAGGGCAGACGATGCGGCTGTCTACCAGATGAACGACCAACAGGCAATTATCAGCACAACCGACTTTTTCCCGCCGGTTGTCGATGATCCCTACGACTTTGGCGCAATTGCGGCCGCCAATGCGCTCTCCGATGTGTACGCGATGGGTGGGCGCGTTTTGTTTGCGATCAACTTGGTCGCCTTCCCCGACAACTTAGACAAGGCGATACTGCGTGAGATATTGCGCGGTGGCGCAGAAAAAGTGGCGGAGGCAGGCGGCGTAATCGCAGGTGGGCATACGGTCAGTGACCCAGAGCCAAAGTATGGGCTTGCCGTCACCGGCATCATCGACCCTCAGCAGGTCAAGCGCAAGGGTGGGGCGCAGGCTGACGATCTGCTTGTGTTGACGAAACCGCTTGGTGTTGGGGTTATCACAACCGCGCTCAAACGTAACCTTACAGAAGCAGATGAGGTTGCGGCTGCCGTTGAAAGCATGAAGCGACTCAATCGTCAGGCGGCCGAAGCCGCCAACGCTGCCAACGCCAGCAGTCTGACAGACATCACGGGCTTTGGCCTGCTCGGCCATGCCCATGAGATGGCGCGACAGGATAACGTCGATTTTCATTTTGAAGCGGCCGATCTAGCTTGGCTAACAGGCGCACGCAAATATGGCGAGCAGCGCGTTTTTCCGGGCGGAACGGGTCGCAATCGTGAACATTTTGGTAAATTTGTTACGTTCAGTGATCAGATCGATGCGACAACACGTAACATGCTGTGGACACCTGAGACATCGGGTGGATTACTAATCGCTGTCTCGCCAACTAACGTTGCAACGCTGCAAGATACCTGTTCGAGCGCGGTCGTCATCGGCCGAGTGACGACCGGTAGCGGCCGAATTTTTGTTCATTAGAAAAGACGAGCAGCAAACGACACACCTGAAAACTCTGGAAAAGTAGAGTGTGACAAAAAAGGAAAAATGTGAGAAAGTGG
>CAYMGE010000191.1:0-4287 GCA_964389925.1 uncultured Ardenticatenaceae bacterium
TCAGTGCGAGGGATGCCACAAACGCCCAGCGAAAGAAATCGACCATGTTGGCAAAGTTGATCTCGTTGCGGATGCGCTGCTGTTGCAGAATGCGGGCTTTTTCGACGCGCAACTGTGCCTCATTGGACATCTCCATCAGGGTTAGTTCATTCGCTTTGCGGAGGCGTGCCACTTCTAGGTTGTGGCGTTCTTGTGCGAGCGTTGGGTCTGACGTTGCCGCAAATGCAGCGCGGTTTGCTACATTGGGTCGTTGCTCCATCATTAGGATAAGAATGGCTAGTGCCAACACGATTCCGATTCCGATTGCGCTTATTATTCGCCAAAGCATTTTTTTCTCCTGTCTAAATTCTGTAAATCGGGTTGGTAACCCGATGGTCGGATTAGCAATCCGACCTACGAAGGTTAGTAGTTAGGCACGCTCCGCTGTTTGTGACATGCTGCACAAGTTGCGGGATGAAAGGCTGAAAAACCGCCACGCTAGAAACGAAAAACCCCCGCGTGTGCAGGGGCTTTGGTTGCAGCGTGTATAGCAGATGTATCAGATATGCCATTTTTTCAAAAAATGGCATATCTTGGCGCGGTCTCCCTCAGATGGAGATGCCGATGCGGTGGGCGAGCCACACGCGATTGCTGCTATAATTCTTGCAACCGATTGTCCTGCAAAGGTCAGGCTATCGGCTAGACGGCGGTTAGGTGTTTCCAGCACCTAGCCGCTGTTGCGTTTAGCGGTTTATTCAGTTATCGGGATTATAAACATTATTGTTGGTTTGTGTCAAACTTTTTGCGACGGGCGTATTTTTGCATGTACTCGTCCATAGCTTCGGCGTTTGTTGCCCAGACAGAAGCAATTTTCTTGCCTCTTATTTTTCCTGCATTGGCTTGAAATCGTATAGTGTTTTCATCTTTACCATAGATGAGTGATGCGACCGCAAACGAAAAAAACTGTTTTGGATTGGCTCGTAGAAAACGAAGAATTTCGTTCGGTGTAAACTGCTCATCATTTGACATAATCTCCCCTTGCTCTACAAGTTTGGCCAGCTCCCAATCGGCAAATTCGTATCGTTCACACACTTGTTCAAAAGTCAGTCGTTCGTTTTCCATATTGTAATTTTAGTGGAGCAGCGCTGTTCTTCAAAGGAACGGCTCTTTACATTCGCGCTGCGTTGTTGATAATTGAGTTTGATAGTCACAATTGTTTGAGAGAAGCACATGAGCAGTAAACCAACACAACAAGAGGGCGGAATCAACATCACGAACGACGGGCGGTTTACGATTGAGGGTTCCATCGCGGGGCGCGACATCATCGTCAACTACTTTGGGTTGCACAATCCAACAGAGGAGATGATCGCGGATTATCAAGCGGCCGAACGACACTATCGTCAACAGTTGATCAAAATTTATCAGGGGCTAAAGCTGATCGGCTTTCCCGAGCGTGAGCGGGGGTTGAGCGAGATTCCGCTGGAGCGCATCTTTGTGCGGCTTAAGACGAAAATTGAACATCGCCATCGTGACGATCATGAGCAGTCACGCCGCGACTTGAAAGCACTATTGCTCTCACACGATGAAACAGAGCAGGTGCAACGTGAGGTGATGCAGGCGTTTGAGGAAGAGGTTGTAGCGATGCAACCGAAAGTGGAAACGCTAACCATTGCCGAGACGCTGGATCGTTACAGGCGGGTTGTGATTATCGGTGCGCCGGGCAGCGGTAAAACGACATTGATGCGCTGGCTGGCGTTGACGTTTGCACGCAATCGACAGGCACAGTCAGATCGCTTGGGCGACCAATTCGACACGCCGCGTTTGCCAATATTGCTCGAACTGCGACGCTTTGCCGATGCGTTTCGGCGACACAGTGATGAGCCACACACCCCCAACTTCGCCAAAATTATCGGGGCGACGATAGCGAAGGACGGTTACTTTGTCGGGATTACGGCGGCGTTCATTGAGGCACAGTTGCGGGCGGGTCGCTGCTTGCTGCTGGTGGACGGGCTAGACGAAATCGCCGACTTGCGGGCGCGGCGCGAGTTGGTGAGCGCGTTGGATGCGCTGTTGGCGCGGTCGGACGGGCAGTACCGCGACAATCTGTGTGTGGTCACATCGCGGCCGCACGGCTATCGTGAGATGGGGTTGGGGCAACGCTTTCAGCAGTGTGAGGTCGAGCCGTTTACCTGTGAGGAAGTGGGCGACTTTATCACCCACTGGTATCGGGAGGCGTATGGGGTGGATGGATCGGCCGATGCCGCCGCCCTCAACGCGCAGATCGCCGACCATGAGCGGGTCGCCGAGCTTGCCAGTAACCCGCTGCTCTGCACGATTGTCGCCATCGTCTATCGCAACAACCGCGTGCTGCCCAATCGTCGCGTCGTGCTGTACCACAAATGTTGTGAGGCGTTGCTCGACACGTGGGAGCGCAGCAAGGCGATCCGCGAGTCGGGTCTGATCGGTCAGTACGATTGGGAGACCAAGCTGTCGTTGCTTGCGCCGCTGGCGTATTGGCTGCACGAAGAACGTGAGCGCGTCGCCGCGCCCGAAGCGGCATTGGTGGCGCAGCTCACCACCATTTTGCTGGCAAAGGGGCTGGCGCACAGCGCAGAAACGGCGCGTGAAGAGGCGCGGCGGTTTATTATGGCTATCCGCGACCGCAGCGGCATTTTACAGGGTCGGGGCGACGGATCGCTGGAGTTTGCCCATCGCACCTTTCAGGAGTATCTCGCCGCCCGCTACATCGCCGCCCAGCCCGACCCCGCCTACATCGATCTCGTCATGCCCCATCTACATGATGCGTGGTGGCGTGAGGTGCATCTGCTGACGATTGGGGAGTTGGGGTCGAGGCAGGCGACGGCCGAAAAAGCGTCCCGTCTCATCTTCACTATCATCCATGCCCACAAGCCACCGCTTTGGTTCCTGCGCTATGAGTCTTTGCATTCCTTATTCCTAAGCTCCGCTCCTTTCGGACTTCTTCGGATGCAAGAAAGTTTAGGAAAATTTAGCAAACTAACACTTGTGATAGTTGCTGTGCTTACAGTTGTATGGTTGATCCCACAGCTATTGTTTATGCAATTTGCTTCTTTATTTCCACGCTGGCAGTGGGCGCGGCGAATCACATGGCTAACGCAGCGTGATTTCCAATTTGCTGTAGAGGGTTTCTTGGATTGTACGACGTTAGGAACAACAGAGGTGATGCGAAACGATATAAGGCGAACGGCTGAACAGCTTCTATACCAATTAGTATACGATCCAGTTCGCTACAATGATCGGTTGATTGAGCTTGTAATAACCGTTATACATGAACAAACTTCAACAGCCTTGATTGAGGCATTGAAAATGTCTTTAACTTTTCCCATCTGGTCTGTGAGACGCGCTGCGGCGAACAGTCTACGCCTATTGAAAGAAGCAGATGAATTGATTACAGCTACTTTGTTTGATGCGTTACAAGATGAAAATAGGAATGTGAGGATTGAAGTAATACAGGTTTTAAGCACGCTTAGAGGGCAGGAGAAAGCTATAAGTGCTGTGCTAGCGGGTATGTTATACGATGAAGATAATAGGGTAAGAGAGACGGTGGTGCAGAGCTTAAAGAGTTTGGAATATGCAGACGAGGTAGTTGTGTCTGCTCTACTAAATGCTGCGCTGCGTGATGAAGATTCCTTTGTAAGATTTAGATCTGCAATAACACTTAGAGAGTTGAAACTGGAAAATGATACTGTGATAGTTTATTTAACAGAGGCGTTATCTGATGTCGATGCAAAAGTGAGAAGTGCCGCAGTATATGGTCTTGGCTTACAGAGAGATGGAAATGAGAGGACTATTGCTGCTTTGTTGAATGCGTTACAGGATGAATGTGAGGATGTAAGAGAGCAAGCCGCGAGAAGTTTAACGCGGTTAGAGAAAAAAGATGAGGTAGTGATTGCTATTTTATCTGACAGTTTGAATGACGAAAGTGGAAAAGTGAGGATAGCTGTAGCGGAAAGCCTCAGTAAATTAGGAGAGGCATCCGAAACTGTTGACACTGTTCTTTTAACCGCATTGCATGCTCAAGATAGTGAGGTGAGGAGCGAAGCAGCAAAAAGTTTTGGTCGATTACAAAAGAAAGAGCAGACCGTTATTGTTGCTCTACTGTCTTCATTGGATGATAAGAATGAGGATGTGAGAGCAGCTGCGGCAGATAGTCTTGGACAATTAGGTGAAGGAAATAGAGCGGTCTCCACTGCATTGTTAAAGATGCTACATGATACTCACCGTTCGCGTAAAAATTGCAAAAAAGAGAAGATTGAAATAACGTAGAAG
>CAYMGE010000192.1:0-4206 GCA_964389925.1 uncultured Ardenticatenaceae bacterium
TTTACCCGTTTAATTTTTTAATGCTCAACAATTCCCGAAACAACCACCCCGAAGAATGGATTCCTGCATACGCTGGAATGACACCCTCAAAGTATTTGAAACACACCCAATTCATTTTTCCGTCTAAAACATTGTCACGTGATCCACGCAGTGGCAATCCACAACTTTATCGCTTTCATCTGCACGATTCGACGATACAAAAGGCGGTGCGTCGAGCAGCGAAACAGTCAGGTGTGACGAAGCGAGTTAGTCCACACGTTTTTCGCCATAGCTTTGCCACCCATTTACTCGAAGCAGGTACGGATATTCGCAAAATTCAAACGCTCTTGGGTCACAAGGATTTGAACACCACGATGATTTATACACACGTCGCGGATCGCAGTGTGAATGGTGTGCGGAGTCTGTTAGATGGTTAGACTGTGACCACAGCTAGGAATTTTTGAGGTGCATGACTCATTGTGCTATTTTCGCTATCATTGGCAAGATACAATGAAGTGAGAATAACGCTATTATCGAGAGATCATTATGACAGCACTCAGTGGGGAACAATTCGCGGAGGCGAACGGCATTACGATTTGTTACGAGACGTTTGGGGAGGCGCATCACCCGCCATTACTACTCGTTTCTGGATTGGGGGTGCAGATGATTGGCTGGGCTGATGATCTGTGTGAGCGATTTGTGGCACGTGGGTTTTATGTGATTCGCTACGACAATCGGGATGTCGGCCGCTCCACCCGCTTTGAGGGAATGCCCGTTCCAAAGACGCGCCAGATATTGATGCGGACAATTTTCGGCCGAAAGTTCCATTCCGCCTACACGCTGTCTGACATGGCGGCCGATGGGATTGCACTGCTCGACTTCCTAGACATCCGTGCCGCGCATCTTTTCGGCGTGTCGATGGGCGGCATGATCGCTCAGACGATGACCATCGAACACCCTCATCGCGTCCTCAGTCTCACATCAATGATGAGTACAACTGGTGAGCGCAACATTCCACGCCCCACCAATGCAGCGATGCGCGTTCTGCTTTCCGCCCCACCACGCGACCTCGCAGATTACGTCACACACAGCCTGTCCACCTACGTAACTCTAAGCGGTAGCCGCTATCCGCTCGATGAGGCGCGGATGCGCCCCTACTTTGAGTCCGTTTACAAGCGTGGTCGCTATCCAGCGGGAACGGGACGACAGTTGGGCGCAATCATGAACACAGATGGCCGTCGGTCAGCCTTGCAACATGTCCAGGTGCCGGCACTCATCATTCATGGCGATGAAGACCCGCTCGTTCGCTATGAGGGTGGTCAAGATACCGCCGCGGCAATCCCAAACGCCAAGCTGATGACCATTCAAGGGTTGGGGCATACGTTGCCAAAACCGATATGGGATCAGATTGTTGAAGGGATTGCTGATATTGCAGGAATTTAGAGATTTGAGTAGCTGTCCGGGTTGAATACTAGATTCCCGCGAAGGCGGGAATGACAGATCAGACAGTGCGCTTTAGCATACTTTTCTCATTATAGCCTGTGTCTTCAGGCACAGGCGGGCATGGCGGCAACTTGCGTTAATTTAGCAAATCTCGCAAAGCCGTTTCTAAATCTGCGTAGTTGAAAACAAATCCCTCTTTGCGAATTCGTTCAGGAATAACGCGATTGCTGCTCAGGACAGTCTCCGCCATCTCGCCCAGTACAAGCTTAAGCACGCGGGCAGGGACAGCGGGGACAAACGTCGGCCGATTAAGAACAGTCCCCAGCTTTTGTGTGACCGTTGTATTTTTCATCGGGGCGGGTGCGCTCAAGTTGTAGACACCATGCGCCTTTGGATTTTCAAGCAGCCAGCGAATGGCGCGTACCTCATCCTCAATATGAATCCATGGCAGCCACTGCTCGCCGTCACCTAAGTTGCCACCGACACCAAACTTGAACGGCAACATAAGTTGGGGCAGTGCGCCACCATCGGCCGACAGCACAACGCCCGTCCGCAACACAACACGCCGCACGCCCAACCCTTCTACCGTCGCTGTAGAGGCTTCCCACTGGCGCACGACATCTGCCAAAAAGCCCTCCCCGCCGACTGAGCGTTCTGTCAAAATCTCATCACCGCGATCCCCATAAAAACCGATTGCCGACGACTGGAGCAACACCTTTGGCTTTGTTGTGGCTCGGCGAATTGCCTCAGTGACCGACTCGCCCACTTTAGAACGACTGTCGAGGATGAGCTGTTTGCGCTCGTCTGTCCAGCGTTTGTCGGCCACGCCAGCCCCCGCCAAATTGATGACCGCATATGCGCCATCAACCTGCTTCACAAATGTTTCGGCCGAGTCAGGATCATACTCAACCAGCTTGACTCCCTTTGGCATCTCGCCGCTATATTTTTGTGGGGAACGGCTGAGAACGACAACATCGTAGCCATTTGTCAAGTTTTCAGCCAATGCTTTACCAATTAATCCCGTTCCACCTGTAATTACAACGCGCATGTAAACTCCTTCATCATTGAAAATCGAGCCTCATTTGATCGAGACTCACCATCATTGTAAATATTGCCCGAATGCTATGATCTATTAGCAGCATTGTCCAACATGGTATTGAGCCAATTAACGATGATCTTGCCCCGTTCATCCAGCATCTGAGTTGCGGCTTCTACATACGCCTTCAAGTAGGGGAACAAACTTTCTTTAGCAAGGGGATGATGGTACATGACTAATAGCTCTTCGATCCAGTTAAGGCTTGTTCCAAGCAGCGTAATGTCGCCGAGCGTCAGCGCGGCCGTGATATGCTTGCCGAGATGATTATTGGCTTGGTCGAGGGCATTCGGCCGAATGCCACTCTCACTCATTCGTTCCCAAACAGCTACTTCCAACTTAGGTTTTTGCGCGATGTAGTATTGCAACGTCTCATGATAGATTGTGCTAACGGGGGCAACGTGACCAAAAGAACGGGCTGTATTGACTATCTGCTCAAGCATTTTGGGCGCTTCTTCTAGTTTATCGCCCAGATAGTGTCCGGGGATGTGCTGAATAATGGAAGGCTGTTGGCAAAAAATTAATCCGCCAAACGCAACCGTCATCCCCTTCTGGTTCAGAAATTCTGCCATCGGCAAAAGCGTTGCTGCCGTGTAAAGCGTTTGTGCCGTCACGATCACGATTTTTGGCTCAACCATTGCAAGGGTTGCCTCTAAGCGTACCGTCGGTACATTTGCACCAAGATAAAGCGCATCCCAACCTCGTCGTCGCATTAGTAGTGTGAGCAGCATCACGGAAAACGTGTGTTCTTCTTGTGGGGCGCAGGTAACTAACACGCGCACGGCACGGGTTGGTGGAGGTGTGCCAACCAGCAGCGCTTCAATTCTTCGTCGTGCCAATGCAGACGCAAAATGCTCTTGTTGTATCGTGATCTTTCCATCATACCAGTCGTGACCAACCTGAGCGAGAGCGTGTTGCAGTAGCTCAAAGCAGACCGTTTCGGGTGAGTACATTGAAAGGGCTTGATTTAGGATGCTTTCGGCCGATTGCTCCTGAAATGCCAGACAGGCCGCCATCCATCTCTCTCTCATCTCAGTGAGCGTATCCCCTACAAGGATTTTATTGTTTATAACCTGAACTTCTTCCAATTCGACAGGCCGCTCCACGAATGGGTCTTTACTTTCACTTAGCAAACGCCGCCACAGATCAACTGCACGACTAATGCTCAAGCCCTCCTCTTGTCGTGCGACAAGCCATTTGAGCAAGTGAATGTCATATCGTGAGTAAAGACGATGACCGCCAGCCGTTCGAGCGGGGTTTGGCACCCCATAACGCCGCTCCCAAGCTCGCAATGTATCAGGCTTTAAGCCTGTCTCCTGTACAACGGCTTTTAAGTTAAACGTCGCACGCCCGGTTCCATTTGAATTCTTTGCTGGTTCTTGTAAAGCAGTCATACGATTGTCACGAAATCATTGGGGCTATATTTTGCGGATGCACATTACTAGAAACATCCTGTGTTCATAAAGCCTATCGATAACTCTTGGATAAATCTAACACAATGAAGGGTATATCCAGATAGCCATCGAACTATTTGCGTAAAACTGATGATAACAGTCTAATTATGTTTCGTCAATGAAATGCAAAGGTTTTGTGCTGAATTTTGGCATATATTTCAGCATAAATTCTTTACAAATATATTGGGTGTGTTTCAAATACTTTGAGGGTGTCATTCCAGCGTATGCAGGAATCCA
>CAYMGE010000193.1:0-4070 GCA_964389925.1 uncultured Ardenticatenaceae bacterium
ATGGCATTTTGCGGCTGCGTTCCTTTGCCGTTGTGGCGTTGGGGTTTGAGCGGTTGGTTTGGGAGGAAGCATCTTCTGCTGTTAGTCGGCAAGCCGCTGACGCATATAGGCAGTGAAGGTTGGGAAATCGACGGAATAATCCCTGCACGTCACGCGCTTGTCATTCCGTCCACAATCTTCATTGTTTCCACACTCACGGTGGTGACGCGGCGCAGCAGGTCAATCACGTCCTCTTTGTAGTCGCGGAAGTCGTAATTGTTGAACTTCTCGCGGATGGTGAGGTCGCGCGGTTTGCGCGGCTTATAACGGTCGAGAATCCATTCGAGTGCGGAGCGGTTGCCGAGCCGATATGTCCACGCGGACGCGGGAACGTCCGATAGCGTCGTCAGCGTGTCGAGGTGGATGATCCCCTGAGCGGTGTCCGCTTTTAGCCGTGCCTTGTACGCCCTGCGGACGGTGGCGGGGTCTTTGTCGTGGCGGGTGAGCGGGAACGGGGCTGCGCTTTCGTAGGTGAGGTGCAGGTGCATCAGCCGTTCACCCCACGCCGCCCATTGCCAGAAGTCGTCGTAAAACGGGATGCGCGGGAAGTCACGCTTGAGGTTGAGCTTGTACTTTTCGCGGTAGGCGGGGTTGTGCAGGACGGCGTAGACGTAATGGAAAATATCGCGCTTCCCGATCCCCCCTTCATCCTTCATCCTTCCGCCTTCATCCTTTTCCTCGTATCGTTCCCGAAATTGCGTCAACGCCCAATCGGTGATGTTGTCCACGCGGTTATTATCATGGTATTCAAACAGTGGAAGATACTGTGAATCACCAGTGAAGTGAAAGTCAACAGGCTTCACTGACACCAGTGCGTGAAAAGGCTTAGAGGATGCTGGATTGGTAAATGCAATCAAGCGATTCTCTGATCTAGTTACTGAACTAGTCCATCCTGTTTCGTCTAAAAACAACTCTGAAAAATACAGAAAATAGTTTGAATACGGCCTGTAAGAGTATGGAACTATATTCTGATGAGAAACATTTTCCGTTAGCTGTGCCTTCTTCCTTCTTTTTAGATTGCGCGACCATTTTATCCGCTTATCAAACGTATCTCCTGTTGACTTTTGTTCATGATAAATACTATGAAAGTATTCCATCTGTGCCAGTAGTTGGTCAGGTGAAAAGGAGGTCACCCAAGAATCACGAGCTGTCACTATCCCCGGAGACGCGAAGCGAAAAATCGTGTTTTCTTGTAGTGATTTGACTTTTCGATTTACCGTTGGCAGTAAATCATCCCAATCGTTATCCGTGGTTTTCAACCAATAGTGACGACGACCTGGCTGAATTCGTCGTTGCTCCATTTGATTCCATTTTGTCGTGGTAAGAAAGCGTAGTTTACTTTTCGCCTCTTCCATTTCTGGGCGATGTGCGTACCAAATTTGGCAAGGATAGTCATTTTCTTCAGTGCGCCGAACCATAAAAGTGATTGCCACACCCGTCTGAATTGCGAAAACGTTGTGCTTCGGTCCGCTCAGTTTTGGATTTTTCCGTACATCTCCGCCTAAATCAATGATGTAAATATGCGCGAATTCATCTGCGACGATTTTGCGGAATCCGTCAAACGTGCGTGCGTCGAGAAACGAGCGATTGGTGATAAACGCGATCATACCGTCATCACCGATGCGGTCGGTCGCCCAACGATAAAAGCGCGTGTACATGTCGTAGAGCTTCGTTTTTTGGGCGGTGCTGGCCTTGATGTACGTCTCTTTGATGCGCTTGTCGATTTGCGGATAGGTGCGGTTTTTGTTGTTCTCGTTCTCGTTTAGCTGGTTGGCATTGTAAGGCGGATTGCCAATGATGAGCGTCACGTCGCGCTCGTTTTGGCGGCGGATGCGCTCGGCGTTTTCGTCCACGAGGCCAAAGAGCGACGACTGCTTTAGGTAGGTCGTCTTGAACCCCAAGTTGTCGAGCGTATCGACAAAGACGATGTTCTCAAACGGGACGTAGTTGCCCGTGCGCTGCTGATAGGTGTACTCGATGTTGAGGTTGGCGATGTAGTAGGGCAGGATGGCGACTTCGTTGCAGTGCAGTTCGTGGCGATATTTATGCTCAAGCTGGGCGGGCGGCAGATATTCGATCAGTTCGGTGATAAACGTCCCCGTTCCCGTCGCGGGGTCGAGAATCTGCACCCCTTTGTCGCCCAACCCTTTGCCAAAATGTCGCCAGAGCAGCGTGTCCGCGCTTTCGATCATAAAGCGCACAATTTCGTTGGGGGTGTAGACAATGCCGAGCCGATCTGCGCCTTTGGGATTGTAAGATTTGTAAAAAGTTTCGTAGAGGATTTTGAGAAACTTTTGCTTTTCGTGGTGGTTGTGGATTTGGGCGGCGCGGGCGTTGATCGCTTCGTAGTAGGGGCGCATTCGGCCGACGATGTTGCGTCGAATTGCGCCCTTGAAAAAGCTGCCGACGACCGCGCCCAACTCCTTAGCAATCGCGTTCTCCTGATGAAACAGCACCTCGTCAAAGATGACGTTGAAGATGTCCTGCGTCAAAACGTGCTGGATCAACATCTCGCGCACGTCCGCCATTTCGACGTTCGGGTTGATCGCCTCCTGCGCGAGCAGCAAAAACTCGTGCGCCTGCTGCTTGAAGGCGGCGTTTTGCGTCATCTGGGTGTCGATGATTTGGCGCAGTTCGTCGGCAAGGTCGGGAACCTCTTCGCGGAAGCGTTCAATCGCCTCGATAAAGCCGCGCTGGATTGTTGTCTCAAAGGTGACAAAGTGGGTCAGCAGCGCGTCGAGGGCGTTTTCGTCGCTAAACGGCACGCGCGCCACCTCCTTACCCCGCTGAAACAGCACCGCCGTCCGTCCATCCTCAAACAAGATGTTGTTTTTAGGATACCCCTTGGCAAACTTGTCCGCGATCTCCGCGTCGAGATCGTCGTATTCGTCCTTGCTCTCCCAGTAGCCGCGTGGTTGTTGCAGCGCGTCCATCAGCGTGCCGTCGGGGTAGACGGCCTGCCCCTGCTTGCGACGATACTCAACTTCGGTCACGACCTCAAGCTGACAGGCATGGGCGTAGTCGTTGAGCAAGTTGTAGAAAGCGTTGCGGATCGTTTGTTCGTTGCGGCTACCACTGTAGCGAATGGCGCGGTCAACAGCTGTCTGATATTGGCGAATACGTTGGATAGACATGGTGGTAGTGTATCACGACGAATGAGTGGGAGGGAATGCTATGCTATAATCCCCCCATGAAACTTCCCTACGGCCTCAGCGACTTCCATAGCATTGTGACAGACGGGTACTGGTTTGTAGACCGCACAGACCGTATCGCCCGTTGTGAGGAAATTGGCAAGGTGTTGCTATTCCTGCGCCCGCGTCGATTTGGCAAAAGTCTCTGGTTATCAACGCTCGAAAATTATTACGATGTACTAAAGGCGGCCGAGTTTGATCGCTTGTTTGGAAAGCTCGCCATTGGCAAAAACCCAACCCCCAACCGCAACAAATACCTCGTCATGCGTTGGGATTTTTCCAAGGTCAAAGCGCAAGGCACAATAGATGAGATTCAGCAAGCTCTCCACGATCATATTAACAATCAGGTACACATCTTTGTCAACCGCTATGCTCATCTATTGGATCATGACCGAATCATATTTAACGAACAAAATAGCACAGTTGCATTTGAGTTGGCTGTCGTTGCCGCAGCACAGACACCATATAAAACGTATTTGTTAGTCGATGAATACGACAATTTTGCCAACGAAGTGATGATGAGTCGCGTAGCGGGTAGCCGAGGTCGGTATGAAAGCTTGGTGTATGGTGAAGGGCTATTGCGCTCCTTATTCAAGGTCGTCAAAGGGGTTGCCAGTGGGCAAGGATTGGATCGCATTTTTATGACAGGCGTTTCGCCTATCGTAATGAGCGATGTGACGAGTGCGTTTAACATTGTCAAAGATATTTATTTGCGTCCTGACTTCAATGATTTGTGTGGATTTGGGGAAACTGAGGTGCGAGAGGCCGTGAACGCGATTGTGACGCGCAACAACATGCCGCCAGAGGCAGCAGAGGAGGCGTTGCGCGTGATGCGAGCCT
>CAYMGE010000194.1:0-4051 GCA_964389925.1 uncultured Ardenticatenaceae bacterium
TGGACACCATATAAGACCGCTTGCGGCGACGGTGGATGAAGCAGGTACTTTTTTGTCTATTGATCACTTTTGATCATAAAAAAGATAGCAGTAAGAATCTCACGAGATTTGATGGCTTTTCCACTTCGCCACCTCGCCACTGCCTAACGCTTAATATTTGGCTCTTTAGTATCTGAAAAGTGATACACTCTGCTTGCGAGGTTATTGATACGACAGGTAAAATGAATGGTATGAAACGGATCAAAAATTGGTTATTCACATTACTTTTTGGAACATCGTTGGGCTTTTTGGCGGAGCGATTTGTCTTCGGCCGATCAGCACAAGAAAAAATTATTTCGCTCAAGGCGGAGTTAAACGCCGTACAGAGACAGTTGCGTAGCGTAGAGCGAAAGGCTTCGGCGCAATCGGCCGAAATCCTCACGCTGCAAAGCCAACTCGACAATGCCACGCAACAACTGACGATTGTGCAGGGTGAGGCTGACCAACTGCGCGATGAACTATCGAGCGCACAGGTCGTCAGTCAGGTGACTGAGCTGGAAACAGATGGGGGGGTCGAGACCAGCGAGGCGTATGTCTCAGATGATTTGGACGTGCAGGCGGCCGAGTCTGAGGGCATGATTATTTTGCCACCTGAGTCGGAACAGGTAAACACACCCGATCAATTGCAAAAAATTGAAGGCGTAGGTCCTAAAAGCGAGGCCGCATTGTTGGGTGCTGGTGTGACAACGTTTATGCAGATTGCCGAGATGTCAGAAGGCGAGCTAAGTGCCATCATTGCGGGGGCCGGTATGAGGCGGCACGGCAGCATTGCAACATGGGCGGAGCAAGCGTTGCTGGCAGCAGCAGGGGAATGGGATGAGCTACAAGCACTGCAAGATGAGCTTAATGGCGGTCGGCGCGTTCAGTAATATGCCAAGATTAACAAAAATTTACACCCGCGGCGGCGACAAAGGCGCAACCTCACTGGGCGGTGGTCAACGTGTACCAAAAGAGTCACAGCGAATAGAGAGTTATGGCACGGTCGACGAGTTGAATTCGGTCATAGGCGTTGCGCTCGCAGCGGGATTGAGTGAAAAATTATCTGACGCACTCACCACTATTCAAAACGAGCTATTTCATCTCGGTTCAGACCTTTGTTTTATCGAAGCGGACAAAATCAAGTACAACATTCCAGAAATTGAACAGCGGCATATTGATAAAATGGAAGCGTTAATTGATGAGATGTCGGCCGATGTCGGCCCGCTCGAAAACTTCATCTTGCCCGGCGGCTCACTGGGAGCCGCCCATCTACACGTTGCACGAACTGTCTGTCGCCGTGCTGAACGAGAGGTGCTGAAACTTGCTCGCGAGGAAGCGGTGGGTGAGTTTGTTGTGAAATATCTCAATCGCCTCTCGGATGCGTTGTTTGTGATGTCGCGCTATGAAAATAAACAACAGAGGATTCCAGAGCCGCTTTGGGATTCACACTTGTAGCCCGCTATGTTGATCGCTTTAATTGTTGCGATGGATAAAAATCGCGTCATTGGCGTAGGCGGTGGCCTACCATGGCGGCTGCCCGACGACATGCGCTTCTTTCGCAAAATGACACTGGGCAAACCAGTTATCATGGGGCGCAAAACATATCAGTCCATTGGCAAACCGCTAAAGGGTCGCACAAATATCATCATGACGCATCGCGCTGGCTTCACAGCAGAGGGGTGTGTCATCGTACATTCAATTGATGAGGCAATCGCGGCGGCAGGAACTGTGGATGAAATTATGGTGATTGGCGGTGCGACAATTTATGAACAGTTCTTGCCAATGACAGATAAAATTTATTTGACAGAAGTGGATGCAGAAGTGCGAGGAGATACTTGGTTCGCAGATATTTCGGCCGAAAACTGGCAAGAAATTTCGCGCACGCATCATGCGGCCGATGAAAAGCACGCTTACTCTTTCGATTTTGTCATTCTAACACGTCAGTGAGGCGGGGTGCGAAGCAGAACTCGCACCCCACTCAAAAACTGTATTAACCGTTCAACTTGATCCTATCTACCTCTGGAACAGCGTAAATCAACGGAATACTAAGCAACGTTGTCAGCCCTTTGATGATGACGTTTGCCCAAAAGATCGAAACGACAATCGCAAAAGGCAGTGCGCCTAAAAATGCAATTGCACAAAAGACGAGTGAATCGATTGGCACAGCAACCGCGTTGGAAGCGAGAACACGCCCCCACTGATATTTTTGTTTGAAGCGTTCAACCCAGCGTTCGTAAACTTCACTATCGATAAACTCGGCAATGACTTCGGCCGAGATCGATGCAAATACGATCCGCCACACGGGGGCTAATACCGCCCCAAACTCCAACTGCGCCCCGACCTCCATATCGGCCGGCAAAATCGAGGCAACCCAAAACACAACTGCCATCAAGATGTTGATCGCGGCCGCAGCAAGAATCAGCGTTCGTGCCGTTTGCTTATTTGTCGTTTTGTGGACGAGATCGCGCAGAGTAAAGGTGAAAGGATAGACGAGCGTGCCGGCATCAACTGAGAAGCCCGCGATCATGACGATCCGCAAGCTGGCAATGTCTGACAGCATTTGTGCCGCAACGTAGGCGACAGAGACGATTACAACAAGGTTAAGTGTCTTTTGATTCATGTTTTGTTTTCCTCAATGGTGGCAGGTTCTACGACTGCCTAGTTGGATTTACGATTCGTACATCGTGAATTGACTGTTTAAGGGGTATATTCCCGATAAGTTCGGCCGATAGGCGTTAACTCACCCGAAGATATATCGAGCAGATTACTTACTGCAAAATCACCGGTTTCATCAAACAAGATAAACCAAAACCACCACTGCACCAACTTATTCCCATCACTAGGATACCCTGTCTCATTTGTCGCGCTGAGATAAAAGTTGACGACCTCAATCATGTAGTTGGACACAACCTCAGGTGGAAAGCCGTAATCACTAGGCAACAAGATGCCAAGCTCAGTAATAGCTAATGGTGTGTCCTGATACCCTTTCTCGGCTAGCCAAACGCGAAAGTCTACCAAGAGCTGATTGGCAATGTCCGTGTCTTTGTGGTCATCAATTTCGTAAAGCATCCCCTCATTGACCTCATCAAACCCTGTCGGAATGCCGATCCCCCAACTGTTACGCTCCTCGCGTAGCACATAAATGTGCATTGTCCAGATGTCAATCGGCATCTTTTCTCCATAGGTCTGCTCATAATGGGTCAAAATGCGTTCGAGATAAGCGAGACGCAGCGGTGTTGGGCTGCCGACCCCCGCAATAGCGATTTGGGCAGTTGGGTCGATCTCTTTGACGTAATAGTAAGCCTCGTGATAGATCTCAGCGTAGCGAGGGGCGGTCGTGTTGTCCTGCACCTCAACGTCTGGCTCATTGCCAATCACAAAGATGCTGCCGGGATTGGCTCGTGCGGCAACGCCCAGCGGCTCTAGGCCATTCTTGATACCCGTTTCGCTAACGCGCACCATTTGCCAAGGCGTGACATCGGCCGGCAGCCGCTCCCTATCGAATATCTGCCATGAAATAAAGCTGCCATAATTTAAGCCCGCATCATATGCAGGGACAGCGTCGCTGATCTGACCAGAGACACCCAAACGCTCGCGGTAGGTGATGTTGGAATATCGAGATGTGGCTGTTGGTAACGGTGTTTCGACATCGGCCGATGTTGGCAAAGGAGACGCGGTCGGGGAAAGTGTCTCCGTCGCAAGTGGACGATTGGTCGGTGTGACAAGCGGGACAGATGTCACCGTTGGGCTTGCGGTGGCGGGTAGCGCGGTTGCGGTAACGGGCGTGCGTGTTGGGACATAGAGCGGCGTGTTCGTTAGCGTCGGTGACGGTGTATTCGTCACCACTAGGTCAGCGAGTGGGGTGAAGCGCGTTTCAAAAACTTCGCGTGCGCCGCCTATGAGTATCAGTGTCAATCCAGCGAGTAGTAAAAGCGATGGCAGCAAGTAACGTCGTAGCATATCTTTCTAAGTTGGTGTGTCCTGAAAACTCTGGAAAAGGCGGTCAAGTGGCAAAGGCTAAAATATCATCCCA
>CAYMGE010000195.1:0-4000 GCA_964389925.1 uncultured Ardenticatenaceae bacterium
CAGTTTTTGGGACATAGTGTGAGACATATTTCTTGCTGCGTCCCAAAAAGTATACTTTGCAAGAATCCATCGACACCTCCACCAGCGGCGGTAAGCTCATTTTTCACATGTTCGGCGCACTTGCTGAGTTTGAGCGCAACTTGCTCCGTGAGCGCACCAAAGCTGGCCTTGACGCTGCCCGTGCCAGAGGCAAAACGGGTGGTCGTCCTCGTGCGCTCGATGTCAACAAGCGCAATCTGCTCTTCCGACTCTATGACGAAAAGCAGCATTCCATTGCTGAGATTTGCCAACTGGTTGGCGTGTCCAAGTCTACGCTTTACGCTTATTCCGTCGGCGACATAATTCTGATGAAAACAAAGCCTCCTGATTTCTGCTATGGCCTCATATCCGACGTTTGTTAACTACACGCCATCTTGTTTTGGTCGTCTCTTTTAATCCGTTGCTACTTTTCCCAAGTTTTGTACAATTGTGAGAACACATGAACAGTTATGCAGATAAGCAATGATAAATACATTTATCGAAGAACAAACTGCCGCCGAACTCGCTGAACTATTCCGCGCATTGGGCGACACCAGTCGCATCCAAATGCTAGCCGCGCTCGTAGACGGTGAACAACACGTCGGCGCACTGGCAGAGCAGGCGGGAATCAGCGAATCCGCCACCTCCCATCACCTGCGCCATTTGCGCCAAATGCGACTGGTACGCACGCGCAAAGAGGGGCGGCGCGTTTTCTATATGCTGGATGATGACCATATCGCAGAGCTATTCCGCTGTGGGCTGGATCATGTACAACATGGTTAAACGGCGGTTCGCACTCCTTTTTCTACTCAACCTGCTGATTTGTGGCGGATTGTTGGCGCACTATGTCAGCGATGCGTGGTGTGGGGTCGAGGTGTGTGTTTCGGCCGAAATCGACACCCAAGAAACAGCACTGCATGGTGGCGTAGATACCCCCGCGCTCCTGACCGCAGCACCACCACTCACAACCGTCTCGCTTATCCCCTTGCAATACTTCTCCATACAAGAGTACACGCGCCCACCGCGCCACCGTCCGCCAGACCTTACATAGTCAAAACACGCCCTCTCCTTAATTGACGCAATCGAATAACTAGACGCTGTATCCAGCGTGGTGCAGCCATTTGACTATGCCTGAAAAAACGATTCAACTCGACATTCCACTAATCGCGCCTGACCTACCGCACGAGCGCGATCACTGTCTCACACAACTGACGACGATGCTGCAAAACCGACGCGGCGTAACCAACGCGCACATCGTCGAAAACGGTCAGCCACAGTTGTGCATTCACTATGACCCGAACCTCGTCACGCTCAACTCGGTTGAGCGGCTGGCGAGGGAGACGGGCAGCGCGTTTACGCAGCGGTATCGGCATGAGGAGTTGGGGTTTGTAGGGCTGGATTCGGCCGATTCCGCCCATACCCTTGCTGACCAACTCGCACGGCAAGATGGCATTCTCCACGCCAACGTCAATTACGCGGCGGGCTTGGTCGCCATTGCCTACGATAGTGAGATGACAAATCGCGGCGCGATTGCCCAGACGCTCAATCATTTTGGGGCGCGACTGGTTGAAGAGAGTGAATCGGCCGATTCTCACAAGCACAATGAAGCCAACGGACACGACGACCATCCACACGGCAGCGCACCCGCCTTCTTGCCCCACTGGATGCAGGAACGCTGGACGCTGCTCCTCGTCGGGCTGGCTGGTATCTTTCTGCTGCTCGGCTTTTTGGGCGAACGCTTCTTCGGCTTCTCCCCAACCGTCTCGACAATCTTCTACATTCTCGCCTACATCGCTGGCGGTTATGATGTCGCCACCCACGCCATCCCTGCCCTGCTCAAAGGCAAGTTTGACACCGATGTGTTGATGCTGGCGGCAGCGGTTGGCGCGGCACTATTGGGCGAATTTGGGGAAGGGGCGTTTTTGCTCTTTCTGTTTGCGCTCGGTCACGCGGGCGAACATTATGCACTGGATCGCGCCCGCAACGCCGTCAACGCGCTGGGCGAGCTGATGCCCAACACCGCACAGCAAAAGACGGCGGCGGGCATTGTCGAGGTTCCCGTCGAGCAGCTACAGATCGATGATGTCGTCGTCGTGCGGCCGGGCGACCGTGTGCCGGTCGATGGCGCAGTCGAGCGCGGCAGCAGCAGCATTGACCAAAGCCCCATCACGGGGGAAAGCGTTCCCCTCAAGAAAAATGCTGGCGACGAGGTGTTTGCAGGGACGATCAACCAAGATCAGGCGTTGGACGTGCGCGTGACGCGGCTGGCACAGGACAACACGCTTGCTCGCGTTATGCAGTTGGTCGCAGAAGCACAGGGGCAGCAAAGCCCGACCCAGCAGTTCACCCAACGCTTCACCAGCCGCTTTGTCCCTGCCGTTCTCATCATCACGCTCCTCGTCATCGTCGTGCCGCCCCTGTTCGGCTGGATGGAACTGCGCGACAGCTTCTACCGCGCCATGCTGTTGCTGGTCGCCGCGTCACCGTGTGCGCTGGCGATTGGCACACCCGCTTCTGTCCTGTCGGGCATTGCGCGGGCGGCACGCGATGGCGTTCTCATCAAGGGGGGCGTGCATCTCGAAAATCTGGGACGCTCCCAAGTGATGGCGTTCGACAAGACGGGAACGCTGACGGCGGGTGAGTTTGGCGTAACCGATGTGGTGACGTTTAACGACATGGCGGAGCGCGAATTACTGCGAATTGTTGGCTCGGTCGAACAGCAATCGAACCATCCGCTGGCACAGGCGGTTGTCGAGCATGTCGAAAACGTGGAGATTGAAATGGGCAGTGCCGACGCGCTCACCAACATACCCGGACGCGGTATTGAGAGTGCGCTCGACGGCAAAACGGTGCAGATTGGCAACTGGAAGCTATTTGCCGAGAACCCCGACCATTCTCACGATGAGGTGGTGCGCCAAACGATTGAGCGACTTGAGGCGGACGGCCGCACGACGATGGCGGTCAGCTATGGGGGTCAGTTTATCGGCGTTCTCGGTCTGGCCGACACGCCGCGCCCACAGGCCAAAGCGATGTTGAACGCACTGCGCGATTTGGGCGTGCAGCATCTCGTCATGTTGACGGGCGACAACGACGACGTGGCGCAAAAGGTCGGCAAGGAATTAGGATTGACCGACATCCGCGCCGAACTGTTGCCAGAGCAAAAGCTGGCAGCGATTCGTGAGCTAGAGGCTAAATACGGCGAGATTGCGATGACGGGTGATGGCGTGAACGACGCGCCCGCGTTGACGACGGCGACGGTCGGGATTGCAATGGGAGGTGCAGGGACAGCGGTGGCGTTGGAAACGGCCGATATTGCGCTGATGGCAGATGATCTGAGCAAACTGCCGTTTGCCGTCGGTCTCAGCCGCGCCAGCCGCCGCAACATTCAGCAAAATCTCGCCATCTCGCTGGGTGTGATCGCTATTCTGATCGTCACGTCAGTACTCGGCGTGATTCAGTTGAGCGGCGCGGTCATTCTGCATGAAGGCAGCACGATTCTCGTTGTGCTGAACGCGCTACGCCTGTTGGGATTCCGTTTACGTGCGTAGCTGGAAGTGGCTGTTGGGCGCATTGCTGCTAATTGGGTCGCCGTTATTTGCACATGCACAGTTGATTACAGCCGATCCCGCCATTGGCAGCACGCTCGATTATTACCCAACTGAATTAAGGCTGACGTTTGATCAGCCCATTAGCTCCCTTAGCACGGTGCGGCTTTTGGCAGACAACTTTAAGGTGATCGACTTGCCGCAGCAGCAGGTCGCTAACGAGTTGCTGGCAGGCTTGCCGCCCCTGCAACAGGGAGTCTATACCGTTCAATACGACGTTATTTCGGTTGATGGCGACATCGTGCGCGGCAGTTACGAGTTCGCCATCGCCGTTCCAATCACAATTATGGATATGTTGACATCTGCGTGGTTACTTGCAGGTTATTAGAGTTGTTCCTTAATAACTGAGGGTGAAATTCCAAAGAGCGGCAGCGATA
>CAYMGE010000196.1:0-3877 GCA_964389925.1 uncultured Ardenticatenaceae bacterium
CGCGGTCACCCTGCCTCCTCTTAATCTTCTTTTCCCCTGTTTTTTGGGAAGATACGTATGATCATGATAAAACCTGAGAATTGTACACTACTGGAGTTTGGCGAAAAGCACATATGCTGGGTTTTGAGCGAAATTTCAGTCTAAAAATCGGCATATATGGGTCTAAAAACGCCAAACTCCAGTAAACTAAAAAGGATATAGTTAGGGTTCCCGCAAATTGGAAATACCCTTCCAAACAGAGTGGAAGGGTATTTTCGTAAATAAGATAATCTAATCAGTTCTCCATTTTGTGTTTGCACGTACTGAATTCGCGGTCGTGCTACAACCAAATGGGTGACTCCATGTTACAGTCTT
This sequence comes from uncultured Ardenticatenaceae bacterium, assembly GCA_964389925.1. Classification (GTDB taxonomy): domain Bacteria; phylum Chloroflexota; class Anaerolineae; order Promineifilales; family Promineifilaceae; genus CALECP01. The sequence goes on from CAYMGE010000196.1 coordinate 355, forward strand.
TTTTCCATACTGAATGTTGTTAAAGTTGCCAAAGTGGCTTCCAGTAAGCTGGCTGATTTTATTCAATACACACAGAGTATCTCCAGTGATTGGTGAAACAATTCCATAATTTGGTAAACCACCAGTGAAATAGCGGATGAAGTAATCACAATCATTTTGGGTAGATGCGCGTCCTTCATGCCAGCTTGAGCCTGTGTTACCTGCATAGTAGTTGTCTTTTGCCGGCCAATTGTCGATGGTGTGAACTGTAGGGCATGATGACCTATTTTCTCGTTGTTGTGGGAAATATACATCGACACTACTATCTTGCGCTTCCAAGTAATGTTCGAGTTTGGCAACGGCATAATCTGACTGTGAAGGTGTAAAGATGTCAGTGTTGGTGTCATTGACAAACTGAACAATCATTTCACGATAAGCAAGGTAACTATCTGAGAACAGCTCTTCATCAGCAGTATCTTCAACCACCATACGTAATGAGCTTTCTAAAAGCGTATAGTAACGAAGGCTCACAGGATCAAATTTGGATACCAAGCCATCTTGTTCAGTATCAAATACGGTAGAGGCAACGAGCATAACTATCTCTTGTTCTTGCTCAGAAGATAAGTATCGTACCTGTTGGCTAGCATCTAATGGAGATGCAGGGAAGGTATCGTTTTGAGCCATGTTAATTATTTCTAGCGAATCAAGCAAATAGCGTAGCGAGGAACCACGTAGCTGTGACAACGGTTGAAATACCTGATGTTCCACTATGTCTTCGCCACTCTCAAATTTCTTATACTTGTAATCTACTGCAACTAGCCAAGAAGGATATAGTGTGGACATTATTGATTCTTGCTCGGAACTGTTTTGCGCCTGCGGAGACTCGTTTGCGCTAGCATTCGCAGCAACAGCAAGTGTCACCATTAAAACAAAAAGCAAAAATACCATAACCTTCTTTCGTTCTAGTCTATTAAAAATCATCTTGTTCTCCAAAACACTTTATAACTAACTGTCACATTTATTTGGGTAACAGTTTGTTTATGTGATCACAATCATATTAGGTTAATGTCACAGAAATGTGTCAGTCGTGTCACAGTTGCGTCACAGTTTTTGAGTGAATGAGCGCTGCTATGCTTAAACGATGTGGCAAAAAAGCCTTGCAAGTTCTTTGCAAGGCTTTGAAGTGAAGTAGGTCGCCCACGCATCATGCACTAGGGTTCCCTCACACTCTGGCAAGATGCCTATCGCATCGACCGCCTTTTTCCCCCGCTTTGGATGCACGGCATAATAACTCAACTGCTCGGTGCTGGCTGCGTGCAACCATTGGCGGTCTCCTTCAATATAACATCCTGTCTCATCTGCATGCACCACCTTGCTCTCTTTGACCCCCTCTCACCTTAAACAAGAGTACAAGAGCGTCCGAAATAAATCAGAGTGACTGCCATCATCCGCATTATTTTTCGGACACGGTCTTACCATTCAGCACTTTCGATAATTTCGTCGCGGTTTTCCTTGAGCATTTGTGAAATTTCTTGGGCGTGTTCGGCCGACCAATGCCCCACCTCCGTTATAAACTTGGCAAATTTGCGAAACGAGGCGATGTTTGAACGCGCATTGCCGGGTGAAGCCCACATTGCCTTACGTGGGAACCAACTGGCACAAAAATTGAGAAAGTCGCCAGCATCGGCCTCAATGAGCGGCTCAAGCGGTTCGTAGTACTTCTGGTATTCGGTGAAGAAATCAACGTTTTCGACATGATTCCGCACCGTTTTTGCACTCAATCTGCTATTTTCCAACCATTTTTGAAATGCGGTAAGGAGCAGGGCATTTTCCTCTCGAATCTGCTCAACTTGTTGGTCGTAGTCCATCTCTCTACACCTCTGCTGCTGGCTCAGGCCACATCTGTAATCTCTCAATCACTTTTTCATCGCTCATACTGCTTCGACACCGCTCGGTTACCCCGTCCGCCAACGGCTTCAAATCAGCAAGGGCATCTTCAACTTGCTTATCCGAGATAAGCGCTAGGTGATTTAGATAGCGCACCCATGCGGGCAACAGTTCGATAAACGCTGCAAGCGTATGATATGGCGTGAACAGGAATCTAATGACATGCTCCATCAGATACGCATCCGCCTGCCTAGGTTCTGGAATAAGTGTCGTTTGGTTTTTGATCCGCTTTTGAGCTTTTGTACGGCGACGCTTTCTTTTGCCACCCGTTGCGGGTGCTTTTTTCAACTCGCCGGAGCCATTCAAAGTGATATAGCGGCTGAGATGGTCACGGCCGAGTGCGATGCGTGACAGGGGGATGTGTTCTTCCTGCCATGCGTAACGACAGAAGGCGGCGACGAGATTAGCGATGTGAAGCGTGGCGGGGTCTTTATCTTTGAGCTTCCACTTGCGTTCGTAGTCGGCAAGATCGGCCGATGGCTCCTGCTCCCCAAACAGATGGGTGAGAATTGGATCGAACGCATCCGTCATCGTTAGCTCGTACTCGTCCACGAACCGCTGACGGAGTGTTTGGGCAGCATCGGCCGACTTACCTCCTTCACGCAACGCATTCACAATTTCAAAGGCCGCCAACGTCTCCGCAAAATTACCCTGTCCCCACTCTGTCACCTTCGGACTGTTATTCACAGACGGCCACGCACGCCGCATTCCCGTCACTATCAAATCAAGCTCGCCATGCCATGCAACAGCATTGACAGTACGAAAATAGATGTCCAGATCATTTCCCCCAACCTCTGAGAATGCGAGAAATGCGTTACGCGCCATCACACGGTCACCACTCATCAACGCAAACGTCGTGAGATAATCGTATACATACTGCTGATTAGGCTCCCATGCGGCTGGTGCATTTGTCTGCATCAACTGCATCAATGTCTGAAAGCGTGCGTAATCACTCACGTCAAGCGTCTCACCAAAATGATCGATCAACTCAAACGCTGTCTCCTTGTCACATAGTTCAGGCGAGTTAGTCAACATTTCTTCCACTAATTGCCACTTGTCAGCCTCATCAGCCGCCATAAATGTATCAAAGAAGGCGTAAATCGCCGCCGTGTTGGGGTCGTCTTCTACAGATGGCTCCTCAACTTGTGTGGGAATTGGTTGCTCGAACTCAACGATTGGGCTTTCGACTTCTTCCCAATCATCTTCATCCCAGTCGTCTTCGATTTGCGGCTCAGGTTGCCGTATGGGTGCTGTTCGATCTGCCTTCCAATGACACTTCTTGTATTTTTTGCCGCTGCCGCAGTGGCAGGGATCATTGCGTCCAATTTTCATCATCGTTCATCCTCTTGTAAACTTCAAACTATATCTGCGCGACCAAATCCGCCAAATCCTGACGGTTTGGTCTCTCTTGATACGCTGCCCTGACCAAATCCGCTAACCACTCCTCACGCTCTGCCACCTGTATCAACTCAAATACGGTATCTTGAAGATTCCCTCGCGGACCCAAATCATCCAATCGCTTATCGAGGTTAAATCGCAATAAATGTATCTTCCCAAAAAATGGGGGTAGTCAAAGCGAGGGAAGTAGTCTACCATA
>CAYMGE010000197.1:0-3855 GCA_964389925.1 uncultured Ardenticatenaceae bacterium
ACCTGCTGCGCGTCGAGCATGTGCGTCAGCAAATCGATCTCCTGCCGCACCGTCAGCCGCTCAATCCAGCGTTCAATTGGCACACTCAAACTGGCATGACCAAAACTCGAATACGGCCTCCCCTCTGGCAACAAAACAGGCGTTTCAAATTCCTCGCGCAGCGGTGTCAGCGTCACGTGATACAGCCACTCCGCCACCATCGACGACAGCGCATTCACATCATCGAGCGACTTCTCCTGCTCATTCGTCGGCTCCAGCAGAAAAATGCGCCCCTCACCCAGCGGATGGCTGTCCGTCTCAACTTTCAAATAGCGCGAATAGCGGCTCTCAAAGCGATGATCGTTTGCCAAATAGTAATCGACCTCGCGCAACGTCGCCGCCGCCCCCGCCTGAATCTGCGTCTGGGCAATCCGCCGCGCCTGTGCCGCATCGCGCATCATCCCCCCATCTAACTCCCGCACATCCCCCTGAAAGCCCGGCATCGCCAGCACCAAATTGACGTTCACAAACGTATCCTCTGGCGCAGCCTCCGTCAGTGTGTGCTGGACGATGTATGGCAAATCGGGCAGCATCCCGCTCATAAACCCGTCGCTCAACGACAGCAGAACAAACACCTGCACGCGCCGCGCATTGGCAACCCCCACCCCATGCTGGCTCATCACATCGAGCGACGCACTGCTAAACATCGCCCGCCGCGCCTCTTGCAGCGCGTTCGTGATCTCAAAAATGTGCCGATGCAACGCGATCTGCCCACGCGGACGCGCATTCGCTGTCAGCAGTCGCGCCATTTCGCTGCTGCTCTCTGGCAGCGGCGTGTGAGGGTAGAGGTGTTGGAAGATGGGGCGTAGGTCGGGGGAGTTGGGGCGGATGGCGATGCCGACGGCCGATAACTTCCGCGCCGCCGCCGTCTGCTGCGCCTCCTCCAAAAGCGGCAAAACCCGCACCGTCGGCAGCGGCACATCAGGATGTCGTCGCGCCACCTCCTGCGCGAACTTGTCCGCCATCTGATACCCCACGCCGCCCAACGCGACGATCAATGTGTTGCTTGCTGTTAAATTCATAATTTGATTCCCCGCGCTCAAGCGCGGGGCTAATACAAAAAAGCAGGCTCAAGCCCGCTAAAATCCGTCATTCTCACAAAGGCGGGCATTCCGAACCCGTCATTCCCGCGGAGGCGGGAATCCATTCTTCTCAATTTATATCACTCAGCTTTTGCGTTCCGACTTACAACTCCCACACCATCCCATCCTAACGCTTGAATTCCAGGTTCTTGTAAGTACAATGTACAGATGGAACAACTGCGATTTGAATGGGATGTGCAAAAAGCTCAAGTCAATCGACGCAAACACCGCATCACCTTTGAGGAAGCACAAGCGGTATTCTATGACGAGTTTGCAGTCGAATACTATGACCCAGACCATTCAGATCAGGAAGACCGATTTATCATGCTTGGAATGAGCGCAAAAGCGCGTGTACTCGTTGTCTGCCACTGTTTTCGCCACAGCAATTCGGTTATCCGCATCATTTCGGCACGCAAAGCAGATAAAGAGGAACAACAAGTTTATTGGAGACAGCGACGATGAGAGAGCATTACGACTTTGCCAATATGGAAGGGCGCAGAAACCCCTACACAAAATATCTCAAACAACCAATCACAATTCGTTTAGACAAAGAAAGCGTAGACTACTTCAAGTCAATGGCTGACGAAACAGGCATCGCCTACCAAACGCTAATCAATCTCTATTTGCGTGATTGTGTAACCAACCGCCGCAAGCTACAGATGGCTTGGGAAACATAAACGTACTCATTCCGTTTGTCAACTGCGTAATCCCTGCATCGTAATCGGTAAATTCAAGCCTCAAGCCTAATTAACGCTGCTTCCAGAACTATCTTCTACCAGAGGCGAGGAACCTGTGGGAATTGCTGTAGTTTCTCTGTGCCATGACCAATCTCTAAATTCGGCTACGTGTAACATTCCTTTTTCAGCAGCTATAGGGTCAACGCTGATTATTTCTGCGGTGATACCAGCAGAAATATCTGACCAAAAAAAAGATGGTGCATCATTTATACCGATACAAGCGGGGAAGACTATGTTGTCGATAGTTACTTTGACAAGTTGACGCGGAAAATCACAGACTATATTCAGTGTATGCCAATTCGTATTAATAGGTAGTTGGCCTACCTTATTCCATTTCTCATTGCTCAACAGATTGGGATTCCATACACGAACATCACTCATTTCCCATGTTGAACAATCATTTACGAAAGGAGTTAGCATCCATTGAAACAATACCGAATATGTTTGTCGCGTTGTCTGACCGTCGTAGATATAGAACCCACCCTCAATAGTTTGAGGATTCCGGACTTCGTTTTGCACATTTGGTGTATAGGGAATCCTAAATTGATATTGAATAGAGTGTGTCTGTAAAAGTAAAGTTGCATCGTCAAATATCTTATATTCGTTGAAATTGTGTGCAGAAATATCTCGTTGATTTATGTTGGCTTGCAGCTCACTATATGTACCGAAATGCTCTGTTAGGATGTCGTTTTTGGTAGTGTCACCTGTCCCCCCATCACCCACGTATTCAGTCCATTCAGAAAGATCAGTTCCTTCACTTGCATGATTATGACTTTCCAATTTACTATCCAACGGAGTTTCCGCTGCTGATAGATTATGTGCAACTCCAGCCAATGTTGCTGCACTGCCAATTTTAATGAAATCACGCCGTGTTAAATCAAATTTCTGTTTCATGCTCTTTCTCCCCGCGCTAAAGTATGGGTTGAAACACCAAGTAAACTCAAGCCTATTTCCCAACCTAATGTTGGCGTTTACACGCACACGTGTCAGCGAATGCGCAACCGCCCTCTCTGATAAACTGAAAAGTTGCCGCTCAATTCATCTGCAAAGTGCATCAAAATCTCACCCAAAACCTTGATCTTATCCTGAGCCGTTTCTTGTCTGAGCCGCAGAAGCAGAATGCCTTCATGTTGCAGGGATTCACGATAAACCAATTCGCCAAAATCCTTGTCCATCGTCACGATCACACGACCTTCTACAACCGCCCATGCCAAAATGTCATAGTCAAGCATATTTGGGTCTTCATCTCGTACAACCCGAACATCGAAATCTGATTGTTTAAGCCAACGCTCGGCGACACGTCCCATGCTTGCATCAACCAACAATCGCAAAGCCACGATTAAACAGCCACAGGATATACGCGCATTTCACTGATAACATTTGCCGCGTACATCAAGACAGCAGGGAAATCTTCCAACTCCAACTCTGGATAATCTTCCAACAGTTCATCAACAGTAAGACCGCCTGCTAACGCTGTTAAAACATGCTCAACGCTGATCCGTGACCCCCGAATTGTCGGTTTCCCAACCAATCTTCTCGGATCAAGTGTAATGCGTTCTTCGTAATCTAAACCTTTTGTTGCCGTCTTTAACATCATTTACTCCATATCTCTAGTGGCACATTGTCATCGAGGTAAAAGCGAAGGGTATCGACTGCCAACACGCCGCTCCTTGTACTCAGCCGCCTGTTGAATTTGCGTCCGAATATCTTCCGTCAGTTCGGCTTGATGTTGATAATAGTACGCCAATGCCGCATGTACTTGCGCGAGAGATAAATCATAGTCGCTGGCAATCTGATCAATCGTTCGCTGATGATAAATGTACGCGATGACCACATCAGTGACGCGCAAGGTCGTGCCAGCCAAAACAGGACGACCTTTACGGATGCTGGGGTCACAAGCGATCAACTCAAGCCGAATTAAAGTTGCTGTTGACATAAAATCATTAGGGTGTGTTTCAAATACTTTGAGGGTGTCATTCCAGCGTATGCAGGAATCC
>CAYMGE010000198.1:0-3735 GCA_964389925.1 uncultured Ardenticatenaceae bacterium
TGCGTGGTGCGTGGTGCGTATTTGGTCACGTACCACGTACCACGTACTACGTTTAATTTTTTAATGCTCAACAATTCCCGAAACAACCACCCCGAAGAATGGATTCCTGCATACGCTGGAATGACACCCTCAAAGTATTTGAAACACACCCTTTTGATTAAGTACTTATTCATTTCATGCTGTAACCTGTTTGACCTTTCAATTTGCCCTAACTTGGATGCCAAACTAGCTTGTCAACGAACCAACATCCTCTATAATAGGTGTTGTAATCTGCTTTACAAGGACTGTGATAAAATGGCAAACCAAATCGTTGACGTGTATGAAATAAATAATAAAGCTACGCCTGTGGCGAAGATAGCTCTAAATGGCTACAACATTATGGCTGGTGGCGTTTTCGGCCGCGCAGGGGCGATGAGAAGTTTCAAGGTGGTTGAGGGTAGTGTCATATCGTATTGGGAGCGCCAAGAGGCGTTACGGGTGCGTGACTCAGAGGGGAACGAATCGACATTGCGGATTTTTGCAGCCCCAGCTGAAACAGGCGCAACAGGATTTGTCGAGTTTCTATAGAACAGTTTGCAATTCAAAGTTAAACAAGCGCCTCGCAAATGCGAGGCTTTTTTGTTGTCATAGTTTTAGTGGCTAGTTGCTAGCGGCTGGCAGGACCGTGTACTGGTAATCACTAGCAGCTACCGAGTGAAAGATATATGCGAGTGATGTTTATTTCGGCCGAAGTCGCCCCATTTGCCAAAACAGGTGGGCTAGGAGATGTGGCAGGGTCACTGCCACTGGCGTTAAAAGAGCAGGGTCATGACGTGTGTGTGGTGATGCCAGCCTATCGGAACATTGAGCAAGGTGAGATTGAGGGATTTCAGCCGATGGAAGGCGCCCTCATGGTTCCCGCTGGTGGTAGCTGGCAACCCGCTGGTGTTTTTGAAGGGCGGCTTCCCAATAGTGATGTCCCTGTTTATGCCATTGCTGAGTGGAATCTATTTAATCGTGACCGCGTGTATGGGTATGATGACGATCCATACCGCTTTGCATTTTTCAGCCGTGCTGCCTTTGAATTGATGCACGCCCTTGGCTGGTATCCTGATATTCTACATGCCAACGATTGGCACACTTGTCCCACCATCTTTTGGCTCAAAACAGCCGGCCAATTAGATGCACGCTTGCGTCACATTCGCACATTGTTAACCATTCACAATCTCGGTCATCAAGGCATTACCAGTTGGGACATTACGGACTATCTCCATCTTCAAACGCATAGCCTGAACGAAGAATCCTACGGATCAGTCAATCTAATGGCACGCGGAATTTATCATGCTGATGCCATTACAACGGTTAGTCCCACTTACACATCCGAAATCATGACACCTGAGGGCGGCTGGGGTTTGGAAGGTTTGCTGCGCTACCGGGAAAATCGTCTGTTTGGCATCGTCAACGGGATCGACACAGACGTGTGGAACCCCGCTACAGATGATCGTCTACCGTATCATTTTGATGCACAGACGCTCGAAAAACGTGACAAGGTGCGTCATGCACTACAGGATTATCTCGGTTTGCCACGCTGGGATGATGTGCCACTCGTTGCCCTCATCTCGCGCCTAGATTATCAAAAAGGTCTCGACATTACGGGTGAAGTTGTGGAACGGTTGATGACTGATGGGGCTGGGAAGGCGCAATTTGTGGTTTTGGGATCGGGCGCGGCCGAATATGAAGAAATGTTCCGCCAGCTTGAAAGCAAGTACGGTCACAAGATGCGTGCCATCCTCAAGTACAATGCCGGTCTCGCGCCGCTCATCTATGGTGGTAGTGACATTTTCCTAATGCCATCGCGCTTTGAGCCATGTGGTTTGAGTCAAATTTTGTCGATGCGCTATGGCTGTTTGCCTGTTGTGCGGGCAACGGGTGGATTAGTTGATACAGTCGATGATGGTGTGACGGGCTTCAAATTCGACGAATACAGCGTTGAGGCATTTTGGCAGGCTCTCGCACGAACGATCTCTATTTACAACACAGACAAATTGCGCTGGCGTTGGATGCAAGAAAAGGCGATGATGCGTGACTTGTCGTGGAGTCGTTCAGCAAAGAAGTACAGCGATTTGTACAGCTTCATGTTGCAGTAGACATGTGGAAGCGTAATGGTAAATGGTAAATTGTAAATGACGTGTGCTTCGCTTTACCATTTTCCGTTTACCATTTGCAATTTTTCACGCATACGGCGCACACGTTGATGTTGTATGCAGTATTACGTGTCCTATCATTCAGGTGTAGCTAAAAGTGTTGCCCGCAGCGATTTGAGTTCCTCCCTACGTGGGATATAACAACGGTTGATCTCCCAGCGTCCACCAAAATAGCCAGCGACAAAGACGACGAGCATAAACACCGCTCCCCACCCAAAATCACCTTCAATAAAGTCAGACGCGACGAATAAGACAAGAAGTGTGGGTAAGTACCACTTGACCAACATTTTAGATTGGGTGATAAGATAATCAATTTGCCAAATTGCCCTATCAACTTCACCAACGACGGTTTGGTCAAACTGCTTGACCTCACGCTGGCGACGGAAGCGGCGAACGAGGCCAAACAGACCAAAGGCAGCATAAACGGCGGAGATGATCAGCTTTTCCTGAATATCACCATCGACAATTGCACCAATTGTCAAAATTGTGGCGGCAAATAGGTTTGCGATGATAAGCAACATCTCAAAGCGGTCTACTTTGCGATCGGCCGATTCACTCTTCTTCTGCACCTGCTTATGCAACACCTCCTCATTGATAACGTACATTTTTTCATTTGTCTCTGCATTCCAAATTGCTTGCATTTCTTCAAACTCCATGATGATCGATCTCCTGTGATTTGCGAACTAGATGTCGCTTAATGCGGTGGATTTTGACACCGACATTACTTTCTGAGATACCAAGCAGATTCGCCATCTCTTTGTAACTAAATCCATCTAACATCAATAAACAGATGGAGCGATCAATCGGATCAAGCTGGGCAATCTGTGCATAGAGCCAGTCGAGCCGTTCATCGCGCGGCTGCTCTTTGATTGTCAGCGTGTGGGCGACATCGGTGAGGGGTCGCGTTTTGGGTGACCGTTTCTCCCGCCTGACCCATGCCGTCGCTGTAAAAAGCGCAACGCGGTAAATCCACGTTGAGGGCTTCGCCTCTCCGCGAAAGTCAGGAATTGACCGCCAGACTTGCAGCGCGATCTCCTGAAACAGATCATCCTGATCGTGTGGCGTGAACGCATAGGCACGCACGATTTTGAAGAAAATCCCTTTGTGCTGCTGTAACCACTCGTCAAATATCCGCTTCTGTTCGCTTTTGCTCATAGGCCTCTTTTCCCGCCGCTACATCTGTTTACAAACATTAGTAGAGAAATTGCTGAACTTTATTACAAGCAATATATTTGAATTGTATTTGAAAGGGTGTTCGCTAATATCGGCATTGAGATGAAAAAGAGGAGAGCATATTGAAAAATGTGCAAGCATGTGCTAATACGCTTGCATGTACACTACTGGAGAATTTGCAAAGCTGTTGGGAGTCTCAATCAAGACGCTGCAACGGTGGGATCGAGAAGGTATTTTAACTGCACACAGGAGTCCGACAAATCGACGTGTGTATACGTTCGAGCAACTTCAAGATGTGCTTGGCGAGAAGAGAAACCGCAAGATGATAGTCTACTGCCGTGTGTCTAGCCCCGCCCAACGACCAGAATTGATGAAAAGC
>CAYMGE010000199.1:0-3681 GCA_964389925.1 uncultured Ardenticatenaceae bacterium
AGTTTTGTATGTGGTTTATGTGTGGCGTGGTGATGTCATTCGCGTGATTTCTGCGAGACGGGCGACGCGCACGGAGCGAAGACGATATGAATCCCAGTGAATTAAAACAGCGGTTGCGGCGAGATCGGCCGATGACAATGGTCTCTCTCCGCGTTCCAGAAGACGTAATCAGCGACCTCAAACACGTCGCGCCCCATCTCGGTTTTTCTGGCTATCAGCCGTTGATCCGTGCCTACATCGGTCAAGGGCTACGTCGTGATCTTGCGAAACTAGAGAGCAGCACGGTTGACAAACTGCTGGAAAATCTGCGTGCGAAAGGGGTGAGTGATGAATTGTTGGCCTCAGCCGTTGCGGATGTGATGACGGTGTAATCTAGGAACGAACAGACGAAAATGTTAGCGTGGCTCAAATTGCGTGATGCGTGACGACTTCTAAACACGCACCACGCACCACGATCCACACAACCCAACCAACCCAAAGGCCAGCACTCCCATCCTTCCATCCCCCGTTCAACTTGCCCCTTGCTCCCTCTCCCTAGCGCAAGTCACCCCACAACCACACTAAGTTGCCGCGTTGAACCATTGACTGGCTTCAGTGACGTTGTATGTGGGCAGGGGTGATGTGGAGATTATCGACTAAGCGATTAGAGATATTCAACGTGGTTGATGAATTCATCGGCCGAATACACAAAACACACCAACTCTAACTTCTTCACCCAATCCCCAATCGAATGATCTCCCTGAATCCCAAAAATGATTCCCGCGTGTGCCGATCCCTCTGCCGCCATGCGTAGAAAATCGACATCACTTGTCACCAGCACGCGCCCTAACTGCGTCGCTCGCTCCAAATGTGTATCGTCAGGATCGCCCAGCAGTCCCATCTCTTTGACAGAAAGCGCATCGATCCCACGTCGTTTCAGTTGTTTGGCGATTCGCGGACTGAGGTTTTCATCCAAATAGAGGCTGATGGCGACTTCCAACTCGCGCCTCCTTCAGGCGTTGTGCCAGCTCACGCCGCTCATTGATCGATGCGTCGATTTGCTGCTTGTTGTCATAGTAGTAAGCCAGCGCGGAGTAGACCTGTGACAGTGAAAGGTCGTAATCGACCGCAATTTCGTCAGGTTCCAAATCTTGCATGATTTTGGCGGTCACAATGTCAGACACCTCAATCGACGTGCCAGAAATACAGGGGCGACCGTTGCGGATTTTGGGGTTCGTGGAGATGGCTCTGCTCGTTTGAACTGTTGCTTGCATACGCTGTCCTCGTTGGTTGCACTTCATTTCACAACCTGCGTGCCTATTTTAGCATATCCTTTTTAATGCTTGAATATCGACTTGCAAGCGACACCCCAAAACAACCCAACCAACCCAATGGACAGCACCCCCATTCTTCCATCCCCCATCCAACTTGCCCCTTGTCCCTTCACCTCTCTCCCTAGCGCAATTCACCCCACAATCACACCAAGTTGCCGCGCAGCACCATTGACGACTGCGGGGATCGTCGTTGCGCGTGATCGGACTCGGCTATGCTATAATGCGCTCATGACCCTTCTCGCTACCCAATACCGTTACATCGTCCGTAACCCAGCCATTGCCGCTGGCAGACCGACCATCAAAGAGACACGCATCCGCGTTGCCCAAATTGCGATTGAGTATGAACGGTTGGCGTGGTCGCCCGATGAGATTGTGGAAGCACATCCTCATTTGTCGCTGTCTCAGGTTCATAATGCGCTTGCGTTCTACTACGATCACCAAAAAGAGATCGATGAAGATATTGCGGAGAGTGAGCGATTCGCAGCGGAATTGGCGCGAAAATACCCTTCAAAGCTCAATAGTTGCCATGCAACATCATCGATTGGCGGCTGTAATGTTGCGAGTGAGCAGTATGGTGGTGGGCAATCTGTTTCGGTCAAGAGAGCGATAGCAATGTATCGGTGATCGGGACAAATCGACATATCATTGTATATTTACAATGCGAGTAGAAAAACTATTACATCGAAAACAAAGGAGGCTAAATCTAACCAAAACTCAGGGCTAGGAGCTTGACCATATACAGGTGTTGGAATCTGGCTCTGCATGAAATCCGATGAGTAAATTCCAGCTTGTTGTGCTGTCTGTGGCTCAGGCGTTGGTAGATTCTCTGCAATCTGCTGTCCAATAGGTGATAGCTTGATAGACCAGAAAAAATCGCTTTTTGTAGAGCCTATCACCATCTTGTCAGCCTCGATGGTCATCGATGTGTCACGTGAAAAATCAATCGACTCATAGCATGTTCTGCCATCAGCACTTCTTTCATACGCTGGAAAGATTATGTGTCCAAACTGTGGTTGATTTGCAACGTAGAGCTTGTTGTCAAACATTCGATCCCATCTTTTGGCATTAACTGATTGCCCATAAGTATCAACCAGTTTCATATTTTCGACAGGAATTTCAAGTGCCATTGCACTATTAGGATTTGAGGCTGCAACTGTCATCAAAAATGATAACTCATCATTACTCTGTAACTGTCCAAATGTTGTCTGACGTAATTGTTGATAATCTTCTGTTGACAAACTTCTTTCTTTGGCGAGTCTGAGAAGAACGGTTTCAATAATATCGTCATCAAGATAAGTCATTGTGTACCGGTATACAACATCTGGATTTGCCGCATCTGCATAATCTGACCATGCTTGTACCTGCTTCACCAGTTGGTAGTTGATTTGCTCAATTGGAATCTCTTCTATTGAAGTTAAACTTAAATTGTTTTTTGGATGAGCAGTACTTTCTACTAAATCACAATCTTTCTCTTTGATGCTTTGTGCAATAGTCGTAGAATCAGTATTCTGCTTATTGACTGTAGAGAACGCAATATAGATGGGCAGAACAAATATACATATGCAGAAAGCGATCACGAAGACCATTGATATATGACGCATTTTCAACTCCTTTAGTACGATTTTAAGGATTTGTCCAGACGCAGTCCCCCAACCTTTGCACTACAAAGTGAGATAATTAAGCAGATTGTTATTGGGCAGACCTTAGTGTTCACTGTACCAATACGGTAGTAAAAGCTATGGGCTTTAGCCCAAGACTTATACTTAACCACTCTGCACTTAAGTGCAGAGTGGTTAAGTATAAGTTACTGAAATTGTAATTACGAACATGCCTTCAAGCAACATGTGCTTTGGATAGACACATGCCATTTGAAAAATTGGGAGGAATAAGGTTCAGGATCAAATCCTGAACCTATTGTATTTTATCTGCGTCGACGGAGGCCGACAGCGGTTAGGCCAGCGAATAAGAGAACAAACACAATCAGCAACGGCGATTGACGAAGGAATGTCGAAATCGCGCCCGTGCTGACCGCTGTGGAGACGACGGACGCGACGGGGGGCGCGGGGAGTGCCTACTGTGTCGTCGGGCATCGTCGCTGGCGGTGGTGCTGAAGGTGACGTGCGGGTTGCTGGTGAACGTCGCGCCGTTGTTGATGGAGAACGCCGTCACGATGGGCGGCTCCGTCTCGGCGGGTGGCTGCATGACGGTCACGGTGCGCTCGATGTTGTTGTTTGTTTCGACGCTTTCGGCGTGGTCGTCGAGCGGGTCGATGTGTACTCAGATGTTGCGTGTGCCATCGAGTTTGGGTGTCCAAATGAGGCCTGTGCGTGGTCTTCTGTTTTTTCGAGACATACTTCAATTTACCCTG
>CAYMGE010000200.1:0-3605 GCA_964389925.1 uncultured Ardenticatenaceae bacterium
TTCGGCCGATTCCTGCAACGCCAACACGCTGCGTAAAAATTCGCGGCTGCGGGAGAGGGGGAGGATGGGGTCTGCACCGTCGAGGAGGCACGCTTCCATTGTGGCGATTTCGGCCGAATAACTATCCATCGGCGCAATCTCCAACACCTCACGCTCACCCGCATTGTTCGTAATCGTCACCGTCGGCGTTTGTGTGTCGCCCGTATTATGCGGATGCGAAAGCGCGATCACACCCTCACTTCCCGACAGGCGCAACCCTTCTTGGAATGGATTTTGAAACCCACAGCGAAATTGCGCCGTCACACCATTCGTAAAGCGCATCTGCCCCGCAAACGCAATATCGACTTCTGCGCCCAGCGTGCGCGTTGCCCACACCTGCTCTGGCGCACGACCTCCCGCGTATGAGACAGCCAATCCGTTGCAATACACGCCCACATCCCACATGCTCCCGCCGCCCAAATCAGCCTGACGACGAATATCGGTCGCGGCGCGTTCGGGGGGCATGTAATAGAAGAACATGCCGTCGATGTGGCGCAATTCGCCAATCCGTCCGTCGTCGATCAACGCTTGCACCTGCTGATGTTGCGGGTGGTGCAAATTGGCGAACGCCTCAAACAGCACCACACCGTTCGCTTCGGCCGCAGCAGCAACCCGATCAAAGTCGTCCAGCGTCAGCACGAGCGGCTTTTCACACAGCACATGCTTGCCTGCATTGGCGGCGGCAATCGCCCACTCCGCATGGAGCGTGTTGGGCAGCGAAATGTACACCGCGTCGATCTCTGGGTCAGCCAGCAACGTCTCGTAACTGCCGTAGGGTTGTGGAATGTGCCATTGTTTGGCGTAGGCGGTCGCCTTGTCCAAATTGCGGCTGGCGACGGCGCGAAGCTCACTGCGCGGGGAGGCGTGCAGCGGTGGAATGAGGCGGCGGTTGATGTTGGCTGTGGAGAGGATTCCCCAACGAACGATGTTGTTAGTCATATTGTTACCTTGCAGAAAAACGTGTGTGAATTTTAGTGTGTTGAATCGGCCGATTTGCCAACACATCGGCAGGAAAATCAGGATAAACCAACACCATCCGCCCCAATCCAACACTATCGGCCAACCCTCGCCGCACAACCGCTTGCGCGACGTTGGGCAACCACTGTTGCAGATAGCTGTACGCCGAACCCACAACGATCAATTCAGGTTGGGCTTGTTTGAGCGCGGCGGTGACGGCGATGTGTCGCGCCACACCGATCAGCGGTTCTTCGGGCGTGGCGTACTCAGTCGCGCTGGCGATGCGCTGTGGTCGCTGGATGTGCCAATTTTTGTAGGGACTGGCTCCCGATAGGCAAACCAGTTGCACATCGAGATCGGCCAATAGCTGCATTAACCGTTTTGGCTCGGTCAGGTCGATGCCGTTTTCGTCGCCGCCAAAGGCGAACGGGTAGCGGTCAAACGGGACGGGCTGCCCCACGCCGTTTGCATCGGCCTGATATGGCACGGTGTCGAAGACGCTGGCGCGGACGGCGATTTGCAGATGCGGCACATGTTGGCGAATGCCGCGCACGACCGCGCGGAGAAAGCGGGTGCGATTGTCGAATGAGCCGCCGAAGCGTCCCGTTCGCGTGTGCGCCGCCAAAATTTCATGCCCAAAGTAGCCGTGACATGATTTGATGTCGATAAAGTCGAAGCCAGCCTGTGCGCTCAATTCGGCCGATTTTACAAAATCCGCAATTAACCCCTCAATTTCTGCGTCGGTCATGACGGGATAATCGGCCGAAATGCCGTATTGCGGATCAAGCGTCGGGTGATGAAACAAGATAAACGGCGTGCGTTGACCGTCGGGGCGATGACGCGACATACGCCCCGCGTGCGTCAGTTGCAGACCAATGTGCAGATCGTCGCTGCTGCCAAAACGTGCTTCGTGCGCTTGAACCGCTTGTAAGCGCAAGTCGGCGATGGCGGCAACCGTCTGCTCGTTGAGAATCAGTTGGTTGGGGCTGCTGCACCCATCTTTGCGAACGGCAGCCGATTCTGTCCAGAGCAGTTTCGCGCCACTTCGGCCGAATTGTCGCCAGCGTTCCCGCGTCCGTTCAGTCGGGAATCCGTCCGCCGTGCTGTCCCATCCTTCGAGCGGCAGGACGCAAAAGCGGTTGCCGATGGTGTGATTTTGGACGGTGATCGGCCGATTGAGCGGCGCATCCGCTCCATGCTCAATGACCGCATCAAACGGCAACTCGATCCCGAACTGGTCGAGATAGGCTAGGAATTTTTCGGCCGAATCGAGTTGGGCGAGTGGCGTGTATGGAGAAGCGAGCATTTTTCTCTGGGTATTCAGTATTCGGTAAGTCCTAAAATGACCGAATACTGAACACCGATTACCGATTACCCTCTTCCCCCAAACTGCCCACCAAAGGCTCGGCATAAAGGACTTGTTCGGCCGATAACTGCTCAATTTCCTCTGCGCTATACCCCAACTCAGCCGCAATTTCCACGTTATGCTGCCCCAACAGCGGCGCGGGCATCGTCTGCGTTGTGTCAAATCCAGAAAAGCGAAATGGCAAATTGGGCAACTGCACCTTGCCCAAAATCGGATGATCTTGCTCGACCACCATGCCGCGCTCGATAATTTGCGGGTCAGCCAGCACTTCGTCAATGCGCTGCACTTTGGCACACGGCACGCCAACTTCATCCAAAATTCGCAAGCAGTCGGCCACGCTGCGCTCGGCGACCCAGCGGCGCACCACGGGCAAAATTTCGTCACGGTGGGCGTTGCGCCCCGTCGTGCTGTGTAAGCGCGTATCGGCCGCCAATGCCTCGCCACCGACCAACTGCGCCAATCGCAACCACGTCGCATCGACCTGCGCCGCAATCACGACGTTGCCATCCTGCGCGGCAAAGACACCGTACAGCGTCGATTCGGGCAGGTCGTGACCTGTCTGCTGCGGCACGATTTGCCTACCCGACAGCGTGTACTGCTGCACGGCGTAATCATGGATCGAGACGAGGCAATCGTAGAGTGCGAGGTCGATGTGCTGCCCTTTTCCCGACTTGACGCGCCCCAACAGTGCGGCACAAATCGCCGCCACGCCGTGAATGCCCGTGTACATATCGCCCAGCGAGACGCGCAATAGCGGCGGTGCTTCGCCCGGTGTGCCGACCATCTGCATGATACCGCTTTTCGCTTCGGCGATCAGGCCAAAGCCGGGACGATGGGAGTCAGGGCCGCTGTGTCCGTAGGCAGAGATGGAGCAGTAGACGAGGGCGGGGTTGATTTCTGCAAGTCGTTCGTACCCCAAGCCCAAGCGGGTGAGTGCGCCGGGTCGGAAATTTTCGACAAAGACATCGGCCGATTCCATCAATTTGTGCATCAACGCCAGCCCACGTTCGTCTTTTACATTGATACACAGCCCACGCTTGCCCATATTTTGCTGGAGAAAAAAGCCGCTCTGCCCGTCAACCATGTACGCATGGGTGCGTCCTGCATCGCCGCTCGTCGGCCGCTCCACCTTGATCACGTCCGCACCTAATGCGGACAAACAGCGGCTCAGAAAAGGGCCAGCTAAAAAGTGGCTGTAGTCGATCACGCGGTAGCCTTCTAATGGTTTGTCTTGTTGCATAAC
>CAYMGE010000201.1:0-3525 GCA_964389925.1 uncultured Ardenticatenaceae bacterium
AGTTCCAGTGGATGCCAGTGGCGAGGGTTTCTAGGGCGGTGATTCGGCCGATTTCCCGCACCAATTCCGCATTCCGCGTCGCTCCCAAACCAACATTGTGTGGGAAAATCGTCGCCCCGTTCAAATTGCTGTGTCCATGCACGGAGTCAATCCCGTACAAAAGCGGAATTCCCAACCGCGTATCGAGAGCCGCTTGCTGATAGTTCGTCACCATCTCCAACCAACCCGCTGCCGATTCATCCCCATTCGGCGCACCGCCGCCCCCGCTCAAAATCGCCCCAATCTTAAAATCCGTCACCAACTCAGGCGAAATACTGTCCTTCTCGATCAGCGTCATCTGACCAATTTTCTCCGCCAGCGTCATTCGCCCTAGCAAATCCTCAACTCGCTCCTCAATCGGCAAAGTCGTATCCTGATATGGCAGCAAATCACTCGCTTCTACGGTCGGTGCTAACGTTGGCACTTCCGTCGGGGCAGGCTCCGCTTTGTCCGTCGGCGCGGCACTTTCTGTCGGTATGCTTGTCGGCGCATCTGTCTCTGCTGCTGTCTCAGTTGGACTGGTTGCCGTTGTTGGCACATTTGAACAGGCGGCGAGCAGTAGGCCACAAGTGACAAACAGTAAAATCCATCTCATAGATCAAAATCCGTAGGGGGCTAGGCAACCGAGAAAGCCCTTAACATACTCAAATGCTCAGGAGATTCCGCAACTGACAATCGGTTGTCTCGCCCAGTTATGCTTAATCAGGGGCGAGACGAGCGATTGTTAGGCAATAGTTTCCTGAAATTTGAGAATACGAATCATCATTCTCGCTCGCCTAGCCCCTACGACATAATTATGGAAACACAAACAATGTCATTGAAGTCGCTGGCAATTCAACCTGCTCCCCGACCGCTTGCGCTCCTAAATTCTCTGCAAAAACGTCTGGCTCCAAACGCCAAACTTCGGCCGCTTCCGTCGTGTCTACCCCAACAATTTCTAGCGGCATCTCAACCGCGTCTGCCCCCCGATTGATCAACATGACCGTCACCGCACCATCATCGCGCCGCGCTGCCACAATCGAGACGTATTCCTGATCGGACTCGCTGAACAGCAATTCGTCCCCAAAGTGTTGATACATGCGATAGACAAAGTACGTCGGCCGAGGCTCCGTCCGCCCCAACATCGCCCACCCAGACGATTTATTTTGCAACGCAAAGTGCGCGACATGTTCGACCTGTTGATTGATAAACCGTCCTAGCACATCCCCCCACCAAATCGCGTTGTAAAAGCCATCGGCCGAATACTCAAAAGTGGAAACATCCGTATAGTTGGAATTAATTTCCATAATCCCAATCGGTTTATCCTCGCCTGTAATCTCACGAATATCCTCTCGCACGGCGGGGATGATCGCGTCCCACTCTGGCGGATTGTCGCGCAATTGCTCAAACGTCGGAATCGGATCGGTGCGACTGATGGGGAAGGGGTAGCGATGGAACGTCACAACGTCAACCATATCACCATTTTTTTCCAGAAAATCACGGAACCAGTCAACGCCATTATCGTCTTTAACGCGATCCGCTTCCTGCGCCGCGATCTGGTGAATGTTCGGCCCCAGCAGTTTGATGTCGGGATCAACCGCCAGCATCGCCTCCGCAAATTCGCGCCACTTTTCATTATAAAAAGCACTATCCCACTCAGGTTCACCTTGCAGCGCACTGTACAAACTTGGCTCGTTGCCGATGCTCCAATACGTTACGCCATAGCCTTTTTCGATGTTAGTGTAGTGAACGGCCTCCGCTGCATCCTCCGCCGTGCCACCCAACAGCCGCACGCTGATCGTCACCTCTGCATCAATAATCGACTTCAAATCCATAAACTGGTCGATTTGATACTCTTGTAAATCAAATGTATCCCCATGACGACCACCGGGAAAGCGAATGTAGGTTAATCCCGACTCCGCAAACTCATCCTGCACATCAACCGTCACGACTTGCCATGGCCCATAATTCGTTCCATATACGAGTGGACTAATCGGTTCAGATGGCGCAGTTGCATCAACATACAAACCAGGTGGAATAACAGTTGGCGTTGGCGGAACTGCCGTCGCCATTGGCGCAACCGTTTCGGTTGGAGCGAGTGTTGCAGGTTGCTCTTGGGAACACCCAATTAGCATAATGCAGACCATCAGCAGCAACCTAACAACATGTTTCATTGAGTGTTTCCCTCAAACAGAATGACTTGCTGTAGGGGCTAGGTAAACGGCTTCAGATGCTAATCTAGCACGCAATAAAACGCCGTTTATCTCGCCCTTTTTTCAGATATGTTCACATTGGAGCGAGATAAACGGCATGAATTTTAGAGTTTGTTGAAGTCGTAAGCCGTTTACCTAGCCCCTACGACATGACTTATTTGTTCCCCGTAATCACAATACCCTGAATGAAGTAGCGTTGTGCGAGGAAGAAGAAGATCAGCGGAATCACGAGCGTCATGATCGCAGCCGCCTGAATCAGTTGGGGCTGTGAGCCATAAAGACCGTTGAAGAATGTCAAACCAACCGTAATCGGGACTTTCTCACGTGCGCCAGCGAGGTAAATCAAGGGGCCAAAGAAATCGTTCCACGCAAAGAAGAAGTGGAACAAGCTGATCGCCAGCAATGCTGGCCCTGACTGCGGCAAGATAACCGAAATGAACGTGCGTAACGGTCCCGCGCCGTCGATTTGCGCCGCCTCTTCTTGCTCTTTTGGAATCGTCAAAAAGTATTGACGCAAGAAGAAGACGTTATACGCATTGGCGAAGAACTGCGGTAACAGCAGCGGCCACCAAGACGGAACCAATCCCAATCGCACCCAAAAAGCATACGTCGGCACGAGCGTCACCTGTGGGGGCAAAATGATCGTCGAAAGCAGAATGATGAACAGGATGTTTCTGCCGGGAAACTTAAAACGTGCGAAACCGTAGGCGACGAGTGCGGCCGATGAAACAGCCCCAACCATACCGACAAACGCATAGAAGAACGTGTTGGCAAGCAGACGGGCGAAATCAATTGATGTCCACGCTTCCGAATAGTTGCTCCACGTGGGTGACAACTCACGCGCAGTCTCTAACTGCCGCCAAACGCCCTCCCACTCAAATGGCCCCGCTTCGGGGTTGGCGGGATCGACAAACTGACTTGCTTGGCGACCTTTTTTGAAAAGCGCAAGTTCTCGCAGTGAGCCATCTTCAAAGGGAACTATATACACATCGTACTCTTCCCCTTCATACTCATAGGTGCGTGCCGTTGCGGGCAAAATCGGCCCCGTCGGGTCTGAAATTTGCTCTTTTGTCTTGAGCGATGTCACCACTCCATACGCCAACGGCATTAGCCAGACAGTCAATAGACTGATAGCAAACATGGTAATGCCAAAACCAGCAAACAGTTTACTTCTGCGTTTTTGGACTTGTTTTTCACTAGGTGTACCGACAAATGTACTTGATTGTTCTGAAGAAATAGAGGCCATCGTTTATTCTCCTGCGTAGAACACCCAGTATTTCGCCGTGCCGAAAAT
>CAYMGE010000202.1:0-3508 GCA_964389925.1 uncultured Ardenticatenaceae bacterium
CGGCAAGGCTCTCACCGCCTAATTATGTCAGCTATTTACGCCGCTCTGTACTAGTCGTTTCCAATCATTTTTTGAGTAGTTTAAACTAAATTCAGCGGCAATTGTTGATTTTATTTTTGTGAAAGGCTCGATCAAACTCCACCTCTAACACACCCAGCTAACAGACATGCGGAATCAGCTTGCGAACGTGGGGGTGATAGTCGGTGTAGGCAAAGATTTAGGAGTAGTTTAGACAGTTGCGCGGTCAATCTGCTGCATGTAAACAGTGCGTCCAGCACGAGTCGCAGTCACGATGACCTTTTGCGACCACAATCCCGCAACGATAGACGACAACCCTTGTGGCACGACGATGTTGAGACGATTGCCCTGATCGTCGATTACGCCAATTACGCCTTTGTCCTTGCGTCCCAACGAATCGGCAAAACGCAACTCACCGACGATTTGCTCTGACTCATGCCCATTGGTTAGCTCGGTTTCTAGCGCGTCGAAATGTCTTTGCAGGGCGACTTGTTCCAAAACGGTTCGCAACTCCTCCGCAATTGGTTCGGGTGGGTTGCCAGCGAGTGCGGTGGCAGCGAGTTGTTCAGCTTGATGGAACTCATGACAGCGATAGGCGAGATTTGCCGCACTGCGATAGAGAATGGCGCGGTCGGGTTCCATTGTTGGTTGCAAATGAAACTGTTCGGCCGCTGCAACCTCTTTCTCTAGTGCCTTGCGAAACAGCGTTTGGGCATGGCGATTATCGCCCAACGTTTCTGCAACAGTTGCCCGTTCTGCATATTGCATCGCCTCGTAATGTAATTGCCCGTGTGTTGTCATTGTATCATTTTACCTCTCAGCGAGAGGGCAACAAACAGATTTTTAGTAGACAAACGGTTTTGATAGTCGGTGTAGGCTGGAAATTTGGGAAACGATGCAACCCTGTCAACCTGTGTTGAACTCAGTTGTTAACCACATCATTCAACGCTTCAACCAAGACGTGAACGCGGGTAATCGGGTTGTCCTTCTCTGGATTCGGCCGATTTCCCTTTGAACGATAAAGGCGAGTCGCATTTTGGATCGCTATCGGTTGTCGGTCTTGCAAATGCGCGTACATCTCCGCATTTGCCTTGTCGTATTTGAAGCCCAGCCGAGTTGAGAGCAGTTCTTCGTAGTCAGCGCGTGATCCCGCGTGGGTGCGATAGTCGAAGTGCAGCAAATACCACAACTCAAACGCCTCGTTGGTGTAGGCGACTTCAAACCCGAAAAGCTCGGCGTTTTGGAGGGCGTTGTTGAACTGTTCGGCCGAAAACGAATCCCGATCAAACACACACCACACCGCCGTAAATGCCTGACGATACTCCTGCTCTAATATCGACCGCAAACGCTTGGTTTCATTTACTAAACTTACTGTGTTGTATCCAGTCCCTCTAACAACGATTGCTCCATTTATAGGTTTGGGAAATGCGTCGAAATATAGTTTCTCCGTTTTTGCCCCCTCACAAACAATAAGTATTCGACTTGCATTTTTCGCATATCCCGCTGACCGTTTTCTCTTCTCCTTCCCACTCGGCTTTTTAATCCGCGCCATCACACAGCCCCATTCTTGTCAAACAATCTATCTATATCACCGATGAAAGGGAT
The DNA here is from genome assembly GCA_964389925.1 of uncultured Ardenticatenaceae bacterium. Classification (GTDB taxonomy): domain Bacteria; phylum Chloroflexota; class Anaerolineae; order Promineifilales; family Promineifilaceae; genus CALECP01. The sequence goes on from CAYMGE010000202.1 coordinate 1,624, forward strand.
TGCCCCATAGCGTCCAGACAGGTAGTCCGTTTCAAAAGATGCGTCTTGACGAGGCTTAAAGTCAGCAAGTGAATATAGCCTTGATGCGCCAACGCGACTTTTCTCGATAAACCATATCTGATCTCGTCGAAATAGTTTATTTGTCAAAAGATTTGTGTCATGTGTCGCAAAAATCAACTGTGCATTATGAGGATTCGTTCGGTTAGAGTTAAAAAGCTGCACAATAGTACGAACGATAAATGGATGTAAACTCGCATCTAGCTCGTCAACAAACAGAATCTGTCCATTCTGCAATACGTCAAATAACGGCCCAGCAAGAAAGAATGCTCGCTGTGTCCCTTCTGACTCATCATTGCTCAGACTAAATTCAATCTTGCCTATAACATTTTCATCATCATCGTAGCGTTCATGAACCGTTTGAACGTCAGAGCCGACTGCATTTTCGAGTAGTAAAGCTGCTACTTCGTTAGGTACTCCTTCAAGTCTCTCACGAGTTAATTGGATGTCTCGATGCACGATATCAATAATGCCAAAATCTGCTTCACGTATAAATTCAACAATCTTTTGGCTCATTTTATTTCCATCACGAAATAGATTCAGCGTAAATCCACGATAACCTGCTTCTTGTGTCCCCGAAATGGCGTGTGTGTTGTGGAACCAATCAAGAATTTGCTTGGAAAGTTGACCGTTCCACTGAGCCAATACGGAAAGGAATAACACATTCTCACGTGTATTCTTCTCCCAATTTTGACCCTCTTGACGGCGAAATTTCTCTGTCATGTCGATTGGTTTGCCGAACTCGCGAATAAAAACTTTGGCCTCCTGTTTTCGCGTTTGAAATAGCCATTCACTGTGTACGCGCCGTCGGTCTGCTTCAAAACCATAGCGATACATCCGATCATTCATTTGAAAAAGGACCTCAAAGTAGGAGGGAGCGTTGTGTGAATTTAGATCAAGTCTGAAAGGTTCAACCGCAATTGAGTCAGTGCTTTGCGACTCACGTGCAGAATTGATGACAAACTTTTTCATAAATGCAAACGCGCTGAATAGATTACTTTTCCCACTGGCGTTTGCCCCATAGATGACCGAGCTTTTGAGTAGGGAAAGATCATCCGCCACGTGAGCCACATTGTTCTCGTTCAGACGGTTGTATTTAGATTTAAGGCGTGTGGTCGTTAACGTCAGTGAAACAGGTTCCTGAAATGAACGGAAGTTTCCGACGGAAAATTGAATAAGCATTTTTGCCTCAATTTAGATGTTTGCGCGAAAATATCACACAAAATCGCTTTTTGAGACATTTTATCATGTTGTTCTAGCGAATCAATAGATCAGCGGAATCAGCTTACGAACGCGGGTTTGATAATCAGCGTAGGCGGGAAATTTGGCGGCGAGCATCCGCTCTTCGCGGCGGGTTTTGATGTCGAAGAAGGGGAACAGCAGGACGATGACGAGAATGGAGGTCAGTTCGTTGGCGTTGAACAGCCCCCAGCCCGTCCAGCCGAGAATGATGCCGCTGTAAATGGGGTGGCGAACGAGGCGATACGCGCCGTTGGTGATGAGGGTTGCGTCGTCTTTGGGGTGGGGTTCGGCTTGTAGATTTCGGCCGAGATTCCCCATCCCCAACCCCACCACCCCAACCCCATACAGCGTCAACGCACCGCCCAGAACGCGCCCCATCGTCCGCGCCGTTGCGTCCCACTCCCAACCGAGCTTGCCCGGCGCAAAAAAGATCACGCCAAACAGCACAAACTGCACCAACACGTAAATGCCGCCTTTATTAACTAACCAGTCACGAATTGATTCCATATGATGTTCCTTGAAGAAATGTAGATATAGGTCTCCTAAATGATTTGTGGGTCAGGAGAGTACCAAGCGTGTTTCTCGG
>CAYMGE010000203.1:0-3383 GCA_964389925.1 uncultured Ardenticatenaceae bacterium
CTTGGAACTTCCAGCCGTCAAGCTGAAACCCAAGTGCCCTTCAGACACCGCTTACTTTGAACCTGCTGCTCGCCATGATCATCAAAGCTATAGCCGCAGCTGCGATCGCTCGAACCGAGAATACCCGCTCCTATTCAAGCGCCGCCGCCTGAAACACGTTGTTCAAGGTCGACTAAGTCCATCCGCTGCGCTGAAAAACATCGCCGTCGGGCCAGACCAAGGTAGCTTCGCGTTCTGATCCACCCTGTTCCAGCTGCCCGCCCGGCCGCAGAGGACCCTCAGGGCGGAAAACACTTGTCCAGCCCGTCGATCCCGGCGATCTTAACGCCAGCCGTAACGCCACTTGGGGAATGTCGGTTATGGATAGTTGAGCAAACACTGGAGGCTAAGTGTGGATCATCGATTTACTGATGGAAATGACACGATTATTGCGACGAATGATACAGGATATGAGCTTGGTGACAGAGTTTTCGCTGGCGATGGGGATGATCATATTTCACTTGGCTCAGGCGTGATCTATGTTTCAGAATCAGGTAATGACACAATAATAGGGCAGATAGATAGTGGGCTCGCATTCTGGTTTGATCATGGTCCTTCAGACATAAATCTTGTTTCAGGCGTAGTAAGAGATGCCCACGGGGGAATTGACAATGTTAGTGGCGTCACTGGATTGCATCTTTCCAGCTTTGGAGCAAAAGTTGTAGGCTCTCATCTAAATGAGATTGTTTTTTACTCAGGAGGTGATAGCGACATCAATCTCGGTGGAGGTGAACTCGATAAGCTAATAATGACTCAATGGACTTACGACCAATACGAGCTGCGCACTGAAAATGAGAGTCTTTATCTAACCGGGGAGGGCAATAACCTCATTTTGCGTGGTGTCGAACAAATTGAATTCAAAGATCGAATTGTAAATACCGCTGTTCTTGATTCAACGCTATATTCCACGTTCAAAAGTGACGTTTGGTCATTTATTGAAACGGAAATCGCACCCGCATATAACTACGCGGGTGAATTAACTGAATCCCAACTTGTTACCCATTACGCTGGGCAAGAGCTTGTATTAGATCTTGACGGAGATGGAGACCTTGATTTTTTTGCAAGCATAAGCAAAGGTTATGCGTCAGGTATTGACACACGCACGCATTTTGTCGTCTTGGAAAATCAAGATGGTAAGCTCGTTTACAATCAAGAAATGTCCGAGTTGACACCCTTCATCTCCAGCTCCCGGCGTATGGAGGTGCTAAATCTTTCAGGATATGGCGATGTGATAGTCTCTGTGGCTCATGACACGACTGCTGAGGGTGAAACTCGTTTCGATATTCCTTGGCGACTGGGGGATATTGCAATTATTGGCACCCAACCTCTAAAAGATGTCACAGAACAAGTCATCCCATTGGGACAGCTGCCATATGTGAGTCAGACTGGACGAAATACCGCAGTCAATGCGCATTCTCTGGCTATAGGAGATGTGAACGGCGATGGGCTTGAGGATATAGTTGTCGGTGACTATAGTGGCCCGTTTGTATTGTTGCAGACCTCTTTTGGAAATTTCACTTTTGAACAATCTGAATTTTTCAAAAGCTTAGATGTAGATTGGTTTGAGCCAACCTTTTCCGATGCAACAGATGCATTTCTTTTAGATCTCTACATGGCAGACTTTAATGGAGATGGGTTTGATGATCTTATTGCCGGCTGGGGACATGCAAAAGTTCTTAGTCGAATATTTTTCAATGACGGTTCTGGCGATTTTTCCCTTCAAGCGTCTACAACACTTCCTGTAGCCGTTTATGGAAGTGACAATTCCCTCCACATGGAAACATACGCCGAGGATTTTGATCAAGATGGTGATTTGGATCTTGTGATACTGCAGGTAAGGAATGAGCCATGGTACTCTGGTAATTATTTGCAGTTTCTTGTCAATGACGGAAGTGGCAATTTTACTGACGAGACATTGCAACGGTTTGGGGACCCGATTGACCAATCTGATACATTTGGGTCTAGATTAATGTCTACGGATAATTGGCAGATCATGGATGTCAATGGCGACGGGTTTATTGATGTTTTGGGGCATGATTTGTCCACGCAGCAGACTCCTTTTGTATGGTTGAATTTGGGGAATGGGGCTTTTACTCGTCTGGAAATACCCGCCGATCCAATCACCAATCGGCCACTACAATGGGCTGATTTCGACCAAAATGGTACACTGGAGTTTATCAGTTTCAACAGCTCTTGGGCCGATGAAACAGGCACAGCCGTAACATACGAGCTTTCCGTCTACGAGCTAGCTGCTACCGCATTCAATAGCCAATCCCATTGGCTTGAACAATCGGCCGGAGATGATGAATTGCGCGCGACTTCGCAGAATGACCTCATTGATGGCATGGAAGGCACCGACACAGTGTTATTCCCTTACGCAAGCACAGATACAATACTGCAATTTAATACTGATGGCACGCTTTTGCTTATAGATCGAAATGGCAATGGGGGAACGGATAGCCTCAGAAATGTAGAGCTACTTCGTTTCAGCGACAGAACTTTGGATATGTCGAATTTTTCTAGTGCAGTTCAATTAAGCCAAGTTCAACTCAGACAATTAGCTGAATTGTATGTTGCCTATTTCAACCGTGCTCCTGATTCTGAAGGGTTGCTGTATTGGGCTGATAAGTTGGCAGATGGGAAAACACTTGATCAGATCGCTGAGTACTTTTTTGATCAGCATGAGACGCGGAGCATCTACGCTGATCCATCGGATACTGATACATTTATCAACTCCGTTTACAAAAATGTACTAGGTCGTACACCTGACGCTGGGGGTTTTACCTATTGGAAGGAACAATTGGAAAATAGTGCGTTTACTGAAGATGCTTTTGTCTTAAAGATCATCAATGGTGCAAAAAGCAATCCGGATTCTTCTGAGGATGTAGAGTATCTTGCAGCAAAAGCGAATCTTGGCTTGGAATATGCAGTTGTTAAGGGGCTCGGAAGCGTGGAAGACGCGATATCTGTAATGAACGATTTCGGCGATCAAAATACTTTTAATCTTGCTGCTGCGCGGAATACGATCGAGAGATGTTACATTGATGCAGTCGACTTTGGCAGCGATTATTTTCTAATCCAGTTGGTTGGTTTGGTGGCTGACCCATTCAACGGTGCGTAGCAGTTTTTATGCGTCTTGGCAAAGGCAGCCGCCACGCTGATCGGTGGTCACTGGAAAATCGAGAACACCCAAGATGGTGTGGTTGCCGCCCTTCCCCCGAGAGGCATCAACGCGCCAACATTTGTGGTGATAATGGCCACATAGACGGAGAAAGACAGCAGCATGAAGGATACAATGATCGGGGTAGATTTGGCAAAGCGCGTTTTTCATCTCCACGTCGCAT
>CAYMGE010000204.1:0-3290 GCA_964389925.1 uncultured Ardenticatenaceae bacterium
TCACATCCGTTTTGACGTAGGGGAATAGTATACACGGCGACCGTCGAATGATCGTGGTTTGGCAGAGCGGGGAAACCTGCAACGTAAATGCAAGTGAATGGTGCAGCAAAATGCTATAATCGTCGCATGGCAAAACGCGACCTAATTCACGATGCGGTCAAAAACGCATTGATAAAGGATGAGTGGCAAATCACGCACGATCCACTTTACCTATCATTCGGTATTCAACGCAGCTTTGTCGATTTGGGCGCAGAGCGGTTTATTGCGGCAACGCGACACAACGAGAAGATCGCTGTCGAAGTCAAAAGTTTTGCAGGAAAGTCGCTGATTACTGAGCTTGAGAAAGCACTCGGTCAATATCTGATGTATCGAACTTGGCTAGGATTGAAAGAAAAGGATCGCGCTACCTATCTAGCCATCGACATCGAAGCGTATCAAACGCTCTTTGAGGATATATCAGGGCGCGTCTTGATCGAGGAGTTTGAGTTGGCGATTATCGTTGTGGACACAGATAGCGAGGAGATTGTGCAATGGATAAAGTGACAAAATACAGCGAACTCGTTAAGCGGATCCTTGAGGATCAAGCCAGCCAATGGCAGCATGATGACATTGAAGCGCAACTTATTTTCGATGACGAACGTCGCACCTATCAACTCATGCTGCTCGGCTGGGAAGGGTATCGGCGCACCTACACGTCGGTTGTCCATGTGCGGATTCGCAACCAAAAATGTTACATCGAGTGGGATGGAACGCATGAGGAAGAAAGCATGACGACCGCACTGCTAGAGGCTAGTGTCCCGCACGATGACATTGTTCTCGCATTTTATTCCCCTAAAAAACGACGGTTGACAGAGTTTGCCGTCGCTTAACTACCATTTGCATTCGTTGGGATGACGAAACAATATAAATTATTTGGGACGTTTGCGGCGGCGGAAGATGATCGGCCGATAAAACTCAAATGGCTTTATCGGCTGGGAGTTGGATGAGGCGCAGGAGCTATTGGCACTCAGCGCGACTCATCCAGCGGTGTATTGATCAACTCGGTAAGATAGGCGGCGTGTTCGGTGCGCCACTCTGCGGCATCGGCCGAATCGACAACCTCGTTCGCCAACAGATAGCCGATCAACCTCTCCTCCTCTGCCATCGCCGCCGCGATAATCGTCTCGACATCCACGTTTTGCGCCGCCGCCAACTCCGCCACGGTCTGACCGCCATCCAATGCCTCCCACAGCACTTCGGGGTCGATACCAAGCAGATTCGCGGCGATTACCTCTGGCTCCAAGTAGCCATTTTCGACGAAAAACGGCGTGAACGTAGCGACTTCGGAACGCCATTCCTCCGCCTCTGTTGAATCTATCGCACCGCTTTGGGCGAGTGAGTCGATAAATGCCTGTTCTTGTTCAACCAACGCGGTGATGAGTTGTTGGATGTCCGCCCCACGTTCGCTGGCGATGGTGGCAAGCGATTTTCCTGTGGCGAGGTCAGCTTCAAGGGTCTCCACATCGACTTGCAGCAGTTCGGCCGCCGCAACAATCAGATCAAATTCCGCTTCGTCAGATGTGTTACCCTCATCGTCCTCACTTTCATCTTCGTCCGATGTCATATCTTCTTCATCCTCGATAAATTCAGTCGGTTGATTGCCAGCTTGCTCTTGGGCAAGGGCAAGTTCCGTTTCGGCCGAAACCAGCGTCGGAGTCGGCTGCTGCCCTGCATTGACCGCGCCGCCCGACCCAAACAGGGCAAACCCAAACGCAGCGATAGCGATGAGAAACAGCGTGATTTCGATAATCCAGTAACGTTTAATGGTGTTCATGATGTTTCCTTTGTAGGTCGGATTGACAATCCGACCTACGACGCAGAGCCAGCGCACCCGCCGTCAGCGCGGACAGCCCCGCAATGCCATAAGAGAGTTTGGTGCGTTGGGCTTCGTTGGTGACGATGGGCAGAAATAGCTCGACATTGGTAGGTGTAGCGGCTCCGTTGTTCATAAAGCCAACGGGGTTTGTTGGGGAGGAGGGATTGTAGAATCGGCCGATATTCGGAAAAACCGTCGCCAATTCGCTCTTGCTCACCCCAAACCACAACGCAAGCTCGGCAAAATACTCGTCACATGACGTAGACGGGATCAAACTGCCGCGCCCGTCTCCCGTGTCGAGCGGGTTGTCGAGATACAGTTCGGGGTATTCGCCGTAAATTTGTCCCCCGTTAACCGCACCGCCCATGACCATGTGGTTGCCGCCCCATGCGTGATCGCTGCCGCGCCCGTTAGAGGTGAGGGTTCGGCCGAAATCGCTCGCCGTAAACGTCGTCACCTTGTCATGCACGCCCAACTCAACCAGCGCGTCATTAAACTCCTTCATCCCCTTGCTGACAATCGACAACATCGCCAACTGATTGTTCAACACCTCGTCATGATGATCCCAGCCGCCAAACAGGATGAAAAACGTCTGGCGTTTGAAGCCGAGTGTTTGCCGCGCCGCAATCGTCTTGGCGATCATCTCAAAACTTTGCGAAATCCCGTTGGCTGAAAATTGCGTGACGAACGGGTTCACCCCCGCAATCGCCGACGAAAATTGCTGATGGTTGTCAATCGCTGTCTTCGTCGTGTTCGCGTATGTCTGCTCGAACAAATCTTGATATTGCAAGTCGATCATGCTCTCAATCGCCGCCTTTTTGAGCATGTCAAACGCCCCTTCTGGGTTGTCAAACCCCGACACGCCAACACTGCCCGTTCCCGTTGGCTCAATCGCGTAATCGACGACCTTTGTGCCAGCCTGAAACGTGTTGGTTCCCGACAAGGAGATGTTCATCGAGATATTCTGATTGCTGTTGAGACCCTTGAGCAAGTCGGCCGTGCGCCCACCCCACCCGATGCTCGTCCGCGTGTCGGGAACCGATGTCTGCCAGTGGGCGATCTGGTCGATGTGTGAGAACAAGCCGACTGGGAGCGTCGCCGTCCCGTTATGATAGTCGGCCTGCGTCGTCGGTTCAACCAGCGTGCCGACATTGGCGACAAAGGCGAGGTTGCCACTGTTGTAAAGCTGCTGCACCTCTGGCATCGACGGATGCACGCCGTATGTGCGCCCCGTCGCGTCCTGCCCGTTCAGCGCAAGCAGCGCTCCCTGTGGCAACGCCAAATCAGAGCGCGTCGTCTGATACTGCGCGTACTCGCTGTTCCCCGCTGGCACAAGCATGTTGAACGAGTCGTTCCCACCCGCCAAAAAGAGGCAGACGAGTGCTTTGTAATCGTCGTTGCCGTCAAACGTCGCGGCGGCATTCGCCATCTTCAT
>CAYMGE010000205.1:0-3043 GCA_964389925.1 uncultured Ardenticatenaceae bacterium
GAGGGTGAATCATATTCTCAAACCACTGTCGACGCAGGACTATTTCAGCGGCCTGATAGAGTATGTTTGCGGCCAAACTCTTCCGTTGGAGATAGTATTTGGAGAAGCAATCGACAAAGAGAAACTGAATGGCTTCTTCAGCTCAAATAAAAAACATTTAGATAACGTGGAAAGTATTTCAAGCGAGAAGGATCTTATAGAAAGAGTTTGGCATCGCATTCAAATCGCCAAAATTAAGCAGAAGAATGACATCTCTGCCGGTGATTTGAACTATTTGAGAAATTTGATATTAGCACTTCGAGAGTTGATGGCATGAGGGCTGTGTGCGGTTCCTTTACTAAGTGTTTAGGTGCAGATAGCACGATACCTCTTGCGGTCATGCCAGATTCTGGAGGTAATCTTTCACTCAACACCCCCATACAAAGATGGACACAACGGTTCAGATATTTTCAGTTTCAATCCAGTTGCTTCTCAATGCTTACTTGCGCTGCGGGAGTGTCGTCAACATTCATATTTTTCTGGATTTCGTCTTCCGTATCTGCGCAGGATGCAGATCCCAATCGTTTCTACTGTGCCCATACAGTAGAGGGGGAAATTAACTCGTCCACAGTTGAGCAACTAGAGGCCAATGTCGATAGTCTTATCGATCAACGTGATTCCCAAAGCATTCCAGCGGTCTGTTTTGATAGTCGTGGCGGCAATCTTCAAGATGGTTTGGAAATTGCAAGACTTCTAAACCAGCACGCGCTTCCTGCCATGGTCTTGGACGATGGGGAGTGCTTATCAGCTTGCGCGATGGCTTTCTTGGGTGGCCGTTTTGAGATTGGGATGAGTACGATCCGTAGTAGGACCGTTGAATCAGGGGGAGCTATTGGCTTCCATGCGCCCGCGCTTACTATCGGTGACGGTAGCTATGATGCTGATACGGTATCCGCTTCTTATGCGCTCGCTTTAAAAACGATTTCAGAGGTAATGAGACAACGAAGTTTCTCTGAAGAGGAGATGGCAAACGAATTTCTGCTGTATAGGTTTCTTGAGACACCACCGGAGATGATGTGGCGGCCTGATACAGTCGAGGACTATGTTCTGTCAGATATTAGTATCCTTTTACCCGAACCATATTTTGCCAACTGGGATTACATAAATGTCTGCGATAATTTTGTCGCGAGATACATTTATAAACTTAGTGATCCGGGCGAAATGAATGAGAGTGTGGTTTCTTCGAGAATTAGAAACTGGGAAGAGCTACGGGATTATTGGGCGTTGGAAGACGATGTGATGGTGGGTGGCTATTGGGATACCGCAAGAAGTCTTGGGCTTTGCCGCATTTCTAGAACTCCAAGACGTCTTCTTGATGGATCGCGTGGGCTAGCCGTTTCTTGGCATGGCTATGAAAATTACGGGCAAGGGCCAAGGCTGTGGGAGGGATATCCTGTTGTGTCGCGTGTTGTTCCAATGTGGTTTGGCTTGCCGTTCGATCTGGTTGTGAACTGATTTCGCATATTTGTATTGAAATCGACAAATAAACATCATTCGACGGAGGCCAGGAAACGCACACTGACAAAGCCCTCTTGCCGTCTACTATTTCGGACTTGCTGCCAAATTTGGGCATCTTCAACGCAGCTAGTCATTGCCTGCCGAAGTGCAGGATTTCCTTCCACTCGCTCGCAAATGCTTGAGCACTGCCGTCCGCGAGAATCGTCCAAGTACCACCAGTCATGCCTGTCGGTTGATGTAAGTCTCTCACCAAGGTTTGCGCGTGTGACGATGGGGTGCATTAAGGAAGGTCCGGTTCTGATGTTCACGAACTCATTTACGTTGACGACCACTAAGTTGCCGTTGCGTGCGCAGGAGTAACGCTGGGCAAGTGCGCGGAACAAGGAGGCGAAATTGGTTTCCCCATGGCATCGGCGCTGTGCCCAAGTTACGATATTCGCTTCGCATAGGACTTCAACTTGCGGATAGTAAAATTCAGGCGGGGTCTCCATTCTCATCAAGTCAATGTAAGCGGAGCCATTGGCACCCATTTCGTACACAAAGCTTGAAATTTCATCATAAAGTGCATGGTTGACATCAAGGGCGTTAACGCCGTTTAAAGATAGCATATGAAACCCAATATCGGGTGCGGGAGACCAGACTTTACGCTCAACACCTCCCAGAAAAACAAGTGGGCAGGCAGATTCACAGGTATCTGACAATTCGGTTGAGAGTCCGGCTGCACGAATTACGCGTGCCGCATCTATTGCCTCTCCAACATTTCCGCCAGCGCTGCCCAACGATATATATTTGGCATCTGGAAATTGCTCGATTGCATTGGAGATTCGTTCCGCATATCCATCAGTGACTTCACCAAGAATACGAATGGAAGATCGAGCGGGGTCTGCTACTGCAAAAGAGTCGCGAGGGCCACTTGCAGTCCTTGCATTTCGCGCAATGGTGACAGTTTCATAGGGAGGTTGAGATAGAATGAATTTTCGTCCGACACAATTGAGGTCCCATTCGGCGCGGGCTTCGTTAATACGATAGCTTGACGCACGCTCGATTTGATAAGAAAACACATCCCACCATATCACGACGCTTCTGGCTGAAATTATTGTATCAAAGTCTAATTCATTGTTTAGTGTGCTGTAGTGCTGATGGATAGAAGAGAGAAAGTCCTCATTAATTTCCAATGTGTAATCTTGGAGGTCGAGCCGAACAGCAAGCGCCATGCATCGTGAACTTTCAAAATAAACACTGGCTTCCGCCGCTGATGCCAAGATGGGCATTTCTTGTTGAACGCGTTCCTTTACTTCCGCCACTTGCGATGATGTTTCATCAAGTATACTTTGGTTAAGAATCTGGGCGCTTGCAGTTGAATAATTGGCAAATGCTACAATTCCTGAGATGAATATAAAAAATCGAATAAACATAATGGCGGTGGCCCCCTGCGCGCGGTGGAGTTCACATTGCAACCTAAGGAACGTCTGATCAACGTCCTCGGCTGCTCCGACATTGCCGCTTGATGGCACTATGGGGCCGGACAGGCACCGTTTCCAGTGAT
>CAYMGE010000206.1:0-3027 GCA_964389925.1 uncultured Ardenticatenaceae bacterium
GGTCTCGTGCCAAGCTGGTCTCCATCGCAGATACCAGCTTGAATCACGGTCAGCAAGCGATGGGAATCCCTTTTTGTCAACACGGCCTAGAATAACGGTTTTTAGTCGCATTGAACAACATAAATAGATACATAACATCCCGCTGTTGCGTGTTTTGCTACTTGCAAATGGATCGATGGATTTTACATGTAACTCATCTTACCCTGCTTCTGTTCAACGGAGGCAGCTTTGCCACAATCCAAACGTTAGGGTTGTGAACTGGGAAGGGTCTATTTATAATAATCTATGTTACTTGGTGGAGAATGTAGCTCCAATGTCGCGTCCAGAGAATCCACTTATTTCGATCGTTGTGCCAATGATGAACGAGGCGGAAGTCATTGACGTTTTCTTTGTGAGAATCCTTTCCGTTTTAAGGGCGTGTGCAAATAGTTTTGAGATTGTATGCGTTGATGATGGAAGTACCGATAACACTGCAAGAATATTGATGCAAAAGCAGGCTGTAATACCGGAGATTCGTTTGATACGGCTGAGTAGAAATTTTGGAAAGGAGGCTGCTCTGACAGCTGGGATAGATGTCTGCCGGGGCGATGTTGTTGTTCCAATCGACGCTGATCTACAGGACCCACCAGAGATTTTACCCGAAATGCTATTCAAGTGGAGATCGGGCGCCGATGTCGTGGTTGCTGTACGTACTGACCGGAACAAAGACAGTGCCTTCAAACGGTGGAGTGCGGAAACCTTCTATCGATTTTTTAATCGGGTTTCTGAAGTTAAAATTCCAGAGAATGCAGGTGATTTTCGATTGATGGATCGCCGAGTCATCAATGTTCTGATTTTGCTACCTGAACGGTCTCGTTTCATGAAGGGCCTATTTTCTTGGGTTGGCTTCAAAACAGAGACGGTGGAGTTCACACGCGAAGAGCGCGTCGCGGGAGAGAGCAAGTGGCACTATTGGCGCCTATGGAATTTTGCATTGGACGGTATTTTCTCGTTTACAACAGTGCCTTTGCGAATTTGGACGTACATAGGCCTTATGTCCGCTTCTCTCGCGGTTCTGTACATGTTTACAATTATTCTGCGGGTGCTCGCGCTTGGCGTTGATGTTCCTGGCTATGCGTCCTCAATCGTTGTGTTGCTTTTCTCGCTAAGTCTTAACATGGTAGGGATCGGTATTCTTGGGGAGTATGTTGGACGCATCTTCCATGAGGTGAAGGCGCGGCCTCTTTATGTTGTTTTGTCTGATACCGGAGCCCCTCAATCAGATATCGTTGACAATTTCGTGTCTCATGATCGGGTCGGTTCGGAAATTGGCAATGATCAGGGTCTAGCGGTAACTCGGAAAGAGAGATAGCTATGGATCTTAAAGAACGAGATGCACTTGGTGCGCAGGCTGATTATCATTGGTACTATGTATCAAAAGCAGAGATGGTAGCCCGAAAGCTACCACGCCGTTCCGAAGGGATACTTGATGTTGGTGCAGGTATTGGTTGGTTTAGCCGATATTATTTGCGACGTGGAATGGCTGCGGAAGCGGTGTGCGTTGACCCGGGTTATGCCGGAGATAGTGAAGAGTTCATCGACGGACGGAAGCTGTCTTGTGTGCGTAAGATCAGCCATATCAATGCGAATGTCGTCCTCATGATGGATGTGCTGGAACATGTCGATGATGACTCCACACTGCTTTTGCAATATTGGAAGTTGGCAAAGCCCGGCACATTATTTGTCATCACGGTTCCTGCATTTGAGTTCTTGTGGAGCAGTCACGATGATGCTTTGGAGCACCGGCGACGCTATACCTGCGCACGGTTGCGCCAGACTATTCTATCGACCGGCCAAGAACCTGACACCCTGCACTACTTCTACGGCACAATCTTTCCCATAGCGGCCATGATAAGGCTGTTACGTAGGCACCGTGCATCAGAAAGAAGCGATTTGCGTCCCGTCCCGAAGGTTTTCAACAGGCTCTTGACGAGTCTTTGCCGGTTTGAAATTTCCCTGGCATCGAGGAACCGGTTGGCGGGACTTTCTGTAGTTGCGACGATCAAGAAGGTATGAAACGATCTCCATCGGAACACTTGGCTGAACTTGGACGGTTCTGTGCCGTTGGTGGTATCGCGACCGCGGTTCATTTCGCGGCTCTGGCACTATTGATGCGCTTCTTGGTTTGGCCGACTATTCAGACTCATGCTGTGGCATTTATTTTTTCGTTTTTAGTTTCTTTTCTCGGTCACTATCTAGTCACATTTCGTAGCATGCGCTCTTGGCACATTGCACTGGGGCGCTTTTTGGTGGTTTCCTTTGTCGCTTTGTGCTTGAGCACTAGTGCAGCAGTTCTGCTGTCCTGGTTCAATGTGCCAAGCATTATTGCACTACTGCTTGCAGCATTGTGTGTGCCCACGGTTAGCTATATACTAAATAAGGCTTTTGTATTTTAGCGTATTTTGGCACATTGCGCCCACCCCCTCCGAAAAATGTGGTTTTTAACCAGTCGTTTAAGTCCAATGATGTCAAATCAGTCGTGTTGCGACGGCTGCTGCAACCGCAGCACTGCTGGGGCGTACTCACAGGGTCAATTCAACTGCAGAGGGCCCAAACCATGAAGGCGCCTACTCTTGTGAGTTTGCTACAGCGGCAGTTCGTGTGGGCAACATTAGTGTCTGTGTGTCTCACACCGTCCTTTGGCTCCTTCACGCTGGTGATTACGTTTATGGCGATGTTAGTGGCGCTTCCTGTCGCTGTCATGCGGCGCGGCTGGGCCGAGGTGGGGGCGAAGCGCTGGGTTTGGGGGGCCTGCCTGCTTTACTGTTTCTACTTCGTGACGTCAGATGCTCTCCTGAACGGTGACATTTCGTTTAGCCTCTACACAATGGCTCCGAACCTTCCGCTGATAGCGGCGGCGCTGATCGCAATGGCACTTGACCCGGCGCGTGCGACATTGGCACCAGCGCGCATCGGCTACTGGGCGGGGATAGCGGTGCTTGCTAGCTTCGTCATGGCGCTGCTCATATGGACAATTCAGCCGAGTTG
>CAYMGE010000207.1:0-3008 GCA_964389925.1 uncultured Ardenticatenaceae bacterium
ACGGTAATCCGCGCCACTGCGCTCCAATCCTCTCTGAACCCGCCTAAACCGCTGGTTTTTCGCCCACATTTTTCATCTTCTACCCGTCAGAGACATTCTCTGGCATTTGTGGTTGCCTTCTTTTCCCTCACTTTTAGCTTAAAGTAAAGATTTACGGATCATCGCTTTGATGATGCCGCGTTCACCGTCGAAATCTTCGAGGGCTTGCCCGATAACCGTGCCGGGCGCAGGATTGTTGTTGACGATGGCGTAGCCCGGCGTGTCGGATGCAACGAGAATGTCACCAGCCTGTACGTCGCCAATCACTTTGATCGGCTCTGCGCCCATCACAATCGGCTTGCCGTTCTTGTCCGCCACTGCCATCACCAAGCGATCATTGACCGTGTCACACAACTCCAACCGCTCCGTTTCCGTTGACCAGCACAACACATCCCCATGCTCAAATCGCTCGATCCGCTCCGCACGCATCTCAGCCTGTGTTTGCAAGTTGGATTCAATCACCGCACCAGTTGTGATGCTCCCCCCGAACACTCATTTGATGCCAGTTCGTTTCCATTTGGTAATGTTGCTGTGCAACTTCCCCCAACGCTCAAGTCTCCTGTGACGTGTAAATCGACCGTGTTGCCCCCACCTATTTGGACAGGGTTGAAAGAATCACTGTTTTTGACGGTTTTGTGTCAAACAGAGGCGGATTCTATTCAAATCAGGGTCAATTCGACCAATTTAGGAGCAAAATCGACCTGAAAAGTGAGTAATTTCGCCACAAAGTGCATTGGGTAGCACCACAGAACATCGTGGAGTAAGCAATTTGCACGGATCCAAGACCGTTTGTTCTCCGATTGCCCTATTTCAATCGCTTATCTCGCCACCCATTTTTACGCATAATTCGGCCGACGCGGTCACGCACTTTCAAGCCCCAACAACCTCACCGCATTCTCCTTCAAAATCAGCGGCTTAACCGCATCGCGGAACCCCGCTTCCTCGAAATCCTTCATCCAACGTTCAGGCGTGATGAGCGGAAAGTCGGTACCGAACAGCATCTTTTTCTTGAGCATCGTATTCGCGTACTGAATCAACTGCTTGGGGAAATACTTGGGCGACCAACCCGATAGGTCGATGTAGACGTTGGGCTTGTGCAAGCAAACTGAAAGGGCTTCATCCTGCCACGGCCACGACGGATGGGCGATGATGATCGGGCAGTTGGGGAAATCAACCGCCACATCATCGAGATAGATCGGGTTGGAGTAGCCGAGCCGCAAGCCACCACCGCCGGGCATTCCCGTGCCAATGCCGGAGTGACCACTGTGGAACAGCATCGGCAAGTCGTATTCGGCAATCGTCTTATACAGCTTGTACGCCATGCGGTCGTTGGGCATAAACCCCTGCACTGTCGGGTGGAATTTGAACCCTTTCACACCGTAATCTTCGATCAGCCGTCGCGCCTCGCGTGCGCCCATACGTCCCTTGTGCGGATCGATGCTGGCAAACGCGATCATAATGTCGGGGTTGGCGAGGGCGGCTTCGGCGACTTCTTCGTTCGGGACGCGCCTTCGGCCGATTTCATGCTCCGAATCGACCGCAAACATCACCAGCCCAATTTTGCGTTCTCGATAGTAGGCGACCGTCTCATCAATCGTCGGCCGACGTATGGAGCGCGGCGCTTGAGTGAAGAGCTGCGGCGAGCTGGGTATCAAATCGGCCGAATGCGAACAGCACGATTGATGGTCGAGATGGACATCAAAGCTCGCCGCAAGCAGCGCAAAAAGCGCACGACACGCTCCGACCACGACTATCCACGCTATCCGAACCGCGTGTTGGGGCTGAAAATAGAGCGCATCGACCAAGTTTGGGTGGTAGACATCACATTTATTCGTCTGGGACGCGGATTTGTCTACTTGGCGATTGTGATGGATGTCTACACGCGCATCATTCGCGGTTGGCATTTGAGCCGCACCATCGACCATCTGTTGACCAAAGCCGCATTGGAAAAGGCGTTGCGTCACGGCACACCCGAAATTCACCATTCTGACCAAGGCGTGCAGTACTGCACACCCAAGTACACCACCCTGCTGGTTGGTGTCGCCATCAGCATGAGCGAAGTTGGTCAGGCTTGGCAGAATGGCTTCGCCGAGCGTGTCATCCGCACGATTAAGGAAGATGAAGTTGATTTGGCAGATTACGCTGACTTTGACGACGCGCTTGACCAGATTGGCACATTTATTGACGACGTTTACACTCACAAGCGCATTCATTCCGCGCTGGGCTACTTGACCCCCGCCGAGTTTCAAGCGCAATGCACATCGCTGGGCTGCGATGAGGCAGATGGCAGCCCTCTTGACGATGACGAACCGAACTAAGCAACCCCTTTTTGCTGTCCAACTAAGTGAGCCACCAAACACAGCCATGCTTGCATTAATGACGAACTAAAAGGGTCTGATTTTGTGTCCAAAAAAACTTGACCATTACAATCCACTATGATCCCCACATTCACACTTGTTTGCGACCATGTCCGAGCTTGCAGTAGCGCACCGCTCTTGAGTCTGAGCGTCACCAACTGATGAAAACCGAAGTAGCTCACCTCTTCCACAACTGCCGTGCCTTTCAAATCGGGCGGGAACGCTTATTGAGATTCGCACCAAAAATGGTACAATGACGATATGGATGAAGAGATGCATTTATTGGTGCGCTTTTACAAAACGACAAATGGTCGGGAGCCAGTCCGTGAGTGGCTCAAAGCACTACCACAACCCGAGCGAAAGGTAATTGGTGATGATATTAAAACGGCGCAATACGGCTGGCCGATTGGGATGCCATTGATTCGTAAATTGGATACAGGATTATGGGAGGTACGGTCGCGGTTAGAAAACAGGATTGCGCGTGTCATTTTCACCGTTCATGACAATAGAATGATTCTGTTGCATGGGTTCGTCAAAAAATCGCAAAAAACCCCATTGAACTGAAAACTCTGGAAAAGTAGAGTGTGACAAAAAAGGAAAAATGTGAGAAAG
>CAYMGE010000208.1:0-3003 GCA_964389925.1 uncultured Ardenticatenaceae bacterium
TTGCTTATCAATACATTTTGTCGGCTGATTTGTCAGCAAGTCGATGTATACCAAAGATTGCTGGACTGCGCTGACGACGAACTCAGCCAATATCGACCAAAATGTGCCACGATAGCCCGGCAAGATCAATTGATCGAGGTCTAGCCAAATAGTGCGCCGTGATCCTCTAGCCACCTGTTCGATTTCTGTATCCCACAGTATATCTATGATTTTTCGCAGTTTTTCGGCCGAACCCACTCCCGTCAAGCGATGATAGATGACGTAGTGGGGATAAAGTCTCTCGCAACAGGCCGCGCAAAACAATCGTTGCACGTCAATTGGCTGTGTAGCGAGTTTGGCGTAGGCAGCAGGTAACTCGCTATTGTAGAAGTCGTAGGCTCCACCAGTGTTATCAGTTGGCATGGTCGCATCCTGCGGTACTGGCAAACTGTCTTCTGGCATTTGATCAATCTTGGTCGTCTACAGGCTCGTACCGAGCCGCACGTTTTTCGGCTTCTAGTCGCGCTTCTCGTTCCTGCTGCCACTGTTCCCGTAGATAATCCCTTTCATCTTTCAACATTTCGAGTTGCGTTTGTAAGATATTGACTAGCTCCCGCATTACGTCTTCCTCGCCCGGCTCTCGCCAATGGGCTGGAATATGGCTGCTCACCTCTCCACTTTCCAGTGCCTCAATAATTGCGTCATCGCTAATACGTTCGCGGCGTTTTTTTTCGTGAATAAACGCAAGGACTCGTTCATCTTCTTTGGTGTATTTGCGCCTTTTACCCGCAGGCGGCGTAGCAGAATCACTTAGATAATCGCCAAAAATCCTCGTCCAATCGCGTAACGTTGAACTCCCAATACCAATCCGATCAGCCATTTCTGTAACGGTCATAATTTGCTCCAGTACAAGTTGCGACATGGTATCATAAATACGTGCGATATGTCAATATCGCAAAAAATGTTGCAATATCGCAATTTATATGCTATCTTGCTCATCCACCTGATGAGGGGTGAGCCAACAAATCCCCATTAGGCAGATCGTAACACAATTTCATCATAGGAGAGCATGTATGTTTGACGATCCCCTAGAACCCTTGCGCCATTTTGTGCGCTTGCAGATAGCCGCCGAAGCAAAACGGGAGTACCAAGAGTCGCATTTAGCTGGTTACGTTCTTAACTTGTCCTACGATACCGCAACAATAGCGACTTGTAGCTCGTTCAGGCGCAACATTGGCGGTATTGGGCGTGGAGATTTTTTGTTGATGGTGCTGCAACGCAATGAAGAGGATTCGCAGTATGTTTTGTTGCGCGTCCTAGATTCGGCCGAAACACCATTGACGCAAGATTTAGAGCGCACCATTTTTGAATTGCACCGTAACGGACTGCCCAACACAGACAGTTTTACAGAATCGCAATTGCAGTGGGGTGGTTTGGAGACGCAAGTTCTAGGTGCGTTCGAGATCGTGGGCAGGTATGACGAGCAAGAGCTTGTGTTCGTTGGTGACTTGTCCGATACACAAGCCGCGCATCACTACGTCGTTTACAAGCCAGACGCGGATATGGTACATCTCATCATCAACCATTTCGTGACGCGACGTGGAAAATTTCAGATTGGCCTCTACAGACCCCGTGAAAGCCGAACCAAGAAAGGTGTTGAGCAAGTGCGGGTGATGATGTCGGCTTATGATTTGCTGGACAGCCGCACGGCTCTATTTGGCAAGACCAGATTAGGCAAAAGCAATGTGGTCAAACTCTTATCAGAATCAGTGATGACATCATTGCCTGATATAGAGGGGTTGCCGCGTATCGCTCACATTATTTTTGACGCAAACGGAGAATACAGCAATGACAATCCTCAAGACGGTGATGTATCACTCGCCAGTAAATATCCTAACCGTTGTATCATCTACGCACTCACCCCCAAACGTGGGACGGCCTCCAAATCTTTACGTCTCAATTTTTATCTCTACCCCAGCGACAGTTTACGCATTGTCCGCGCCTTGTTTGGCAACAGCAAGTTAGCCCAGTCAAGCTACATCAAATCATTTTTAGCGGCTGATGTACCAGACCCAGCTGATCTTGCAGAAATGGATCATGCTGTACGCAAACGCGCTAAACGGAAAATCCTCATACTTTGGGCGATCTTACACAAAGCTGGGTTTGAAGTTGAGGAGAAGGTACTGCGAGATGTGATTGGTAGCTTTGACCCACGTTTCGCCAAAAATGTGCGTGAGAAAGCAGGACTTGATACATCGGTAAAGGTCAAATCGCTTGATGATCTTGCAACTGAGCTAGAGGTGATTGCTGATTTGACGCATCAAGAAACGCTTCGATCATCAAGCGGTAAACCACTATTTGATGCCGATGATTTGGCGTTGTTAGGCTTTCTTCGGCCGAAATCATCTATCGCCGCTGGTACAGCAATGTTGCGCCCTCTACAGCTTTATCACGAAGGTGTTGCAGACAATTTTGTTGAGGAGATCGTAGCGTCGATAGCTCTAGGCAAGACGATTATCCTCGACTTGTCAAACGCCCCACGTCCTGTTGCACGCTATTTCTCCGAATATCTCAGTAACGCTATTTTTGAACATCAAACAACACAGTTCACGGAAAACTGGAGTGTCAAGCATCATGTGATGTTGGTGTTTGAAGAAGCGCACAACTTGTTCCCCAGAGATGGAAAGGAGATGACGATCTATCATAGGACGGCGAAGGAGGGAGCAAAGTACCAAATTGGCATCATCTACTCTACACAATCGCCAACTTCAATTGATCGTGAGTTGTTGTCGCAGACGGAAAATTTCTTCGTCGTCCACCTTTCTGCGCGTGCCGACGTTAATGCACTGGCACAAGTCAATGTCGCATTTGAGCCGATACGCGAGACGTTGTTGAGCGTCCGCGCTGTCGGTCATGTACACATGCTGACTCGTTCTCACCGTTTTACCATCCCGATGCAAGCGCGTAAATTTGGCGAGATGGAGTTGGAGGTAACTGACTATGCCATACCATTCTAGCTCTCGC
>CAYMGE010000209.1:0-2875 GCA_964389925.1 uncultured Ardenticatenaceae bacterium
TAAGGGCGATTGGGTTGGGAATCGGCCGAATGATGGGCTTCATCGCGTGGGAACTCGGCCTATTGATATTTGCAGGACTCGCGCTCGGAACCGTGTTGGGCGTGTGGATGAGCCAGCGGTTTATTCCGTTTCTGCAAACCGGCCGACGGGAAGCCGACTTTGTGCCACCCTATTTGGTGGAGATCGCGTGGCCGGCGATTTCGCAGATTTATGTGCTGTTTGGGCTGTTGTTTTTGGGGGCGTTTGTGGTGTTGTCGTTGTTGTTGCGGCGGATGAAGGTGTTTGAGGCGGTAAAGTTGGGGGAGACGGTTTAGGCGGGCAAATCGGTCTTGTTCACCTATGACCACTTTTTAACTATCTCCCCTAAGTTTGTCTGACAGTTAGTCAAAAACTGGCTCGGCCGAAAATACCCTCTTTACCATCGGCGCAAAAAATTCCAGCGGCAGCGACTCATAGTTAGGAGCAAAGCAGTTCTGATCATACTTCTCGCAAAATTCTGCACAATCGTCAAACCATACATGCCCCGCGTACAAATCCCGCGCATTGCGATCTTCCCCATAGTGATGTGCGTAGTAGACCATCTGGAAAACGCCATGATGCTTCACGATCCAGCACAGCCGCTCGCTAAAATAAGGTCGCATAATCGCCGCGACCATCTCGCCGTGCGTATGTGGCGCAAGCACATCCCCGATGTCGTGAATCAACGCCGCAACGATGTAATGCTCCGACTTGCCATCCCGATACGCTCTTGTCGCCGACTGTAGCGAATGCTCATAGCGCGTCACCTGATACCCGCCTAACGACTCGTCTAATGCCCGCACCGCGGCCAGTATCCGCTCTGGATACCCTTCCAAGTACTGATGCTCTAGCTGCTGCAAAAGCAAATAATCCTCTTTCGTCCCATGCTTCATCTCAGTAAAAGTAACAGTGTTCATTATCATTCTCCTATCAGCGTTCACCCGTATCAGTGTCGAAATCTCATTCAGGTGGAACAATCACCAACTTCCCAACATGCTTCTTCACGAGAAAGTCCCGTTGGGCTTGGTGGATTGCCTCAAGCGGATAGGTGGCGGCGAGAATCGGCCGAATCTCCCCCCGCTCAACATACCGAATCAAATCGGGAAACACGTTCAACGCCGTCACCGTAGACCCAATCAACTCCCAATCGAATAGGTACAAATGGCTAATGTCCACCTCGACTTTTTTGCCGCCAATCGCACCCGAAGTCACATAGCGACCACCCCGCGCCAAGACGCTCATGAGCGAATCAAAGACAGGCTGGCCGACAACATCGGCCGCAACCGTCACCTTGTCTCCGCCTGTCGCATCTCGAATTACATCCGCCCAATCATCCACCCCACGCCGAATGACTGCATCTGCCCCTAATGCCAACAGCGCATCGGCCTTTTCTGCCTTCGTCAATGCGATGACCGTCGCGCCACGTCGTTTGACCAACTGAATAAGAGCCGAACCGACACCGCCTGATGCGCCCGTGATGAGAACGATGTCATCGGCCGAAACCCGCGCCCTAACCAGCATATTCTCCGCCGTCGTATACGAGCAGGAGAGCGTCGCTAACTCCGCGTCCGTCCAATTACAATCTGGGCGACCCAAATTCGTGATCGGCAATGCCACATACTGAGCGTACCCGCCGTCCCGTTCACTGCCCAAGTAGCCGACCTTTTCTCGATTCATCGGCTCCGACCAGTCGCGCAGCCAGTTGTCACTCATCACTCGCGCCCCCATCCAGTCGCCTCCAACACCGTCCCCCAAGCCAACGACATGCCCAACCACATCCGCCCCCTGAATGCGTGGAAACTGAATCCCTGAGTTGCCCCAACCGCCAACAGAATCATCCTCCACAGACTCAAATCCGCTCGTGCCACCGCTGGTTGTATCTCCCTCCACCGCATCGCTATACCAGCCGATTCGCGTGTTAATGTCTGTATTGTTCACTCCGCACGCCGTCACTTGAATTAGAACTTCGCCCGCTTGCGGCTGCGGAATAGGCCAGTCGTCTCGAATCTCTAGCTTCTCGAACCCGCCATGTCCTGTGAGAACGGCTGCCATCATCGCATTATTCATCATTTCTCGCTCCTATCCGAATCGCCACATTTTTTGTCTGCACATAGTTATACATCGCTTCGACCCCTTTCTCACGCCCAAATCCAGACTTACGATAGCCGCCAAACGGAGTCTCAACCCCGCCCGCATACCACTCGTTCACAAACACCTGTCCTGCCTGTAAGTCTCGCGCACAGCGCATCGCGCGGTTCAAATCGTTCGTAAATACCCCAGCGACCAACCCATAGTCCGTCCCATTGGCAATTGCAATTGCCTGCTCTTCCTCATCAAACGCAATCAGGCTCAATACGGGGCCAAAAATCTCCTCTTGCTCAATTGAAGCTCCCGCTGGTACATTTTGGAAGATTGTCGGCCGATAAAAATACCCCTCCCGCTCCGCAATCCCCCCGCCAATCACCAACTCCCCCTCCAACTTTCCACGCTGTACATACCCATCCACTCGCTCAAGTTGATCTCGTGAAATCAATGGCGAAATCCAATGATTCTCAATCCCATGCCCCATCGTCAACCCGCTTACCATATCCGCCAGCGTTTCCGAAACCTCGTTCATGCGCGACCGATGGACGACCAAGCGCGACATCGCCGAGCAAACTTGTCCGCTGTTCATGATAATGCCCCACTTCGTTTGCTCCGCCAGATTGGTCAAATCGGCATCGGGGAAGACGATACCGGCCGACTTGCCGCCCAACTCCATCACCGTCGGCACAACATTCCCCGCCGCTGCTCTCATGATGCTCTGACCCGTCGGCACAGACCCCGTAAACACGATCTGATTCACGTCGGGATGCTC
>CAYMGE010000210.1:0-2780 GCA_964389925.1 uncultured Ardenticatenaceae bacterium
ATATGAAAAACAACTACGATTTCTCGAAAGCAGAACGCAGTAAGTTCCATAACCCCACAGGGGAATTTCTTCTACCAATTTATCTGGAGGCTGATATTGATGCCTTTGTGCGGCGTATGGCAACGGAGCAAGGTGTTGAGACACAGGAATTGGTCAATAAGTGGTTGAGACACACGGTGAACCTTCTACAAACGGTTGCATAAATCATCTCATTCAGAAGACAAGCAAAAACGAAGCGTATCGCATCGAATCGCCCAAGTGAGTTCGTATGTGACAGCCCAGTTGGGCTGTAGCATGGTGACAGCAGCCTATTTAGCCATGAGCGGCCGCACAAGCCATTGAAACATCAGTTATAACGGCGGTTTCTTACCCGCATAAGTGATGTAAGGATTGTGGCTCAAACTGGGAGGCTCTGCATCAGTTATGGCAGTCGATTGCTTAAGCACATAAGTGAGGCAGGGGTTGTCGTCGATAATTTTGTAGGCGTTGATGCGCTTGCCATCTTGGGTGATTTGCACGCGCTTGAGCGTAAACAGGTCATGCAGCAGGCGAGTACAGCGCGTGGTGGTCAGACGTCTTTCATCTTCGGTCAACCAACAGAGAACGCCATGCTGTGAAAACACTTGCGTGATGTAGGCGTAGATCGCCGCGACGGTCAGGACATCACCGATGACAAGCCCCGCGTAGAGGGCAGTGGTAATCGCCTCCCCCTGTGCGCGTGCTTTTTGGATGTGAACGCGCTTCATTTCGCGCTTTAAGCTGCGTGTGGTCGGTTTTTGCTCGATGATGTCGATGGCTTGAGGGATGTCGTGATCGATGTCGGCCGACACCTCAACCACACGCCGCGCCATCTCAACCGTCGGCGCATCATGCTCATCGCTGCCACGCTGGGCAATTTGCTCAACCTCTCGTGTGTGCAGGTTGCGTAGCGTCTCACAGCGAGCGAGATGGTCAGCATGCCGCTGTTCTTTCAAGGCGGCGCGATTGGCAATTTCAGCAGCGGTCTCGCGCACCTCGCTGACGCTGATCGGGTCGCCAAATACCCACTGATAGGGGCGCAACAGCGTCTGATAGACGGCAGGATTGTCATAGGCAAAGTAGGTAACACCGCGAAAGGCGTGGTTGTCGATGCCGCTATAGCTGAGGCTGTAGGATTTGGCGGCGAAGAGGCTGCCCATCTCGCCATCATTGTGGGTGCGGATGAGATTGGCATATTTGCCCAGAAAAAAGTTGGTGGACTGACGGGCAATGGCGGCTTCCTCGCTGTCATCGTTGGGGTCGGGCGCATTGTTGAGCATATGGTTCAACAACGATTGCGCGTCAGAGACGGTGCGCTCAAGCCACTTTTGAGCGTTGACCGTTTCGTGTTCGCCCTTGCCATTACAGTAGATGTAGGTGTGAGCGGCACTGTTGCGCAGACGGCTAACCAACTGCTGGGCGAGCAGCGGATGCAGGTGACTGTAGACGTGGATGCAATCAAACTCAGAATACAAGCTAATCCCTTCAATCGCCACAGAGGTGACGATCAAGACGCGCACGGCATCCGGCACGACCCCTGTTTGGATCAGATGCGCTTGTGCAGGCAGTGACTTGTTGTCGGCGTTGAGCGTCATGATCTGGTCATCTGTGAACCCTTTGACGTTCAACAAGCTCGTCACACTGGCCAATTCGTCCCCTTTGTCATTCAAAAAGATGAGATGGCGTTGGTCAGGATCACACTGTTCGCGCAGAGCGTCGCGTCGCCGCACACCCTTTTCCCACGAAACGAGTTGGGCGGGCTGCGTTCTGAGCACAGAATTGACCCCAATAGATGAGAAGTTGATGAATGCGGGGTTTGACAGCGGCAGTGGCGTGCCGGTCAACACGAGGACGTTCTGCCAGTCGTTGTGCAGCGTGTCCATCAGGTTGTCGAGTGCCTCGCTGCGATAGTCACCGCTGGCGGCGCTGTTGTGAATCTCATCGATGACGAGGTTCCAGCGCGAGAAATCGGCGCAAAATTGCAGGACGGCTGGCACGCTGTCGTAGGTGCAGATGATGAGTTGGCTGTCCTCGGTCGCGGTTTTGGCGTGTTCATAGTAGAGGTCGGCGTGGGGATTTTCGGTCGCCAACTGCTGCACCAATGTCTGTGTCGGACAGGCAAAAATGGTGCGACCCGCAAGCCCAAGCGCATAGGTCGTCTTGCCAATCCCCGTCGCGGCGGTCAGAATCGTGCGTGCTGGCAGCTCAAATGACACGTCTGACAGGTAGTTGCCCACTGGAACATGAACCGTTTGTGAGTGCCTGTCAATTGGACAAGTCAGCAAATCGGCAAACGATGCGCCCGCGTCGAAGTAGTCTGACAAATCCCCCCCGACGTGGCTGACGGGCAGGTTGACGATGAGACAGTCAATGCGTTCATCTGAGAGTTGCCCAAATTTTTTGAGAACGCCCTGTCGTCCCGCCTCGTCATTATCGCCGATGAGATAGACCGTTTTGCCGCGCAGTTGCTCAATTTGATGCGGTTTGAGGGCGGCATTGGCTCCCGCGTGCGTGGCGGTAAAGGCAATGTGAGCGTTGCCGTGTGCCGCTAACTTGCCACGCTGGGCATCCTTTTCGCCCTCAACGAGATAGATGATGTCGGCCGCTGCCACATCCGACCGATTAAGCAAATACGGCGAATTGCCCCCCATGCCGTTGTACCACGTGCCGTTTTTCCAATGTCGCCAAGACCATTTGGGGTACGTGTCCGACGCGGCAAATTTGACGTGCTGCACGCGCACACCCTCGACCGTTTCAAATTC
>CAYMGE010000211.1:0-2644 GCA_964389925.1 uncultured Ardenticatenaceae bacterium
GCAAAATGGCTTGGCACATCCACACGGCGGCTGAGACATGGGAGCAGATCATCCATGCAGGCTTCCAGAGCGGTGAGCTGGTCTTGCTGCACGCGGGCAATCCCGTTGAGCCAACTGATAACGCTCTCATTGAAGAACCCAACGATATGGACATGCCAGACCTCATCAGTACCTACACCACCGACGAGGCAATTGAGGACGGTCTTATCTATAACGTAGATAACGACCTCAGTGCAACCCTTGAAGCGGCGGGGCTGGGAGACATGTTTCCCAAGCGCGACAGCTACAATATCCTGCTCCCTCCTTCAACCCGCTTTCCGCTCGGCCGCGTCGTCACCACACCCGGCGCATTGGAACTGGCTGAACAGGGCATCAACCTCTCCGTCTCCTTGCACCGCCACGCAAACGCAGATTGGGGCGAGATGCAGCCAGAAGATTTACGCGCCAACAATCGTGCATTGAAGAATGGCAACGAACGCCTCTTCTCCAGCTACGACCACACGATTCAAACAGACAGCGGCGACCGCACGGTAAAGCTCTGGATTATCTCCGAGTGGGACAGATCGGTGACGACCTTGCTCCGACCCTCCGAATACTGATGGCTCGCCTAGTTTTAGGAGGCAGTCCGTGACGTATCATCAGGTTCTCTGCTAAGATATAGTTGCCTTATGCAATTTGATGACACGATTTCCCTGAACGAGATTGCTGCCCTGCATCCATTGATCGATGTTGAGGTTTTTATCCCGTTTGTGCATTATCGACTACACACTCTCTCTGATGAACACGCGGCAATATTGTCCGTCTCATTTAACAATTTGCCGCACATGAAGCAAAAGCGGCTGCGTTTCACATGGGACGAAGCCACGCCAAAATTGCGCTATCCACCTGTGCAATCTTCTGTGATTACTGAGTGGGCAGCGTGTGGGATTGCTTGCGCGGTCTTACCACTTTACACAAATCTCCAGTTTGCGCGTGTCACAGAGCGTGGGGAACGGTTTGATTATTGGCTCAGTGATGGCAAGGAACTATTTGGATTAGAGATTAGTGGCACGTTAAGCGGGAGTCTGACGACACGAAAACGTATCAAACGTCAGCAGTTGCAATCTAATCCAGACAAAGTGACAGGGTACGTTTGTGTCGTACATTTTGAAAAAGCCGCCGTTCATCTATCTTTTCATGGAGCAAAAGTATGAATTCAGCCACTCATAGGATTGCAATGGGAAATCCACCGACACATTTAGAGCAACTCGAACGCAAGAAGTCTCGCTTGTTGTTTGACGCACATCTGCATAAAGCGCAACATCACTATGCAGATGCGGCTGACAACTTCGCACAAGTCGCTGAAATAGAGCGCCAGTGGATTAGATGGGCTGAGGCAGAAGGGTTAGAGCAGCTTGCCGTGATTCATCGCCGCAGTGAGTTAAGCTGCTGGGCGCAAGCGGGCTATCCTCATCGTGCGCTGCAATTAGCCGATGCGTTGCTCGCTACAGGAAAGCTCAATCCAGAACAGCATAAAGATTTGTCCCTCTACCGCCAGTCGCTACAACAACAGTTTGTCAACTGGATGGATGAATGGGCGAGCCATGCCGTCCCCGCAGCTTAGAAGGAATCCGTTTACCGTCCGTTCCATTCGGCCGATTCGTCACACACCACTTGTAACCATCTAAACTCACAACAGTAACCCCCTCACGACAACAAAACAATAACACACTGCAAACGCCTCGACAGTCAACGTCGGGGCGTTTTGCATGACAAGGAGCAACCGATGTCCACACCTGTCTACAGTTATCAGCTATTCGATAAATCAGTCGTCTTAGAGCTGTATCGCTACAAACCGCAACTGCATCCAAATGCGTCCCTCGCCACCTTATTTAATGGAGAGCTGGAAGCGATTCGCGCAGCAGTTGCTGCCGGGTATCGCTGGATTCGCAGCGAAGGGGAAACCGCTGTTTTTGAGCAACAATGTCCATCAAGTGGCACACCCGTCATCCCCATTCCACGTCATATTGCTGCTGCGGTCGCCAATTTCAAGGAGGCTATCCCGTCATGAGTCGCCTCTCAGCCCAAGAGAAGGCTGGATATTACAAAATCGATCCAGCCGTCACGACCCAGATTGCAAAACACATCACCGCACCAGATGGCGGTCGCGTTTACGATCCGTGCTGCGGCAAAGGTGTTGCGCTGGTGCAACTGGCTTCCGCACTTTGTTTGGAACCATTCGGCAATGAACTGCAACGCTCGCGTGCAGAAGAATCACGCACCGCTGTAGAGCAATATCTCGCCCAACGTAACGGTTCCCCGCTTCGACATCGAGACAAACAGGCAACGCGCATCTTCTGGTCGCCAATGCAGCAGATGAACTGGTCGCGCAACAGCTTCAACTTGCTCTATCTCAATCCGCCGTATGACCAAGATGAAACAGAAGGTCGGTTAGAGCTACTGTTTCTCAAGCAGACGCGACCTGCCCTCTGCGCGGATGGCGTACTGGTGTGGGTTGTGCCACAAATGGTGCTGTCGTTTCGTGCTGTGGCAGAATACGTCGCCAGTCATTTCCACGATCTGCGCGTCGTGGCACATTCGGCCGAACATCGCCACTTCAACGAGATCACGCTCTTTGGCATTCACAACAGCCGCGCCACCCAGC
>CAYMGE010000212.1:0-2643 GCA_964389925.1 uncultured Ardenticatenaceae bacterium
TACAAATCCTAATCTTAATAGTGAGCGTTCGCAACGAACGCTCATTTCTTTTGGGGGGAAGAGGCAAGCCAGCTTTAGAAATTGAAAATTCTTTGCTACACCTTTGAAGGTGCAGTAAAATTATGGCATATCATCAGCCACTCAGTAGGGGCCAAAGAACCATGCGGTATTTGATTAGTATCATTTTGGCAATCGTCTGTACCATCAATGCTTTCTCACTAACCGCTCAAACATCTAAAGAGGCATATGACGGATCGCAAAGCGATATGGCTGATACGGCAAATCAGTCAGACAACGACGAAGATGGCCCTCGCAAGCAACGCTTTTCTGGTCAATCATCTTCCAATACATGGGGTATTTCACCCAATCTTGAGGTAGAAGCTCAAGACTCTCTCGTGGCACAGAATTTGGCCCAAATTCAGAAAATATGTGTAGACATGGGTGACGAGTATAGGGTCGCATGCTTTGCAGTTACCTACAAAGACTTGGCAAACGCATTGCAACGCAATGGTGGAGACGAAATTATCCGCTCTTCTTTACGTACTGCTGCTCGTAAACTTGATCAATTGGTTCAAAATAACCTTGACCGAGAGAAACCAGCGTTACGAGCATATCTGACCGATGAATCCGGAGAAAAGCTTGTAACAACGCGTTCAATGGATGCAACTGCCGCAACAAGAACGGCGGCCTTAAAAATTCAAGCTGCGGAAATTTTAGAAGAAGCTGAAACCGTTTTGTTACGTTCAGCGTCCAGCACATCGCCAACGAGGGCGCTCTCATATCAAAAGGTTGCCGCGGCTATAGGGTCCAATAAAATTTTACTGCGCTCTACGTAAAAGCTCTCGCCAATAGCATGTTTGGATTTTCAAGCCAATTTATAAGCTAATCGCTTCGTTATCCAACGTCGCCAGTATGCCTTATAAAAAATTCGTCGGAGGCTTTTGCGTTTTTTATATTTATGGCGCCGGCGGCCTTCTTCCAAACCAGATACCTCAGAGGCTCGGTTTCTTTGTGTGATTAACCTTGGAGCACAAGCATAGCTATCAAATTTTGTAATGACATCAGGCCAATCCGACGGTTGCGTTACTGGACCATCACGAAAGGCAAGATGTGCCGCGACCTCTCGTGAAACCATGTATCCCGTCGCTAAAAATGGCGGCAAAACCATCCGATACGCATAAACCTCTCCAGCCATGAGCAGCCGATCACGGAGATTTACGTAAGTGTTTTTATGATCAAACAACAGCAATCCACAGGGAGGCTCAGTCAGCAATTGCCCGAGCGAAAAAAATGCTTGGGAGAGATCGGCATCGTCCTCTAGTACAATAGCCGCGGGCGCATCTCCTTCTGCAATCCGCATATAGATTTGTCGATGTGAGAGGGCACAGGCGAATTCACCATCCGACATTGGCCGACCCATTCGAGCCTCTGCACCAAGACGATCTATGTTTTTTTCATATATCGCTGGTAGTCCGTCTCGACCATCAATGCCCCAAAAGATCTCGTAATCTACACCATGAGCCTCAAGCGCCTTGGCAAGCGGCATAAAACGCTGTGCATCCTTCAAGCTTAAAATGTAGATTGGAAGAAATTCCATTAGCTTTGGAGCCTTACAAGAAAATGTGACCGTCTTCGGCTGATTATATCCTCAACAGTGAGACTGATAGTTTGGAAGCTGCGCCCACTCAAGCAGCAGCTAAAAAAGCAGCACATCTACGCTCACACACAGGTTCTGCGTCCGTAGGACTTTAACATCTTCATCGCCTTATAGCTGATTTCGCACATGAGGCGGGTGGCCTTCAGTTCACACTTTTTAGGCCAAGCTAACATAATTACGCACACAAGGACTGCCAACATGTCCCCCAAATTCGGCACAAGCGGCCTACGCGGTCTGGTTTCAGAACTAACAGACACCTTAGTCGCCGACTACACTCACGCATTTCTTAAAATAAGCGCTCCCGAAGGTGCGGTACATTTAGGACGAGATCTTCGAGAGTCTTCACCACAAATTGCCAAGGCAGTGATCCGAGCGATCAACGCCTCAGGTCTCACAGCAATTGACCACGGCGCCTTACCAACACCGGCATTGGCACTCACCGCAATGCGCATGGGACAGACAGCTATTATGGTCACAGGAAGCCATATTCCCGCTGACCGTAATGGACTAAAATTTTACCTTCCGACTGGAGAAATTACAAAATGCGACGAAGCCAAAATCTCGGCAACACTGGGTGCCAAACCTGATTTAGTAGCCAATGGCCAATGGGAACACGCGCACAACGCTCTCCAAGAATATATTGAGCGATATGTGAATGCCTTTGGTGAAAAGGCACTCAACGGTTTACGGATTGGCATATACGAACATTCATCGGTTGCCAGAGACGCATTGGCCACCATACTATCTAATATGGGGGCTGACGTAGTGCGATTGGCACGTGCCAACCATTTTACCCCAGTAGATACCGAAGCGGTGGACACGCAGACGCGCAAACTATTTCATAATTGGTGTAGTGAGCATTCACTTGACGCGCTGGTTTCTACTGATGGTGACGCCGATAGGCCTATGGTTGTAGATGAAAACGGCACATAGGTGACAGGGGATGTACTGGGACCAATCGTTGCTCAAATGCTTAATGCAGATAC
>CAYMGE010000213.1:0-2577 GCA_964389925.1 uncultured Ardenticatenaceae bacterium
TGAACGTGCCAGATACGGTCGTAATGTTTACGCAGTAATTCAACAGGATCAGCTTATCCGAGCATCGCATGACCTGTGTCGAACACCATGCCGATGATGTTGGGGTCGGTCAGTTCGAGGAATCTGTCGACTTCGGCCGAATGCTCCACATAGGTCGCCCCATGATGATGAATGACCGAACGCAAGCCCGTCTCACGCTTGACCGCCTCCGCTACTTTCATCGCGCCACAAGTGTAGACTTCCCACCCCGCATCATCCAAAAACATGTCGGCTGTGACCCGTCCAGATTTGTCGTGGCGCAGCGGTATCGTACTGTGATCGTCGCCGATGACGATGAGGTTATCTTCACCGCCGACGGCTGCCAGCAATCTTGCCGTTTTAATAGCCTGATCGATCCCCGCTTGGTGATAGTCCGCGTCGTACAGGCGCACGGAGACCCATGAGCCGAGCATTTTGAGGTTGCGGTTGCGAAGTTCGGCCGATAACGCTTGCGGATCAGTCGGCATAAACCCCCAATCCCCCAACTCCGTCCCCGCATACCCTGTCGCCGCAATCTCATCCAGAACACGCACGTAGTCGTACCGCTCACCCTCCGTCCACCAACTCGTCCCAATTATTCCAACGCGAACTTGGTTCATTTCACTCATAAAGTAAGTAGAAAAAGAACAAAGAAAAAGAAGGGTTCTTTTTCTTTTTCTCTCTTCTTTTTTCTTTCTAAATCACATTCCGCAACAACGCCACCGACTTCTCCACCCCCACCACAGGCGGCAAATTGAAATCCTCATGCTCGATGCTCAACACATCGTCGTATCCGTTTTGCCGCAACTGCGTGACAAATTCGCGCCACCATGATTCGCCATGACCATAGCCGAGCGTCACATAGTTCCACGAGCGATCTGCAATATCCTCAATCGTCTCGGTCAGCAAAACGGTGTTGAGTGCCGCATTTTGCGGGTCAATATGCGTGTCTTTGGCGTGGACGTGATAGATCGCGCCGCGCAAGTGACGAATCGCAAACAGCGGATCACCACCCATCCACAGCGCATGGCTTGGGTCGAGATTGACCCCCACAATTTCACCAACCGCATCGCGCAATTTCAAAATCGTCTTCGTGTTGTAGACAAGCTGGCTGGCGTGCTGTTCGATGCAGATTTTTTCGATGCCCTGCTCTTTGGCAAAGTCGGCTAACTCGCGCCAATAGGGAATGGCGACATCCTCCCACTGGTAACGTAGCGTCTCCAACACTTCGGGCGGCCATGCGGTCGTGATCCAGTTAGCATACTTTGCACCGGGGCCACCGCCGGGCAACCCCGACATCATCACGACGCGCTTGATGCCCAACAGTTTCGCCAATCGCATCGTGCCGCGCACCACCGCTTCATCTTTTTGACCGCGTTCGTTGGGCGCAAGCTGATTGCCTGAGCAGTTCAACGCGCTGATCTCAAACCCATGATCGCGGACTTTCGCCATAAATTCAGTGCGTGCCGCTGCGCTTTCCAGCATCTCCTCCAAATTGAGATGGGGAGCCTGTGACCACCCCCCACACGGAAATTCGAGCATCTCAACCCCCGCATTCGCCGCCGTTTCCAGCAACTCATCAAACGGAAGATGTCCTAAACTGTCTGTTACAAGACCTATTTTCATCTGTTCTCCTTACTAAAGTAAAAAGAAGAAAGAGAAAGAAAAAGAAATGGTTCAACCTCTTTTTCTTTTTCTTCGTTCTTTTTCACTACGCTGTCACCACAACCTTCACCGCCTCACCCGCCCGTGCCGCGTCGATACCCCGCTGCATGTCGGCAATTGGCAGCGTCAGTGAATTGAGGGGCGATGGGTCGATCACGCCGCTTTCTAAAATTTGGATGGCACGCGGGAAGGTGTAGGAACTGACAAATGTGCCGACGATGGTTAGTTCGTTGCGCGTGATGTCAAACTGTTTGATCGGCGGTTGGGCGTGTTCGATCATGCCAAAGAGCGTGATTTGCCCACCGCGTGCCGCCATTGCGACGCACGCCCCCGCCTGATTGCCGACCGCATCGGCGACGACTTCCGCGCCCAAGCCGTGCGTCAAATCCATAACGACAGCGTGCAGGTTTTCCTTTTTGGCGTTGACGACGGCAGTGAAGTTGAGTTTTTCGGCCGCCTCCAACCGAAACTCCGACAAATCCGCAATAATCACCCGCGCCCCCGCCGCCTGAAACATCAGCGCGTGCAACATGCCAATCGGCCCTGCCCCAATCACAACCGCCGTTTGCGCTGGCTGAATCCGCAGCTTGTCCGTGCCATTGACAACACACGACAGCGGCTCGATCCAGACTGCTTTCTCAAACGGCAACGCCTCCGAGACGGGATGCAAACTGTCCTCTGGCGCAGTCGTGTAATGGGCAAACCCACCATCTTGATCGAGACCAAGCGTCGTCCAGTTGTCACAATGGTTGGGCAAGCCACGCTTGCAGTAGCGACATTTGCCACACGTCATATTCGGATTGACGGCGACGCGATCTCCAACTTTGACCGTCTGCACGGCCGCACCGACTTCAACGACATGCCCCAAAAACTCATGTCCCAAAATCGCGCCGG
>CAYMGE010000214.1:0-2521 GCA_964389925.1 uncultured Ardenticatenaceae bacterium
ATGGGATGATATTTTAGCCTTTGCCACTTGACCGCCTTTTCCAGAGTTTTCAGCATTGAAAGAATTAAAAGTGGCAAGGCAGAGACTGAGTGCTTTAGAAATCGAGGATTAAATTATGAATGAAAAGCATATAGGAAGTGATTTTGATGACTTTCTGGCAGAAGAAGGATTGTTGGTTGAGGCTGAGGCCATCGCAATGAAAAGAGTGATCGCTTTTCAAATTGCGAAGCTAATGGCAGAACAAAAAGTTACAAAATCAGAAATGGCAACTCGTATGAAAACGAGCCGTACCTCTGTAGATCGATTACTTGATCCCACGAACAATTCTGCAACTTTGCATACTCTGGAACGTGCGGCATTCGCTTTGGGGCGAAGGTTACATGTTGCGTTGGTGTAGCGGCGTTTAACCGTCCGCAAACGCGACGACAGGCGTATCCACTATCGGCCGAACACCCACCCCCACATTCACACTGGTTTGCGACCACGTCCGAGCTTGCAGCAGCGCACCGCTCTTGAGTCTGAGCGTCACCAACTGATGAAAGCCGAAGTAGCTCACCTCTTCCACGACTGCCGTGCCTTTCAAATCGGGCGTGATCGCAATCACTTCGGGGAAGAGGACGACATTGACGGTGCCGGTTAGTGCGGGGTCGTAGAGTGGCAATCGGCCGATTTCCGTCTCCACCATTCCCCCCTCTGCCTCCCCAGACAACACGTTGACCTTCGCCAAAAATTGCGCCACCTTGAGGCTCGTCGGATAGCGATAGACCGTCTCTGGCGCACCGCGCTGCAAGACGCGCCCCGCATCCATCACGACCAACTCATCCGCCAGCCGCAACGCCTCCTCCTGATCGTGCGTCACAAAAACGGTTGTCACCTGCGCTTCGTGCAGAATGGCGCGGACATCCTCACGCATCGCCTGACGTAGCGACGCATCGAGGTTAGAGAACGGCTCATCGAGCAGCATCACGTTTGGCTTGGGCGCGAGGGCGCGTGCGAGCGCAACCCGCTGCTGTTGCCCACCGCTCAGTTGATGGGGAAAGCGACCTTCCATCCCCATCAACCCCACCAAGTCGAGCATGTCGGCGATGCGGGCTTTCTGTTCCGCTTTCTTCACCCCCGTCAGCCCAAACGCCACGTTCTGCCCGACCGTCAAATGGGGAAACAGCGCGTAATCTTGGAACACCATCCCAATTTGCCGCTGTGTCGCCGACATCCACGTGCGCCCGCCGCTGACCTGCTGATCGCCGATCCAAATCTCCCCCAAATCGGGCTTTTCCAACCCCGCGATCAGCCGCAACGTCGTCGTCTTGCCACAGCCGCTGCGCCCCAACAGCACCGTAATCGCGCTCTTGGGAATGTTCAAATCGAGGTCAATGACGGCGTGCGCCTGACCGTAATGTTTGTTGACTTGTTGAAATCGAATATACGTCATTTTATGGGAAGGATGAAGGACGAAGAGACATTTGCCTCATCCTTCATCCTTCATCCTTCATCCTTCATCTGCCCCAATCTGCATGAGGAGAAAGACGGGAATCAATCCTGCGACCAAAATCATCAGTGCGGGGATGGCGGCCGATTGGTGAAAGCCTTCAACGCTCAGGAGGTAGGTTCGCACGGCGAGGGTGTCCATTCCGAACGGGCGCAGTAGGAATGTGATCGGCAACTCTTTCATCGTATCGACAAAGACGAGAATTGCGCCTGCGCCGATGCCCGTGCGGACGAGCGGGATGTGGATGCGGCGGAAGATGCGCCCGCTGCCAGCCCCCATCGTGCGGGCGGCGGCTTCCATATTCGGCCGAATCTTATCCACACTCGCCGAAATGCTGTTAAACGCCAACGCCATAAAACGCACCGAATAGCCGTAAACGAGCGCGATAATCGTCCCCGTCAGCAGATAGCCAAAGCCGCGATAGCCGAGATTGGCCTCCGCAAAATCTGTCACCGCGCCGTCGATGGGATTAACGACCGTCAGCACGCCCACCGCAATCACGGCACCCGGCATCGCATACCCAATCGTCATCAGGCGCGACAGCCAGCGTGGATAGTTGCGCGTCTCAATCGAGTCGCGGCGATTGCTGTAGGCGATAATCAGCGCGATCAACACCGTCGTCACCGCCCCCGCGACACCGAGCAGCAGCGTGTCGCGTGTGTAGGCGATAAACAGGTCGTTCAGCACGGGAACGGTCGGTTCGCGCACCCGCTGGATCGCCCACAATACGAGTTGCGTCACTGGCACGGCAAACGCCGCTGCCAAAATCCCAAAACAGACCAGCGTCGCCAGCCAGCCGCGCACCCCCGTCAACTGTGTGCGCGACATGCGCCGACCGTAGCTGCCCTGCTGGTAAAAACGCGCCTGTCGCCGCATAAACTGCTCGCCAAACAGCAAAATCAGCGCGATGACGACCATCAAGCTCGCCAGTTGGGTCGCCGCCTCGCTGTCAAACGACGTGTTCCACAGCACGACGATGCGTTCGCTCAACGTCGGGTAGCTGAAATAGCTGACCGTTCCGTAGTCGGTCAA
>CAYMGE010000215.1:0-2078 GCA_964389925.1 uncultured Ardenticatenaceae bacterium
GGAATGCGTCGCTCATCGCCTTGATCGCATCGGCCGCCGCCGCCGTCCGAAACGTGATTTCTGCACACGGCAACCCCGCGTCCATCAGGGCTTGACCGAGTGGAACCGCATCTGCCGCGTCATCAATGGCGACGACGGGGACGATCCCGATTCGGCCGATTTCTTCCATAATTTCATTCATCTATGATTTCTCCGTATTGCGTATTGCGTATTGCGTATTGCGTAGCTCTTTACGCAACACGTTTTACGCAATACGTTTTTTCGTTTCCCGCCAGCGTTCATACTCTGCCAGCGTTTCTTCATTTGGCGGATACACACCGTGTAGAGCCGCCCCCGATGCTACTTTTTGCGTCAAAAATGTTTCCAGTAACTCTTGCTCATACCCATCATGCGCGACTTCTTCGGCAACATGCGCGGGAATCGCCACCACCCCCTCCGCATCCCCAACGATCACATCGCCCGGCATCACCAACACCCCCGCACACCCAATCGGCACATTCATCTCAAGCGGATGATGCACGACAAACGAAGTCGTCGCGTGGGGGGCTTTGCAATACGATGGCATCTCCAACTGCTTGAAGCCCTGCGTATCGCGCAGTGCGCCATCCGTCACAAGCCCTGCCGCGCCGCGTGCCTGAATGCGCGTCGCCAAAATATGCCCAAACGAGGCGGCGCGAATGTCGCCTCGTGCGTCGATCACGATCACCTCATCCGCCCCAACCGACTCGACCGCCAACCGCTGCACGTTCACCTTGTTGTCGTATTGTGTATCGACCAAATCCTCGCGCAGCGGCACATAGCGCAGCGTGAGCGCGTAGCCGACCATGCGCTTGCTCGGTTTGAGGGGCGTGAGCTGCAAAAAGGTATTGCGGAAACCGCGCTTGAGTAGTTGGGTTGTCAGCGTTGCGGTTGAGATGTGGTGCAGCTTATTAAATGCTACTTCTGTAAGTTCGTCTGACCGATTATTTGTCATAGCCTGTCTTCCCGAATCAATTATTCAGGTTTTCTGAGATGATTTGAGCAACTTCGCCAAATTTGCCATTCATAGAACGACTGGCAAATTGCCCAGTTAAGATGATGACCGTCTCATCTGATTTGGCTACTTCAAAAGTGTTGTGTTTTGAAAATTGGAGGTGACTAAACAACAATCTATATTCGTGCCAATACCCCTTGCCATGAGCAACCACCGCCGAAGGTTTATTGTCCTTGAGCAGGGAATTTAATAGGGCTAACCGATATGGTTTGATTTTTTCAAAGTAATCCTGACGTGATTTGAACTGTGATAATAGTTCTTCATAGCCCCACTGATTAAGTTTCGGGGAGGGAATCGGCATTAGCTCAGTCAGTAGCGTATCGCCTCCATACCGGCCAAGTTTTTCAGCCTGATATACTCGAATCGATTCACGGTCAGTCGGTTGTCCTGCTAAAGTCAACATCACGTAGCACATGCCACGCCAAGTCCTTTGTATGGTACGCTTGCCCCAGTGTAAGCTCGTGATGTTTAATTTTTTATGCGCCTCTGCACAATCCTCAACTTGGCGAAACGTGAGGCGACCGCGCAGATTTTTTTCACCGCCACCAGCTTCTTCCATACCCAAAAACCATACATCAGCATTTAGCTCACCATAGCCAATGAATTTTGTGAGATGTTGTACTTCTTTATCTGTGAACGGTATTGTCATTGTTTATTCTCTATATCTCATACCAACCATCACCAGCGAGAACGAAATCGGTTATCTGCTGATATGTCGCCCCGTCTGCGAACGTTTGGTATGGCTCATGGAGTTCGCCGCGAATGTCGGCGACAAAGTGGCGCATGAGGATGTTCCAGTTGCGTTGGGTTGGTTCATCAATGTCGGGCTGGTCGCGCATGATGTGATTGGGGATGGGGATGAGTTGCCACTTGCCGTCTTTGTAGAGATGCAGGGGGCCGTGTCCGTAGTGGCCTTCGACGTGGATTGCGCCGTTGCTGCCGTAGAACGTCATGTAGTTGTCGTGGAAGCGGGGGTGTAGGCCGCTGTGATTGAAGAGGGCAGAGACGTGGTGCGTGGTGCGTGGTGCGTGGAGTTTGGCGAGGA
>CAYMGE010000216.1:0-2058 GCA_964389925.1 uncultured Ardenticatenaceae bacterium
ATCTTCTTCATCCCTCTATTCTCTCACATTTTCAACCTGCGGGAATTGCTGGTCAGACGAGTTGCCACGCTGGGTGATGCGAGTTGGTATATGGTTCGCCGCGCCGTTTGGGGTTAGTAAAGCGTCTCTCAAGCGCGATATGTGGGGCAGCGTGCGCCAGAATTTCCGCATCGCCGACCGCACATATTACTATTTCAACACCGTTCACATCTTAAAAGGCAGCGCGAATTAGTGCTGCGCGTGGTCGCCGTGATCACTTACCTGCTGGTCAAACCATGCGTGGATCGCCTCAACAAGCGCGGGGTCATCCGTCGTGTAGAGAATTTGTGCGCCGTCGGCAATCTCGCTGTATTCGATGGTCAATCTATCCGCGCCCGTGACTAACTCGTGTAGCCCTGCCATATCCTCCCCGTGAATCATCGCGGGATCGTGGAAGTCGCCATTGCTGAACCGCTCCGCTTCCTCTGCCAGATGGTCGCGAATAAGCTGAATCTGTCCCGCGTCGCGGTCATCTGAGATGACCTGTTGCAATCCGCCATTTTCCTGCTTGTCGAAGATGTGCGTTGTGCGGTCGAGGTCGAATGGCATGACCTGTGCGCCACGTTCGGCGACTTCTGCATGTCTATCCGTACTGTGTCCACTGCAACCAATCCATAGAAAGGTGGCAACCAGAATCACCATCCATTTAACTGTCACTTTCACGAATTGCCTCCACAAGGGTTGAGAGAGATTGCAGCACCGCTGTTTGCTGGTCGGCTGGAATGTGTTGCCAAACACTGGCTAGTTTTGCCTGACGCGCATGGGCGAGTTCGGCCGATTTCCCCTCACCCTCCTCCGTCAACACCAGCTCCCACACGCGCCCATCACTCGCACTGCGCTGCTTGGCAACCCAGCCACGTTTGACGAGCTTATCGACTAAGCGGCTGACCGTGCTTTTGGCAAGGTTGAGTCGCTCGACGAGGATATGTTGTGGGAGGGGAATTTCGGCCGAAAGTTCCAGCAGCGCATGTGCTTCCGCAATTGGGATGAGTTGACCGCACGGGGTCTGCATCGGCCGATGCCAGCCAAATGCGCGGGTCAGCGCGACGATCTCTGCCTGTAGTTGTTCCATATCGTTCGATTATACAACTAGATCGTTCGATCAAGCAACTAATTGGCGGAGAGAATCAAGATACATTTCATGCGAACATCAGCCATTTGGCGGATGCAAAGTTAGGCAGATCAGCGAATGTAGTCATAAGACATTTATTGGTATGCTATGCAGTGGTAGAAATGCTGCCGAAAAAATCCTATGGAGAGCGTCTTATGTTGAAACGACTGCTGATTGTATTTGCCCTTTTCTTTGCGCTGACCGCCCCCGTCCATACCGCTTATGCTGATGGTGATGGACATGGGGAGCCTGACGACCATGATAGTGAAGTTGCAAGCGGGAGCTTTTCTCTACCGATTCTGTTGAGCATTGGCGCGGGCGTTCTGGCTGCTGGTGGCGCGGCGACGACGAAG
Source organism: uncultured Ardenticatenaceae bacterium (assembly GCA_964389925.1). GTDB lineage: Bacteria > Chloroflexota > Anaerolineae > Promineifilales > Promineifilaceae > CALECP01. The sequence continues at coordinate 1,504 of CAYMGE010000216.1, forward strand.
CGATTTAACCCGTTTCAGCTTGGCGTAATTGGTTTGGGTGTAATGACGGGAGTGCTGCATCTCGTAATTGGACTAGGTGGCGAGACGCTGCTTCTGCTCAACGGGCTAGGGTATCTCGCACTGCTGGCAGCGATTTATTTTCCGCTTGGGGAACTCGACAAATACAATCAACTGTTGCGAATTGGGTTACTCGGCTACACGGTCATCACACTGGTTGCCTACTTTGCACTGCACACGCCTGCTCAATATAGCACGACGGGTATCATCACAAAAGTGATCGAAGTAGCGTTGCTGGTCGTGTTGGGACTGCGGATTTGGCAATATCAGGCGGAAGGTCGGCTGGCGGCGACAATCCGTTAACTTCCCATGTTCAATCGATTAAATCTGTGTTGCGGGATTTGCAAATCCCGCAACATCCTTCTACTTGTGCTGTTGCTATTGCTGGCCGCCTGTGGTGGTGAGCAACCCACGCAGCTTGACGATACGCAAGGGCAGGTCGCACTAGTACAGAGCGGCGTAAATAGCTGACATAATTAGGCGGTGAGAGCCTTGCCG
>CAYMGE010000217.1:0-2042 GCA_964389925.1 uncultured Ardenticatenaceae bacterium
GGGCAACACCTGCTGCACGTGCGAAATAGTTAAGCTGCGTTTGATTTGGCTTCAGCCTGATTTTGTGAGCTAATATCATCCCTTAGTGCTTGCTGTAACTTTTTTTTATAGTTACGCAATCCGTACAATCGGCACGAAAACGTGTTGACGATGACCAATAAGTCTTGAACCATTTCTTCTTGTGGCGATAGTCTTTCGTCATTTGCCACAACGATTTGGCAACCATTTATTTCACACACGTACTCAACCAGATCGAATCCAAATCTCGCTAGCCTGTCCTTGTGTGCCACGACAATTGTTTTAATATCGCCCGAACGCACACTTAGCAGCAGCCTGCGAAACTTCGTTCGCTTGAAGTTCATCCCGCCGCCTATCTCTGATACAACCTCATCAAATTCTATTCCAGCCGCGATGCAATACTGTTTCATCGCCTCGACCTGATTCTCTAATTCCGGTCGTTGGGCGGGGCTAGACACACGGCAGTAGACTATCGTCTTGCGGTTTCTCTTCTCGCCAAGCACCTCTCGAAGTTGCTCAAACGTATACATACGTCGATTTGTCGGACTTCTGTGTGCAGTTAAAATACCTTCTCGATCCCACCGTTGCAGCGTCTTGATTGAGACTCCCAACAGCTTTGCAAATTCTCCAGTAGTGTACATGCAAGCATATTAGCACATACTTGCACATTTTTCAATATGCTCTCGATTAAATTCCTAACATTGTCTCAATAATGTCGCTTGCCTTTTGATAGCCGCCGGCTGCTTTGAGCGTTCGGCCGATCCTCAGCGCATTCTCTCGATAATGCGGCTCGTGCAGCACGTTGTCCAATGCCTCCCGCAGTTCTGATGCGCTCACGCGACCATACGGGCGTGTTGCCCCTAGTAAAATGCCCGTCTCCGTTTGCGCGACCCGCTTGCCATTGAGTAGCTGCTCAAAATGAGTTGGCACGACGATTTCTGGCACACCGTAGTACAGTCCCTCATGCACGCTGTTCATGCCGCCATGTGTGATAAACGCATCGACACGTTGCAGAACTTTCAACTGTGGCACGTAATTGCGAATGATAAAGTTGTCTGGTGGCGTGCCGAGTTGAGATATGGTTGTGTTGCGGCCGACAGAAAGAATAAATTGTGCAGAGTAGTCCCTAAATGCAGCAAAAGCTGTTTGATAAAAGGCGAGATTTAGATGATTGATTGTGCCGAGCGAAATATAAACCAGAGGGTCATCGCGCAACTGCTCAAAAGGAAAATCACCATCACGGGTCGCATGGTCGATGGATGCGCCCACAAAGTGAAAGCGACTATCGACAAAGCGATTTTCAGGATGGAATTCACGCGAGGTAAAGACGATGTTTGTGTCGGCGTAATCGGTGATTCCGGCCGAGTGTTGCTTGCCAAACGTTCGTGCCATATTGCGTCGCCACCAGAGCAGTTTGGGGGCTTGTGGAATGACAGCGAGGAAAAACCGTGCCATCGTGCGATAGCCCATGAATTTCTGTGAACCATCGAGAACAAAGGTGGTGATGAAGCAGATTTGGGGAATGTTGTGGGTGCGAGCAGCAATGTAACCCCACATAGCAATAGAGTCGTAGATGACAAGATCAGGCTGCTCCCGCGCCAGTTCCCCGACCATAAAATGTGTCAGATGACGGCTGATACGTGAGATGATTTGCGACGCATTGATCAACTCATGTAGGGCTTCGGAAATTTCTCGTTCAGATGGCAGTGGTTGGGGCAATTCTCGAAAACTAACACCGGTTGGTGCGAGTTTCGGCCGAAATAAGGCCGCATTATAATACAGTACCTCATGCCCACGCCGAACGAGTTCCTTCATAACGGGCAGAGTTGGGTTTGTATGTCCGTGAGCAGGAAACCCAATATAAACGATTTTTGACATATTAACTGGTGACTGAACAAATACCTCTATTACACAAACTTAACATGTAGCAAAATGATAATAAGCGTTGTCGGTTCATAGCTCTTTGGGCTTTAGCCCGTGGAAACCCCGTCGCTTTAGGGCGGGGAGGAAACTCACGCGCTTTA
>CAYMGE010000218.1:0-1570 GCA_964389925.1 uncultured Ardenticatenaceae bacterium
GCTTTCTTACCCCACTTCCTTCCTTTTTTCAACCCCTATTTTCACAACAGTCGAGTAGAAAAGACACTGACGGTTCGCAAGCGCGTTCTTATAGCACGGTTCAGTCGGCAGCCAATTGACGAATAGCGCATTGGCTGTGCCTAGTGGGTCTTGGAACCAGTTGTCGGCAAGCAGTTCGTGGGTTGGTTCTGCCCAGTCGGTGAAGGTGGTGGTGATTTCGGCCGAAACCCAATGATCTGCGCCATCCTCCGCTGGAAATTGAACGTGCAAAATTTGGCGCACGGGCAGATCATGGCTAATCCAAATTTCCCCCTTGCCCGTCATCTCAACGTAGCGACGCGCCGTTTGCAGCGACAAACCAGCGGGTAACTCACCCGACTCGCGCAACATCTCTTCCATCTGTTCGCGCATCATTTGGGCGTATTGCAAGCTGTCCAAATCGTATTGATAGCGCGTCACCGATTGCATGTACGAGACAGGGAGGAGGTCGGCAGGGGAGTTGTTTTCGGCCGAATTCCCGTCCACCATTCGCACATTCTCCACTGCGGCAAGAAAGCCCAGCGGATCGCTGCCCGGTGAAAGCAGATCGCTGACCACATCGACATCGCTCCAAGCCTCATCGTCACTGACACGCCCGTACCCGCGCCCGTCCTCGATCTTGATTTGAATCGGCTGCTGGTTGGCTTGCGTCAGTTCCATCACCATGCGTTCGGCTGGCATATCCATCTCGCCATCGATGGTGAAGTGGGTTGTTTGGGCGGTTCGGCCGACGTTGTCCAAGCTCAAAACAGGGTGCATCGTCTGCACCACCGTCGTTTGATACGCAAATTGACCGCTATCGTTTGCGCTTTGGAGAGCTTGCGCCACCTTGCGGCGTGCGGTTGGCTGGATGACGGTTGCTTGCGGAAGTAGCTGTGAGAGGAGGAGCGTCGCCAACCCAATGACAACAATGAGGCCTGTGCGTGGTCTTCTGTTTTTTCGAGACATACTTCAATTTACCCTGAGCGTTCAGTCGTCTTTATGCGATGTGAGAAGGATAGGAGGTTTCGGCCGATTTCGCTTAAAACCAACCTAAAACCGCTCGCCGCCCACCTTAAAAGAGACGGCATTACCTTAAATCTATGTAAAATCACATCCGTTTTGACGTAGGGGAATAGTATACACGGCGACCGTCGAATGATCGTCGTTTGGCGGCCTTCGGAAAGTTGACCATCGAAATTCGCCCCACAACCACACTAAGTTGCCCGCAGCACCGTTTGCTGGCTGCTGGCAGCGTTGCGTATTGACATCGTATTGACGCAAGACTATACTTTTTGCTATGACTGTCCGCTATCAACTGAGCGAAATCATCTTTGAATGGGATGAGGGTAAGGCGAGTGAGAACCGTTCCAAACACGGTGTCTCGTTTCAGTCCGCTTGTACGGTCTTTCTCGATCCGTTTTTGCGGTATGACGATGAGGAGTGGATTGGCGGAGAGCAGCGCGAAACAGTGATCGGCCTGACGGAAAGTTGGATAGTTTTGTATGTGGTTTATGTGTGGCGTGGTGATGTCATTCGCGTGATTTCTGCG